>CAZXXS010000096.1:0-9667 GCA_964644845.1 uncultured Cytophagia bacterium | reverse complement strand
TTGGCTGGGTTAGACCCCCCTGGTTCCCACGCTTCCGTGTGGGTTTGCTCGCGAGGCGACAGGATGTTACGTGTGTGAGGGTTCGCCGTGGGGAAACGCACGCAGCAGTTCCGGCTTGACACACAGCGGGCTCTTTGGTAGATTGGCGACAAGTGGAAGCCGCACGGGGCCGTCCTGCCGCAGGACGGTAGCAAAGTTTGAGCAGACGCTCGGGCGACGCGGGCGACGGAGGGTAACCCATTTGACAAGGTGGAGCTTGCACAGGTGAGGTGGCGACAATCGCGTTTCCCTCTGGTTCTCGCTGCGGGGCTGGCACTTTTGGCAAGCGGAACGGGTGTACGGGCTGGTCTTCACGCGGACGTTCGGGTTTTGGCGCGGGGCGCTGGACTTGTACGTTTCGAGCTGTCCCTGCAGAACGTCCGGCTCGACACGCTGGGCCATTCTGAAGTCGGCCGGCCCCGAGTGAGAATTTCTTTCCCCAATTCAACGGTCTCCTTCGATCAACAGCTTCTGCCTCAGCGCCTGGTTTGGCTCGCTGTGCCGGAGGGAACGGATCCAGTACTGGCCAAAGTCGAGGCGTCGGAGCCGGTGCTCCTTGCCAGCGGTGTAGAAGTCGCCGCTGACACGGTATCCTTGCGCGGTCGACAAGGCCAGGTTGGTTTGGTACGCAAGGCGGGACCTGAGGTCGCGCTTGGCCATGCGGTGTTGTACCGCAGGTTTCGACTTTGCCCGGTGCAAATCCGTCCTCTACGGTACGAGCCCCAGTCCGGAATCGTTAGGTTGACCACACGGGTAGCGGTAACGGTACGCTTTGAACCCCGGGATCCTTCGGAGGGAAGCGGAGAAACTGGTGGGCAGGAAAAACCCCCACTCTTCCTGCGGCAGCTTGTTTTGAACCCGGAAGATCTGAGCGCCAGCGCTGTTATCCCTGAACGGCGGATGAATTTCAGCGGGGATCCTTGGTCGAACGCCGAGTGGTTCCGGGTGCAAGCGACTCAGGCTGGTCTGGTGGCGGTTCCGTGGGAGGTTTTGGTGGCAGCAGGTGCTGACAGCGCGGCCCTGGCGCGGGGGGAAATCGCGGTGTTCGAGAGCAGCGGAGAGCCCCTTCCGGAGGATCTCTCAGAGCCGGAACGTGAATTGGAGGCGATTCCGTACACGCTGTTGAGCGGGCGACCGGATCCAGGACTTGGTCCCGGTGACTGCCTGGTCTACGTTGCCCGCGGACCGGTCGGGTGGCGATGGGATGAGGATTACAGACGGTTTCGACACTGGGTAAACCCTTACACGACTTGCAGCGTCGCTTGGGTGGTCGTCGGTGGGCCTCCGGGGAACAGGATGTCCGTTGAGTCAGTTGCGCTGTCGGCGGGAGAGACGCCGAGCGAGACCGTGCGCAGGCTTCTGCATTTTGAACAGGACCGCGAGTTGCCCGAAGGTTCGGGAACGGGCTGGGTGTGGCGCTATTTGACTCCCTCGATGATCGGCAACTTGGACTTCCAGATCCCGGATCTCGCGTCGCCAGACTCAGCAGTGTTGCGCCTTCGCCTGGTCGGTTTGTCGGACACGCACCACAGGGTCGCGGTTTCAGTGAACGGCGAGCCTGTGCGGCAGCTCGAGTTGGCCTTCAGGCGTGCGCAGGAGTTCGAGCTGTCGCTGCCACCGGTCCTTCATCGGGGACAGAATCGGCTGCGACTGTACGCGAGCGAACGAGGTAGCATTGTAGGGGTGGACTGGTTCGAGGTTGAGGCGGAGTGCGGAGCAACGCTTTCCACCCGTCTGGATTTGCTTGGGCCACCTGGTCAGGGGACCGTGGTCCTGCAGGGGGTGTCGCCGGAGTCCCTGCTGGTTGTGGACGTAGGCGACCCGGCCCGACCTCGTCTTGTCAACCCTGCCCGAGAGGTTTCTGGTCTGCCCGTGGTCCGGCTGGGTGTGGCCTCGCGATTGATCGCTCAGCGCAAGCGTGGTATCCAGCGTCCCAAGTTTGTTCGCAAGTATGCGGGCGACCCGCGCAGGGGCCATCTGAGAGACGGCCAAAATGAAGCAGATTACTTGGTGATCACTCCGAGAGCAGCGGTCGAAACAGCGGCGGTCAAGAAGCTTTTGAGGGCTCGCGCCGAGCAAGGCTGGGACACAAAAGCCGTGCCGCTGGAGGATGTGTACGATCAGTTTGCCTGGGGTCAAGTCGACCCAGCTGCTGTTCGAAATTTCCTGCGGTACGCCTTCGAGTCGTGGCGAAAGGCTCCACAGTGGATTTTGTTCGTTGGCGATGCCACGTACGACGTTCGAAATGTGCTTGGTTTGAACGGCGAACTTGTTTGCCCCTCACACGAGTCGCGGGGCAGTGTCAGCGACGACTGGTTTGTCGAATGGACCGGGGACCGCATTCCCGACGCTTCGGTGGGACGTTTGCCAGCAAAGACCTTGAGTGAACTTGAAGCCCTGGTAGCCAAAGTGCTGGCCTGGCAGAAACACCCACCCGTTGGTCTCTGGCGTGTTACAACAACGTTCGTTGCCGACGATGCCTACCGGAAGCGGGAGTACGTACCCGAGGATGAGGTTTTTGAGAGGGACACAGAAAGTCTGGTTCGAGCTTCTGAGCTTGCGGATTTCGACGTGCACAAGATTTACCTCGAGATGTACCGCTGGGACGCGGTGGGGAATCGTCCAGAAGCGCGTCGCGCTTTCCTTTCTGAGCTGAATCACGGCACGGTGTTCGTGAACTACCTGGGGCATGCAAACTGGAACCAGATCGCGCACGAGACTCTCTTCCAGAGCCCGGACGATTTCGACATGCTGCAAAACGGGAAACGTTTGCCTTTGGCCTTTGCAGGTACTTGCGAGACAGCTCGCCTGGATGATCCACACTTTGACAGCATCGGTGAGTTGGCTTTACTGAAGCGTGGGGGCGGGTTCGGTGGTTGGATCGGCTGCGCTCGCTGGACCATGCACGGTGTTTCGTCAGCTTTGGATGCACAACTTCTGGCTGCCCTGTTCGCGCCAGAAAACCGGGGGCGCATCCCGATTGGTAATGCGTTGCTGTGTGCAAAGATCGCGACGGGGTTTCCAGATCAGACAGAGGCCGTATTTCTGCTTGGCGATCCCCTGGCCCGACTGCCGTTGCCTTGGCGCAAAATGCGGATTGAGATTTCTCCAGACACACTGGATGCTCACCACAGGATTTGGATACGGCGAGTCAAAGCCGAGTCTGATTCGAGTGGTTTGGTGGCTGGCGGGCACCTGGCGGTCCGGCTGTACGACGCTGTTCGGATGGTTCGGACAAGCAGTGGAATGGTGTCCTTGCAAGGACCAAGTCTTTTTGAAGGCGTGTTGTCGTTGGATAGCTGGCAGGGTGAAGCGAGCTTTTTCGTGACAGCCGACACTCTTGCTGGCGGTCCGAGTGGCCGACTCATAGGCTTGGCGTGGACACCTGGGGCAGAAGCGTCCGACCTTGCCTTCGGGTGTGTGGACTCGGTGGTCATCCGTCCAGACACGCTACGAGGCCCATGTGCCCGAGATACGACGGCACCGTTGCTCCGTTTCCAGGTGCCGGAAGGGTGGTTGGGAGAAGAGGATGGCCAACTTCGTGTGAAGAGCAATTTCAGGCTTCTGGTAACTGTGGAAGACAGCGGCTGTGCTTCCACGGCACAACTTCCGCGCGTGTGGATTAGCGATCTTTCTGAAGGGCAAACGTGGCAATTCGGGGCTGAGATGCTTCGATCTTTGGGGGTTGGGGTGGCAACGCTGAGTTGGCAGATTAACGATTGGAGGCTCGGTAGGCATCAATTGCGTATCTGTGCGGAGGATGCAGCGGGGAACCGGCGGTGTCTGGAGCGTGTGCTGCGCGTGGTACCTTCAACCTTAACGATTTCGGAAGTGCTCCCCTACCCCAACCCGGCGGATCGCGAACTGGGCTTCGTCATCGTGGTGAATCAGGATGCGGAGATCGAGATCAACGTGTTTACACTTGCTGGACGGCGTGTCTGGACTTGGGAAGGTGTAGTGGGGTCGGGCCAGACGTTTGTTCCTGCGGGGGGATGGCATCTGGTAGATCAGGAAGGCGACCCTTTGGCCAACGGAGTGTATCTTTTCCGAGTTCGCGCCAAATCCCTGTGGCAGTCAGGCCAAATGTCCGTGCGGGTGGGTAAGTTGGCGATTGCTCGGTGAGGAAGCCCTTTCGGTGGTACCGTACGTCACGTGTGACCCTGAAAGTCCTGGACGTCTGTTGCGGTGCGGCTTCACCATGGGAGAGCTGATTTACGCGGAGCGGGTTTGCACGCGAAAGCAAAGGAGACAGGTAGGGGAGACCGTCCTGGTTGTGCACGAATTCAGCAGCGCCCCCGGGCGGAGGTCGGACCAGTGGCTGTTTCCGTGGGGGACTGAGAGGCCCGAGGTGGCGCAGGCAAGGTGTGGTGTGCCCGTGAATTCGCAAACGGCGTTTGCACCGGACTTGTTTTGCGGGAAGTCGCTTAGCAAAGCAGGCTTTTTGAGGGAAATCCGGGACGCAGAGTCCTTGCGCTTGGTCAGTGGATGCCTGTGGAGAGGGTCGGCCGTTTGAGTGGAGTTCCCGGCAGGACGCGGCGTCTGCCGCATGATTTCTTTTTCAAAGACTCTGTTTGTGGTGGATTCTCGGGAACCCTGGGAAATCCCGCGCGTCACCCTGGGGCGTGTTCGGCCGTTGTTTCGTTCAGAACAGGAAGGTGGCACAGTTTCTTAACGAGCTGTCAAAATATGGTGCTGGGCGAAATTTTCCTTGACAAATTGCGAACGGCTATTTATTTTTACATAGGTTGAACCGGTTTTGCAATCGGCGCCGCGCAGCGGGGGGCGCGAAAAGCCGGATTTCTCTTTCTTTGTTCTGGTGGGCCGAGGGATTCCCGGCACCTGCCAGAATCTGTTCTTATGAAGAAAGGGGAGAATGAGGCTGTGCAAGCCGACGACGAATCAACTCAATGCTCTTTCCCCGCGGGAAGCGGCTTCCCGCTACCCGTATCCCTACCTTGGTGCTCCGTCTCTCGTAGAGCCTGTCTGCTCTCCACCCGGTGTACGTTACCGTCCTGTTCCCCTGCCGAGATGACAAGCTTGTGAGGTGACTCGATGTTCCGACGTCTTGCTGTCCTCGGGATGTTTTGTGTCGCATTGGGTATTTCCGTGGCGCATGCCGGGATAAGTGGTAAGATCAAGGGTGTGGTCACGGATGCTCAAACGGGTGAGCCTCTGGTCGGGGTGAACGTAATCATCCAGACCAAGTGGGAAGGGCGGGAAAAGGTGGCCCTTGTCAATCCGATGGGTGCGGCTACGGATGTGGAGGGGTACTACTTCATCGTGAACGTACCGCCTGGCAAATATGACATTTCAGCCCGGATGATTGGCTACGAGACTCAAACGATTTCCGGTGTGCGCGTGGAAATCGGTCGAACTGTGACGGTGAATTTTTCGCTCTCCCCATCGGTTGTTGCGGGGAAGGAAGTGGTTGTAACAGCGCGGAAAGAAGTAGTAAAACTCGATGTGCCATCGAGCCGCATTATCGTCAGCGGGGACGAGACCGAAAACCTGCCCACGAATGATCTGCAGCACATCCTGGACTTGGCTCCGGGCGTCAGCGTGAACACGTTCAACAACAAGATTTCGATTCGCGGCGGTGGACCCGACCAGGTTATGACTTACCTGGATGGTTTTGCCATGAAGGACAACATTTTCAACATCCCTTTTCTGTCTTTCAACAGGACAGCGATTGAGGAGATCTCGATCGAGACGGGAGGTTTTTCCGCTGAGTACGGCGACCTGCGTTCTGGTGTCATCAATGTGGCGACAAAGGAAGGTGGTAAACGTTACGCCGCAACACTGGACATCAAATACCATCCGCCAGCCTACAAATACACAGGTCCCAAGCGGTACATTGAGGACAAATACTGGCTCATGTACGGTAGCGACATTTCAATGGATTCATCTCGTTTACATCGCATGTTCCCGAATCCACAGGATCGTTTCGACGGTTGGATTGCCTACGCAGAGCAAAAGCTTGCCGATAGCGATTCCAGCAACGATTGGAGTCCCTACCAGCGGCGTGAACTCTGGCGGTGGCGCCACCGCGGACGCCGGGAAGGTCACTTGCCAGACGTGGTTTTTGACGGGACTCTAACCGGACCTTTCCCCGGGGCAAATCTGCCACTGATTGGGTCCGTCCTGCGAAGGATGAACTTCATGGTTTCGCATCGCCACTATTACTACGCCTACGAGCACCCGGCATACCGGGACCACTACCTTGAAGAGAACAGCATGGTGAAGGTGATTTACCGTTTCAATCCTGCCATGCGCCTAACGTTCTCGGGCATGTTTGCCCACGAATACGGGATGGCACAAACGGCCCGCGAGCGCGGCAACGACGCCTACGTAATGCGCTCCGGTGGGGGAGGAAGCTACGGAGATTGTATCTACAACCTGGGAGACATCTACACCAACAATTTCGGACTGAGTTTTGTGCACACGCTGTCTCCGCGCACGTTCTACGAGGTCCGGATCAACCAGATGAGTCGCCGCTACGACATCCGTCACGGACCCGAGCGCGACACGACGAAGGTGAAGTTCATCCCGGGCGAGCTCTACACGATCCAATCGGACTCGCTCCTTGTGCCCGGCGTGTGGGATCCAGAGACACACCAGTACATCCGGGGCGACACGGTTCTTTACAAAGGGGATCAGGTGTGGTGTGGACCCTCCGCATGGGATGAGACCCCTGAAGGTTGGGTCATTCCAGGTGAGGCGTACTTCGACCAACCCGGCAAAGTAAATCTCAACGCTTCCTCTCCGGATCTGGATCACTCGAAAGGTTCTGGCCTAACGGTCCGCTTTGATCTTACCAGCCAGGTGTCCAGGCGTCATCAGATCAAAACGGGCTTGTATTACAACACGAACGTACTTCAACGGGATTGGTATGAATACCGTAACGTTTACGAAGATCGGGCTATCCGGTACAAAGAATACCCGCGTTACGGTGCATTCTACGTCCAGGACCGGGTTGAGGCGAAGGGATTGATTGGAAATTTCGGTGTCCGGGTCGAAATGTTCGATGCGAACTCGAAAGACTACGAGCCCGGCAATCCCTTCTCAGATTGGTTTTTCCTGCCAAACGTCTGGTCGCACCTGGACAGCATGGACTGGGCGCCGAGTAAGGTTTACTGGCGTGTAAGTCCTCGACTCGGAATTTCACACCCCATGACGGCAGAGAGCAAGATTTATTTCAATTACGGGCATGCATACAACGCTCCGAGCAACACCTACCGCTACGGATTCCTGCCGCACACATTCATGAATTCCCGGATGGAATGGAGGGGCAATCCCAACCTTAAGCCGCAGAAGACCGTTCAGTACGAGCTGGGGTACGAGCACGCCGTGATGGGTACGTACCTGATTCACACTGCAATCTACTACAAGGACGTGAGCGACGAACTCGGCCAGGTATTCTACCAGAACGTATTCTCACCCGATCCGACGGCTCGATATTACACCTGGGAGAACAAGGTTTACGAGGACATCATCGGCTGGGAATTCCGGCTGTACAAACGCGTAGGGGACTTCGTCACTGGTTGGATCCAGACCGAGTTCAGAGGGCAGAACAGCGGTGAAATAGGGTACAAGAACAAGTACGTGCCCGGGGATCCGTACAACGTGTCGACTTACGCCAAGTTCAGTTACCCGCACGAAATGCTGTGGGATTGGACGCCGAACTTTCTGATCAATCTCGATTTACACACGCCCTACGACTACGGCCCTGTGTGGCATGGCTTCAGACCTTTTGCCGGTTGGCGACTGAACGCCATTCTGTTTTGGCAGGAGGGTGCCAAATTCACGTGGAACCCCGAACACAGTCCGTTCGTGCGGAATAACCTCCAGTATGCCAACACGTTCACGAATAGCTTCTACATTTCGAAAGCCGTCGGTTACGGCTGGATCAAAGCGGACGTCTACCTGGATGTGCGTAATCTCTTTGCCCGCAAGCTACTGAACGTTAGCGTGTTAACTGGCCCTTCCGACAATCCTGGCAGCGAACAGTACAAGTACTTCGCTTCTCTGAAACCAGGCGATCGGGTGGGCCACTGGAAGAAACCGCATATCGTCAGGCCGAAGGAAAAGCCCGGCGAGAACTACATTTACCGAACCGGTGGACCAATCCGTGTGTACTTCGGGGTCCGTTTGCGTCTTGGCAAGTAGTGGAGAGCCAGAAACTCTGAGGGTTTCCCCATGCGATACGGAAATGTCTTGTTGGTGCTCGCGCTGTTGGGGGTGTTAGTGGGTGCGCCCGACGCGTACGGGATGAAAAAGGTCGCTCAGAGCCGCATGCAGTTTCTAAAATTGCCGGTGGGAGCTCGCACGGTGGGAATGGGCGAGGCGTTCGTGGCCATTGCTGGCGATCCCAACAACGTTTTCTACAACCCGGCCGGGACGGCTTTTGTGAATGGCCTGGCCATCGCCTTCAACCAAGCAAGCTGGATTGCGGACATTTCTCACCAAGCAGCTGCTCTCTCCTACACAGCTGGTCGCTGGGGCACGTTCACTGTCAGCTACATCACCATGAACTACGGAGAGTTTGAGCGGACGGAGGTGGATGCACATTCCTGGGAAGGCTACGTAAGCCGCGGTACGTTTACGGTTGGTGAGTACGCTGTTGGTTTAGCCTACGCGCATCAGATCACAGATCGCTTCTTCGTAGGAGGACAGATCAAGTACGCATTTCAGGATCTGGGGAATTCACGTGTCTGGGAGTTCGTGGGCACGGAGTTCGAGCGAGAGAGAGAAGTCGAGAACAAAGACGACGTGGTGGCCTACGATTTTGGAACCTACTACAACGCGGGATTCAAGAATCTGCGCATTGCCATGAGTGTGCAGAATTTCGCCAACCGTCCTATCCCATTGACTTTTCGTTTCGGGATGGCTTTGGATGCGTCCGAGTTTTTTCTGGGGGAAGGGAGCCCTCACACGTTGACGGTGGCCGTAGATGGTATCCATCCACGGGACTACTCCGAACGGATGCACCTGGGGGCGGAGTACTGGTACGCACACGTTCTGGCCCTGAGGATTGGTTACAAATTAAACTACGATCTCGGAAGTTTCAATTGGGGGTTCGGCTTCCGAAGCAAGCTGCTTGGTGTGGGACTTTCGTTCGACTACGCTGTGTCCGACATGGACGTGTTTGGCTACAAACATCGATTTTCAATCGGGCTTTGGCTGTAGAAGGGTCCGGCTGGAGGGTGGATGAGGTTGGCTCTGCGTGGACGGCCGAAGCAGCCTCTTAACAGCGTGCGGCGCGCCTTCGTCGGTGCTTTGTCTGCTGGTGTGCTGCTGATGGCTGCGTTTGTCTTCACTTTCGTTTGGGACGTGGTTGCGCTTGCTGGGGTTGGACTGACAGACCGGAAGGATCTGTGGCTTGGCGAACTTTGGCACGAGGATGAAGACATTCCGAGCGGGGGATGGGAATGTTCGTACGTTTGGCCTGGCAATCACTGGCGTGAGACGGGTGAAGGGGATGTTCGCCTGATGAACGGGACGGCCCGGATGGCGGGGTTGACGTTTGGTTTGAAGGACTGGACGGATCGGCGGAAGCAGTTTCACCCGTACGTGGTTGGTGGAGTGGGGTCGAGTTTAGCGATTCATCCGCCGGGATTGTTTGCGTGTT
>CAZXXS010000095.1:0-32178 GCA_964644845.1 uncultured Cytophagia bacterium | reverse complement strand
TCAAATCACCGGGCTACAGGAAAGCAGGCGCCCGCTGAAGCGGGCCGTTGTGGTGGCAGGGCGCGGGTGTTGGGCGAAGATTGCCATCTTGCAAAATCACTCGCCTGAACACGGGCTGCTGAGAACTGGGTCCTGTGTCACTCCGGGAATCGAACCTTGCGCTGCAACTCCGCCCGGTGATCAAATCACCGGGCTACGGGAAAGCAGGCGCCCGCTCAGGCGGGCTTCCACGCTAAAAACGCGGGTTCGGAGTAAAGTCCCCATCCTGCGAAATCACTGGCCTGAACACGGGCTGCTGAGAACTGCGTCTTGTGCCACTCCGGGAATCAAACCTTGCGCTGCAACTCCGGCCGGTGATCAAATCACCTCGCTACGAGAAAGCACGCGCCCGCTGAAGCGGGCTTCCGCAGTAACAACGCGGGTTCCGAGTAAAACTCGCCCCTTTGCGAAATCACTCGCCCCAACACGGATCCATCAGCGTCGGATCCCGCGCCACCTACAAAACAGTCTCTAACACAGGATTTCTCGAGTCGGCCGCGCTGTTTTTTCGTGGCAACGCCAGAAACCTTTCTTCAAGGCTTACGTCTAAGGGCCAAACGCAAAACTCCACGAGCAGACTGAGGCCGGCAGTTTGCTCTTCGCTCAAATCGACGATTCCCCATCTCAGCATTGCACGAAACGTCGGAGGTGAAGAGCAATGAGGCGTGTTGCAACCTGGATCTTCGTTGTGGCGTTCTGCTGCGCAGGAGTCGCACTGGCCTCATCTGCAGGCTCGACTCGCCCTCACCTCAGAGCTGTCCGCGTGCCGCAAGGCGCGATCCATGTGGACGGCCGAATTGAGCCGATTTGGTGGAGCATTCCCGCAGCTGACAGCTTCCTGCAGCAAAAGCCGTTCGAAGGACAACCGGCCACCGAGCGGACTACCGTGCGCGTGGCGTATGACAACCGCTTGCTCTACGTACTCGTGCGGGCCTACGACAGCCAACCCGAACGAATCGTCGGACGCCTCGTGCGGCGTGACGTTGAAACGCCTTCTGACTGGGTTGGGATCGCTTTCGACAGCTACCACGACCACAACACAGCCTACGGTTTCGGGGTGAACGCCGCCGGTAGCCGCATGGACATGCACATCTGGAACAACGGCGAGCAGGTCGACACAAACTGGGACGCTGTTTGGTACGTGAAAACAACGGTGGACGACAGTGGCTGGATTGCTGAGTTCGGCATCCCCTTTTCCCAGCTCCGTTACCCGCACAAACATGTGCAGACGTGGGGTTTCAACGTCATGCGCTTCATTTACCGAAAGAACGAAGAGGATCACTGGAGTCTGATCCCGCGCGACGCCGCCGGCGAAATCATTTACTACGGCGAACTTAGCGGTTTGGAAAACCTGCCCCAAGTGCACGGTCTCGAGCTCCTGCCCTACACCCGAGCCTCTCTGACGTTGCAGCCGGAAGAATCCGGTAACCCCTTTCGGAGCGGTCCTCAGCGGTCCGCAGCCGTTGGCTTGGACGCACGCTACGCCGTGTCGTCGAACATTTCGCTGAATTTGACCGTGCATCCGGATTTTGGCCAGGTTGAAGCCGACCCGTCGGAATTCAACCTGACGGCCTACGAAACGTTTTTTGAAGAAAAGCGACCCTTTTTCCTTGAAGGGGCCAACATCTTCTCCTACCCCATCGGCGTGGGGGACGGCGAAATGGGCAACGCCACACTTTTCTACTCCCGCCGCATCGGGCGAAGCCCACAGGTTTACCCCAATGTGCCAGACAGCGCTTACGTAAAAATGCCCGAAGCGGTAAACATCCTGGGGGCAGCAAAGCTCAGCGGCCGTACCAAAACCGGGTGGAGTCTCGGCGTGCTCGAGGCTCTTACCGAACAGGCCGAGGCGGAAGTTCAGGAAGGCAAGCGCCGCTACAGCGTGCCTGTGGAACCGCGTACAAACTACTTCGTAGCGCGCCTCCGTAAAGAGATGCGGCAGGGACGCACGGCTCTTGGCGGCATCCTCACACATGTTGCGCGGGATCTTTCGTACGAAAATTTCGACAAACTGAACCGCCGCGCCGTAACCGGTGGACTGGACCTGGATCACCGCTGGCGCAACGACAACTGGATGCTTTCGGCATCGGTCTTCGGTTCCAGAATCGAGGGTTCACCGGCAGCCATCCAGCGCGCGCAAAAGTCGTCCGCGAGGTACTTCCAACGCCCCGACGCTCCCCATCTGCACTACGATCCCACACGTACTTCTCTCTCGGGCTTCGGCGGCAAGCTGTTCGTCGGCAAGTTCGGTGGAAGCGTCACGTTCGGTGTCGGTACGCTGGTCCGCAGTCCCGGCTTCGAGTCAAACGACCTGGGCTACCTGCGCGTGACCGACTTTCTCATTGGTTTTCTTTTTGGCGGGTACAGACACTACAAACCGGGGCGATTCTTCCGGATGTACAACATCAACCTCAACTACTGGGACGCCTACACGTTCGGACGGGAGCACCTGACACGGGGCTGGAATGTGAACACGCACTTTCAGCTCTTGAACTACTGGGGATTTTTCGCCGGTGTGAACCAAGATGTTGACAGACTGGAACCCACGGCTTTACGAGGTGGACCTGCTTTACGAATGCCCGACCGGACCAATGTCTGGTTCGGGCTTTACTCGGACAACCGAAAATCCGTTCGACTGTCCACTAACATCTTCGCCAGCTGGCAACCAAACGGCACCTGGACACACACGATCAGCCCGCAGGTTACCGCGGATCTTTCGGGGAGGCTGAACATTTCGGTTGGTCCGTACTACGCCGTGAGCCGCGACGAACTTCAGTACGTGGCTACAGTGGAAGACGACAACGGCACCCCGCACTACGTGCTGGCCCAGCTCGATCGGAAGACGTTGGCGATTACGACGCGCTTCAGCTACACCTTGACGCCACACCTCTCACTCCAGTTCTACGGCATGCCCTTCGTCACCGCTGGCAGGTACTCAGATTTCAAACAGGTCGTGTCGCCAAGAGCGGCTCGCTACGAGGACCGTTTGGCACCGTACACGTGGGATTCCCCACCTGATTTCAACTTCAAGCAGTTCCGGTCGAATTTGGTGCTCCGGTGGGAGTACAGGCCGGGCTCAACGCTTTACCTGGTCTGGTCCCAGGGACGAACGCGCTTCGACCCAGAGGGGGTTTTCGACGCCCCCGGCGATCTGAAACGGCTCTTCACGACCGCCGGCGACCACGTGTTCCTGGTCAAGTTAACGTACTGGTTCAGCCGCTGAGGCGAAACAGCTTTGCCGATCACAACCGAGGACACGCCACGGTAAGGGGGAAACGAGTGCGTCCACCGCACAGCGTGCTCAGACCAGAGAAAAAATCCCTCACTCAGCGGTGCAAAAGGGGCAAGCTCGCTACAGCTCCGGACGCAAGCAGAGAAGGAAATGATCGGTTCCCGGCACAAGGATTTCTGTTCGCCCGTCTCCGTCCAGATCAGTCACAAGGGGTGGTGCTACCACCGCGCTACGGTCGCTCCCTCCGGAAAAACGCCACAGCACTTCGCCGTCCTGGCTCAGCACGGCCACGGCTCCAGAAGCCTCGCCGCACACGAACTCCGCCCTGCCGTCTCCGTCCACATCCGCGGCGACAGGGGGCGAAGTGAGTGCAGCTGAGTTCTGGAACACCCGCCGTACGGTTCCCCCAGGTGCCACCGCCAACAGTTCCCCGTCCGCCGTACCAACCAGAACTTCCGCGGTGTTGCTCTTCCCCCAGACGGCTGGCGGAGCTGTTACCACCGCCCCAAGCTCGCAACTCCACAGTTTTCTACCCGCGAGGGAAAGGCCGAAAACTCGCCCGGAGCGCGTGGTAAAGACAATTTGCGGCTGTTGCGGCAATGCCAAGTACGCGGCTCCGGTCGTGGGCTCGCCAAGCCCGGACCCCCACAGGGGTTTGCCAGCCTCTCCAACCGCCAGTACGCGTCCGTTTTCCGTCCAGGCCACGATTTGCATCCCCCCACCGCTTGGTGCAGGGCACACCAGGGAGGTCTGTTGAATCGGTTCGCGCAAATCAGCTTTCCAACGCACGTTGCCCCAGCGGTCAACAGCCCTTAGAAGCCCGTCGTGCGAACCGAAGACAACCAGAGGTGGTTGCCCTGGAATCAGAACGGGGCCCGCAGACACAGCTCCACCTGTCTGAACCCACCAGCGAAGTTCTCCCTGCTTGCCGAGGGCCAGCAGGCGACCATCTGCCGCCCCGAAAAGCACCTCCTTTTGTCCGTCGCCGTCCAGATCTACGGTAAGAGGTCTTGAGGTCATGCTCGGGTAGGCCCAGCCCAGGCCTTTCGTTTGGAACAGCCAGCGCCTGCGTCCACGGCAATCCAAAACATGAAGACTCTTGCCTCTGTTCACAACCAAGATTTCTTTTTTGCCGTCACCGTTCAAATCGGCCAGGACCGGAGCCGAAGCGAAATCCCCGTAGTACCAGTACGCCCACTGCACTTCAGGCCGCAGGATTCGCCGTAGATCCGTCGCAAGGGTGTACAGCTTGTGTGCGGGTGTCAGCGGTGTGGCGTACGTCGACTTGCCCACCTCATCGGCCACAGCTTCAATCTGGTAAGCCAAACAGCGGAGCACCTCGGCGTCGTTTTCGTTCCCGCTTTGTTCCCAGATTCCGTAAGCCACTGACAATTCCGCAAGAGGCTTCCAAACACGGGCCGCCAAAACCGTGCGGGCAAACCCGTCGCGTAGTTCGCGGTAGCGGGACGGTTTGAGCTCTGGACGAAGCACTTCAACATCCTGCAAACAGCGTCTCGCAATCCGTGAAGCCTCTTCTTTCTCTCGTCTCACCCAGATCCGGGTGGTGGGCTTAGGGTGAACCAGCTCCTCCGCCACCGGGCGCAACCCCGGCTTGTAGCGCGAGATGAAGTCACGAGTTACCAGCGGGTGTAATTTCCGTACCACGAGCAAATGTTTCAGCCCCGACACGCTTCCGCTCTCGACCGACTTGAAACCGTGCACAAACAGGATCTTCTGAACAAGATCGTTGGTGCGCAAAAGGATGTTCAGAACCTTCTCGCCTGCCTGTTTGCCGTACCGTTTCTGGGCCCAATCCCTGTACGCCTGCTTGGCGCTCAGGTTAGGCTCATTCAGCCAGCGCGAAAATGCCCAGATGTTGCCCTCGTTGGGCGTGCCAAAACTGTGTTGGCCGTGCCAGGCGATCCTGGCTACCGCGCCGTTCACGTGACGTTCCACAAGTTGCCGAATGCGTTGCCCCAGGTAGTCGCCAAGTAGCCACGGGTAGTAGGCGTGGCCGTGGAACTGACCACAGAGGTCAAACTCCGCTACTTGCACGTGGTCGCCCACATCCCCAAGGAGGGGATTCAGCGGGTAGTACTCCCACCAGTCGAAGAAAACGTGCTTGGTGAGAACTCGAATGCCCTTCGGAGCTCGCTTGAGGGCCTGTTGAGTCCAAAAGTAGCCTTCAGGCTGCGAATTGAACGTGCGTACCCAGAGTTCCTTCTTTCGGCTCTTGCACACGTTGTAAAGCTCGCTGTACAACTTCAAGAGACGTTCAGCTGGTGGAAGAGAACTCCGGACGCGAACGTCATCGTAGATGACGACCTCGGTCTCAACCGTCGTGAGAATCAGTCCGTCGACATCGGGCAGAAGCTCAAAAACGCGCTGGTACTTGTTGCGTAGCCACTTCCAAAAGCGGTTCGAGTCCACCTCAAGCTTGCCACGCCTCCAAAAAGAACGAGGCACCCCATTGAGCTCGTGGGTCCAAATGTAGACCTTTGCGCCACTTTGGTGGCCGAGGTCAATCAGTTCACGTACATGCGCCAGACGGTCCGGATCGTCGAAGAGCTCGTCGACGTGGTGCACAATGGCGTGTGACAACTCCAAATGGTTGATCCCGAACTCGGGTGCCTTCTGAATCGTTTGGCGAAGGTAGTCCATGTCGTCGAGCAACAGGACCCAGCCGCGGACGGAAAAGTCTGGCGTGGCCGTTTTCGCTGTGAGGGGAAAGAAAAAACCCATTGGGAGCGCGAGAAGCACGAGCTTGAAGATCTTCTGCATTCACCACCTCGCACAGTTTCTTCCACGGTTGCGACGAAGCCCTTCCGGAGGAAGGCGGTAGAGACCGCCGTACAGAGAGCACTGCGACGGACACATTCCAGGACCAGGCTTCCTTCTTCGCTGTTTGCATTTCCGTAGTCGCACCCCCCGCAACCAAATCAGGCTACTTCCAAATAAAAAACGGGGAAATTCTCCAAGCAAAAGCCGGACTTTCCCCGTCAAATGGCTGTGTGTAACTGGTAAATGGGTCAAAACTCACTGGACTTGTTTTTCAGCTACTCCCTTCCCCGGTCAGGAGTTCCGACCCGGTCGTTTGACCTGCAGTGTAAGTGACTGACGTCACTACGGTTAAGGTTACCGAATAGATCCTGGCCTTCTCAAATTGCAACAGAAATTTGCGCGTGAGTAATCCAGACTCCTTGCTCCGAGTTTCCGGCTCAGCCGCCCAGCAGTGGTTGGGTAGTTGGCTTTCATCTGCACGTGTGCAAGTCGTTCTCGAGCCATTTGCAGCAAAAAGACCTTGACTTTGTCCCCAAATTGCGTAACATGCTGTGGGTGCACGCTCGCACCCAGCTTTGAAAAGCACCACCTCCCCTGTCATCCCGACGCGGTTTGACGGGGCCTGTTGCGCCGGACCTGCTCGGCGAGAGCGCGAAACCCGGCGCGGTCCTTTCTTCCGAGGCAAGTGCCCGTGCTTTCTCCCCCGGACTCCCCTCGGAGCCGGTCTCGCTGTTTAGCAGTCCGCAGACGTTTGGCACAGCAGACCTTTCTCCTCTGCCTGGTACGTGGGCTGCCAGCTCCCCGGTTTGTGCCGCCGTTTGGCCGGGCAAAACCCGCTCGCCCGAAACAGAACGCGCCCGCCCGTTCCAAATCACCGCTGCTGTTAACCCCCGGAGGAAACGCAAATGATCCGAACCACCCAGTCCGTTTTCTTGCTTGTCTTTGCCGCCACCCTCGCGGCCGCTCTTCCGGCCAGGGCACAGGTCCAAAATGCCAACCAGGACGCCCTCGCCTTGCTCGTGAAGGCGACCGGTTACCAGTTTGCGCAGGTTCCCGACAAAGACATCTACCTGTTCATTTTCTCGGCCAGCGACGCCAAGGGAGTCGACCGCTGGTTCGTGCGCGTCAGCTACAACAACGAGCGGAAAAATTGGGTTGTGGTTAGCTGTACCGTGATCGACAAAGAAGACAGTACGGCCTTTCCACTGGAGCTGAAGGACACGCTGCTCCGCTACAACAGCGACGTTCCCGGCTCCAAATTCGCCTGGGATGAAGCAAACGGCGACATTGACGTGCAGTGGGAGGCACCAACCCAGTTTCTGACGGGCGGGCTGCTGGCACGGATGATCATCGATGTTGCCTCCACCTGTGACGACCAGTACAACAACCTGACGAAGCTGCTCGAGCCGTAAGTTCGTACCCGGGTTCCAACCAGACCCGCGGCTTCGAGTGGAACACGTGGTCACAAGATTCGACGCCGCTTGTGCCCGGGCCACGCAGCCGAGGTTGGCGCCCAGCTGTTCGCTAACTACGGACGCCAGCTCACGAGCCGGATCTGCACACACATGCCCACGTCCCTGGAGAGTTGACGCGACCAGGTCAGCGTTCACGGCGCCTCAGGGTTCCAGAAGTGTCGCGCAGCCCAAGCACGGCCGCCTACGGGTTACGCCAACGTGCCCTGAGGCAACCGTTTCCGCGGAAGGAATCCGTTTTCTCGACGCCTTTCGGGCACACTTCTGGCCCCTACGCGCCCGGTTGCTCAGCGTTCGGGAGACCGAACAACTCCACCGGATTTTCCCAAAGCCAGGCTCGAGCGATGCCGAGTGCGTCTTCTTCCGTCACTAAGGCGTCGCGCACACGCTCACCCAGCACTGCAGCCAAGGTCCTTTGCGCCAGACGGAGGTGTCCCAGCACCTTCTCTACAATCATGCTGTCGCCACCAAATGCCAAGGTGCGATTCAGTGGCAGCACATCCAAACAAAAGCGGAGTGCACGAACAGAAACGTCCTCACTCAGGATGTACAACCAGGCCAGACTCTGCCAAACGTTCGTAAACATCTTGGACAGCAAAAGCGTTTCTTCGACCCACGGGAAACCCGCGTGCAGCAACACGAAACGCGCTCGCGGAAAATCCAGAAAAAGCCCAGTCAAGTGCGTCGCCCGGGCGTGTTCCAGAAAGTGGTTCTGATCGTTTTGGTAACCGGTGTGGAAGACCACAGGGAGGTTGTGCTCCGTGGCCAGACGCACCAGGTGTCGTACCAGGTAGTCCTGCAGAGGTACCAACTCGCGTTGGGCAGCACCCTCGCCGTAGTGCGCCAGGAGCTGGTTGAATGCTGTCTCAGCTTCGTGCCGCGTCGGTCGGCCAAACCGGAGTGACCGCGCGTAGGCAAGATTGAACTTCAATGCTCTGGCGCCCGACTGCACGTAGCGGTCCGTCAGTTCTTCCAGAAACGCCAGGTAGCGATCGAAAGACTCCAGTGCCACTCCGAACTTGCTCTCCAGGTATTCCAGGTCAGCTCGGCGCCGCAACATCACCAGCTCGAAAAGCGTCGGAACCGGCAACAGAAATTCCGGATCCGGGTTGCGGACTTCCTCAATCCACGGTTCCACGAAATTCAACACCCAGCGAATGTTGCCGCGATCTGTGAGGATCTTGCGGTAGTACCCCGCAGTAGCTTCCCGCTGCAAACGCTTCGCAAGTGCTTGCAAGGCTTCCAGGCCGAGATCTTCCACACCAAACAGTTCGCGCAAAGCGAGCCTCGCTGCCAGGGCGTAACGCCCGTGTTTGACACGGCGCCAGTAAGGCGCCAGCAGGCGCCAGCGCGTTTCCAGCGGCAAAGTTGAATCCTGGAGGGTCACGTAAGCGTCACGCGCGGGCATCCCCGCGGCCACCAGGTCCGCCCGAAGGTAATGACCCACAAAGCGAAAAGGATCCAGTCCCTGATGCAGAACCGCTGACTCGCGCGGCAGGTGCTCGTGCGTGTCGAACACAGGTAGCGCGGCGAGCTCTTTTTCTAGGGCTTCAGCAATGGAGTTCAAGCTCATTTTTGTCCGACCTCAGGCCGCGAGTTTCGGTCTACGTGCCCACCTGCTCCACCACAATCGCTCCAAAGGCTGAGGCTTTAAAAGGCGGAGCCGCGTCTTTTTTCAGGACGCGGCTCCCGCGCTTTTTCGCATCTCTGGACCGACTACTTAACTCGCTCCCAAATGGGCGGGAGTCGATCTTGGCCACGCTCACCCAGAACAACGGGGGTTATTCCGGCAATCTCGCACAGCGTAACCAGGGCGTCCACCCAGTCGCCTTCCACAGCCAGAATGTGGTTGCAGGGGAACACTTGTACGAATTCGTCAAAAGTGCAGTGGAGTTTGGCGTGCACGTGCGGCCACGTGGGATCCGTCATCGCATTCAATTTCTTACGCTCCTCGGCAGGCAGGTCCAGCACCTCGCCCTCTACGATGACCATGTACGGTTTCTCGTCCCACAGCCCAAGCCGCGCGAAGGTGAGCGGTCCAGGGGCAGCGTCGAACTCCACAGACGCTCCGCCAGCCTTGAAGTAGAACTCAAGTGCCGGGTGGAATGTCACCACGGAGAAATTCTCTTTCGGGTCGCGACTACGCTTGGCGTAGTACGTGGCGTGATTGCCCGAATTGCAGAAATCCCAGAGATCCCGATCCGGGTGGTAAAGTCGAACGTCCATGAACAGGGTAGGCAAACCGCCGCTGACGTACTTGAGCAGCTGCATCGTCATCGCTGCGTACGTGTCGGCTTCCGTTGCGCACACCGTGGGTTCTTTGGGGCCCCGCCAATCGTACGGATCGTTCATCAGCATTTCGGGCACATCGCCGAGACAGACGTACTCCGTGAGTTCGCGCTGTCCCTTCAGACCACAGAAATCGAAACCCTTCTCCTTGTTGACAGCCTCCATGGCAAGGTACAGGCGAATCTGCGTCTTCAAGGTCTCCGGCGTCAGCATTTTGCCGTCGTACTTCAGGCGGGAACCCAGCAGTTCTTCAAACCACTTTAGCCCGGCCTCAACCTCCTTTTCATCGACCTCTTTCATTTTCTCGACCAGCCAGAGTTGGTCAATCTGGCGGATGGTCGTCCCAAAGGCCTTCAACGTGGGTGTCAGATGTGGGAAGCCCGTCTCCATCCCCATCGAATGTCCACCGTAACAGCCAAACACCTCGTTGCGAATGGTGGTCACCGCCTGGCTGGCGCGGACCCAGTTCACGACCCGTTGCTGAACAACGGGGTCGTCCATATCGCCCACAATCCGGTGGGTCCGGAAACCCGCTTGGCGGAGCGCACCGTCCGTAGCCAGCAAGCCCACATTTCCCGGGTACTTGCCGTTGTTGTTCGACAAGCTGAGAATAGGGATGTCGCGGCCCACACTGTTCAGCACAGGCCACACCAGGAAGGGAAAATTCCAGACGTTGTAGACGAAAATGATTTGCTTAACGTCGGCTTCGGAAAGCTGTTTCCCCACCTGCTGGGCCGTCCGAACGTCGTACACGATCTTCTCTCCGACCACGATGTCGTACGTCTCACCCGTGAACGTTCGGGTTTTCTCGCGGATCAGATCAGCCCACTTCCGCACGACCTCCATGTTCTGCGCATCAGTCTGCGTGTGGACGTGCTCGCGCTCGTCCGTTAACATGACCATTCCGATGGTCGTCTTGCGCATGGCACACCTCCCTTGGCTGAGCACGTAACCGGATTGGGAAAACAATTGTCAACAAGAAGACACTTTCAACGTCCGCGTTCGCCATCCCGCCGAGGCATGAATTCCCCGGCTACGCCAGACAAAAATCGGCTGAAACTGATTGGATCAACGCACTTCAGTGCGTTTCCACCTCTTCTTGACTCCAAATCCGATTCGGAGGCGGGAATCCTTCGCGAAACGTGAGTCGAAACGTCCGGATTTCATTCGGGCGAATCGTAAAGCGGAAACTCCGGGATTCGTGTGTAAGTGTGGCAAGCCAGACCTCGTCCAGGTTCACTTCGAACACTCGGCTCAGGGGCCACAGGGTTCTCACGGTCACCTCTTGCGCCACGGGCGACACCGAGTACACACGCACCACCAGATCGTCCGAGTTCCAGGCACGTTTCACGGCGCTCAGAGCCACGCCCTCTCCCTGAACCGTCACGAGACTTGCACGGTCCGGCAAAAGAGCCACCCGTTCGATCCGCGGTTCGCTCTGGAGCGGTCTTTCCTCCGGTGGAAGGTCTACACCCACGCTCGGGATCCAATTCGCACGCTCTACCTTCGGGGGCAACAGGAAGGCAAGAAGTTGATTGCGGACATCGTCCCTGCGGACGTCACCGGCGTGGGGCAAAAGCGCGTAGTCGAAAACCAGTTTGCGCAAACACTGCCCCTCGGGCGTGGGTAACATGGGACCAGCGTGCCCGGGGCGAGTTAGCAAATCCGGGCGTGAGAGCCAGCCGAAACTCCGAAAAAGCGTGAGGGCAAGCACGTTTCTCTCCAGCACCTCCACCTCGTGAAGTCCGCGGGTCGCCACAGCGAGACCGCGTCCTCGCCGGCCAAGGGATACAAAACGCTGAAAGTGGCGTGTCCGAACCGGTGGCTGAGCCGGATCCTTTTCGTTTGGAAGAGCAATCGGTCGCCGGAGGATGCAGAAGTGCTCGTCGACGTCTGCAAACACCGTGTCCACATCCGTTGGGAAGTGCACACGCAGCCGGTGATCTCGGGCGCGGTTGTTTACCTCTGTTCGCACGTCGACACGTGGACTGTCAGCCCAGATGCGAACCCGCGTCCGGATGGGGATTTCCACAGTCTCCGCAGACCGCCTGCCATCCTCCCGATCGAAGCTTTCCGGCAATGCCCATTTCCTTTCCACCCACACATCCGCACAGACGGTGTGGTCCTCGAACCGGAGGGTTGCACTCTCACCCTCGGTGGTCAAGGTCAACGAGTTTTCGGCCGGTGAGTAGTCGTAGCTGTCTCCGACGTCTTCGGTGTCTTCGAACACGTGGAGCCCGCGGAACGTCTCGCCGCTGCGTTTGTCCGTCAGATCGAAGGTTCCGTCGGCGTGAAACTGCATCACAAGGTCGCGGCTTTCCACCCGGCGAGCTTCAGCGTCCACCGAAACTTTCCCAACATCCTGTTCGGTAACACCCGACTCCGCGTAAACAGTGCACCATCCCACAGGCGGTACTTCGGGCAAACGCACAAATCCAGAGACAACGTGTTTGCGAAAAGCAGTCTGAAAATCCACTCCCTGCACCACACGGTCCCCCGTACGCACAAAAGGCACCTCCTGCCCCTCCGCCGTGATCAGGCGGAATTCTCGGTGCCGTTCATCCTGGCCGTCGAACCACAACTCCACCTCACTCCACTCGTGCCGCGGGAATTCAGCCGGGTTGAAGATCAGAAAGGGCGTAGCGTTCTGGCGCCGCAAGTCCACGTGCCACCCCACGTGCCGCAGGGTGTCTTTGAGCACCTGACCCGCGACCTCGCGCACCTGTTCGTAAACGTGCTCGTTGTTGCGGTGAACCTGGTCCACGCTGCAGCCGCAAATGTCGTCGTGCGGATGATTCTTCAGCAATTCCTTCCAGGCGTACTCCACAAAGCGATCCCATTGACGCCAGCCTCCCGTGGCACAAGCCAGCGCCACCAGCGGTTCTACGTAGCGTTCCAGGAGCGTCTCCAACTCGAAGTTAGCCTGTTTGAGGTAAACTCTCGAGGAGTAGACACCCTGCAAAATGACACTGTGCTTGCCAGAATTAAACTCCCCCTGGTACATCTTGAGAAGCGGAAGAACGTCTGTACGGGACTCCAGAATTTCGAAAAAGTCCTCAAAGGACCCGTGCACGATTTTCAGCTCGGGATGTCTCTGACGAAGACCTTCCAGAAGATCGGGGAGTTCGCGCTGGGGAGGAACGTGGTCAACGCCGTTCATGAGCAGGTGTACACCGGCCCTGTCGTAGCGGCGCAACACCTCGAGTCGTTCGCGCAAACGTTTGTCGGCCTCTTCCAGGGACGGCGGGTAACCTGTGGTGTCACCCCACACGAACGGATACCCAAGCTTGGAGAAATTTCCGTAGCCTTGGGGCAACCAGGCAGTGAGCACCACGGAGCCATCCAGCCCTTCCCACCAGAATTGAGATCCCAGATCGTCGGCTTGCTCGCCCATGCCACGCCACATCACGGCGTGGCGGATTCCGAAACGAGCCAAAATCTGCGGGAGCTGCGCCGGGTGACCAAAGGCATCCGGCACGTAGCCTACCCACAGGGGAGAACCGAATGCGCGCGCTACTTCGCAACCAAAGTGGAGGTTCCGCACCAGCGATTCTCCACTGACCAGGAATTCATCCGGCAGAACGTACCAGGGGCCAAACCGAATGCGCCCTTTGCGCCCCAGATCGGCCAACGGCCCGCGCAGCTCGGGCGCTACTTCCAGCGCGTCTTCAAGTACCACCGCCTGCCCGTCAAAAACGAAACAGCGGTAGTCCGACCGCTCTCGCAGAATGTCTACAAGCGTCTCGAACGTCTGTACCAGATGGTAGCGGAATTCCTGGAAAGGCTGGTACCACTCCCGATCCCAGTGGGTCTCGCTCACAACGACAGCGATTTCGGGCTTCAAGTTCATCAAAATTCTCCCGTTTCTGAGAAAGCCACGTCCCGAAGCAAACAGCAAGCAGCGTGGGATTCGCAGTCAGCAGTCAACCTCTGGCAGCCAACCACCCGGCGCACTCACGGCTTGGTCGGCGCAGTGCCCCGTAAGACCCTGCTCACGCCCTGCTTTCTTTTTCTTCGCCGTCCCGGTCCGGTACCTCGTGGCATTCCACAGAGCCTTCACGAAGGTCCTGCCAGGTCCCCCTGGATTCGCTCAGCGGAATAATCCGCACCACGCGTTCCAGCGGCGGGTAAGTGCCGTACTTCCACAGAATGTACTGCCGACGCAGTTTCTCCACCTGCGCGATTCGGGCCGCTACCGTTCGGCGACGCCAGTAGCGCACATCGCGATCGGGTTCAGAAAGCGGCTTCTTCCGCACCACAGGTGCGATGGCACGTCGTTTCGGCACAGACACTCCCTTTGCCCCGGCTACAAAAGGCCCAGATTCTCCAGATCAGCCAGGTCCTGGGATCTGGCCGAGGCTTTCTTGATTCGCTGCAAACAGTCACGTCCGACAAAAGCAACCGTGACCCCGTCCAGTTCCTTCTCGATGCGTTCAGGGTAGCAGATTTCGAAAGACCCGCCGGAGACATCCGTCAAAAGGTCAATTCGGTTCGGAGGAAATCCGAGCTGGATGACCTGGTCCGGCTGAAGAAAATCCGAATCGGTCAGGTTTAGCGAGCCAAACCCGAAGTCCTTCAACACGGCGATCATTTTTCGGGCATTCTCGGGAGTTCTTTCAATCCAAATGTCGATGTCGCCGGTGTTGCGCGGGTACCCGTGAACGGCCACGGCGAACGCTCCCACCACGAGGTAGCGAACACCGTGTTCGTTGAGTAACCGAAGGAAGTCGCGAAAATCTTCGCTCAACATTGGGGCACACCCAAATTGTTCACCGTAAGCACGTCTGAGCCCGACCGCCGTCGATGCTGATTGTGTCGCCGGTGATCCAGTCGGCGTGCGGCGAAGCCAAAAAGAGGATCAAGTCCGCGACTTCCTCGGGGCGTCCAACGCGCCCCAAAGGGTGGGTCGTTTTGCTGCGCTCGAGAAACTCGCGGTAGGCCTCCTCGCTCATGCCACCGCGCCGGTGCAACTCGGTGACCACAACACCAGGATTGACCGCGTTGACACGCACACCTTTTGGAGCCAGCTCAAGCGCTGCCGCACGCGTCAGATGATCCACGGCGGCCTTGCTGGCGCAGTAGGCGAGCACGTTAGGGAAGGCGCGCAATCCCGTCACGCTCGACACGTTGACGATGTTGCCTTTGCGTTCCACCAGGTACGGTACACACAGGTGCATCAGGTAAAACACCGCTCGCACGTTGATGTTGAACATCCTGTCCCATTCTTCAAGACTGGTGTTCTCAATTGTGCCGCTCGCGATGATGCCAGCCGCGTTGACCAGTACGTCGATGCCACTCCAACGCTCCACTGCGGCACGCACCGCTGCCTCAGCCTGCTCGGGTACCGTCACGTCCGTGGGGAGCACCAGGGCTTCACCACCCGCCCTGCGCACTTGCGAAGCCGTTTCCTCAAGACGCTGGCGGTCGCGGGCCAGAAGCGCGACCTTCGCACGTTCTCGCCCGAAAGCAACGGCCGTGGCACGGCCAATCCCGCTGCTGGCTCCGGTCACCAAAACCACCTTGCCAACCAAGCCCAGGTCTCTCACAAACCCTCCCGCGTTTGGGAAACGTTCAGAGCTGAATTTCGCAACAGCCACCGTCAGATCCGCTGGCAGTGAGCCACCCCCACGTCAAAAGTACCCACTGCACAAGGACATCTCCCAAACCGAGGAACTCCGCACAGCCGCTACCCTTGCCAGGTCAACTTCACCTGCAGAAACCGCGAAGTGCAACCCGGGCTCCTCAAGAACCGGTCTCCCGCTGCCCGAGAGACCACCTTCGACAGCACAGCCCGTCCCGGCGTAGAGTCCGGTCGGGAAAAGCGGGATTCCCCAGTGAGTGGAAGACACCGGTATTTCAAAGCAGGCACAGGCCTGCCACCCCCTGACTCACGCAAAAGGATGGCAGGCCTTCCTTCCCAAATGTTCGGAGTCGCAAATTGGCGGCTTCAAACCCTCGGCAGTTCCCAGGGCTTACGGTAGTGTGCCAGCACCAGCTGCTCCGCCTCTGGGTCACCGACGATCTGTTCTTTTTGCGCGTCCCATTTCACGTACCGGCGCAACCGTACGGCGATGTTGGCCAGATGGCAAGCAATTACCGACTTGTGTCCGATTTCAACCTCAGCCACCGGTTTCTGCCGCGTTTTGACTGCGTCGAGGAAGTTTTTCACGTGCGTGAATGTGTAGTCCCGCGAACCACCCTGTCGTGGTAGGGGCATCATCCTGTAAATGCGTTGTGGACGGTTGATCTTGTCCGTCTCGGAGTGGACCTCCCAACCGCCGCGGTCAACCACCAGGATGCCGTTCTGACCGTGAAATTCGACGCCGTGTTCGCGCTGCCACGGCCCCACGCCACAGCCAATCATGTGCTCCCAAACCATCGAGAAACTCGGGAACTCGACGATCGACTGTTGCGTGTCCGGTGTTTCCATGATGTCGTTCGGGTAGCCGTACTTGCCACCGATGGCCATTGCGCCGACGGGATCCTCGCCCATGGCCCACATGACCACGTCCACCATGTGGGCACCCCAATCTGTCATCAGGCCACCGGAGTAATCCCAGAACCAACGAAAGGTGAAGTGAAACCTCGCCGGGTTGAAGGGTCGCTTCGGAGCAGGCCCAAGCCAGAAATCGTAATCTACACCAGGCGGAGGGGTTCCGTCCGGTGGATTGCCAAGGCCTCCCTTCCAGTCCAGGTAGGCCCAGGCGCGAACCATCCGGATTTTGCCAAGCTTGCCGGACTGCACGAACTCCACCGCTTTGGCAAAATGCTCCGCGCTACGCTGCTGGGTACCAACCTGAACGATCCGGTTGTACCGCCGCGCAGCATTGACCATGGCCCGTCCTTCCTGGATGGTCTTTGCCAGCGGTTTTTCGACGTAAACATCTTTGCCCGCCTGACAAGCCATGATCGTCGGCAAGGCGTGCCAGTGGTCGGGCGTGGCAACGATGACGGCATCCACATCCTTCCTGTCCAGGATCTTGCGAAAATCTTTGTAGCCCTTCGGGCGCTTCCCCTGCGTGGCCTCCACTTTGTCCTGGCCCTTCTTCAGCTGGGATTGGTCAACATCGGCGATGGCAACGATGTCCACCTCGCCGGAGCGCATGAAGTCTCCCAACAGACCCCGGCCGCGACCGCCGCTCCCAATCAGCGCAATCGCCAGCCTGTCGTTGGCACTTGCTTTTTTCTTCGGGGCCGCCGCTTCTGCTTCAGCCGCTGCAAGAGTGGATCCCGCCACAACCGTCCCTGCCACCGTCTTGGCAGAGTTTTCGATGAACTCCCTGCGCGTCATTCCGCTCATGGCTCCTCCTCTTCACTTGAACCGCCGTCTCCGCACCGGCGTACAGCCGAGCCTTCCGCTGCTCAGCACTCCAACCAGCGCAAACCTCGCCTCCAGGCACCCGCTGCAACCAACGATGTCACTTGTGCACACACTTCTGTTCCCTGTTGTCAGAGCCACACACTTGTTCCGCCAAAGGAATTGGCGAGGACCCGCAGAGCCCTGTCCCAAAAACCGGTTCAAGATTGCGAACCCAAGCCCCCTTCCGCTCAAGGCGCCCAAGCTTCTACGGCAAAACGGCGGCGACCCCACTGGCTGGAAACACGTCCGCCGAGTCGCCGGCAGTCGGTTTCAGCGCGTACAGCATTCGACGGAAAACATCCATCAGGTACGTCGCCGTGTGTGGGCCGTAGAACGACATCAAGCGCGTCTCGTACTCGTTGAGTCCGTAGTACTTGTCCGGTACAACGTAACCAATGTACCCCCCGTTGAAACTCGTCACCGTCAGTTTCAGGCCGAGTGAGTCCGCTGTTTGTCGCAACAGGTTCGTGAGCTCACCGCTCCAGTCCGCAGGAGCACTCAGGAGGACCAAACTGTCCAGTAACACCGCATTGAGCCAGGCTCGCCCGGGTCTTAGCAACCACCGGCCCAGCCAGCTCGTCAAGCGCACGTTTTGAGAAACGCGAAGCTGCAGGGTGTTGAGTGACAGTGGCACCCGCAACGCCCGCAGCCTGATCCTGCGGTGAGGCACAAGTCGGGGCAAGCGTACCAGCACGCTTTCTGCCAAAGCCTCACCGATCGCCCGCGCCCTGCCGTACCCGCTCCCGGGTCCGCGCGGTCTGTGACTTCCCACCCCGCCGGCCGCGTAGAGCGCCGAAACGCCCAAACTGGTCTCCAGGTGGTTGCACCAGTAGCCAGGCCAATCCCCCGAAAAAAGGAAATTTTCCGCAGGTAGCACGGTCGAATGAGCCGAGTAACTTCCAAGAACAGCCAACGGTACCCCGTCACGGTAAACGACCAGGAAGGTAAAGATCGAGTCGATTGTGCCCGCCTTACCGACGAGCCGGTTCGCCGTGTACCGGGAAGCACCAAACTGCCCGTACGCGATCGCACCGGGTCCCACACTGGCAAACGCTCGGCGCACAGCAACCACAGCGCCCTCGACGAGCATCTCCACCACGCGGCGGTTGTGGTCGCCCGCAAACATCTTCTGGACGGGACCCTTGCCCCAACCGCCAGCCCCAGAATGTGTGTGCGTGGCACCAAACACAACTTCCCGCGGCGCGAGACCTGGCTGCGTCCGGAGCGAATCCAGAACACGGGCAGCCACGTCGCCCGGCACAATCAGTGCATCCAGGGTGAGGAAACAAACCCGACAAGATCCTGCCTTGATCAGCAGAGCTCGGGCGAAGAGGCTGTCGTGAACTCCCTGAGAAGGCTTGCCTTTGCGTGCTCCGTATCCGGCCAGGGGCGTACCGACGGCCGGAGTGATCGACGCCTTGCCAACGCCAACCTGAACGGCCCCGTAACAGGTCGGTGCCTCTCTGTTTTCCTCCGTAAGCGCCGCCAGGGTCTGGCGGTAAGCCTTTGTCTCGGAAGGCCACTTCTTGTTCACTGGCCGCACGGCCAAGAACAGCAACGCCAACGAAATCAAGACGAAAAAAACGAAAACTCTGCCGAGCCAACGAAGGAACGCCACCATCCTCTCCAGGTCAATTCGAAATCGATCGCCAGACGCCTCGCAACCGGATGACCGCAACCGGAATTCGCGCTGTCCGCCTCCGATGGCTGCGAACTCTCGCTTACGGCGATGCTGTTTGCCAAGGTCACACCGTTCAGATCAACGGATGCGAGACGGCTCAAACATCACCCACCCGGATTTCGTTTGCCCAGGCGGCACGATCAAGAGATGCGCCTCTTTTACGAAACCTTTCGCGTACAGATTGTGCGCATCCGTCGAACACGTCTGGTTTTCCATGCAAAAAAGCGGCTTCGTGGGTGGTGTGTAAACGACAGCGTGCGTAAAATCCTCGCTGGCACGCAGAAGTAGCCGGATCCCAAAGTCCCGGGCTTCCCAACCCATGGGTTTGTCCGGCGTCATGCCCCAAAAGACGTCGTCCAAATCGAGTTTGGAAAGAGGCGTCGGCTGACGGACGTCGTAGGGGCTGCCGTCCAGAGGTTCGAGTTTCCCCGTGGGCAAAAATCCCACAGCCTCCATGTGAGCTTGTGCCGGTACCCAGATGAACGTGCTGTCGCGCTTTCCAAGGACGTTGAAGTAGGGGTGGGTGGCAAATCCGTAAGGCAGGGCTCGTTTGTCCTGGTTGGTCACCTGGTAAGAAATCCGCAGTCCCCTGGCGGTGAGTGTGAACGTGAGGGAAAGGCGCGACCGCCACGGGAAAAACTGATACTGGGCCGTCCCCGGTGCAAAGTCAATCCAGGTTCGCACTGTTGCCGCTGTATCCGTTACGACCGGGGCCTCGTACGACCACGCCTTGTCAAGCACAAGGCCGTGCAAGAAGTGTTCGTGCCAGTTGGGTTTGAAACGGTACGTTTTCCCCTCCCAAGTGAACTCCGCGTTTCGAACACGGTTCGGCGTCGGGTAAAGGACAAGCGAACCGTAGCCTCGCCCCTGCAGTTGCTGTAGGGAATCCGGCTGACGCAAAAGCTCGACACCCCCGTACTTGAACGAGAACATGTTGCTGCCACCTTCGGGGCAAACCTTCACCTCCAGTGCGTTGGCAGGATCTGCCGCCCCGTAGAAAAGGGTGACAACGTGCCAACCTGTAGCGGAATCCTCCACCACCCGCGCCAGGAATTTGGGCTTTTGCGCCTTGCCACAACCGCCGAGCAGGAGCAAACCCAGCCCCGACACAACCAGGAGCATCGCTTTTCGCAACATGCTCGCACCCTCCTTGCTGCCCTTTCGCCGCAATCGTTCCCCCTCATTCCAGCCTCTGCCCGACAAAAGTTACAACTTCTCCGCACCAGTGTCAAGTAGATCAACACCAAGGGATACCATCGCCCTCCGAAGGGAAACTGCGGACATCCCAAATCGGCTTTGCTGTTGCTGGCTGATCAGCTCCAGGGCAGGTCAGGAATCGACTGAATCTCCGGCATCGCTGGCGAGGTGGATCCAGAACACTCCGGAGACAGCCGGAAACAGCCGTTTCTTTACTCGTCTTAAGCCGGTTGTCTCAGGTGGCAAGAAAGGCTCGGTTCTGGGAAGCAGCTAAGGTTCCCAAACGCCGGTCGCTTGACGCACCGATTTGTGCCGTTACGGAGGGATTCCAGGCAGGGTGCCCATCCAGATCACCACGTTGGGCTAAACTTCTGGAGCAAAGCGGCGAGTACGGTGCCCAAACGCTCGATCGGGCGGGGGCACACCGCGTCGCTGCGGGCGGCCGAACGCAACACGCCGCCCGCGTCGAGTGCAGTCGATCTTGAGAAGGATCAGGTTCAAAAAACCGAGGCGTCGGCCCTTTTTGCGGCGAGCCCCTTTTCTTCGAAAAGGGGTACGTACCGACTGTCACTGCGCTGGATGTGCTTGACCAGCCACTGGCGGAGAAAAGCCATTATTTCCATCGGCAGTTTTGATTCGCCCTTCTCAAACTTGTCCCGAAAATCCGCAACCTTGGCCACGAAATCGGCATGCTGGCGCTCGTGAATTTCCGCCTCGGGGTAACCGAACTCGTGAAAGTACTTCTCTTCGGTGGCAAAATGCACCTTGGCGTAGTCGGAGAGACCTTGCAAAATCTTTTGAAGTGCCTCTTTTGTGTCGTTCTCCTGCACAGCTGTGTACAGCTCGTTGATCAAATCAACCAGTTTCTTGTGCTGCGCGTCGATCTCCGGAATCCCCAGTTCCAGTGCTCCATCCCAGCGAACGTACTGCATTTCGGCACCTCCTTTCTTCCTGGCCGAACGCTCCCAGTGGCCCCAAGCGACCTCCCTTCTGCGTTCGAGTCCCCACAGCAGATCGACCCACCTGGCTGGTTCCAAACAGACCCGTTCTGGTCATGCGAACGCTTCTTCAAACATCTTCGGCTGAATCGGCCCAATCTTGAGCCGTTGAGAGCGGGCAAGTGATTGTGATTCAGCGACGTTCGCTGTGGAAGAGACTCACACAGGTTGTTTTGGTGGGGAAAGAAACTGCGGCGTGCCCAACTGCGAGTGGTAAACGTGCAGGCCAGACTAAATTGCCGGAACGGCAGATCCACGTTCGGTCCCCGCCACTGAACGAAAACCGGTAAGTTCGCATGGGAAGAAGACAGTACGGAGGGCGTAAAGTTCACAGCGGCATCGCGGGAAAGCTCATCAACGTCGCCTCTTGCGAGGGCTACAGTAGGGGTAGAATTCCGGTGAGCCTCACCGTGAGTTCATTCCCCGTGTTTTTCATCGGAGTCTTTGCCGTGACGTTCCGCCAAAAGCTGCGTCAACCAACCCACCTCTTCCTCGTGGCCGCGGAAAGAATCGAGAATGTCAACCAGGCTGGTCCCATCGAGAACTTCGAGCATCATCTTCTCGACCCGACTCATCACTTTCCGGATTTCGCAGTCGTCCCCCAACTTGCAGTCACGACGGTTCTGCAAACAGTTAAAAAGAGGCGACGAACCCTCGGTCGCCTCGATGATTTTCCTTAGCGTGATCTGCTCCGGCGGCCGGGCGAGAGCAAAACCTCCCTTCGCTCCCCGGTACGAGGTCACCAGGCCTGACCTGGCCAGTTGCTGGAAAACCTTCGCGAGGTAAGTTTCGGACACGTTCTGTGCATTGGCGATGTCGCGAACGTAGACGACCTCTCCTGGATCTTTGAGCGCAAGGTACAGCAGCCCGTGAATCGCGTATTCGGTCCCCATCGAGAAGTGCATGCTGTCTCCTACCCGAAAATTCCGTTGATTGTGGACTCCAGATGTCTTAATTTAGGAGAAAAGAAGCGCCAAATCAAGGTTTTTCTCGCTCAACGTTTGCTGCACCGCTTCTCGTTCGTCAGCCCACCACCGGTTCGCCTGAGCGGTTCGCGTTGCACTGCGAAGTCCAACAGCAAGACGGCACTCCGGCTAAGTGGAGGAACCCGGCCCGTGAAATTGGGAGATCGGCCTCTGCAATGTCACTTTCTGGGATTGGGCAGCAACGTGCGGCCCCGGGAGAATCTTCCGCGGATCGTGGAGGCACTTCTGAACCTTGGCTCGAAACTCGCGCTCAGTCGCGTGATCGAAACGGAGCCGGTCGGCTTACCGAGCCGGAATCGCTTCCTCAATGCAGTGGCGGCGCTGTGGACCGATCTCTCTGCCGAACGTCTTAAGGAAGCCTGTGTAGCCCTCGAAATAGGGCTCGGCCGTGACCGCTCTGATCCGCAACGCAAGTTCCGCGACCGTCCGGCCGACATCGACATCCTTTTCAGCCTCGACCCACTGAATCCGGGTGTACCCTGGTCTCTGCTCCCGAGGGAAGATTACGTCCGCCTGCCTTTGTTCGAGCTGTTTTGGCACCTCCAACTGGTGCAGTGCGAACGGGCTCCGAACCTGCCGCCAGGAGTACCCCTGCGCGTTGCTGGCACCCTACTCGGTCAAACTCCGACCACCGTCTACCGGGATGACCGCACCGGTGATGTAGTGGTTGTCCAGAAGGGCCTTTAGCGCCAGGTAGATCGCTTCCGGCCCACCCTCAACACCGAGAGGCGTCTTGCTGAGCACAGCGCGCCGGCTCTCTTCGCTGTGCTCCTCCCTGAAGAGAATCGGCCCCGGAGCGATCGCGTTCACTTTCACGTCTGGAGCGTAGCGTTTGGCAAGGGCGCGAGTCAGGTTCACCAGCCCCGCCTTGGTGGCGCAGTAGGTGGCGAAATCCGGGTTTGGCCTCTCGGCGTAAATGTCCGTCAGGTGTACGATGTCAGCAGGCTTGACCTCCGAAGCGCGTAGAAGACCAAGCAGTTCCCGGTTCAAAACGTACGGAGCAAGCATGTGAACACGGAAGAAACGCTCAAACAGAGCCACGTCTTCGTCCAAGTCTCCAGAGGTCTTGCTGAATGCCGACGCGTTGTGCACAACGGCTCGCAAAGAGCGTGTCACACTGCGAACCCGCATGACGAGGTGTCGCAATTCGGCAACGTCACCAAGATCGGCTTGAACGACGGTGGCACCCGCTTTTCGAAGCGTTTCGACACCCGGTGCAGGGCTCCGGTAGTGCGCCACGACGTCGAAGCCATCTTCCAGCAGCCGGAGCGCTACGTGCAGCCCAACGCGCTTTGCAGCACCCGTGACCAAAACGATTCCGCTCACAATCCACCTCGCATCACTGCTCCAATCCCTTCAGAGTTTCCCTGTTTTCCAGACGAAGGACCGTCGAACTGCCCGTCCGTCCCGTTTTCGAAGGAGATCGCCCTTACGTCACTGTTGGCACGAGCAACGCAGTCTCCGGCCGCGTCGGCTTGCTCACCCTACCCAGCAAGTGCGCGCCCAAACACCTTTTGTCCACCTACCAGGGGCGCTGTGAGGGCCCTTAACTGACACGCGGCCTGGCTGTTTGGGTCGGGTTCAACACGCCACCCGCGTGCAAGCCGGAACACGCCGATCTGCGCCGGATTTTAGACCCTTGCACCATCCGGCAACCGGAGCGCCCTCTCCCCCACTGTTTACCAACGCAGGCTGTACCTGGAACAGCACGCACCGTTCTTACTTGCCACGACTTCATTTTGGCCAATCCAGCCGGGTGTAGAAAAAAACCCGCTGAGACGAACCAATGTGCCCAAATTCCAGGGTCACCTGCCCGGAGGGCCCATCCCTCGGTCCAACCTTCTTCGTAGCACTCGCGACTGCAGCTACAGGGACTCCCGCTTTGCAGGGCCCCCTTTACTTGCAAAGCAGCTTAGAAAAACGAGACACAAAAAGCAAGCCCTTGCCGCAAGGGTCGCCCCTTTCTAAGCTTCCAGAAAGTTCGTCGCAAGACTTCCCCTGCAAACATGCAGGTGGGCACGGCAGGTAGCGGTCGCCCTTGAGCTTAAGCCGTGCCTGAGAGTCTGACCCCGCTTACGCGCTGGGCCAACCTCCCGCGAGCGAAGGGGAAAACTGAAAGCTCCGGACTGTTTTCAGACCGCCCGGGATTTGGAAATCCCCGGCAGAAACGCAGAGCAATGTTCAAGCTCCTGCCCTGGCCCGAAAACGATTTTGCCAGCAAGAGCCAAGCCGCCCCAGGGTGTTCGCAAGTTCGGCGGAGAGACGGGGGAATCTTTGGAGCCTCGCTGCGCTTGAAAAGCTGCCCCATTTTCCCTAACTTAGCGGAGTCGAATCTGCGCAAACAGGCTCAAGGAACGGAGCCCACCAGGGCTAGCGCAAACGCTGCTCTTTTCGCGCAGGCAGTTTCGTTAGGGCCTCCCTCTTCGCGCTCGAATCCAATTGCAGGTGTCCACTCCCGTAGGAGAAACAGTTTTGGAGTCGACCAGCATTTCCGTTTCCCACGCCCCGGTTGCGGAGCAACGTGCGCCGGCGCGCCGGGTTTTCCGAGTTCTCTTCGTTTCCATCTTCGCGGCAACGCTCGGCCTCGGCATCATTTCTCCCCTCATGCCCATCTACGCTGAAAGTCTCGGCGCAACAGGCATTTGGTTGGGCCTGATTTTCTCGGGATTCTCACTCGCTCGCCTGGTCTTCATGCCCGTCGTGGGGCGGCTCTCTGATCGCGTCGGACGCAAAATTTTCATTGTGGTCGGTCTTCTCCTTTACACAGCCATTTCCCTACTCTACGTCTGGGCCAGCAACGTGGTCCAGCTCACGCTCGTCCGCCTCTTTCACGGGTTCGCATCGGCCATGGTGATCCCAATTGCCATGGCCTACGTGGGTGACACAACGCCGCGCGGCCACGAAGGAGCGCGACTCGGGACTTTCAACATCGCGCTCTTCCTTGGCATGGGCAGCGGCCCTTTCCTCGGTGGCGCGCTTAACGATGCGCTCGGCATCAACGCAGTATTTTACAGCATGGCTGCCCTCACTGCCTTTGCGTTCCTCACATGCCTGTTCTTCTTGCCGCCAAGCGCGATGGGCCGCAGTACGGGAGAGAAGCCCAGAAAATCGTGGGCAACCATCCTTCGAGATCGGATCGTAAAGGCGCTCCTGCTTTTCCGAGCAATTAACGCGGTTGCGCGGGGTGGCATCCTTGCTTTCTTGCCCTTGCTTGCCGTGCAGTTTGGTCTCAGTTCCACGCAGCTCGGGGTGCTGCTGTCTGCCAATGTGCTGCTTACCGCGGCTCTGCAACGCCCCTTCGGTGTCGTGGCCGACAAGGTCAACCGCTACACTCTGGTTCTTCTCGGCTCTGTGGTTACCTCCGTGGGGCTCCTTGCGGTTCCTCTCATGCGCGGTTTTCTGAGCTTTCTCCTGCTCAGCCTGGTGATCGGTGGAGGCGGTGCAGTGGCGATGCCCGCCGCCACAGCCATCACCGCGGAAATCGGTCAGTGGGCCGGCATGGGAACCTCGATGGGCTTGTTCAACATGGCCATGAGCCTCGGCATGATCCTCGCTCCCCTCATCTCGGGCGCCGTGATGGACCTTCTCGGGTTGGAGGCGGTCTTCCTCGTGGCCGGTGCGATCGGGTTCGCCGGAACAATTCTGTTTTACGTGCTCGTTCGGGACCTGTTTACGGGCAACCCGGGCGGTGCGCGGTAACGCAACGGGGAGCCCCGGGCAACCGGTGCGGCTCCATCTTCAACCGCGGCACGGCCAGTCCTCACACTTCTGAGCAGTACAACGGCGTTTGCATCGAGCGTGTACGCCAGGAAACGCAGAGTGATCTTCAAGCTCCCGCCCTGGTGGTGGAAACGATTTTGCCAGCAAGAGCCAAGCCGCTCTGAGGCGTCTGCAAGTTCCGACGAGAAAATAGGGGGATCTCTGATGAAGCCGAACTTGATTTTCAAAACACCGTGTCCTACATTCAAGGCACCGCAAACCATCAACAAGATGAGCGCTTCCGCTGTTCAAAGTCGTTGTTGCTTGAATTGGCACCGTCGGATCACCAGCTTCAGGAGAGTGCGTGCCCCCAGAGCTGACTGTCTTACTGGCTACAAGCGCTTCGATCGCTCTTTTTCACACCCTTTTCGGTCCCGACCACTACATCCCTTTCATTGCCATGGCCAAGGCGGGCAAGTGGTCCCTACGCAAAACCGCCTGGATCACAACGCTCTGCGGCATCGGACACGTGGGCAGTTCTGTGATCCTCGGGTTGCTTGGCATCGCCCTGGGTCTGGCCGTCGGGAAACTCGAATTGATTGAATCCGCGCGAGGGAACCTGGCGGCGTGGGCACTCATCGCCCTGGGTCTCGTGTACTTCGCGTGGGGACTTCACCGCGCCGTTCGCAACAAGCCCCACACGCACACGCATGCTCACGGGGACGTAGTGCACACCCACGTACACACCCATCGCGGCGATCATTTTCACCCGCACGACACGCCAAATTCCCCCAACCTGACACCCTGGATCCTTTTCACAATTTTCGTGCTCGGACCGTGTGAGCCGCTCATTCCCCTGCTGATGTATCCCGCGGCACAGAAGAGCCTGGCGGGCCTTGCAACCGTAACTCTGGTATTCGGCGTAATCACTGTGGCCACGATGCTGATGGTCGTTCTGCTCTCGGTGTGGGGGATTAGTTTCGTCCGTTTTGCCAAATTGGAGCGGTACACGCACGCGCTTGCGGGTCTAACCATTTTTCTGAGCGGCGTCCTGATCCAGGCTTTCGGCCTGTGAGGACAGGGTCCCACAGTCTCATTCTCTTCCCCACCAAAGGACCGGGGTTCGGTACCGGGCTTAACCTGTCACAAAACCGCCGTGGAGACGTTTCTCCACGGAAACGTGCTGTTGGGGATCGGGACCTGCCTTCCACAAAGCCAGCCTGGACGCAGACAAATTGTCTCAAATCAGAAGGAGAGCCTCCCATGAAAAAGCCCTGGTTTGTGGCGGCCGTTGGTCTCGGAATCGCCGGTACCTTCCTTCTTGCAATCGCCTCTGCGAAACCGCAACAAATCTCCCTGCTCCACAAAGCCCAGCTTTTCGACGAGATTCTGCAAACGCAGCACGTGCGCGAGGATGGGCTGGTCATCCCAACCATCATCCAGGTTACCGAAGGCCCGAACGTGTACACAAACTCGTCCCTGGAAGACGTGTGCATCTGGACGGGCGAGTACGTGATGACCGAGTCCATGCGGTACGCGACCACGCACGAGCCCAAAGCACGGAGACTGGCCAAACGATCGATGAAAGCCCTTCTGCGGCTGGAGACCGTGACCGGTGTGCCAGGGGTGGTCGCTCGCTGTTACGTGCGCACGGACACGCCGAAGATCGACGAGCAGGCGTTCTTTTTTTCACACGAGTGGCACAATTCCCCCACAATGCCCGGTTACAGGTGGTTGGGGGACTTGAGCGTCGATCAGCTGGATGGCTGGATGGTTGGGCTCGCTACCTACTTCGACCTCGTGGCCAACGAAACCGAGAAGCGGGATATCGCGGCCGCCGTGGACCGCGTGGCACAGCGCCTTGTGGCCAACGACATCCGGATCGTGGATGCCGACGGCAAAATGACGTTGTGGGGCAACATGAGCCCGTCTTTACCTCACGAGCACCTCAACGCGCTTCTGGCCCTCAGCAACATGAAAATCGCACATCACGTGACCGGGAAAGCCACCTACGCAAAAGTTTACACAAACTTGATCGAGAAACACCACTTCCACGAAGAGGCCGCTCTGGCCAAGGTGCTCTACCCCCATTTTGCCGTGAACCACTCCGACGACAACCTTGCTGCCCTGGCGCTTTACGCCCTCATGCGTTACGAAACCGACCCGTGGCTCAAGTGGCACTACAGAGTCTCGGTGGAGCGTCACTGGCTGCTCCTCCGGGATGAGAATCGCACGTTCTTTGACTTCTGGCACCAGGCCCTGATTCCCGACGCACAAAGCTTCGACGACCACACACTCGACGACCTGAAGAAAGCCACCATTCGCCGGACCAAGCGCACAACTACGATGCGGACCCAACGTGGGCCGGTTAAAATCACAGGCTGGTGGCAACACGCGCCCGGGGATTTCCTGCGTGCCTACTGGTTTGGCAGGTACTACGGTTTCCTGGACGAGCACGACCAGCTCAAGAAGCTCCCTGAGCCGCCCGACATGGTGTTGGTACCTGCCGGAGAGTTCATCATGGGCAGCAACAGCGGCGACGTCGACGAACGCCCTCAGCGCAAGGTGTACCTGCCCGCTTTTTACATCGATCGCTGTGAGGTCACCAACGCTGAGTTCAAAAAGTTCGACCCCAACTTCAACTACCCGGCAGGCAAAGACAACTACCCTGCTCTCGTCACTTGGGACCAGGCAAACGCCTACGCGAAGTGGGTTGGGAAACGTCTTCCCACGGAGGCTGAGTGGGAAAAAGCAGCGCGCGGAACAGACGGTCGCATTTTCCCGTGGGGCAACTTTTGGGATCTCTCGCTCACGGTGTGGGACACAAACAGTCCGGTAGGGACAAATCCTGCCGGCGCAAGCCCTTACGGTGCACTGGACATGGCCGGAAACGTTTGGGAATGGACCGCGGACTGGTACAAGCCTTACCCAGGGAACAACACACCTTTGCCAGCCTACGGGGAGAAGTACAAAGTCATCCGCGGCGGTTCGGAGTTCAACGACGTGAGTTTCTTCCGATGTTCACACCGCTACTACGTTCCACCAGACTCCCGCGTACACGGCTACGCCATCGGGTTCCGCTGTGTGAAAGACGCGCAGTAGTCGGGAAGATTTCACCAGCACCAGCACCAGCGAGAAATGCACAAGGGCCAGCGACAGCGCTGGCCCTTGCCGTGAGAGGAAGTGAACGCCGTGGGTTCACTTGGGGTACGGTGTCGATCTGAAATTCATTTGCCTGTGGCCCGCTACTTCAGCAACAGCATCCGTGTCGTCTCTCGCCCTTTGTCGGTTTCAATTCTGACGAAGTACACACCGCTTGGCACCTCCCGTCCTGCCTGGTTTCGCCCGTCCCACACCACTTCGTGGTAACCAGCCGAGAGCGAAGCAAACTCGTAGACCCTCACGACCTGCCCGACCGCATTCAGGATTCGCAACGTTACAGGCTTGGCCGCCGACAGGTGAAAGCGAATCGTCGTGGTGGGATTGAACGGATTCGGGTAGTTGCGGTCCAGGCCGTCACGGGTCGGGATGCCAAGCCGAGCAAGAGACAGGTTGTCCCGAACGCCTGTGGTTGCGGCAGTTTCGTCCGTTGTCTCGTAAACCTCGAACTCACCAATCTGCCTCCAGCCGCTCGTGGGATCATCCAGGATCAGCTTCACGTACTTCGCGTCCGTAGCGGGGAAAACGAACTCTTCCCAGTCGCCGCCGTTCTTCTTCGCGTCAACCACGGTGACGAAGTCGGCGTCGGCGATGCCTGTGCTCGACACCTGGACGCGGAAATGGCGCACCCAGCGATTTTCGTAGCCCACTCCGGTGTCGCACATCAGGCGGATCTTGTAGAGCTTCTTCGTACCGCGATCCTGGAAGCCGAAAATCGCCCACGGTGGGTTGCCCTGAGCCGTGACGGTGCCGTCCCAGCCCTCGGTGTCGCCGTCGATGGCGTTCTCCCACGTTTCACCTGGAAAAGCGGGACCGGAGTCGATAAGCTCCAGCGATGAAACCGTAGTAGGCGGTTCAAGGAATTCAACCGTGGCCACATCAGGCCCGCCCGGCACTGAGTAGCGAATCACGGCGCCATTGACGGTTACCCTGATTTCGCGCGTTCCTGGCTCCGTGGTTGTGTAAGTGGCCACGTATTCACCCGGCGTCTCGGATTCCAGAACGTCGGAAAAGACCCCCGTGCCGGTGTTTGTCCACAGGTGGAATTCGGCCGGGGACTTGCCCGGAATTGGGTTTCCGTCCGCGTCGACGAGATTGATCCGAATGAGCGACGCGTCTGTGCCACTGGCGTAGTGAGGGCTTGTTGCTGTGATGGTCGACTGGTCCGCGTCCGGCAGCACGACGTCAGCACAAACCTGGAACTCACCGATCTGCTTCAGTCCCGATGCGGGTTCCACGATTTCCAGCTTCAGGTACAAAGCCTCCGTCGGGCTAACCTCCCACTCCTGCCAGCCACCGCCGTTCTTCTGGGCATCCAGTAGAAGGTCGAAGTGTACGCTGTCCACCGAGGTGTACACGCGGAAACGGGTGACCCAGCGGCTCTCTTCACCGACACGCGTGTCTGTGAGCAGTCTCACCGAAGTGACCACTCGCGTGCGTCCGTCACCAAATTTAAACACGGCGTAGGCCGGGTCAGCATCTTCAGCCGTAACGGTGCCGTCCCAACCATCCGTGTCGCCGTCGATCGCGTTCGACCAACCCTCGCCCGGGTAAGCAGCGCTGCTGTCCACCAGCGTAAGCCAGTCCACGTAGCAACTGGGCCCATACACCTGAATGAAGTTTTGAATCGTTTTCTGCTCGGCGCCGTCGTTTACCGAGTGCATAACTGTGTAAGTACCCGGCTCTTCGTACCGGTGCGTCACGTGCTGGCCGGTTCCCTGCTGGCCGTCGCCGAAGTCCCACTCCCAAGAGGTGACGTCGCCCTCGGACATGTCGCGGAATTCGACCTCAAGCGGCGCAAAGCCCACGGTTGGTGAGGCCGTGAAATCGACCACAACCTCCGGCTCCGTGATCTCGGCTGTGGTTGTGTCGGAATCGGAGGCACCGTCGTCGTCCGTCACCGTCAGGACCACCGTGTAGGTACCGGCTTCCTCGTACGCGTGGCTGGGGGAAACACCTTCACCTGTACTCCCGTCTCCGAAATCCCAGGCGTACGTTTGGATCGTTCCGTCCGCATCTGAAGAACCGCTTCCATCAAACTGCACAGCCACCCCAGGGTGTCCCTGGTACGGTCCACCCGCGTCGGCAACAGGCGGCTGGTTCGGCGGCTCGATCGTGGCCGTCGTTGTGTCGGAGTCTGTGCTGCCCTTGTCGTCCGTCACTGTCAGAACAACCGTGTACGTGTCAGCCGCTGCGTACGTGTGGGTAGGATTCACCCCCGAGCCCGTGGAGCCATCCCCGAAATCCCACGTGTACGTTTGGATTGATCCGTCGGAATCCGATGAACCGGATCCGTCGAATTGTACCTCCTGCCCCGCCTCACCCGTGTAGGGGCCACCAGCGTCCGCAACAGGTGGAGCGTTGACACTGGCCGTCGTCGTGTCTGTGTCGGTCGCTCCGTCGTCGTCAGTCACAGTGAGTACAACCGTGTACGTACCCGCTGATGAGTAGGCGTGCGTCGGTTTCTCCCCCGTACCTGTCGAACCGTCGCCAAAGTCCCAGGCATAGGTCTGAATGGATCCGTCTGGATCGGACGAACCGCTGCCGTCGAATTGAATGTCCTCACCGACGTCGCCTGAGTACGGTCCACCTGCGTCGGCCACTGGAGCCTGGTTAACCGCCGAAATTGTGAAAACGGAATCGCTCTGGTCCGAGGGGCTGCCATCGGTGTCCGTGACCTTCACCAAACACTGGTCCGAAGGCGTGTCTGGAACCGTCCACGAGTAACTGCCGTCGTCCGCTGTGCTCGACGTGATCGTCGTCCAGCTCGTCCCGTTGTCCGTCGAGTACTCAATCTTTACGTTGCCGCTGGTCCCGCTCGACGTCCACGTGATGTCGTGCACGGAGCCTACTTGCCAGTTCTCACCGCCGTTCGGCGAGGTCACCGTGAGCGAAGGCGCAGGCGAGATCGTGAACACCGCGTCGCTCTGGTCAGAAGGGCTCCCGTCGGTGTCGCTCACACGGACGAGGCACTGATCCGAGGGCGTGTCCGGAATCGTCCACGAGTAGCTGCCGTCGTCCGTTGTGCTCGACGTGATCGTCGTCCAGCTCGATCCGTTGTCCGTCGAGTACTCGATCTTCACATTCCCGCTCGTCCCGCTCGACGTCCACGTGATGTCGTGCGTCGACCCAACCTGCCAGTCCTCACCCCCGTTCGGCGAGGTCACCGTGAGCGAAGGCGCCGCAGAGATCGTGAACACCGCGTCGCTCTGGTCAGAAGGGCTCCCGTCGGTGTCGCTTACCCTCACCAAACACTGGTCCGAAGGCGTGTCCGGAATTGTCCAC
>CAZXXS010000094.1:0-20053 GCA_964644845.1 uncultured Cytophagia bacterium | reverse complement strand
CCGCGGAAAAAGACACCCGCACCTTTTCTTGCTGCAAAGGCCGCAGTTTGGCCAGCCTTTGGTGCGGTGGTCATGAGCTGGTTTCCAAGGAAAAGGAGATGTGGGGATGAATGGGGATCTGGGGATGCCCGCCCGGGGATCAAATCCCCGGGCTACTACGAGAGAAGAAGGTCGCCGCCTGAAGGCGGCTTTTTTGCGGAGGGTAGCACACCCGGTAGGGGCACTAGGCGGTCGCGCCGCTTCGCCCGGAGATCAAATCTCCGGGCTACCAGAAAAAAACTCGCCGCCTAAAGGCGGCTTGGCTTACGGAGAACGTGGCACCTGGAGAAAACGCCACGCCGTTGCGGAGACCAAAGGTGGGCTGCACTTCCAGCTCCTTCACGCAGTGCCGGCTTCAGCCGGTTTCCATCTGAGGTAGTCGGAGACGGAAAGTCCGCGGCGAAGGAACCGTTGGGCCCACCCCTGATGGAGCAAACTACCTCACGAGTAAAGCCAGCTCCGGGCGGTTTTCGACGTGAGGTGGGCAGAGATCTTCAGTCCCCAGCAGAACTCACGTAACCCCGAATCTTCAATTCCAGCCCTCCAGACGAAACCCGGTTGCGTTTGCTCGTAGAATTCCCGATCTTTGCAACAATCTCGACGTAAAGCCCGAAGCCTACCCGGAGGAATCGCATGTTTTGGCTGAAATTTCTGAGCAAATTTGTGAAAGTTCTGCGCGAGGGCGCTTCACCTGCAGCCATTGCAGCAGGGTTCACGGTGGGATTCATCGTCGGGCTGACGCCCTTTCTGACGTTGCAGAACCTCTTGCTGCTCATGCTCGCGGGGCTCCTTCGCTGGAATTTCGCAGCCTTGGGACTTTCAATGTTTTTCTTCAGCTTTTTCGCCTACGTGTTCGACCCGCTGTTTCACCGGCTTGGCTGGTTTCTGCTCGTCGATGTAAGGGCCCTACAAGGTTTCTACACTTGGCTGTACAATCTGCCCGTGGCTCCATTTACTCGCTTTTACAACACGATTGTGGCCGGGAGCACGGCCGTTGCCTTGGTTCTGTCGCCGCTCGTGTACGTTGCAAGTAAACGAGGTGTGATTCTCTACCGGGAACGCTGGGCTGAGAAGCTGGAGCGGGCGCGCTGGGTGCGCGCGCTGAGAGGGACGAAACTGGTGCAGTGGTACCTCAAAATCAGAGATTTGGATTTTTAGCCATGCGAAAAAAAGCGCTGGTTGTTTTGGCCATTCTGTTTCTGGGATTTTTGTTTTGGCTCTACCTTGCACGCAACCGCCTTTTGGACACCGCCATTGAATCAACAGGTTCGGCCGTCGTGGGAGCGCGGGTCGAGTTGGATGGCCTGAATCTGGATCTGGTTCATTTGGATGCCCGATTCGATCGTTTTCAGATTACCAATCCCCGTGACACCTGGCGCAACGTCATCGAATTCGGACCGAGTCGCTTTGACGTCCGGGCTGAACCCCTGGTCTGGAACCGTTTCGTTGTGGATGAATTCAGCGTGACGGGGATCCGAATGAATGCCCCGCGCCGGAGCAACGGAGCGCTCCCCGGGACATCGGGCTCGTCTGGGCCAGGCCTTTTTGAACGGGCCAAGCGCTCTTTTCTTGAGGAACTGGAGAGCTCCCCTGTGTTCAGCTTACGGCGACTGGCATCGCACCAGGTAAATGTGGACAGTGTGCTGGCCGCTCTCCAAATCGGTGTGGTAGACAGCGTTCGCATCCTGAAGGCTTCGCTGGAGACGGAAGTGTCTTCCTGGCGCAGCCGCATTTCGCAGTTGGATCCCCGTGGGACCCTGAAAGGAATCCAGCAACTTGTGCAGCCCATCCGCCCCTCGCGCATCCAAAATGTGCAGGAACTCACGGAGGCTCTGGAGCGAGTGAAGACAGCTCAGGTTAGGCTTCGAACCCTTGAAGATCAACTGAAGCCCTCGCTGACAGACGCGAAGGCTGCTCTTGAGGACTTACGTCGCCGTTTGTCCCTGGTGGATAACTGGGTCCGGGAGGATTTGGAGCGTGCACGTGGTCGGCTTGGCCTTCCGAATCTGGAACCGGCCGCGATCTCGCAGATGCTTTTCGGTCGTGCAGTAGCGGAGAAAGCGCTGAGTGCGATTTACTGGATCGGGCTTGCGCGGCAAGCCATGCCAGTGGCGAAAAAGGCACGTGCTTTCGCGACAGCCGGAAGCGTGCAAAAGCCGCCTCGTGGAAAGGGTGTGAATGTGCAGTTCCCGGTCAAACGCCGCTGGCCCAAGTGGTTGATCCGTCGCATCCTGATTTCAGCCACGTCGTCGTGGCAGGATTCTGCCCGTTTCTGGAATGTTTCCGGTGAAGTGACAGGTCTAACGTCGCACCCGGCAGCTTACGGGAAGCCAGCAACCCTGCATTTGAACGGCCGCGTGCCCGGCGGCACGCAATTCCAGCTGAATGGGGTCCTGGATCACAGGGGTGAGCAGGCCCTTGATCAGTTCGAATTTGTCGCCCACCGTGTGCCACTCGGGAAGGTCCCGCTTGTGCAAGCAGAACTCTTGCCGAAGGCCGTCGTGCTGGGGCCTTCTGAGACCACGTTCGACGTGGCCCTTCAAGGGGAGGTTCTGATGTTGCATTTGACCCTGGTGTCACCACGGGCAAAGTTCATTTTGCCTGAGCCCCCGAAGAACACCCCATTGGCGCGGATTCTTCGGCAGGTGTTCATGGATCTCCCGGTGCTGCGTCTTGAAGCGTGGATTCGGGGACGGGTGGACCAGCCCCACTTCGCGTTTCGATCGAACTTGGACGGTGTCCTCTCGCAGAAACTGAAGGAGGCGGTCGGACGCGAGGTTCAGGAGGCTCGCGCCCGCATCGAGAGGCGTGTACGGAAGGTGGCAGATCAGGAACGGGCTGAGCTGGAGCGCTGGTACAGTGAACAGGTAGATCCTCTGCTTGAGGAGGTCAAAACATACGGGGCACAAATTGAAGAGGCGCGGAGAACTCTCGAGGAGAAACGCAGGGTTTTAGAGCGTCGGATCGAGGAGGAGAAAAAGAAAGCGAAGCGAAAGTTGGAGGAGAAGGCAAAACAAAAGGCCAAGGGTGCGGTCAGAAATCTGCTTCAGGGGAGATCTCCCTGATCCCCAGCGCATGTCCTCAGGTGCGCCGGGAGGGAGTTCGCATTTAACCCGTTTACCAGGCGAGAGTGTTCGCCCGCTTCCTGACCGGCGCGGAGAGCCGTTCGTTTTACCGTCTGAGGCCTTTCGAATCTCACGGAGACGATGAAGTCGCGTGCACCACAGATGCTGAAAAGGGTAGCGATCCACTTTTTGCGAGCGCTGGGGGGACTTCTCGCCTTGGCCATTCTTATTTTTGTGTTCTACGTGGCCTACCCTTTCTGGGGGTGGCCAACGAATGCCCAGCGACACACCCGGACGCCTCTCACGCCTTCCTGGGCTCTGGAGTGCTGGCTCTGGGAGGACGACGAAAACACGGCAACCGCAATCGATGCTCTTGTGCGAGGCTACGAAGAGCACGACATTCCGGTACGAACTATCCTGCTGGACAGCCCGTGGAGCACCCGTTACAACGATTTCAACGTGGACACCAGTCGCTACCCGAATCCGGATGTGTGGTTTCAGGACCTGCAGCGTCGTGGTTACCGCGTGGTTCTTTGGATGACGTGCATGGTTGACAGTTACAACGAAGACACAGCCATTCGAAATTCGTCCGAGTGGTTTGCGAAGGCTCGCGAAAACGGCTACCTGGTCGGCGACGGCTACCAGATCAACTGGTGGAAAGGACGCGGTGGCTTCATCGACTACACGAATCCGGAGGCACTGCGGTGGTGGCGAAAGATGCAGCAAAAGGTTCTCGATTGGGGAATTGATGGATGGAAGCTCGACGGCACCGCGACGTACTTCTCGTCGAAGTGGCTGGGACTTTATTTGCCCTACCAAAAGACACACGCGGGCTGGTTGACGACCAGGCAGTACATGGATCTTTACTACCGTGAGGAGTACCGAAACGGTTTGCGCCACAACCCGGAGTTCGTCACCCTGGCACGGTCGATCGACATTCCGTGGGCGCACCCGGAGGGATTTGCTCCGCTCGACGCAGCACCTGTGACTTGGGTGGGCGATCAGAAACACACTTGGAGCTCGGGCGACAGAGCACCGGCATCGAAGGAAGAAGCAAGAGATCTGCGTCACCAGGTGAACCAGGGCATCGAAGAGGCCATCCGCTACATTCTGCGAAGTGCACGGCTCGGCTACTGCGTGATTGGCTCAGACGTAGGAGGGTACAGCGGCAGAACAATCCCGCCGCGGCTGTACATTCGTTGGGCCCAATTCTCCGCGTTCTGTGGACTGTTCCTGAACGGAGGGCACGGCGAACGTGCCCTCTGGAAACGTTCACAGGAAGAGCTGGAAATCATCCGGGAATTCGCGTGGTTGCACACGGAGCTGGTCCCCTACATGTACCACTACGTGGTTACGAGCCAACGCAGCGGGCGGCCGCTCCAGGTCCCCGTCAAAGGGAAGTACGAATACCTCTTCGGAGATGATTTTCTGGTTGCGCCCATCTACCGGGACTCGCCCGTTCGAGAAGTTGTTTTCCCGAGAGGACGCTGGCATTACCTTTTTGCAGACTCTTCCACGATACTGGGACCCACACGGGTGACGTGGAGCTTCCCTTTGGATCAATTTCCGGTGTTTGTGCGGGATGGCGCTCTGGTGCCGCTCAACGTTACTCGGTCCTACACCGGGTTTGGAGATGAGCGTTCGACGGGTTTTATGACCTGGCTGGTTTACCCGGCCGCGTCTGGCCGTTTTACGCGCTACGATCCGGGACTGTCCGATTCGACCTCCGTTGAGATGCATCAAAAAGGGACCGTCCTCACGCTCGAGTTTTCCGGTAAGCACGAGCCCCACATCCTTCGGATCCACACGGAACACGCCCCCGAGAAGGTCGAGCTGGATGGGCGCGAACTGCGCGAGGGGGAAAGTTGGTGGTACCACCCGCGCAGTCGGAAACTGATTGTTCGATGTGAGCAGTACACTCGTGGGCGTTACCGGATCACCTGGTCGGACCCCCTGCAGACGGCCAGCGAGAGGCGCCGGTGAAGCCATTTTCGCCAACAGATCGCCCTCCGGAACGGTGCACCGCCGTTTACTGCTTCACCGCTGACTGCCCGAACCACACCGAGTTTTAACGTGTTGTGCAGGACTTCTTGGGCGCGGAACCGTTGCGCCCTGCACTTCCAGGTCCCCCCGCGTGTGCGCGTTCCCGCGCGATGTCACGACTTGGCGAATCTGACCGTGCGCGTTTGTCGCCCGGAGGTGACGGTTTCCGGATCTACGCCGCCTTGCTGTGCAGACCGTGCCAGAACATGTCGCACCGTTGTCTGGATTAGCGAAGCCGGTACGCCACAACACGGTTGTCGAAGAACGTGGGGATCAGAAGGAGTTTGCGATCCGGCAGGTACTCGATGTCCGCAGCGTTCAGATTTTTGTGCGCCGGTTTCAGGAGATGAACGAGGTTTCCGCCTGGCCCGAGCAAGAAAACGTTGCCCAGCCAATCTGAGAGCAAAAAATCTCCGTCCCCAACGGGTTTCAGACCGTCGATGCCGAAGCCAACGGAGGCGACAACGGTTACCTGCCCGTTTCTCAGGTCGACGCGCAAAAGAGCCTTGGTGCCGGTGTTGCCCACGTAGAGTGTGTTTCCTTCCACGGCGAGACCGTTGGGATTCCGCACCGTCGGCGATCGGAGCCACACCTCGGGCCTGTCGTCTTTGAGCCTGTAGATCGCGCTGTTCTTGCTCGACGTGTCGGACACGTACACAGTGCCGTGTTTGTCAGCGGCGACGTCGTTCAAGAATTGGGCACCGGGTAGCGGAATGCGCTTGACGATCGAGCCTCTGTCGACGTTCACCACGACCACCCGGTCGATGTCGGCCACGTACAACCGATTGCCGACCAGTGCTGCCCCTTTGGGTGCGTTAAGGCCGTCGACCCAGTGCAGGTTCAAGAGTTTCCCGTCGGTTGTGAGGAGCGAAAGGAACCCGTTTCCGTCTTTGGCCGAAGGTTTCCCGTTGATGTTGGAGACGATCAACACATCCTTGGCCGGGTTGTAGTTCACGGATTCCGGCACTCGGAAGACGGCATCCGAGGCCCACACGCGCACAAGCGTCTGGGCAGAAGTCGAAAAGGCGAAACAAATCAGTGCCGCACTAAGGCTCAATCCCCGTTTGAGCATCGGGTTCTTCCTCCCTTTTTGACGGTTCTAAGCTCTTGCCGGCAGACTTTTCATGCTTGTAACCGTCGAAAGCCTTGCTTCGTTCGAGCGAAATCGCTGGTTTTCGCTGAAGCGAAGACCAAGGAGCAGTGCTGACGGATGCGGCTTCGCAACGTTTTGCGGAAAAAAGGATTCTGGACTGAGTTGGGCAACTTGGCACGGCACCTCGCGGGCCCTGGAAAGACCAGATTCCCTTGTCCGGCGACGTTCGGGCTGTTCACAGTCCAAACAGTTGGGGCGCAACGGCTGAAATTCCTTGCGTTTTACCCCCGGACGGTGCTATTTTGAGCCAACTTTGACCTCGCCTCGGACCTCAGCGGGAGAGAGCGACCATGCGCACCGTTGATGCTCTCGATTACGGAGTCATCGGTTTCTACCTGATTCTAATGCTCGGCATCGGGCTTTACTTTCGCCGACGTGTCCGCGGAGCACATGAGTACTTCGCCGGAGGCAACCTGATCCCCTGGTGGGTGAGCGGGATTTCGCTGTACATGAGCAGCTTCAGCGCCTGGACTTTTTCCGGCGCGGCAGGTTTTGTTTACCACACGGGTTTCTTCGCCATTGTGTATTTCCTGACGTGGTCGCTGGCTTTTTTCATCGGCTACCGCTTTACTGCGGCTCGGTGGCGTCGGGCTCGGGTTATCTCGCCGGTTGAGTACGCGGCCACGCGTTACAACGTGACCACACAGCAGCTGGTCGGTTGGATTTCGACGACAGCGGGCATTTTGACTGCGGGCATTACCCTCACCGCTGTCAGCAAAATCATCGCTTCCACACTCAATCTGCCAAGTACGGGAGTCACGATCACAGTGGGTGTGGTGATGCTGCTGTACACGTACTTGGGTGGCGTGTGGAGTGTGGCCGTGACGGATGTGGTGCAATTCGTCATCTTGATCGCCACCACACTGGTCATCTTACCGCTGAGCGTGCTGGCAGCAGGTGGGCTGTCTACCGTGTTAGCCAGTGCGCCCGAGATGCACTGGAATTTCGATTACCACGGAATCTCGTACAGCGTGCACTGGCTTGTCGGGGTGACCATCATCAACGTGGTCAACGCCATGTCCACTGGTGGGGCGCAACGCTACTACAGTGTTCTGGACGAGAAGGCAGCGCGCAAGGTAGGGCTCACGGCCAGCTTGCTGTTCCTCACGGTGCCGTTGCTTTTTGGGATTCCGCCACTCGCCGGGCGCGCGCTGTGGCCCGATTTGGGTGCCGTGCCGTTTTTCCAGGGCATCCGCCAGGCCAGCGATGTGATCTACGTTGGATTGTGCTTGAAGGTGCTTCCGAACGGGTTGATCGGCCTTTTCTTGGCAGCCATGTTTGCAGCGACGATGAGTTCGCTGGACACGGGATTCAACGTGGCGTCGGCGATTGTGTCGCGCGACATTTACAAAGGTCTGTTTCGTCCCGATGCCCAGGACCGTGAGCTCTTTGTAGTTGGGAAAATTGCGACCCTCGTGATCGGCGTCGCAGTGGTTGGGCTGGCCATCTGGTACGGTCGCAGCAAACTGGGCATCTTTAACCTGATGGCGGTTGTGATCGGAATGCTTCACCTGCCGATTTCGATCCCCATGGCTGTAGGCTTGTTGAGCAAGCGAATCGCGCGCTGGTCCGCGGTGGCGGCCATGGCCTGGGGACTCGTGGTAGGACTGTTAGCCCAGTACGTGCTTCGGTGGCCAATCGGCTACATGATCTACGCGAGTGCTGCTTTTACGTCGATCATTCTCTTTGCGTCCTACCCCTTGGGGAAGTGGTACGGCTCGCGTCGCTGGGCTGTGGGCCTCACGGGCGTCGTCGTGGCCGCCGGGTTGTGGATCTTTTTCCAGTACGCTGCACGACAACCTGTGACGACATTTGGGCTGTGGACGCTGCGACTCGCCGCTGTTTTGTACGGCATTTCGATGCCGTTGTTTGCCAGACTCTTTGCGTCGGAAAGCGAGGCCGAGCGGGAGATGGTGGAACGCTTCTTCAAGCGGCTGGCCACGCCTGTGGACGTGGTGCGCGAAGTGTTCGCGCGGGGCATGCGCGAAAGCTCCAGTTTCGGTCTCGTTGGCAACATCACGATGGTTATCGGGGCTTTGGTCCTGGCCCTGCTCGTTTTCCCCCCAGGCAGAGACATTTGGGTTGCCAATCTGATGCTCGGTATGCTTCTGCTCGTGGCTGGATCGCTCATGGCGTACTTTGGGAGACGCTCTGAACGACGATTCTTCCAGCGGATGAACAACGCACTCGCTGCCACCACTTCGGCGGGGGGTGCGAAGGGGACGGGTGCGACCGGGGAACCCTCGCCTTAGCCCTGGACTTCGAGTTCTGAGTGCCAAATGCGCTGCTGGCATCGCAAGTTCGGACCGGAAAGATGACAGCTCTTTTCAAGACAGACTATCCCTTCTGGATGTGTGTCACCTTCACGGCCGCGGGGGTGTTGCTGATCGGTGTGGCGAAAGCCGGATTCGGAGGTGGTGTTGGATTCCTAACCACGCCGCTAATGTCTCTTGTGATCCCACCTCGCTTTGTGATCGGCACGTTACTCCCTCTGTTGATGGTGGGCGATGCGTTTGTGGTTTGGCACTACCGCCGGCACTTCAGCGGGGCAAACCTGGTTCGCCTGTTTGCTGGCGCAGCAATCGGAATCCTGCTTGGAGCGTTGTTCCTCGGCCGTGTGGACGACGTGGCCTTGCGCAGGTCGCTCGGGATACTGGCCTTGGGCTTTGTGGGTTTGCAATGGGCTCGCGAGCGCCTTGCGCGACGACGCGGGGCCGTTGCACAAGTGGTGACGCCGGTCGCGGTGCTGGCTGGCGCGGTGGCGGGCTTTGTCTCCATGGTGGCACACTCGGCAGGGGTGATTGTGGCGATGTACCTGTTACCGCAGCGACTCGACAAGAGAGAGTTCGTCGGCACGATGGTGCTCTTTTTCGCCGTCGTCAACGCGACGAAACTGATTCCGTACACAAGTCTCGGGTTGATCACCAGAGAAACACTGCTGTACGGTCTGCCATTTGCCCTGTTTATCCCCGTAGGGGTACGGATTGGCCTCTACCTGAACCGGCACCTGAGCTCAGCTACGTTCAATCGAGTCGTCCTTTTTCTGATTTTGTTCTCTGGGCTGAACTTGTTGTTCAAAAAGAACTTGCTTGCTCTTCTGCTTGGACGCTAAAGGCATTTCTTCTACCAACAAGAAGTCATCTGTTTTTTACAGAACGTGGGAATCCTGTTCGGGGTTGCGTGCCTCAATTCTTGGCCCCACGGTTCGTGCCGCGTTTCGAGTGCAATGTTTCTGGGGATGGGTGAACGTTGCTGGAACGAGAGGAGAGTAATGGGTTGGGGAGGGCGGATGTTACAAAAAAATCTTGACACTCTGGCGAGGATTTGTATATTTTCCCACAAGTCTGCGGTACGCGGGATGGAGGGTGTGCGGCAAGGTGCTTTTTATTTTAGTGTTTCTTTTTCTGAACCGGTTTTGCACTTCTTGGAGTTCTGCGTGGGCTATTTGCGGCGCACACTTCCCTTCAGTACAAATGCCTTCCGGATCCACACAGTGTGTTGGGCCCGCCGTCAGGCTCCTGCCTTGACAATCCCAGTTGCTGCAAAGAGGATGTTTCCAGCCACTTTCTTTTCGTCGAAACGCAGTCAACAAGCAAGGTGACAGGCTATGAGGAGGACACACCGTACCTGGCTCAGGGGAGTCGCAGCTCTTTCCGCATTTTTGGCCTTCGCCTGGTCGAGTTTTGCAGGGGTGACCGGTAAAATCGGCGGGAAGGTCCTGGATGAGCAGACGGGTGAGCCCCTGATCGGTGCCAACGTGCTCATCAAGGGCACCCAGATGGGAGCTGCGGCGGGGATGGACGGGAGCTACCTGATCATCAACGTGCCGCCGGGCAAGTACACCCTGCGCGTGACCATGATTGGCTACGAGACGGCCAACATCACGGACGTGCAGGTGTTCACGGACCGGACTACCCGGATCGACGTTAAGCTGCGGCCGTCGGTGGTGAAGGGAAAAGAAGTGACGATTGTCGCCGAGCGTGAGCGCATTGAGTTTGATCGAACGAGTACGGCAGCGTACATCAGCGAGGACGAGATTGAGAAGCTACCCGTGGCTTCGCTGCACGAGATCATCCAGATGCAGGCTGGTGTGGTGGCAGACGCTGGTGGAGCGCTGCACTTCCGGGGTGGCCGGAGCCGAGAGGTCGCTTACATGATCGATGGAGTACCCGTCAGCAACACGTTCAGCCAGGGCGGTGGGTCGAACGTTGCCATCGAGAACAATTTTGTGAAGGAGATTCAGGTCATCACGGGGACGTTCAACGCGGAGTACGGCTCGGCCCAATCCGGTGTGGTAAACGTGGTGACGAAGGTGCCCGAGCGAAGCTACCACGCCACAATCGAGGGCCTCACCGGTGGTTACTACTCGCCCAACAGCCCGATGTTCATCGGCCTGGACCGCTACGACCCGCTGACGGAGAAGGAACTCAAGTTCTCTCTTACCGGACCCATTCCGTTTCCCCAGAAACTCGGAAAGTTGGGTTTCTTTTTCAATGGCCGTTTGCTGGACTCCGGCGGCTGGCTGAACGGTGAGCGCCGTTACCGCCCGGAAGACGGCTGGGAGATCGTGGTCTACAGAGAATGGTACAAAGCCATCTACGATCCAATCGACCCGCTGGTCATTCCGCTTCCGGATTCGTTGCACACCGGCGACGGCAAGATCGTGCACATGAATTGGAACAAGTCGGCCAGCTTGAACTTCAAGATGGTCTACCAGCCCAAGCCGACTTTCACACTTTCGTACAACGTTTTCGGTAGCCGTTCCCACGGAAAATCGTACAGACCTACCTGGCGTTTTTGCCCCGATGGTATTCCGCAGCACCGCGGCAACTCGCTGACGCACATCCTGACCATCACACACGCCGTAGGTCGGAACGTCTTTTACAATCTTCGCTACTCCCACCAGAGCAACCACAGCCGGTTCTACACTTACGAAAGCGCCGACGATCCCCGCTACCAGATCACAGCGGTAAACGCGTGGGACCCTGGCAAGATCACCGGTTACGACATGGGTGGCATCGACTCGTGGGATCGGCGCTGGTTTGACCAGTCGATCGACCTGGTCAATGGCGACATCACCTGGCAGATGAACAAGTACATCGAGCTCAAGACCGGTTTCGAGGCGAAGTTCTACAATTTCCACTACCGCAATGCCCCCATGCGGGAAATGTTCGGCTACGAGCAGGTTCAATTCCCGTTTACGCGCAAGGAAATCGAGGAATTCGATTTTCCGTGGGAGTTTTTCCGCGACACGACCTACGCGTACGAGTACGGGCACATTCGCCTGCGCGAGAGCAATCCGGACAGCTTGCGTGACCAGCAATTCTACGTCGACTACAACCGCAGTCCACGCGACGGCGCGGCCTACGCGCAAACGAAGCTGGAGCTGGGTGAAGTGGTGGTGAACGCGGGGGTGCGTCTTGATGCCTACTGGCCGCGGGATGTGTACGCACCAAGCTACGACAACGTTTACCCCGAAATGGTTGGCTACCGTGGCTACTACGTGTGGGCAAAGCCCAAGTGGCAGCTGAGTCCCCGCTTCGGGCTTTCGTTCCCGATTTCCGATCGGGGCGCGATGCGTCTGTCCTACGGGCACTTTTTCCAGGCGCCGAGTTACGAGAAAATGTACCAGAACCCGGTGCTGCCGTGGTACAACTCGTACAGCATTGCTGAAACCCGGATCGGTAACCCGAATTTGAAGCCGGAGCGGACGGTCCAGTACGAGATCGGGTTACAGCAGGCGCTGACGGATGACATCGCCATGGAGCTCACAGTGTTCTACAAGGACGTCCGCGACCTGCTGGGAATCGAACTTTTGACGTTGAGCGATGCCACGACGTTCTACCGCTACGTGAACAAAGAATTCGGCAACTCGAAAGGATTTACCCTGGCGTTCAACCAGGGTTTCGCTGGCGGCATGATTTCGTCGAGCATCGACTACACGTACATGATTGCCAAGGGTAGCGCCAGCAGCGCCGAGGTGCTGCGTGACATCCAAATCGTAGCTGGTCCCGGCACGGGTGCCTACAACGTGGCTGTGCGGCGCATCAACTACCTGGACTGGGATCAGCGCCACACGCTGAATGCCTCGGTGACCATTCGTCCCAGCCAGACCCTGACACTGGGTGTGATTGCGCAGCTCGGTTCCGGTTTGCCCTACACACCGGCCACGCTGGATCCGTCAATCCAGCTCCCGGGTGGCGAGTGGGACAACGCCGGCCGCAAACCTACACGCTGGAACGTGGATTTCCGCATGTCCAAGACGTTCAAGGTGGCCGGACTTGATTTGGCCGCCATCGTTCGGGTTTTCAACGTGTTCAACCACCTGAACGAGAATCGCGTACACCCGATCACGGGCCGAGCGGGCCCCAATGCCTACCTGCCGGAAGTGGCGCGTCGCCGCTACTGGCGTTTGGAACAGCTGGGTGAGTTCACGCGGGATGAGGCGGATTACGACCCGACCTACTACTCGCGTCCTCGCCTGATCCAATTCGGTTTGCAACTGTCGATGTAACACGCATTTGGCTGAGAGGGTGACAATCCCATGAGACGAACGGCGACTCAGCTTGTGATTGTTTCTGTCCTTTTGACAGTAGCTCTGTCGGTGGTGTTCGGGCAGGAGTACGACCCAAAGAACCGCGCCTACAAGACAGACGTCACACGAACCGGGACTGCGGCGGGTACGATGCTGGAAATCGGCATCGGAGCGCGTGCCCAGGCGATGGGTGGGGCGTTTGTGGCCATCGCCGACGACCCATCTGCACTGTACTGGAATCCGGCCGGGATTACAGACATCGGGGGGCCGGCGGTGCAGATGAGCAAGATCGATTGGTTTGTGGGGACCACGCTGGGCAACGTGGATGTAACCGTGCCACTTCCGATGAGCATGGCGTTGGGCTTTCACGTGGCCATCATGGACTACGGCGAACAACCGGTTCGCACCGTGTTCCGGCCCGAGGGTACCGGGGAACGCTACTCGGCGAAAGATCTTGTGGCGGGCATCTACTGGGCCTACGCGATTACCGACCGTATCTCAACGAGTGTTGGCCTGAAGTACTTCTACGAACGCATCTGGCACACCTCTGGTGCAACCGGGGCGGTGGACCTGTCCATTCTCTACAAGACGGGCCTGAAAGGACTTAGGCTCGGCGGTACCATCAGCAACCTCGGGCCTGAGTTCCGGCTGGACGGCCGAGACCTGACGCGGGTGATGGACGCCGATGGCCGAAAGGACGTGTATTTTAACAACCAACAGGTGCCGGTACGACTGAAGACGGAGAAATACCCTCTGCCCCTGCTTTTCCGTTTCGGATTGGCCTACACGAAAGATTTTGGTGCCCAGAATTCGCTTACCTTCGCGACAAACCTGAATCATCCAAGCGACATGACGGAGAGCATTGACCTGGGGCTTGAAGCCAAACTTTTGAACGTGGCTTATCTGCGTGCTGGCTACCAGGGACTTTTTGAGGAGGGCTCGGTACGAGGGCTCACGCTTGGCGCTGGTTTGCGCTACAAGATCCTTGGGACAGCCATCGTGACCATCGACTACGCATGGTCCGACTGGACAATCCTCACTTCTGTGAACCGATTCTCCGTCGGGATCAGCTCCTACTACTGATCCCTTTGGAATGGTCTTGACGGCTTAACTGGACAGCCAGGGTAGAGAACCTGACGGCGATTAATCCGGGAGTTTCATTATGAGGTCTTTTTCGCGGCGAGTGCTTGCGCTGGGATTGGCCACACTGACGGTGACCGGGGTGGCATACAGCCAGAAGAGTCAGCGAATTACCCGGTACGATTTGCATCCCATGCACTGGGTGCGCTTCCGTGCCCGGAATATCTTCAACCGGAATTTGGTGTACACGCCGGTCTGGAACATCGGCAACTTTGGCGATGCCGGTTTGGACCCGGGCTGGAGCTTGCGTTGGCCCGGAAGCCAAGGTAACAGCTACGGTAGCTACTTCGTGTTCTTCGTCGGGGGCATCGTAAAGGACATGAGCGCCTACCGGGGTAAGGTGATTCCTGACAACTGGGAGGGTAAAGAGTTCCCGATCGTTAGCGATTCGTTCTTCGACATCTACGGACCAAACACCAACTCGCAGCTGTCGCCCGACCGGACTCACCAGTGCATGTGGGAGCCGATGCCGGGCTTCTACAACGACGGACCGGGTGGTTGGATTCGCGGCATCAACGAGGATGTGAACGGGAATTTCGAACTGGACCCCGGCGAGGACGTGAACGGCAACGGCGTGCTGGACGAAGCGGTGGACCCACCCAAGGGGCTGGTAAAAAGTCTGGCGGTTAGCACGGACAAGCGGACGTGGCCAGCTTACTGGCCACCGGGCTCGTACATCGGCGACAAGCGGCCGGTCATCGGGCGTCCCCCGAAGGACCAGGGGCCGGGTCTACGTGCGGGCTTGTGGAACGGCGAGTACGGGGCCAAAACGATCGCCGACGAGGAGTCCTACTACCTGATGGACGACCACGAAAACGACTGGTGGAATGCCTGGAAGAAAGAAAAGTACTGGCCCATGAAGAACCCGGACGGCACACCCGACACACGCGATTGGAAGGCCGGTGGCATCGCTGGCCTGGGTGTGGAGGTAGAAGGCCGGGGTTACGCCTGGTTCCACCCGTTGGCCGAAGACATTCTGGTGATGCTTTACCGTGTTCGGAACTACAGTGACTACGTACTGCCGCGAATCCACACCGGTATTTTCGCGAACGCTAACATCGTGCAGTCCGCTTACAACCAGGTCGACTACATCGTGGCCAAGTACGACTACGAAGGGTACGGCGGTCGCACGGACTTCGACATCATGTACCAGTGGCACAAGTTCCCCGAGCAGCTCGGCACGATCAAGAAAGTCGGTGTGTTTGGTTTCGCGTTTCTGGAGAGCCCGGGAATCGACTACAACGGCGTGGACGACGACGCGGACTCTTTGGTTGACGAATCGATGTCTGATGGCATCGACAACGACCACGACTGGAAAGGGTTCTCCGACATCGGTCTCGACCGTCTGGCTCCCGGGGACGAGAAGTACGAAGGCCCGGACGCCGATGGCACCGAAGGCAACGGTAAGTGGGACACGGAGGACAAAAATCACAACGGCGCCCTTGACCCGGGCGAAGACACAAACGCTAACGATCGTTTGGATTACGAACCGGTCAACGATGACGTCGGGACGGACGGTGTGGGGCCAGACGACAACGAGTACATGGGGCCCGACCCGGACGGCACCGAATGTAACGGTGTGATGGATCTCGGGGAGCCGCACTTCGACGTAACCGACATCGACGAAGCCGACCAGGCAGGTCTGAAACACGTGTACGTCTTCGAATACGACCGCGACATCCTGCGTTCGGATCGATCCGTGTGGGAGAAATACTTGCGCCGTGAAGGGCAGGAGGTGATCGATTCCGACGAGGACATCGCCTTCGTGTTCGGTTCGCGTGGTGTGAAGCTGGAGCGGAAACGTTGGTACCGTTTCTGTACGGCCATCATCATGGGGCAGGATCGCGACGACGTGGTGCGCAACAAGTCGATCATGCAGCGGATCTACAATGCCAACTACCGCTTCTTGACGCCGCCGCTGAAGCCCACGGTGATTGGCCAGGCTTCGGATCGCAAGGTGATCATCTACTGGGACCAGCGAGCCGAGTTCTCTAAGGATCCCTTCTTCGGCGAAGATTTCGAAGGCTACCGGGTTTACAAGAGCACCGACCCACAATTTCTGGACATCAAGACGATCACGGACGCCTTTGGTAACGTCATTCTTTTCAAGCCGATTGCCATTTACGACAGAGTTGACGGTCTAAAGGGGCCGCACCCGGTGCCCTTCTCGGGTCTCGGTGTGCACTACGACATGGGCAAGGACAGCGGTCTGAAGCATTCGTACAAGGACACGCTGGTGGACAACGGGCGCAAGTACTACTACGCGGTGACGGCCATTGACGCTGGAAACGACTTCGACTTTTACGAGCGCGGGATTGTGACGATCAAGCACCCGTTGCGCGCACCGCCAAGCGAGTGTGGTTTTAGCATCGTGGTCAACCGGCTCGGCGAGATCGTTTACCGCGACCGCAACACAGCCGTCTTGATCCCAACGCAAATGGCAGCCGGGTACGTGGATCCGCATGTGGACAGTTTGCACATCAAACACGTCAGCGGTTTTGCGCGCGGTGGGCGTCACAGCATCGAAGTGTACAACCGTAACCACGCGTGCATCGGCTGCGAGTACGAGCTCACGTTCTACGATGACGGCTGGCTCCAGAAGCTCGATTCGACGCGCCTGCACGGCTACGTGCGCGGGATGAAGCTGGTGAACATCACAGAAGACAGCGTGTTGTTCGACATCCGGTACCCGAATTACCAGGAGTTCATGCTGAAGGGAATTCCGGAAATCGAACGGACCGTGTACGAAGGGCTGCACGTCGACTGGACGTGGCCCATGCCGCGCGACCCGAGAGATCAGTACCACGGGATCCGCATCATCAAGTGGGACAAGCGCGGTCGTTACACGCGGGAGTGGCAACGCTGGACCAACGACCCTGACTGTAACCTCTTCGCGTACACGATCAAGCTGAGGGCAGAAGGTTACCCCCTGCCGTACGACTTCGAGATTCGCGTGGGTGATCACGTTGGGATCGACACGTCGTGGAGTCAGCAGCCCAAATTCATCCCGATCTACCCGACGAATTTCTCCGTGTACAACGTCTCGGATCCCAACAACCCGGAGAAAATGAAATTCAAACTCTTCTACGACATCCGGAGCTCGTACAAGGAGCAACATCCGGAGATGTACGGACAGATCTGGGACAGTACCCGCATCGTGATTCTGTTCGGGCCTCACAAGGACTCAAGGGGGCGCACGACGTACTACTCGTCCTGGGAAGTGCGGTTCTTCAAGAACATCGCCGATTCGTTGAAGCCGGTGGTACCCCCGAAACCCGGTAGCATCTTCCGCTTCCGTACGGAACGGAATCCAAACCGCACGGACGTGTTCCGCTTCAAGGTGGAGGGGGGCAAGTTCGACAAAGAACTCGCTCGGAAGCGGATGGAAGAAATCTACGTCGTTCCGGATCCGTACGTGGTTTCGACGTCCTTTGAGTCGATCTACAACATCGGTGGGCGTTCGGCGCGCAAGATCGAGTTCGTGAACTTGCCGCCGCAGTGCACGATCAAGATCTTCACCGCAAGCGGGCGGCTTGTGCGGACGCTGTACCACGATTCGCCGGTGGACTACGGCCGCCAGACCTGGGACATGACCACAATGGACGGGCCGGAAATCGCGTTTGGTGTGTACTTCTACGTCGTTGAGGCGCCGGGCATCGGCATCAAACGCGGCAAATTTGCCGTCATCAAGTGAGCCGTGTTGTGTCTGGTGATCGCGACTTCTTGTGCGAGGTGATTTGATTTGCGGCGCTGGCAGTTCGTTCTGTTCTCCCTGGGTTTGGCTGGACTTTCGTTGATTTCGTGTTCGCGGGGGCAGAAGGACGAGGTTGCGGAACAGAAAAAGCAAATCGAGGAAGAAAAGAAGGTTGTTTTGATCCGCGTCGGTGATCGCAAGATCACCGCGCGGGAATTTCGGTACATCTACGAATTCAGTCCGGGCCCGTTTCGTTTGAACCCTGCCCCGCGAGACACGATTCTTGCGTACCTGATTAAGGAACGTACGCTGGCGCTGGAGGGGTACAGGCAGGGGTTTAACAAGAGCGCGTACGTGCAGCGTCGGATGAAACACCGGCGCTACACGGATCTTCTGGAAGCATTTTACAAGAAGCACGTGCACGCGCGCGTGCACATTCCGGAAGCGAAGCTGGAAGATGCCATCAAGAAGTCGACGATCAAGTACCGGCTTCGCCTGTGGCCCACGCGCACCAAGAAGGAAGCAGAGAAGGCGCTCGCCGAGGCGCGCCAGATCGGGTTTCCGGAATTCATTCGCCGAGAGCTCCAGAAGAACGAGGTGCCCGGGCTGGATGAGAAACGGTTCGAGACGGACTGGCTCGATTTTCTGGACATCAAGCCTCGGATCTTCAGGGCCATCAAGGACCTGGAGATCGGCAAATTGTCTGATCCCATCCCGTACGGAAAAGGCTACGCGATCATGCAGGTAATTGACCTTCAACGGGAAGGGATTCGGGAGGACGAGCTGAAGTGGGGGCCACGGCGTAAGAAAATGGAAGAGCGTCTGCACGACATCCAGGCCGACAGCATCGTGCACGCTCTGATGGACTCGCTGTTGACGCCGATGGACATTCGGGTGAAGGGGCGTGTGGTGGAAGAATTGATCCCGCCGTTACGCTCCTGGCTTCTTCACGGGCTGCCCCGAAATGTGTCACTGGTTGACTACGTTTTTCATCCGGATTCCAGCACGGGTTACCTGGATTCGCTCCGTGCGCTGATGAACGAAACACTGGTGACGTACAAAGGGGGCAAGAAGACGGTCCGCGACTACATTGACTACATGGATTACTGGCGAACGGCTGTCAAGTCGACAGTGCGCGGCGATCTCGAGTTGTTCAGAAACGCGTTGATCACCGAAATCGGCAGAATGATGAAGAACGACATGTTTGTCAGCATCGCCGAGAGAGAGGGGTTCTTGGACTCTGCCGAGGTCGCCGACGATCTGCGGTTCTGGGAGGAGAAGTGGACCTACGAAGCCTACCGATTTCATCTCGTTGACAAGATCAAGATCAGCGAAGAGGAGATGCGCGAGTGGTTCAAGCACCACTGGCGCGAGCTGCCCGTGGCAGATGTGGATTCCACGCGCTTCGAAAGCTACCGTTCTGAGGTCTACAACGAAATTCTGCACAAGAAGCAGATGGCCATTCTGAACCGCGAGTTGCAAAAACTGAAGTCCAGATACCCGGTGTGGGTCAACTGGGCCTACCTGCGCAAGATGCATTTCACGGATGACGAAGGAGGTAGGGGGATTTCGGTCTTCGTTCGCAAACGCTTCACCGGGAAGGAGGATTTCCCAACGCTTGATCTCAACTGGCTGTACGTGAACTGACCGCGAACTGGCCGGTCGCCGCGCTCGGGTCCGGTTTTTCCGGGAGTCAGCCCGAGACAGAGGGGATCTGTCGCTTTTCGCGATCCGGCTGGTCGGCGGTGGTGTTCCCCGCTTCCGGGTACGTTGGCTCTTCCCCAGCGTAGAGGTACGGAAGGCGGGTGGAGACGTTGTTTGGCAAATACCCGATGAAAGGAGGTGATGCCTGCCTGAGCCGCGACGGGGGCTGTCTGTGGGCAAGTTGGATTAACCAGAGGAGGTGAGAACGGAAAAACGCATCGTCGTTTCCGAGGTAGTACCCGAGTGAAGGAGGTTGTGGCAAACCAATGGAGGTCGTTATGAGAAAACTGGTACTACCGCTGTTCTTGTTCCTGATTCTGGGAGTTGTTGGCACAGCGGCGGCCCAGTTCGTGATGGATGGCGACAGCACGGACTGGCAGAATGAGCCAATCCTGGTGACGGCGCCGAACAACTTGCAGGACTACTTTCCGGATGAAGTTGGTGCTTTGTTCTCGGACCGTGTGGACGTGAAGCACGTTCGGGCCAAGATTGTGGACAATCGATTCTACTTCTTCATCCGTTTCTGGGGCGGTCCGGCTTGGCCGAACCACGCGTACGAGGACACGGTGAACGGGCAGGTAGTGTACCGGAACCGTGGTTACTACCACCTGATGCTGGACTTGGACAACGATCCGAGCACGGGTTGGAACAACCACTGGTACGAGACGCACTACACGCCT
>CAZXXS010000093.1:0-19059 GCA_964644845.1 uncultured Cytophagia bacterium | reverse complement strand
TTTGCAGCTCTACGGCGTCGGCGTAATCGATGTTCCACGAATGCAGTGTTCGCACTCTCAATCTGCCTTCCTCCCCAGTTGAGCACGTGACCCACCAGGCCGACACAGTGTCACCCGCGACACTTGCGTCCGAGCAAAGGCGAAATCGTAGAAACAGGTCAAACCGAACCCTCCCCACGAAGGAATCCGGTCCAGTGCCCGCACGGTCGGCGAACCGCCGGCCTCCCAGCCCAGAGACGCTACGCGGCTTCTACCCTACCTCCCAAAACCAAAACGCTCCAGCGGAACGGGCATTTTACGGCGATCCCCTTTTTCGTCTCTCGGCTTCGGTGGTGGCGAAGTAAAGTCGCCACCGAAGCCAGTGCGGACAAAAACCGGTTCAAGTGGCCTCAGCCACCCCCTTTGCACCAGTCGCCCCGCCAGCGCGACACGAGACTCTCGCCTCCAAACACCCGATCCGGCTGACCAGGTCACAAACGCCAGCTTGGCCTTCCTGTCCAGGATCACCCCACGCTCCTTACGGCTACACCAGCTGAAACAATCCCGCCAGCAAGACGACGGTGGCCCTTTTGGTGACAGTTCGGCTATTCCCTGCTGGAGTCGGTTCCACAAAGGACCTGGTTCAGCTCCTCAGCCGCAACATTTCTGCGTTTTTCCCGAACTTCTTCCAGTACCTGCCGGTGGACCGCAAAGGCCATGTCTTCGGGAAGAGCGTCGAGCGGGAAGAACCGAGCCTCGGTGGCATCGTCGCCAGCACGAAGCGAACCGGCTTTCAACCTACCAGCAAAGACGATCAACACGACGTGCGTGCGTGGATCGTCGAAAGCTGAAAACGCGCCCAGAACCTCGCCCACCTCGACGTCGCAGTTCGTCTCCTCCTTCACCTCCCGAACAGCGGCCGTGCGAATGTCTTCGTCCCACTCCACAAATCCGGCCGGGAGACTCCAGTAGCCTTTGCGGGGACTGTAGCGCCGCCGAACCAGCAACACGTCGTTCCCCTGCAACAGCACCACGGCAACAGCAGGAGCCGGATTCAGGTACTGAATGTAGCCGCAGACGGGGCAGACAGGTCGCACCCTTCCGTGCCGAAACTGCCTTACAAGCTCCGCCCCACAGCGGGGACAAAACCGGTACTCGTGCTCCGTCAGTTTGGGATGTTCTTTCTTCGCGTTCACGGTGTCAGTCTGCGTTCTCCCGGACAAACTCTTCCAGTGCCCTAACCAGCGCCTTGGCCACCCTCTTGCGGTAACGCGGAGATTCGATCTCTAACAGCTCCGGCGGGTACATCATGAACCCCGGCTCGGTGAGCACGGCCGGCATTTGGGTCGGCCGACACAGGGCCAGGTTGTCGTAGTAAAGACCGAAATTTTTGAACCCAAGAGCCCGAAGCAGGTGTTTCTGGATGGCCACAGCCAGTTCGTAGCTCTGCGGATGGTAGTAGTACGTGCTTGTTCCGTGGTTCTCGAAAGGGTTCACACCGTCGGGCAAAGCATTGTGGTGCAAACTCAGCAGAATGTCCGGTCTCAGAACCCTTGCCAAGATGGGGCGCGCCCGGAGGCTGGCCGGTCGCTTGTCGTCCCGAGTCAGAAAAACCCTCGCGCCCTTCGATTCGAGAGCACGCTTGACCACAAGGGCCAGAGACAGATTGGCATCTTTTTCCTGGTAACCGTCCGGGCCAACTGCACCCAGATCTGGGAAATGTCCCGGATCCAACAGGACCGTAAGCCCGCGCAGGGGAGAATGAGGCCAGCCAGGCAGGCGCGGTGCTTTCTTGATGTCGAGCACAAAATCATCTCCCTCGTAACGGGCGTCGTAACCCCAGTGGTGTGCCTGTTTCAGCTCAACAATGAGGTCGTAGACGTGCCGCCGCCGCTGGTACCAACGCACCTCCCGCACCACCCGACTTGGGAATTCGTGCCGAATCCAGTCTGTCTCAGCCGTGGCTCCGTAGAACGTGACCACCAGAGAGGGGGGATCCGAGATTTCGCGCACTCTGAAGGGTAAACGCGTGTGGGTGAACACCCGAACGCGTCCGTAGTCGGGCAGTTCTTCCACCCGACACACCTGGATTACCGATTCGGGCGGTAACGTCCCACGAGGTAACGGCTTCACGGCCGACACAGGCACCCACGTTTCCTCTGTGTCCGAGAGCCACACGCGGTAGTAGCGGCCTACTCTACCGCGCAGCTCCACGCGAACGCCTTCTGGAAAAAACAAATCGTAGCCCAGACCCGGACCCGTCCGGGCCACGGTCAATTCCCAGCGCAATTCACCTACCCTCGGCACCGAATCCGACCACACGCTGACCGTCCCGGGAGCCACAACGTCCAGCGTGTCGCCGGAATTCGGTTTCACCAGACGAATGCGCACAGCGGCACCGTGGGCTGTGTCGCCCGGCTGAATCCTGTAAACGCCGGTGTAGATGCCACGCAGCAGGGGAGCATCCTCCAGTTTCGCGTTGCCGAACACCGCCTCGCCCCAGTAAAAGCTGCGGGCCGGGGGTTGTTCTGCCATCGGCAAGAAACCGGTGACCCCCTGGATTGAGAAACTGGCTGAACACCCAGGAGTCGCTTTGATGCTGACCTTCACGAGCTCCCCTGGCAAAAGCTCAGCGTCCACATTTGGAAACACGTACCGCGGGTCGTAGACGAGACTGTCCTCGGGACACGACTCCAGCGGCGCCCGCACTGTGATGTGCCGCGTCAGAGTGTCAACTTCAGTTCCGGCAACAGCACGGCAACGAAATGCAAAGGGTCCCACCTGCACAGGCAAAAACGCCAGGTAGGTGCCGTTGGGGTAGAGCGCCACAGGAACGCCGTTGATGGTGAGAGACGCCGTGGCCGGCGAGACCTGGCCGAAAATAAACGTGGAATCTGCGGCTATGATTGCTTGACCTTCCCGCGGGTAGACCACTGTGATGGTCACCCGGGCTTGAACCTCCGAGGTTAGCAAAGCGGCGAGAACAAGCGCTGAAACGCGCAACGCTGGTGTGAAAACGCGGGCAATGCCTTGACCTGGCACCGTGCAGCCCTCCTCAATTCACTCACACCCGTCCGTCTCAAGGAGGCGGCATCTGCCCGGCAGCGCAAACACCTTACTGCTGAACAGGCAGATCTATTTTGCCCTCCGCGTCGAGAGCCCGAACGTGTTCCTGAAGCACTTCGGGCGGGCAGTTCTGCAAGAAGTACCGTGAAGCGGCAATCAGCACGACCACGTCGTCCGCCGCCCCGAACACCGGCACGAGAAAATCCGGGATCAAGTCCACCGGCGACACCACGTACGCCAGTGCCGCGCCGAAAATCAACTTTGGCCACAGGGGCACACGCGGATCCTTAAGCAGGCGAATGTGGAGTCTGATCAGCTTTGGCAAGTTGAAGAGTAGCGCCAGAAATTTGTCCGGCTGGCGCGCCCCGTACTGGAATGCTCGTCCGAGTTTCACGGCACCACCTCAACACGTTAAGTGAAAGGCCCCCAGCACACGGCGGGAACGCACGAGCTCGTTGAAAAGCTCCACAGCCCGACCGGTGTTGGCAGCCTGCAGTTCGATGCCCTTTTCGCTCAGGTAACGCTCGAATTCAGGACTGATGCGCATCAAGCCAAAGCGCCCCTTGCCGATCACCACCACTTCCGGCCCGACTTGCTCGATCACGTCTTTCAGATCCTCCACAGCAAGCCGGTGCCCCTCCTTCCGCCACCAGTCCGGAATTACCCCGCCGTTGTGGACGATCAAATCGGCGCGGTACTCCACGCCGCCGATCACCATCCTACCGAAGCTGTAGTCCTGGATCTCCACGCGAACACCTCACGCAGCTACACCTCGGCAGAAGAGTTCTGACCAGTAGTAGCGGCAATGGGAACCCGTTGTGCAGCCCACCGCGTTTTCAGCTCCCTGATCTTTGGCCGCTTTCACCTGCCCGCTTCGCCCAGGTAAATGCTGCACACACCGAAGAACACGGTCTCGCGACGGACCTGGCAAAAGCCTGTGTCGCTGAGCAGGTACAGAACCTCCTCCGGTTCACGAAAGGCCTTCACGGAAGCACTGAGGTAGTCCAGTGCCCCACGGTCTTCGACCAGCCGACGTGACAGGAAGGGCAGCACCCGCTCCAAATACAACCAGTAACCCCACCGTAGAAGCGGCTGCTGAGGCCGCGACAGTTCCAACAAGCCAACGCGGCCTCCAGGTTTCAGCACACGAAACATTTCTGCGAACGTGCGCTCGAGCGAGTCCACATTTCGCAGTGCGTAGCCACACGTGACCACGTCAACCGACCTTGAGGGCAAAGGCGAGTTCTCGACGTTCCCGAGGACGAGTTCCAAATCCGGAAACCTCTCCCGCCTCGCCAGCCGTCTCCGGGCCTGGAGGAGCATTTTCTCGGAAAAATCGATCCCGATTAACCGCCCCCGTTCTCCCAACCGTGGGGCAGCCAGTTCGAGAAAATCGCCTGTGCCACAGCAAAAATCGGCCAGCGTCTCGCCCGGTTTCAAACGCAGCAACTCCAGTGTGCGCCTCCGCCAGCTCCGGTGCAAGCCCAGACTGGCCACCGCGTTGAAGGCGTCGTAACTGGACGCAAGCGAATTGAACAGCCGCCGAACAAAGAGCTCTTTCTTCGTCCAGGTGACCTGGTTCGGATCCCCTGCCGGCCGAAGCAGTCCGGGCATCTACAAGCCTGCCAGCTTCTGGCGAAAGAGCCGGATGTGTTCCGGGGTGGTACCACAGCAGCCACCGACGATTTGCGCCCCAGCTGCAACCAGATCCGGAACTCGGTCAGCCATTTCCTGGGCGGTTTCTTTGTACACCGTCTTGCCCCCTTCCAGCACCGGCAGCCCGGCATTCGGTTCCGCCAGGATCGGTTTCTCGGTGAAACGCCGCATTTCGCGGACAATCTCAATCATGTCCGAAATGCCGGTACCACAGTTCGTGCCAAGCACATCTGCGCCGGCCTCGTCCAGAGCCCTCACGCACTGCTCCACTGTGGCCCCCATCAGCGTGCGGAAACCCGCTTTGCCGGGATCGTACGTCATGTTCGCAACGACGGGCACACGTCCTACCTCGCGCACCGCGCGCAGCGCCAGTTTTGCTTCATTCACATCCATCTGGGTCTCGATGATGATCAGGTCCACACCGCCATCCACAAGGCCCCGGACCTGTTCGGCGAATGCCTCGAACATTTCCTGCTCACTCACTTCGCCGAGCGGCGCCAAGAAAACCCCTGTAGGTCCGACCGAACCCGCCACGTAAACCCGATCCCCAGCCGCTTCGCGCGCCAGCTCTGCAGCTCGTCTGTTCAGTTCGTAGACGCGCGACGTGTCGGTCCAGGTGGCGAGCTTGAACTTGGTACCGCCGAACGTGTCTGTGGTGAGAGCTTCCGCACCGGCTTCCACGTAGGCACGGTGCAGACGAAGCACCTGATCCGGCTTGTCGAACACCCAGCGTTCGGGAGCTTCACCCACCGGAAGCCCCCAGGATTGCAACATGGTGCCAACAGCTCCGTCGAAGAGCAGCAGCCCTTCCTGTACACGTTCCAGAAACGGTTTCACCAGCGCGTTCCTTTTTGTCTTGAATCCAGCGGCCGAATGCGTTTTTCACCCCCCAGACTGAATTGCCGGACCGTGTCGAAGCCGAGGGCAGAACCTGAATCCGGGAACCAGCTCGAAATGCGTGCCGAGTGTTACGCCCCGCTGCCCAGACGCGCACGCCTCACGGTCCGGCCAGTCACGGACCTTCGACACTCACCACTCGGTAAGGAATGCCCAGGCGGCTTTGCAGCTCCTCACCAAACTGATGCGCCTGACGGTACTCCTTGAAGTCCCCGACCCACACAGCCCACAGTCTTTTGCCACCGCGCTGTTTCTCAACCACACGGACAAGGTACCCGAGCTCTTCCAGAATTTTCTTTTGGCGCAGGGCGTTCGATTTCGAGCGGAAAGCCCCCACCTGAACAGCAAAACCCGACGTTTGTGTTGCCTCGCCCGGCGAGGTCGACTGCTTCGACCGCCCTTTCTCCTGCACGGAAGGCAACGGTCTGTTTCCGCCACCCGGGGTAACCACACGAGCCCTGTCACGAAACGAGGCCAAGTCCTCTTTCACCAAAGGCAGTAGCGATGAGGTCGGGTGACGCTCAACGAAACGGCGTAAACGTACGTAGGCGGAGTCGAACTGACCAGCGGCAAAAAACGACGAGGCAAGAAGGTACTCGGCAGTTTCGGCAGCTCTGGAATGTGGCCACTTGCGCAGCAACGCAGCACAGTGCGAACGGCAAGTCGTGTAGAGCCCCTTCGCAAAGTAGTACTGACAGATCCGCAAAGCCGCGTCCGGGGCCAGCCGACTTTCGGGATGCTTTTCGAGCAACTTCTCGTAGTAACCAAGGGCCGTCTCCCCGTCCTCCGAAAGCATGCCCTTGATGTACAACACGACTGGATTCCCCGGAAATTTCGCTTCAAGCTCCGGCAGTTTCTCGCGCAATTCTCGAACATCCATCTGCCGAATGCGGTCCACCAGGTCTTGGGCCTGCACAGCCGTTGTGATCGTCGCCACAAACAACACCAACGCCGCACCGATGCGCACCCAAAACGGTGGCAGTCCTGGTTTTCTTCCCCTCTTGACCGCACCGGTGTGCATTTCGGTTCGCGCCTCCTGCCGGTTCCTACTGCCGCTCAAACGCCGGCTGCCAGGCCCCACATTTCGGGCACCGCCAGAAGTACTGGTCAGACTGGTACCCACACTGGCTGCAAATGAAAACGGCCTTCTCGCGCGCCGTCTTTTCCGCCACTTCCTCCGCCAAACGAAGCGCTTCTTGGAGGTTTCCACGCTTCCGGTAGAGGCGAATCAACTGAGCCCGGGCCTGGAGCGAGTCCGGGTCGTGCGACAGCGCTTCTTCACAAAGCCGGACAGCTTCGTCCAGCTCGCCCTTTTTTTCGTACACCTCAGCGAGGGACAATCTTGCTCGAACGGCCTCGGGATTCTGCTGGATCAGGTCAGAAAGGATGGTTTCCACCTCACCGTACTGGCCAATCCGGAACAGGACATCGTGGATGCGGTCGAAGGCCAGGTAAGCCTGCCGCGGGGCCTTGTGCACAAATTCACGGAGCGTCTTCAGTGCGTCTTTTTCGCGTCCCTCGCGGATGTAGGAGTCGCAAAGCTCCAGGTAGGCCGCTGCGCAACCCGAATCCAGTTTCATGGCTTCGCGAAACCGAATTCGACCTTCTTTCTCCCGACCCTGCTGGATCGCCTTGCGCCCTTGCTCCACTTTGTAGAGAGCCAAAATGTGCGACTGGTCCACACCCTGAACTTTCTGCCACTTACGCCGCCATTCAGCCGCCCTGTCCCACTCCTCCAGTGTCTCGTGCACTTCCACCAGAGTTCGCAAAGCCCACGGGTCGTTTTTCTGTAGCTGGAGCATCTTTTCAAGAACAGCAGCAGCCTTCTTGTCTTCTCCGGCAGCCCGGTAATCTTCCACCAGGCTCCGGTAAATGGCCATCAGCTGGTCCTTGCGTAATCCCGAGCGCACAGTCAGCTCGCGGTGAATCTTGATGGCCCGCTCCAGCTGCCCTTTCTGCCTGAGAATGTCACCAATCCGAATGTAGGCGTCGATGTTGGAGGTGTTCTTGGCCACACTCCGCTTGAGCGCGTCCAGGGCCCGGTCCAGGTCTCCAGCCAGCAGGTAGTTCAGCCCCAAGGTGTAGAGGTCGTCAGCCGTTTCGCCCCGCCTGCTCCTGCGAACCAGAACAATCGCAACCGCCGCCCCGGCGACGATCACCGCCACCGCCAACACGTACCAGATTTCCACGTTACCCATCACCAGCTCCCACTCTGGGCCACTTCCAGCTCAGCCGCACCTCGAAGAACCCGCCGCAAGTCAACTGGCAACCCGGATCAGGCTGCCGTTTCTTCGCCTTCGTCCGCCTCGATCGACAAATTTCGCAGGCGATCCAGCTCCTCCTGCAGTCGCTTCACCTCCTTCTGCGCTCTGCGGACTTCTGCCTTTAGCGACAACGTGTTCCCAATGCTCACCAGGAACCACGTCAACAGCCCAACGGCAAACGACGCGTAGAGGTAAACCCACAGCGGCAGGTTTGGCGTGTGCCACTTCAAAAAGCTCACCGACACGGTCTGCTCCTGGTTCTGCAAAGCGAAACCGATCACGATCAGCAGGATGACCGCACCGACGAGCCAGCGAATGATCCACATGCCTCCTTCCTCCGACTTAATCTTCCGATGCCGCCGCAACCGCGATTGTAGAAGTCGTTTCTTTTTCTCCTGCGTCGAGTTCACGCCCGAACAGGGTGTGAGCTGAAGCATCCACAATCTTAAGCTTCACAATGCCCTGCCGCGACGCCTCCCGCGTAGGCCGAAAGACAACGATCTTGTTCGTTTCCGTGCGACCGATGTACTGCCCCGGCCGTTTGCGATTTGGGCCTTCGACCAGAACCGCTTCGACGCGACCGACAAGCGCCCGGTTCTTTTTGAGCGAGATTTTCTTCTGCAACCGGTTCAACTCTTCCAAACGCGCGATTTTTTCTTCGCGCGGAACGTCGTCTGGAAGTCGTGCGGCTGCCGTACCCGGCCGCACCGAGTAGTGGAACACAAAAGCACCGTCGTACTCCACCTCTTCAAGCAACGAACGCGTTTGTCCGAAATCCTCCTCCGTCTCGCCCGGGAAACCAACGATGATATCCGTCGTCAAGGCGACGTCCGGGATGGCCTGACGAATACGCTGCACCCGATCCAGGTACTGCTCGCGGGTGTACTTGCGGTTCATTAGCCGCAAAATCCGGCTGGAACCGGATTGCACTGGCAGATGCACGTGCTTGCAAATTTTCGGATCGCCAGCAATCGTGTCGATCAATTTGTCCGACAGATCTTTTGGGTGTGACGTCGCGAAACGAATCCGCGCAAGGCCTTCCACGGAGGCAACCATCCTTAGCAAATCGCTGAAATCGTGTTTGCCGTCCCAGTAGCTGTTCACGTTCTGGCCCAGGAGAGTCACCTCCAGGTAGCCCTGCTCAACCAGGCGCTGGACCTCTCTCACCACGTCAGCAGCGGGACGGCTGCGTTCGCGTCCACGCACGTACGGTACGATGCAGTACGAGCAGAAGTTGTTGCACCCCCGCATGACCGCGATCCAAGCCGCCACACCCTCCGTGTGGGCCGGGAAAATGTCGGTGTAGGTCTCAAGCCTGTCCTCGGCAGTTTCTTCCCACTCGGGCTGCTCGTCCAGGCCCAAGAGGGCGGGAAGCTTCCGGTAGCTGGCTGGGCCGAGGACGAAATCCACAAAGGGTCGTTTTGCAACGAGCTCGTCTCCCATTCGCTCAGCCATGCAACCCAGAACGCCGATTTTCCGCGCGGGGTCCGCCTGCTTGTGAAGCCGCAGTTGTGTCAGGTGTCCCAACACGCGCTGCTCGGCGTGCTCGCGCACTGCGCAGGTGTTCACCAGGATGACATCCGCATCCTCCGGCGCCGCAGCGGGGCGCAGCCCATGCTGCTGCAGCAATCCGGCTACCAGTTCGGAGTCGTACTTGTTCATCTGGCAGCCGTAAGTCTTTATGTAGAAAGTTTTCGGTTTCCTTTCGCTCATCTCCTGTCCAACTTTGTCCCGATCTCCCTACCTTCCATTTGACAGACAGCGAGCTCCCCCCGACCCGCAAACGTCCAGCGGAGGCCCAACAGATCGTAGCGTCGCCGCAGCCAAAAACAACCGTGAAAACTGGTACCACCCCGCTTGCCGAGGGAGACCCAAAGAGCCACCTCCACCGAGCAGAGCGGGGCTGACTGTCTGTTGCCCCGAACCCGGACCACAGCCACGAGATGGTGCGCAGACTGGAACGCGTGCGTTCGACGCGGAACCGACGCAAAGCACGTCAGAGCGCCGTGACCAGTCCGGACGCGCAAACTCGCCACGGCAACTTGAGTCCCCGCGGCGTTTCAGCAACAACGCACGCCGGCGGTCGAAACCAACGCGCAAGCAGGTTCCCGACGGTTTCCGCAAAAGCTCAACCAGACCCTGCCTGCTCCCGTCATCCCAATGTTAAAACAACTTGCGTTCCCTCGCAAGTCTAAATTTCAATCGCGACATTTTTCCTTGCAGCGCGGGCTCCTTCAGCCCCGGGATCGAGCAAAGTCCCGAGAACGCCGTCCCGGTAAGGCTTGCCGAGCTGAACGCGAACGAGGTAGTTCGTCAGATCGAGCGGACTGCGCAGGTACACGCGAACGTACTCCGAACTCAGCCCGCTCCACAGCTCGCCTCGGCGACGTCCCTCCACAAGAACCTCGGCTGTTGCGCCCTCCAGCGAACGCAAAAAAGCACCGCGCTTTTCAGTCACCAGCTCTCGGACCCTCCTGCTCCGCTCGACTTTCACTGCTTTGGGGACATCGTCGGTTAACCCGTAGGCTGCCGTGCCGGGCCTGGGAGAGTAGGGAAACACGTGGACGTAGGTGAACGGGAGCTCCTGCACAACAGCCAGGGTTTCTTTCAGATCTTCTTCGGTCTCACCCGGGAACCCTACGATCACGTCGCTCCCCAGTCCGACCCGAGCCAGCGTCTCCACAGCACGCAACACTCGCTCTGTGAAATGCGCTCGCCTGTACGGACGCCGCATTCTGCTCAAGACTCGATCGCTTCCACTTTGCAACGGCACGTGCCAGTGCCGGCAAATTTGCGGGCTGTCTACCACCACTTCGATCAACTCGTCTGTGAGTTCGGTTGGTTCTACGGAGCTCAGACGCAACCGCGCGTCGTACGCCCTCACAGTGAGCTGACGCAACAGCCAGGCCAGCGAACGCCGAGGTTCCAGGTCCAAACCGTACGAACCGATGTCCACCCCGGTGAGCACAATTTCCCGGTAGCCAGCTTCCACAAGCTCGTCGAATTGACGCAGCACCAGGTCCGGCGGCGCACTCCGGCTGCTCCCGCGCGCCAGCGGCACTGTGCAGTAACTGCAGCGAAAACGGCAACCATCCTGAATTTTCAGAAACGCGCGCGTACGGGGGCTGAAGTCACCCACGAGAGGAGACCGGAATTCACGAGCCTGGACATCGACCTCGATTTCCGGTTTGCCGGTTTCTACAGCCTCCGGGAGCTCGAATTTCGTGTCGGAGCCAAGGATCCAGCGCACGTTCGGGAACGCCTTCAGCGCGTCCGGCCGAAGCTGGCTGAGACAACCGACCAGTGCCACCTTCGCGTTCGGCTGCTCACGTACCAAACGTCGGAGGGTTTGCCGGATCTTGGCTTCGCTGCGTGCCGTGACGGCACACGTGTTCACAACAATCAGGTCCGCAGCCTGCCCGAGATCTACCACGGCCCAGCCGCGCCTTTCGAACTGCGCCGCCAACATGGCCGATTCGGCCTGGTTCAATTTGCAACCAAACGTGCGAAAGGCAACGCGTTTTCTTCGATTTTCAGCTCGAGAATGTTGCACTTGGCAATCCCGCGAAAATCACGTGCCGTCCCGTTACGCAAAGAGAGTTGGCAATTCACCAACTCTCTCCTTGAAACAAACGAACGCGTCCTGTTCTTCCACCCCGTGCTACGACGCACAGCGTCCCGCCTTTGCAGCCCACTTGCTCAGGAAACCAGCAGAAACCGCCTCCGTTCAGTTGCCCCAACCCAACCGTCTTCCTCGGAGAGGCTCCGTTACCAGGCCCGCACAGTTCGGGCGCGGTACCTTTTGCACTTCCTGGCAGTTGGGTCAGCTCCGCTGGGACACCAGCCGAAAGCACACAAACAGGAGTGCGCCGGAACGGGCATTCCGGACACACTCCTGCGTTCTGTTCAAATCAGATTTAGCCTTCTTCTTTCTGATCCTTCCCTTCCGCGGAATCCGGAGTTTCGTCGGAAGCTGCTGTCTGAGTGCTGTCGTCGGCCGGTTCTTCTGCAGGCTGTTCGGACTCAGCTTCAGAAGCCTCTTCCGCTTTGGCTGCTTTTGCCTTCGACGTCTTGCGGGTCCGTTTCTTCGGCTTTTCTTCCGCTTTGCCGGTCTCCGGAGCCGACTCGGCTTTCGTTTCTTCCGGCGGAGCCTCGGCCGCTACTTCTTCCTTCACCGTCTCGGCCGCCTCAGCAGCTTCCTCTGGTTCAGCGACCTCCGCCTCTTTTGCTTCCTCGGCCGCTTCAACCTGGGGCTCTTCCGCTTCCGCGTGCTTCTCGTCAGCAGCTGCTTCTTGCTCCTCGGCCTTGGGTTCGGCAGGAGCCTCAACCTCTGCCTTTTGGGCTTCAGCCGCTTCGGTTTCTTCGGCTTTTCCCTCGGGCGCTTGAGCTTCAGCCGTTTCTCCCTCGGCAGTTTCGCCCTCAGCAGCTGTGGCCGTTTCCGCCTTTTCGCCCTCAGCCTCCTTGGCCATCTTCTCAAGGGCACGCTTCTCAGACAACACGATGCGCTTGTTGTCTTTACTGAACTCGATCACGTACAGGTCGAGCTCTTCGCCGAGCTGGTAACCGTCGGCGGGCTTCGTGATGCCCGTCCGAGCCAGGTGCGACAGTGGCACAAAACCCTCCACTTCTTCAGGCAGCTCGACGATCAGGCCTTTCTCGAGCAGACGCACGATCTTGCCTTTTGTCATCGTGCCCGGCAGGTACAGCTCCTCGAACCGATCCCACGGGTTCGGCATGGTCTGCTTGTACCCGAGGGAAATCCGGCGCCGCTGGCGATCCACACCCAGCACAACGACCTTGACTGTCTGCCCCTTCTCGAGTACTTCTCCCGGGTGACGGATTTTCTTCGTCCACGACAGGTCGCTGATGTGCACCAGTCCGTCAATCCCTTCCTCCAGCTCCACGAAGGCGCCGAAATTGGTCAGGTTGCGGACTTTGCCCTCAACCACCGTACCAACCGGGTACTTCTGCTCAAGCGTTTCCCACGGATCGGGCTCAAGCTGCTTGAGACCAAGCGAGATCTTGCGCTCGTCTTTCCGAACGTTCAGCACCTTGGCCTTGATGATCTGGCCCTCTTTCAGCACCTGGGACGGGTGCTTGATGTGCTGCGTCCACGACATCTCGGAGATGTGGATCAAGCCCTCCACCCCCTTCTCGAGCTCCACGAACGCACCGTAGTCGCAAATGCTGACCACGCGCCCTTCCACCACGGAGCCCTCGGGGTACTTGACATCCACGTTGTCCCAAGGGTGTGGTTGCAGCTGCTTCAGGCCCAGGGAGATTCGGTCCTTGCTCTCGTTGAAATCCAGAACCATCACCTGGATCTTTTGATCCAGCTGCACGATTTCCGACGGGTGACTTACCCGTCCCCAGGACAGATCGTTGATGTGCAACAGGCCGTCCACGCCACCGAGGTCAATGAAAACACCGAAGTCGGTGATGTTCTTCACAATCCCTTCCAGCACCTGACCGCGTTCCAGGTTGGCCAGGATCTTTTCGCGCTGTTCTTTCAGCTCGTCCTCGACCAGCACGCGGTGGGACACGACGACATTTTTCCGGAAGTCGTTCAGCTTCACGATCTTGAACGTCATCGTCTGGCCAATGTAGGAGTCGAAATCGCGGATCGGCCGCACGTCGATCTGCGAACCGGGCAGAAATGCGTCCACTCCGCCCAAATCCACGATGAGCCCTCCCTTGATCCGACGTGTGATCCGACCCTCGACGATCTCGTCGTTCTCCCAGGCCTTCCTCACCTTTTCCCACGCGCGCATGAAGTCGGCGCGTTTCTTGGAGAGAACGAGCTGACCATCCAGGTCCTCGATGCCATCGAGAAACACCTCGATGTCGTCGCCGATTTTGAGTTCCTCTGGATTTGGGAACTCTTCGAGCGGAATCACGCCTTCGGATTTGAAGCCGATGTCCACCGTGACGCCATTTTCGTCCACGGCCAGCACTTTGCCACGGACCACTGTGCCTTCCACAAAGTCCATCATCGTGCTGTCGTACAGACGCGCCATCAGCTCGGCTTCTTCAGGCGTGTAGTCGACGTCGGCCGCTTCTTCTTCAAGCGCCAGGATCTTCAGATCCTTCCTGGCGCCCGACTTGGTCGCTTTTGCCTTCGTCTCCGTCGCCTCGGCCTCCTTTACCTCTGGAGCCTGGACCTCACCTCCTTGTTGTTCCAGTTCGGCCTGCGGCTGTTCCTCCGCAGGGTGCTGCAGGTTTTCCTGGTTTCGGACCTCGTCCATTAACGTTTACCTCCTTTTACTCACCCTCGACGGGCTTTATTTTGAATTCTCGGGGCTTCTCACGTCCCCGAGTTCAAATCGTAGCTGGGACACGTCAACTCGCCACCACGGGTCAACGGCTGACAAGATGCTCCACGTAGCGGGCCACCTGCTCAAGTTGCCACGGCGGCGTAGACGCGCTTCCGGAAACCCCGACTGTCTCAGCACCGGAGAACCAGTCCCGCTGAATTTCGTCTTCGGACTCAATCCAGTACGACCGGGGATTCACCGACTTGCAAACGCCGAAGAGAAGCTTTGTGTTCGAACTATTTCGGCCGCCCACAAAAATCACCACGTCGTGCCGAACGGCAAACTCCCGGACCTGTTCGTGACGGCCCGAAATCGCTTTGCAAATTGTGTTCCGGACCTCGAGCGTTTCTGCCATCTCTTCCAGGTAACGACGCACGCGTTCGAAGCGCTCCGGTTCGATCGTAGTCTGGGCCATTAGCAGCACAGGCCGCTGCGGGTCCAGATCCCGAACATCCTCGGGCTCCATGGCCACCCACACGGGGCCATCCACCTGCCCAACCAGGGCCACTACTTCCGGATGGTGCGGTTTCCCAACGATCACGACCTGGTAGCCGCGCTCGAAGTACCGACGCACAAAGCGCTGCGAACGTTCCACGACCGGGCAAGTACCATCCACAATTTCGTATCCCTCGGCCCGCAAACGTTCGTACAGCCCCTTCGGTAAACCGTGCGCGCGGACCATCAGCCTGCGGTACGGTGCAACCGCTCTCAGGCTTTGCGCTTTGGCCAGCGTCTCTTGATCGACCAGTTCGATTCCGAGCCCCTCGAGACGCCGAATTTCCCGGCGGTTGTGAATAAGCTCACCGATGACCGCCAGATCGCCGCCTTTCCGAATCTCCTCTTCCGCCTGGCGGATTGCCCGACGCACTCCCGGGCAAAAGCCGGCCCCGGGATCAATTTCAACCCTGGTCTCGATTTTGCGAGCTTCGGCAATCGTTTCCATTCTCCACGCATCCGGTTGCCACGGCATCACCGAGAAGCACTCGTCGTCGAAGCCTCTCGCCCGGCCACCTCATTTTCCGCGAGGCGGCGTTCAGCCGCTTTCGCGAGCCGCACAACTTCCGCCACCTGTTCTTCGATGGCCAGTCCTGTGGTGTCCAACTCGATCGCATCAGGCGCTTTTCGCAACGCTCCCACCGGCCTGGACATGTCCTCTTGGTCGCGCTTCTCGATTTCCTCCCGGATGTCGCTCAGCGGCAGATTCACACCTTTGCCAAGCAATTCCTTGTGTCGCCTCCGGGCGCGTTCGTGTGGCAGCGCGGTCAAGAACAGCTTTACCTCAGCATCGGGGAAAACCACAGTGCCAATGTCGCGCCCTTCAGCAACCACACCGCCCTCTTTTCCCAACTGCCGCTGACGCTCGACGAGAACGCGCCGGACTTCCGGGTTGTCCGCAACCGGACCAATGTTCCGGCTAACCTCGGGCATTCGGATGGCTTCGGTCACGTCCTCGCCATCCAAAAGTACCGTGAGTTTGCCATCCCGCATCACAAGGTCAATCTGGGCCTCTTCGGCGAGTTTAGCCACAGCTTCGTCGTCGCGGACGTCCACTCCTTCGCGCAAGGCTTTCAGTGTGACAGCGCGGTACATGGCCCCGGTGTCAAGGTAAAGGTAGCCAAGTCGTTGTGCCGCTAAACGAGCCGTCGTACTTTTTCCAGACCCGGCGGGACCGTCGATGGCAACGATTGGCTTCCGCCGGGACTTCATGCTGCGTTTCCCTCCGGTTTCACTTCCAGTCCGACCTCCCTCCGCAAACCCTGAACTTCCTCAGCCGTCAACAGGCGCCACTTACCGGGCGGCAACGTACCAAGCTTGATGGGCCCGATGGCAACCCGCCGGAGTTCCACGACCTGGTATCCGAGAGAACGAAACATCTTCCGTACCTGCCGCTTCTTGCCCTCGTGCAGGACCACCTCGACGCGGTTAGGACTGCCAAGCCATCTGGCGCGGCAGGGCGAGGTCACACCTGAGTCGATCTGCACACCGCGCTGTAAACGCTCCAGATCCTCAGCCGAAATGGACCGGTCGAGTACAGCGTGGTAGACCTTCTCCACACCAAAGCGCGGGTGCGTCAAACGAAATGCCAGGTCGCCATCGTTTGTGAGCAACAGCGCGCCCTCGGTGTCGATGTCCAGCCGGCCAACCGGAAAAAGTCGCTGCGGCAAATCGACAAGTTCCACCACCGTCGGACGCCCGCGCTCGTCCCGCGCCGTGGTTACCACCCCCCGAGGCTTGTTCAACAGGACGACCACACGCTCCTCGGCCGGCAAGACTGAGCAGCCGTCCACCTCGACCACGTCCACGCCGGGTCTAACGCGCACACCGAGCCCGCTTACCACGTCGCCGTTGATCCGCACCCGCCCCTGTCTGATCAGGTCTTCAGCGCGTCGACGCGAAGCCACGCCGCACTGGGCTAAGTAGCGGTTGATCCGGATCGTTCCGCCCTCGCGCGTCACTCCGGTTCTCCGGGCGGCTTCGCTTCCAGACCTGGCCCAGGTTCATTCGCAGCCGGACTGTCCGTCTTTTCGCCCGCCGCACGAGCCTCGCTCTCGGCGTCGCCCAGAATAGTGGCTGCCTCACCTGAAGCCAGCAACTCGTCGATTTCCTTCGGCTTCGGCAGATCGTCAAGCGAGTTGAGCCCGAAGTAACGAAGGAATTCGGGCGTCGTTTTGTAGAGGAGTGGTCGCCCAACGGTGTCGGCGCGACCAGCGATTGCGATTAAGCGCCGCTCCAGCAGCGATTTCAGTACGCCATCGGAATTGACACCGCGGACGAAATCGATTTCTGAACGGCTCACCGGCTGCTTGAATGCGATGATTGAAAGCGTCTCCAAAGCTGCACGGGACAACCGCGGCCGCGACGTCGTCTTCAAAATCCTGCGCACCCAGCGACCGTATTCGGGCTTGGTCACGAACTGGTAGCCACCAGCCAGCTTCTTGACAAAGAACGAACGCCCCGTCTCGTCGTACTCGCGATTGAGCGCTTCGATGGCTTTTTCGATTTGCTTCGGGGTCGCTTCCTCGATGTTTTTAGTCAGCCTTCCCAGGCTGATCGGCTCTTCCGAAGCAAAAATAAGCGCTTCCACAATGGACTTCAGTTCGTCAAGTTCCATCGAATCCGTCCTGGTACACCAGCCTGTTTCGGCCGGTCCCCTCGCCCATCACACCTTTTGAATCCAGATCTCGCCGAACGGTGAAGCCTGGCGAACCTGGACGGCTCCTCGTCGGATTAGCTCGAGAATGGCCACAAAGGTCACCACCATCGTCAGGCGATCGGGCAACCCGCGAATCAAGTCCGCAAACAGCGCATGCCCCCGCTCCGCCAGGTAGTCCACAACGTACTCAATTTGCTCCTCAACCGTCACAGGAAGCGGCTGAACAGCATGGTAGTCGCGCTCCGGCGCCCTTTGCATCACCTCCTTGAAGACGGCGATCAGGTCAAAGAGCGACACAGACGGCGCAGGGGCTTCCGAGTCGTGGCCATTCCCCTCGAAGTAAAAAAACGACCGCGGCAGAAGGTCGCGGTGTTCCGTTTCGCGTTCTGCCAGCGCTTCGGCGACCGTCTTAAAGCGCTGGTACTCCAACAATTTCTGGACCAGCTCCTGGCGAGGATCCTCGTACTCTTCGTCCTCGTCCAGTTCTGGCCGTGGCAGAAGCATCTGGGCCTTGATCCGAATGAGCGTGGCAGCCATTAGAATGAACTCGCTGGCCCGATCAAGATCCAGATGCTGGATGACGTCCAGGTACTCCAGGTACTGCCTTGTGATCTCCGCGATCGGGATGTCGTAGATGTCAACTTCGTTTTTCCGGATCAGGTACAGGAGAAGATCCAGCGGACCTTCGAAATTCTCAAGTTGTACCTTGTACGGCATCCCTTCTCCACGGTGAACAAAGCTAACTCGCGTGCCCTCTCACGGCAGATGCAACGACCACGTTCCCACTGCGGCAGTGCGGGCTCAGTTCATGAAAAGGTACGGCTTCCAGCGCTCGTCGTAGACGCCAATGAGGTGCTGGATGAAGAACAGGTGGTTCGGCTTCTTCGGGCGCCGGAGCAGCCGCATGCCCGCTTCTTCCGGTGTGCGATTGCCTTTGCGACTGTTGCAGCGCACGCAGGCGCACACAAGATTTTCCCACGAGTCGGTGCCGCCGCGATCCTTTGGGATCACGTGGTCCACCGTGAACGGGCCCGTGCGCGTACCGCAGTACTGGCACTGTCGGTTGTCGCGTTTGATGATGTTCTTGCGCGTCAGTACAACGCGTCTGTGCGGAATCCGCACGTAGCTGACCAGGCGCACGATGCTCGGAACCGGCATTCGCGTGGAGACACTGTGAACCCACAGGTCGTAGCGTTCCACAATTTCCGCTTTCCCGAGGTAAAGCAGAACAATCGCTTTTCGAGCCGACACAACGCTCATCGGCTCGTAGTTGCGGTTCAACATCAAAACGCGTGTCGAAAGTACTCCGTCCATGACTACATCTCAGCCGTTCCGCGCAGGTCCAGCAGCAAATCTAAGCAAAAACTTCGCAAAAACAAAGAGTTTCAACACTCCCCCTTTCACATCAAAGAGCCGCGGTACAGAAGTGTTACCCAGCCGCAGACAACGCGTCCGCTCCAGCCCTCCGCCAAGCCTCTCCCCCAGCAACACCCCTAGAAACTGCTTGCGCCCCGGCCCACCTCACCGCCTTCCGCGGCACGGCGAGCACGTCGCCCATCGCTCATCCCCGCCCTGGAGCCGCAATGCGGGACCACTCGGGGTTCCAGTGCCCAGCTTTCTACCGAGGTCTCAAGGCACAGCCCCCCGAACGTCGACTGCCGTGCTCATCCTGCTTGCGAAATCAAAAGGATTCCGCTTCATCGATCAACATGATGGGAATGTCGTCTTC
>CAZXXS010000092.1:0-40155 GCA_964644845.1 uncultured Cytophagia bacterium | reverse complement strand
CAGGTTTTGCCTGGCAACGGGATTTTCCGGATCCAGCCTCAGCGCCTTCACCCACGCGGACCAGGCCTTTTCGTAGTCGCCAAGTTCGTAGTACGCCCGCCCCAGATTGAGCCACACGGTCACGTTCGTCGAATCCAGCGCGATCGAGTGTTGCAAGGATCTCAGGGCTTTCTGAATCCTCCCCGCGAGCAGGTACAACCCACCGAGATTGCCCCAGGCAGACGCTTCGGTCGAATCGAGTTTGACTACGTACTCAAAAGCCTTTGTCGCCTCGCGGTAGTTTCCGCGTTTGTACAGCGCCAACCCGAGGTTGTAATGCGCATTTACGATTGTAGGATCAGCAATGATGGCTTTGCGGCCCCAGTAGATGGCATCCTCCACGTGCCCCTCGTTCAGATGCGCCACGCACAGGTTGTAGTACTCGTTGCCGAAGTTAGCCGCTTGACTTTGTCGCCAACCGCTGTAAAGCGAGAATGACAGAAAAGCGACAAACACAAGGCTACCCCACAACGCCCAGCGCGTGCGTTTCTGCCAGGCCTCGCCCAGCTTGAGCACCCCGTAGCTTCCGAAGATGATGAAGTAGGGCACAATCATCAACCGGTAGCGGCCGCTGACGAAAAACAGAACTACGCTGAACGTGTACAACGCAACCACGCCGTACAGCAAGGCAAAGCGACGGCGTTCCGGCCAGGCTAACACAAGCCCCAGCACCGCGAAAGGCATCAGGAAGGCGAAGTTCGTCAACGGGATGCGGAGCAACCACGAGAACTGCTGGTGAAACGCGTACTCAAAGTTGAGGGGAACCTCGTACGGGTCGAAAAACAGAATCAGTTTCTTCGCCAACAGCAACAGCCAATCGAGTGGGTGATGCACGATGTAGCGCAGGGACTGTCCGTACCAGAAGTCCGACACCTGTGAAGGCTTCAGCGGATGCCCGACGTGTTGTTCGGCGACCCGGGTTGCTTCTTCCAGATTGATCGCGCTGACGCTTGCCTCCATCCCCTCGGGTGCTTCCCAAACTCCGCTGGCGCCTTTGTGGTTGCCGATGTAGAAATTGATTCCGCCGTGGGTCGTCAACACGACAAAGTCGTGCCCCGCCAGGTAGTTGTGCACTACCGTGGCGCCAATCGGGATCGAAACACCCACAAACCAGACCAGGAGCGGCACCCAGCGCCGCTTTCCTTTTGCCCACACCCAAAAAGCTACACCGAGGGCAAAAGCCATCAGAAGCGCGTTCGGACGCCCGGTGCTCCCCAGTCCCAATGCAAGCCCGGACAGGAATGCGATCCAACCAGCCGGGCGCTCCCTGAACACAGCCGCCAGCCACACCGCGAGCAGAAGAAGAAGTAGCGCAACCGACGTCCCAAGGATCGAGCCCTCGAAGAAGAGGAAAGGCGCGTACAAAGCCGCGTACACCGCCGACGCAAAAGCCGCGCCCCTCGGGAGGTACCGCCGGGCGAGATCAAAGAACACGACCACTCCGACGCTCCCCAGCACAAATTGTACGACCCGCACCGTCGTAAAGCTGTCACCGAGAAGCGCGTAAACCACGGCCAGGAAGTAGCTGTAAAGGGGTGAGATGTAGAACACCTTGTCGAGCACGACGTGCCCGCTCAGGATCTTGTGAGCCAGGTGGTTGAAAAGCGCTGAATCGTGAATCAAGATATGCGCGACCGGACTGTTCCGCTCGAGATGCACAAGGTAAACAAGTCGAACCACCAGAGCCAGCACGAAGAGGAACACAGAGACTGCCAGGTTCGACTGCCACAAAAGGCGCCAACGCGTCTGCTTTCGCTTCCGCTCACGGGCCGGATGTCTCGGCTCCGCTCGAACAGCCTTTGGTTTTCTCCTGCGTTTCCTCGTCACGCCTTTTTCACCTGGAAGTAGTGAAAGAAATCAGTTCAAAACCAACTTCGCAGAATGTACCGGTTCAACCACGCTGCAACACAAGCTCTGTGGAAGGTAAAATTTCTGCTACACAACTGCAACAACAAATGGTTCTGGGGATTCTGCCACTCTCCCGTGGAAACCCGCGGACACCTCAGAGCAGCCTGGCTCTTGCGGGTAAGATCGTTTCGACGCCAAAGCAGAAGCCTGAAACTTGTTCTGCGTTTCCACCCGGGCTTTCCAATCCCCGGCCAACTCAGCTGTGAACCGGTCGGGTTTCCACCAGGAGTCGCGCGAGCATCCAATTCCCGGCCGATCTGGAAACCGTTTTGCCAGCAACCCTGAGGCCATTCCAAGCCAGGGTGTTTGCGCCATCCCCAACAGGAACGGGGCAAAACCGGTCCCAACGCCGTCACGACCGCAGGGCTGCCTCCGTCGCGCAGTTTCCAGCTGTGGATCCTTAATCTACACTACTTTCGTACAACAGCGCACCCCCGATCTCCTGACGCAGCACGCCGTGGTAGGCCGGTTACACTTTGAACGGTGGGGTCTTCTCGCAATCGAAAGTCTTTCAGAGAATCCAGGCTTGTAGGTTTAGCGTCCGTTCCCGTCCTGCAAGCAGCTAGCCACAAACAACTAACCCGATTCCGCGTCCCTACCGGTCATCTCGCGTAACACGTCAAGCAGCTCTCTCACCTTCCATTCGTTCCCCGCAGCGAGATTCGTCTTCTCCAGCGGGTCTGCCACAACATCAAACAGCTCGTCTACACCTTCCGCGTCAACGCTCGCAGCGTGATGAATTAGCTTCCAACGCCCGACGCGCACGGCCAGAGCTCGTCTGGTACGCCAGTAGAAAACACGTTCCAGCGATGCGTAGGGAGCACCGGTCAACTGCGGCCACACATCCGTTCCCTCAACACCGCTCTTTCCGTCGAGTCGTTCTGGAACAAAACCCGCGAGCGTCGGAAACAGGTCAATTGCCGAGATGGGTTCCGCCACTTTCCTCGGCTCCAGCACGCCCGGCCAAAAGACAAGTGCCGGCACACGCACGCCACCCTCGTAGAGCTCCCCTTTCCAGCCACGCAAAGGTCGGTTGTCACCGAGCTGCGCGTACGGCCCGTAACGGTTTTCGTACTCTCCGTGCGGTGTCCAGCTCTTCTGGGCACCATTGTCGCTCAGAAACAGTACCAACGTCGAGTCAGCCACGCCTTCCTGTCGCAGCGCCGTCAGCACCTGCCCGATGGCGTCATCCATGTGCGTCATGCTGGCAGCGAAAAGTCGTCGCGAGGAGTCGGCAATCTTCCCCCTGTAGCGCGAAACCCAGAGTTCTTCCTCTTGTAGCGGGTAGTGGGGCACGCTGAACGCCACGTAGAGGAAAAAGGGCCGCGTCGGATCGCGAATTTCCCGGACGTACTTCGCGGTCTCACGTGCGATCAGGTCTGTCGCGTGGCCTTTTTCGTCAACGAACTTGCCGTTGCGAAACCAGGTGCGGTCGCCATTTTTGTACCGGTGCGCGTACTGATCAATCTGCCCGTGCAAGTAACCGTACGCGTAATCAAACCCGTACTTCTGCGGCCCCACCTCAAGCCTGAGTCCGAGGTGCCACTTGCCGATCAACGCCGTCTGGTAACCGTTTCGTTTGAGGAAAGCGGGCAGGGTCAGCACGTTCGGCGGCAGGGCCTGAGTGCTTCTACCCCCGATTGGTCCGAGAATGCCAAAGCGGCTCGGTGGCCGCCCCGTCAGTAGCGACGCCCGCGTCGGTGAGCAGGTAGGCCAAACGTAGAACCGGTCCAACTCGACGCCTTCCCGCGCCAGTCCATCAATGTTGGGGGTCTCAATCTCCGATCCGTGGTAACCCACATCGCGCCAGCCGACGTCGTCGGCGACGAAAATCACAATGTTGGGCGGCGTCTCCGATCCACCATCTGTCATCTCGTACCCGTTCACCCGTCCCGGCTGACCTCCCAGGACAGAACCGGCGCCCGCCAGCAGCGAGGCGCGCAGGAAATCGCGTCGCAGCATCTCGACCCTGGGCATCGGAATTGCCTCCGCATCTTTCAATCGCTCGCAAATTGGCAGTAGGGCGCCCCAGCACCTGCGGTTGCCCTGCATTGGCGCGTAACCGCCTCATGGAGTCCTCTGTCCCCCGCTTTTGCAACCATCTTCCCGCTGCAGTCCGAGCAGTCTTTCAGAACATGTCTACCAACGCCAGGTACGTCGTGTAGAGAGCGAAAATGAGGACGGCGGCAAGGCCAACGTTCATCGCCCGATTGGCCGTGTGCCCATTCACGAACCGCTTTCGGTTGATCAGGATGAAAACCGGGATCACCACGGCAGGTAAAATCGTGGCCTGGAACGCCTGAGAAAAGACCATGAGAATGGGTGGTTTCTGGCTAAGAACTTGCGAGCCAAATGCAAACAGCATCCCGAAAAGCCCCAGCCACCGGAACAAGGGCGAATGGATATCGCGAGGCCGGCCAGTGTAGTCGCAGATCAACCAGGGAGCAATCAGCACAATTGGGAAAACCGTCGAGATACCCGCTGCCGTAATTCCAACGATCAGGATCAGAGCGGCCACCACACCCCCGATCGGTTCGAACAAATGGATCATGTCCAGGGTTTCGTTAACCCTGAGTCCCATCAGGTGTAGCGTTCCTGCTGCAACTGCCATGATCACGCCGCTGAGGAAAAGCATCATCGATGCGGACACCAGGGCGTCCCGTTTTTCATCCTTCAAGTTTTCCGGGCCCCACCCTTTCTCCGCCACCACAGTGCTGCGAATCACAAAGACCGCTGCCGAACAGGTGGTACCAGCCATGGCAGCAATTAGTCGAGGCGCTCCCGGGACATTCGGCACCCTTGGTACCAGCCCTTTTGCAATCGCTGCCAAACTTGGTTTGACCATGAAAAAGACCAAAATGAAACTCAGTCCCATCAAGATGACGAAAACCGTCAGCACTTTTTCGAAAACTTGGTAGCGGCCGTACCACAGCAGCAGATAAAGCAACACCGAGAGTACCAGCGTGATCCAAAAAGTGGACATAGAGAAACCACCCGTGACAATCCGCACGCCCTCCTGAAGGAGGTCCGAGACGATACCCATGATCCCCATCAGCGAAAGCAGCTCCCCCACCACAAGGGCGACGATGATGTACATACTGAGCCAACGCCCCCAGCGAAACTGCGTCTTGAAGTTGTAGAGCGCTGTGTGCCCCGTCACCAGCGTCAGCTGCCCGTAAGCGACCATCAAGACAAACGTAAAAACACACGACAGCACCAGGGCCCAGAACAGCGACATCCCGTACTCAGCTCCAGCCTTGGCCATGGTGGTAACACTGCCAGTACCGATGTTGTAGCCAATCAAAAACAGCCCTGGGCCAATCAGACTGAGCCATTTCGCTACCTTTCGAGTCGAAATGCGCATTCCAGCTCCCGTGTCTGGATGTCGTTCGCCAGTGCCACTTTCCCTTCGACGATACAGGCTCAGCGCCCGTCACAAAAGACGTCTTCCGAAAATCGCCTCCCCCTCAACCCAAAGTTGCCGACGTTCCGTGACATCCGCACCGCTGTACAGCACGCACCTTCCTAATGGCGAGCCGTGCTCGCGTTTGGGCAAAAGAACCTGACCGCCCGCAGATCCGGTTCCGTGCGACAAGCGCATTCAGAAACAGACACACGTGCGTTCACTGAGATCACCCCAACGGCCTTGCGAGAGAAAGCCTCCCGCAACGAGCATCCTTAACGGCCAGACCAGCCCTCTCTCCACCTTGCGACGCCAATCCCGACGGGCCGCCTCCATGCATGCAAAAAGGGGTGGTCGCTGTGACCACCCCTCTTGCTGCTTCCCAAAGCTGCGTGGCCTTAGAAATCCACACTCAGAGAGTACACGTGAACCGCATCAAACAGCGTGTCGCCGGTGTGCTTGTACGCGTAGTCTACGCGAACATCCCCAAAGCCAAGCGGCACCTTGACACCGATTCCCGCGGTCAGCCCTTCGGAACTGTAGTTGAACTTGTACCCGCCACGAACGAAGATCAGGTCGTTGAACGAGTACTCAGCTCCGATTTGACCACGTTCCGACCAGTCACGTGGGTGCAAGTAGTCGCCAGCGATCAGCAGGTGTTGGCCCTGAACCTGCATGTTCAGCAAACGGAACAGGTCCGCAGACACGCCGAACCGGATGGCCAGAGGAATGTCGTACGAATCTTTCTCGTACTTCACTTCCTGACCGAAATTCCGGAACGCAAACGACAGAATCAGCCCACGAAAGCCCGTGTCGTAGTTCGTGCCGAAATCAAGCGCCAGGGACGAGCGCTTGGCATCGTGAGCGTCGTGCCTCCAGGTCCCGTCCGGCAGCTGGTAAGCGATGCGCGTCTTGACCTCACCGCTTCCCAGCAGATCCTCGTGAGCCACTTTCACTTGACCACCGATGGCGAAGCGATCGGAAATCTGTTTGGCGTAAGCCACGCCGACCACGAACTGGGACGGGCTCATTGTGCCGATTTCGTCGTAGCCGCCCCAGTGGGCGGGATTGATTTCCGTCGCGATGATGGGGTCACCGTAATCGAAGTACATGAAACTGGCGCCGACAACACCCCACTGCCCCAGATTCACGCCGACTGCACCGGCCATGATCTTCGTGTCGATCAACCAGTTCATGTTCGAGAACATGAGCGACTTACCCTGAACGTAGGCCAAACCAGCGGGATTGTAGAACAGGGTCGCGGGATCCCCGCGCAGAGCCAAGGCGGCGTCCGCCATGCCCATCGTCCGAGCCCCTGCACCGAGGCGCAGAAACGGCATGGCCGCCTGGCCAGAACGTTTCCAATTCGCCAGTGCGTCAATCATCTGGGGCGTCTGAGAAAAAGCCGGAACGGTAAGCGCCACCAGAAGACTGACAACCAGCGCAATCCGAATGCCTTTCTTCATCGCTTATCTCCCTTATTCTCAGTTACAGTCGACTTCGGTGTTTCCGCTTCGAGACAAGCTAAGCAGAACGGAATGCGGTCTAACGGATGATGACGAACTTACCGGTACCGACCTTCCCTTTCAGCGGTCCGCCCGTCACCTCGATCGTGTAGAAGTACACGCCCGAAGCGGGGTACTGGTTGTCGTCGGTGATCGACGGGTACCAGCGCTCCTCAGCCGAGCCACTCGTGTGGTGCAGAGTCTTGATCAAGTCGCCAACGGAGTTGTAGATGCGGATCGTGCAGTACTCCGGCAGATTGACGAACGCGATCGTGTTCTGTTCGCGGGGGCCACCGTCAAAGTTGTAGCCCGTGGTGTTGTGCGGTGCGTCCTCTTTGTACGTGTTGCCTTTGGCGTTGAAGGGGTTCGGCACCACACGCACGCTGTCCAGCGTCGCCAGACCAGCCCGGAAAGGCACGACCGCTTTGTTCGTCTTGTTGAAGTAGTGGGAGCTTTCGACTCCGTTAGCGTTGACGGCGGTCACGTAGTAGTAGTACGAAAAGTTCGGCGTCAGATTCTCGTCCGTGTACGAGGTTTCGGTCGTCTCCTTCACCATCTGGTAGACACGATGATTGTCCACGCCACCAGCGGCGCGGTACACACGGTACTTGACCGCACCATCCACAGGCGTCCAGGTCAAGTAGGCCTTCTCGGGGCCAGATTCCATCTCGATGTTCGGCGGATCCGGCGGGAACGGCACGTTGAAGTTCGGGTAGCTCTGCCACACGTTGGCAGCTTTCTCTAACTCCGCCCACAACCGCTCTTTGCCGGTCTCGTAGATTTCTTTCTTCGCGTCGTCAGCGTTGATCTCACCCTGCTTTACCTTGTAGCCGAGCTCGATCGCACGCGCTTCTGACACATTGCCGACCGCAAACGCGTACACAACCTGAATCGAATCCCCGAAATTCAGGTTGAACGGTCCAAGACCGAGCATCGGGGCCCACTTGGCGTGGCCCAGAACCTCCTGGTAGGGATCGGCACTGAAGCCTTCCTGAATAGCCGGTTTCCCGTCGTTGCCCGACAAGTAGTTGTAGGCGTCGACCATTTTGGTCGCGTCCTGAATCGGGCTGTACTGATCCTCGTACCGCATGTAGCGGAACGTCGCTGGCTGGTTCGGATCACCCTCCGGGTGATCGGGGGTCTTCACTGCCAAGATCCGGAACCCCGCGATCGTCGGCGAGCAGTACTCACCCGTCGGGATGTCTGCGAGCCCATTGGGACCGCCACGCGGGTCGAACTGATCATCGCCGGGAACGTCACCCGCGTCCCCGTCCCAGAACCACACGGTCCGCGTGGTTGGGTCGTAGTCGAGCAGGTGGTCCTGCTCACCATCGTAGTACTGCCCAGCGTAGGCCACCCAGTGTTCTTCGGGCATCATCAACCACGGCAGACCGATCCAGAGATCCTGCAAAGTCTGGCCGGGCTTTTCGATGCCCTCAAGAGTAGCGGCACAGTCACCTGTATTCTTGATGGTCAACAAACCGAGCACGAAACGACTGTATTCCGTGTTGGTAAAAGCCCACATCTGCGAATGGAAAGTCAGGCCCAACGGGTGGCTGACCATGGCTCCCAGGTAGCCGTCCGACTTCAGGTCCGGTTTGACCTCGTAGCTGTTGTCGGGATTGAAGGCCATTGGCACCTGTTCTGTCCCGTCAACCACAACCGTGGGTTTGTCGACACGGCGGTAGTAATGCGGCGGCGTCCAGTACGGTTGGTCAATCAAGGAATTCAACGTGATTGGGCCGTTGTCCGTCACGATCACGTCGTACGTCTTCCCAGCCGTCAGAACGGCCTCCGCACCCTGATTCCACTGACCTGCTGGCGGCGCGGTCCAGTTCTTGGCTCCGGCCCAGTAGGACTGGTAGCCTCGCAGGTCGTGGCCACCCATGTCGCGTCCGTGTGCTACCTGATCACGGTCAACACCGTGGTAACCGATGTCCGTATTCTGGCCCGGCGGGATCCACGGCTCGAATGGCACGGCGTAGAACCAGCCGGATTCACCGGCGCTCCCAGCGCCCCAGTTTGCGATCTGCTTGTCCAGACCGATGCAGAGATTGCCCACCGTCAAGACTCGGACGTCCTGGGCGGCAGCAATCCCTACAATGGCAAGGACAGCAAGCAGGCCGGCAAAGAACCCTAATTTTCTCACTGCCCATTCCTCCTAAGTTTTTGTCTGCTCAGGTACACGGTTCAACCTGCGGCCCAGGCCCGCACTTCACCCGCTCAGGCCCGGGCCAGACCTCCGGTGCGCTCCTTAGAAGAACACGCGCAGGCCGAACCAGTAATCACGCGGCGCTCCCCAGAACAGGTAGTAGCGCTGAGGCATGTACTTCTCATCCACCTCGTCGCCCCACTTCTTGCCCTGTTTGAAGATCTGCTCCGCGTACTGCCGCAGCATGACGTCGTTCTTGCTGCGATCTTGACGGCTCGTGAACGCTCCGAACGCGTTGTACACGTTCTTCACGTTGAACAGATTCCAGATCTCTGCGTACACGCCAACGTTCACACCACCAATCCCGAACCGTTTCTCGAGGTGCAAATCCGTCCAGTTGTAGTCTTTCAGACGGTGGTTGTAGACGCCACGCAGGCTCTGCAGTCCGTCCGGATTCCAGGAATAAGGCGCGCCCTGCCGCCAGGTGTGGTAGATCGATACCAACCAATTGCCCAGCGGCCTGCTGCCGAGGAGCATCGGACCAGGACCAAAGTCGCTCGGCGACGTAAGCGCAAGGCTCAACTTGGCTCCCCAGCTTCCCGGGTACTGGACGTTCACGTCAGGATCCCGAACCACGCGGAGGTACTGGACGTAGGTCGGATCCTTGACTGCCTCCTGGCTTTCAGGATGGTACAGGCGCGACCAGCCGTACCGACTCAGTTTCTCGACGTCGTAGTTCACGTTCAGGAAACCGGTGATGTAGCGGCCGTAACGCTTGGCCAGCTCCATTTCGATGCCCTTGATGTCGCGGCCCCGAGCGTTGATCGCGTAGTCCGGATCGCCGCTCTTCCGGGACGAAATGCCGAGGCGATCGATGTCGCCGGTGACGTCTTTGTAGTAGCTCCGGATGGTCAGCACCCAATCGCGGTACAAACGCTGTTCGTAACCCGCCTCGAACTGAATCGTCTTCGGCATCCGCAGCCACGGGTTACCCAGCTCTTCCAGAGGTTCGTCGTAGCCGAGCTGGAAGCGGTACATCATCTCACGCGGCGGTTTCTGGTAGAAGTGGCCGTAGTTGAAGTAAATCTTGCTTTCTGGGCCAATTGGGTGCGACACACCCAACCGCGGACTCACACGCACCTGAAGCGGGGGATGAACGTCTGGCTTCAAGCCGTAGTAGTTCAAACCGCGCTTCTCGGCCACCGGGCCGTACTTCAGGATCTGCTTGTCCCAGTAGCTTCCGCTGCTCGGCATGTAAATGTCGTTCCGGTCGTACCAATTGTGGAACGGCTGGAACGCATCCACACGGACGCCAATGTTCAAGATCATGCCACCGTACTCCATCCGATCACGGATGTAGCCGGCCAGGTACCACTGGAACACGTGCACGTCGTGCCAGTTCGCCTCATCACCAGGCTGACCGGGTTCATCACCGGTATTCGGCTTCATGTCCGGTCCGTACTTGCGGAACTTCTCGTTGATGACCCAGAGGTAGTTCTCGATGTACCCGTTGTACTCCGCGATGTCGTCGTACTGCCACTCGAAACCGGCCTTGATCTGGTGGTTGATCGTCACCTGGCTGGTCAGGTCGCCGGCAACGCGCACAGTCTTGTCGGTACCCAGGTAGATACCACGGCCGTCACCGCCGCCGCGCATGTCGAAAATGTTCAGAATGTCGCGGCTGTCACCCTTGCGGTACGACCATCCTTTTGGCGCCTCGTCCAGGGTTACAGGACCAATCGTCCGGACTGCGCCCAGGTTCCTCTGGCGGAGACCAGGGATTTTGAACTTGTGAATGTGGTTGTACTGTGCCCTAATCTCGTAGAAGGTCTTCGGGCTCAGGGTGTGGGTCCACGTGATACCAGCGAAATTGTACCAGCGGCCCATCGGCACGATGCGCGAGTCGTTGTTGTAGACCCGCCTGTTGCTGCCGTACGCACCGCGAACCGCATCCACCGTACCCCGACGTCCTCTCTTGTACGGTTCGTAGTCACCCCAGTGCACGTCGCGGACATCGCTGTACAAATCTTCGATCCGCAACCGCATGTTGGGATTGAACTGGTGGATCAACTTCAAGGAAGTGGTGCTCGCTTCCAGCGCTGGGCGAGCCACGAAGAAGGGGTACATCGTGTACTCACGACGGTGCGTAGCAACGAAGCTCAACTTTTTGTAGAACGGCACCGGACCACCAATCGTGAAGTCAAAGTTCCAGTCCGGATTGTACCCGTAGTAGTTCAGTGGCCCGTTGTGCACGCTCGGGCTCTGGTACAGCTGCTTCACCGTCCCGATCTTTTTGTCGTTGTAGAGGACATTGCCCTCTCCGTCTTCGGAGCGGTGCTGCCACTGCCAAACCTGGTACGCCTGCCACGGAGTCAATTGTTCACCGTGGAACTTGTTCTCCGCTGCCCAGGCGTTCCAGCCAATGAAGTCCGGCTCTCCGTCACCGTCCTTATCCGGAGCCGGCTGGCCATCGTTCCAGTCGTAACGACCGTACTCCCACCAGTTCTTGTCGCTGTAGATGTACGGCCCGAAATGCTTCAACCCGGGATGATCAGGATCGTCACCACCAATCAGCGGGCTAATCTGGCCCTCGAAATTCAAGAAGAACTTCTGCTTCGGCGTACGGCTCACGATGTTCACCACACCTCCGCGGGCATCGCCGTACTCTGCGCTGAACGAACCGGTCAGCAGCTGCACTTCCTGGATGTTGGTCTTGGGCAAGTAGGCAAACGGACGCGTGTCTTGCTCATCTTTCAGATTAAGGCCATCAACCAGGTACGCGATTTCCGTGTTGTCGCTTCGCCGAATCACAAGGCCTTCGGCGTTCTTGCTCACACCGACCTGCGTCGTCAAGGCCTGCTGCAGGTTGAAAGCCGTCGGCAATTTGTTGATCACGTCCGCGGAAACGTTCGTCTGGGTGTACGAAACGTCTTTGCGAACGAGCTCCCTCTGCGCCGTAACGACGACTGCCTTTGGAGCCTCGACCACTGTGGACTTCAGCTCGAAGTTCACAGTCGTTGTACGGTCGATGAACACACGCACCCCTTCCTGGTCTACCGGGGTGTAGCCGATCATTTGAGCGCGCACCGTGTAAACACCGGGGGGCACGCCGATGATGAAGTAGTAGCCGTTCTCGTCGGTAGCGGCACCCATCTGCGTACCGACGATCACCACGTTCACGCCGGGCAGTGGCTCGCCAGTACTCGCATCTTTCACGACGCCGGCAATCTTACCGGTCGTACCCGCGAAAGACCAGTTGAAGGCGCCGACCAACGCGATCGCCACCAGTGTGGCAACGAGGCCTACAAAAACGCCTTTCTTAAGCATCTACACTTCCTCCTTTGCACATTCCAACGTCCGTTTCACCCGCCTGTGCTTGGCTTGTTAGGCTCCTAGCTCCCGTGAGCTTCCGCCGTCGCATCACCTCCTTTTCTTCCTCTACTTGAAATCGTTTCGAAACTGCACTACCTATCCAGCAAACCAAATGTTTTCACCCCACCACCTTGGCTTTTTCTGTGATCACCTCCTTTCCGCCAGTTCTTCTTTCCGTAGAGAAGCAAATCTGTCGAGCTGACGCGACCAGTAGCGTAGACTTAAGGCCCCGATCTCAAAGACCCTCGACGGTTGGAGTCTCAGGCTCCTGTACAGCCTTGCCAATCCGGGCTGTCGACCCACGCACGATGAGTTCCGTTGGCACGTGAACCGTCGCCACATCGCTGGGGTCTTCCATCAGCCTGAACAGCAGTTCAACAGCAGTTCGCCCGATTCGCTCTTTATCAACCCGAACGGTGGTAAGTGGTGGGGATGTGACAGAAGCAGAGAGGATGTCGTCGAAACCCACAACGGACAACTCATCAGGCACCGAAAGCCCTTCCCTCTCTGCCGCCATCAAGCCACCAATTGCAAGCAGGTCACCGGAATAAAAAACGGCTGTGGGGCGCTTCGACCCGGCAAGCAGACCTCGGGTCGCCCGACAGCCGTCTTCAATTGTGTAGTCAGCTTTTGCACGCCACTCCGGCCGAGGCGTGATGCCCGCTTCACGCAGAGCATCTGTGTACCCACGGTAGCGTTCAGCGACGTGGTAGTACGCCTCCCGCGTTCCCACGAACCCGATGCGTCGGTGCCCCAACTTCAGCAAATACCGCACAGCACCGTACGCACCATCGTAGTCGGCAGCGCAGACAGACGAAGCTCCGATCGCCCTGCCACAATCCGCTATCATGACGAAAGGCACACCTCGTTTTCGGAGCAAGTCGGTCAGCGACGGTCGTACCTCTGGCCCACCCAGCAGCAACCCATCCACCTTCTGCTCACGCACCACCACCGGGAGCTCTCCCTCCCTGATTGGTTGCATGACCAGAATGAGGCTGTAACCACGTTCGGCCAGACTTCGCTCCGCGGCCCGTGCGACATAATTGAAAAAGTCATCAAAGCGGGGAGCATGGCCTGTTACGAGTGCGACGTTCCCCGTGAGCTTACCCGTCAATGCTCGGGCAGTGGAACTCGGATAGTAGTCCAGTTCCTCTACTGCCCGAAGCACCTTTGCCCGCGTTGCCGCACTCACGTGCGGGCTCCCTCGGACAACCCGGGAAACGGTCATCTTTGAGACCCCGGCTCGTCGGGCCACATCCGAAATGGTCGGTCTTCGGCTGGTGGACTCCCGCTGGTGAGCGGTCATGCCCGGTCCCCCTTTACCAGGGAAACCGGTTCAGAAATCTCTGCCGAGAAAACCCGCGAACCGTCCGAGGATTCACCCATCTCAGAGCCCTGCTCCTCCGAAACATTGCCTCGTTATCCGGTCGCCTACGTCGTGACTGTCCCCCTGTTACCGCTCTCATGAAAAATGTATAAACTCCAGGACATTTTGTCAAGAAGAAAATTGCTTCGCAGTTAAAACCACGCCACTCCAACTACTCTGTTTTCCACGATCCTGCGATCTCAGAGAATCAGCAGCTAAACTTGAGCACCCTGCACCCCCTCCGGACGCAACCCCACGTACGGCCAGTATTTTTCGGTTCTTTCGAACACCCCGGTCATTTGGTTATCCTTCGAGTTGTCAGGACCCACGTCCTGCTGTCTCGTGCGAACCACCCGCAAGCACAATTCCAATTTCTCCTTTCCGTTGCTGTCACACCGTGTATTCCGCAATCCCTGGTTCCCGTTTTGCCTCCCGACCCGTGTTGTCCTGGCAACCTCTCGCTGCCCCGGGAAAGTCCACAGGAGTGCAGTTGTGTTCCGGCTTTGAAGTTTCCAGAGATGGAAGGGATGCCTACTCTTTCCTTGAACTCCCCCTTGCTCCAACTCAAGCCCCTGAGGAAACACCTCACGCCGTTTGCCCAGGCTTTTCTGCAAGCTGACGTCCCCCGAAATGTGCGGTTCCAACCCAACATCAACCCGGCAAATCAGCCAACGCAGTTCACATACCGCTGCCCCCCTGATCCTGTTGACTCACGCCCTCGACGTCTCGCCCCACAACGCAGCTTCGCGTCCCCGCCGGTCCCTGCTACCGCTGAGTGCCCCTCCGGTCAACAGTGGCCAGCGACTGAACGTCGCGGAACTGCAAAACAAAACAGGCCTGTCGCCTCTGGGAGGAGATCGGCGACAGGCCAGGCGGTCAAGTACACTGCTCCCGCAGTGACTTAATCTTCTTCGACTTTTTCCAAGATTACGTTTGCACGATTTGTCTCAGTTTTAACTCTTTCTCGTGTGACCTCGTTCCCCGCTTCCAGGTTCCGCCGCATCTGTACCAGCTGTGCCTCCGACACCCAACTCTCAGTACTTTAGCACCCGCGCCACCGCCACATCCCTCCCCCGCCTTGCTTTCAAAATGTACACACCGGAAGGTACGGGCCGGCCGCGAGCATCTTTCCCGCTCCAGATCAGAACTGAACCACGCGTTCTCGGGAGCACGGAGGTCACCCTTCTGCCAAGCAGGTCGTACACTTCCAACGCATCCACCCCCACCTCTAAACCGTCTACCCTCAGAAAGAGGGTGCCGCTGAACGGATTCGGGTACGCCACCAAAGAAAATGACCGACAAACTTCTCTGCTGTCTTCCCTCACATCCGTCAAGTTTGTCCGCACGACCGCACGGAGGAGAAGGTCCACGCCTTCCCACACCCACCAGCTTCAGCAATCCGTGTCGTACGTTCGCCCAGACAACGGCGGGCGATCCTCTGCACCAAGCGTCAGTCTGGCTTCGCCGTCGTAATTGAGCAACACAAAAAAGTCGCCTTCGAGATACAGGTTACTGTCCCCGAGTTGTACCCCGTTCCAGCCCAAAGCACCCGCTCTCACGTGTACGGGCCCCAACAACGTCTCACCCGGTTCCTCGTCAGCCAAGCCGGTTACTTCCAGGTTAAAGCAGGCCCCTTTGCTGGTGTCGGGGACGAAATACCGAACCTCCAGTAATTGAACTGTTCCCGCCGGCGGAGTAAACCGTACTGCAAAGACGGTTCCTGCATTCTCAAGAAAGGTGAGACTCAGATCCGGTACACCGTCGTCGTAAACAAGCTCAACTTGCTCAGAAACAGCCCCGCCGTTTTGGGCTCGAGCGAGGGGTAGTGAAAGCATCCCCAGCAGACACACGCCCAAAATGACCAGCGCCCCCTGCCTTGGCCTCCGTTTCCAATTTCCTTGTCGCCGTCGGGCCAGCATTGCGAGTCCTCGCTTACCTCAGTCTTCCAAGGTACTTCTCCGCTTCGACCTTGTACTGGCCGGTCAAACTCTCCGGGTAGTTTTTCGCAAGAAAGGCGTAGATCTGCCGGATAAGTCTGTCTTTGTGCACGTACACTTTTTCGTCCGTGGGCAACACGCGTTTCAGCCTCTGAACGTCGTCCTTGAGGAGGAGAATCAGTTGATTCGCCGCGTAACCGGCTTCGGGATCGTCGCCGAAGCGCAGAACGAAATCGTGGTAAGGCGCAAAGCGGAGCGGCCAAATGTCCCAAAAATCAATCCAGGTGCTCTTCACTTCAGGAAGTACAAACTTTTCAAGCCACGAGTTCAAATTGACCGTAGGATTCTTTTTCAAGAAAAGCACGTAGTCTTTGTGCGCGCTCAGTATTTTCTGCAGCAGATCACGACGCCGCGGGTCATTTTTGTCCAAGTGCGCCAGCTCTTCGTACCACTGCCGCATGTTCGCGACGTACTCTTTCGGGAGAAACTGTGCAGCCAACGCTTCATACTTCACGATCCAGGAAAGCCAAACCGAAACGGGTTTGCCACGTTTTGTGGCCGGTTTGAATTTCAGCGTCTTGCCGTACTCGACAGCAGCACTGTCCAGGATTGGGTAACCCGAGGATCTTACCACCTTCGCCCACTTTACGTCACCGGTTTCGGTTACGAGCAAATGCAGAGTGACTGTGCCCTCCAGTCCTTTGAGGCGCGCCTTCTCGGGATAATTCGGTTTCCTTTCCTCCAGGAGCACCGGCGGTCGCAGGCGTGCACAACCCGCCAACAGCAACAGCGCCAGAATAATCGCCAATTTTTTCATCGTGCCATCCCTACCTTTGTTTGTCTCAGCTACCAGCTTCGTGCCCTCGTACAGGCAACTGTTGTGCGTCCTCACTGGGGACGCAGCCGGCCCAGTCGACAAACGCAGGTACACCAGCACCTGGTTCCCACAAAACAACCTCTCTGCTTTCGCAGCTCACACCGCGATCTCTTGTCCTTCAGAATCTTGTTTGTGGCAAAACCCACACGCCCCTCTCGTGTCCACACGCAGAGGGGCGCGTCGATTGTCAGGTTCAAGGGGCTTTTGCCCTCCGCTTCTTCACAGGTTCCACGTCGGCCGCAGCCAAATGGCGCCCACGACAGCGGGTAGTCCTGTACTCCCGCACCGCTGCTGCCCACAACCGGCGACGGTGTCGGCCGCACAAACAATTCGGCTGAGCGCGACGTTTCGCTGTGAACACTCGCCTGGCGTTCTACCGTCGCAATCCGTGCGAGGCAGACACGCCTCCTTTTTGACTATCTTTGGAGCTCAGGCCGTCGTCTCCAGGCTTTTTTTGAAGACAACGGCCCACGTGCCCATGCTCAGAAGGCGACACCCAGGCTAAAGCGCTGAACAGAGTCGAAGATACCGAAACTGGTGTAGGTGTAATCGATGTTCAGCCCAACGGGTCCCAGGTCCTTGCGAAATCCGGCTCCGGCCGTCAGTCCTTCCTCGTCGTAGTTGAACTTGTACCCGGCCCGCAAGAACACCATGTCGGCTAACGAGTACTCGATGCCCACGTGCTGGCGTTCCGAGTAATCCCGCGGGTGGACCCAATCGAACGCAACGGTCAGTTTCATGTTGCGGTCCGCTTCGGGGGTCCAGAAATTCATCACGTCCATGGCTACGCCAAAACAGAACGTCAACGGGAGCTCGAACCTCTGGTTGTAGTAGTCGTTCTGTCCGGCAAAATTGCGCAAGGACAGCCCGAAGCGGAAGTCCTTGAAGCCAGGGTAAAACAGGGTGCCGAAGTCGAAGGCCAGGTTTCCGAGGGCGTTTTTCTGGGTCCTGTTCTCACCACGGATTTCATCGTAAATGACGACCGAACCCAGGTCCTGGTGAGCATATTTCAGATGACCACCAACGGCGAACTGGCTGCTGATCCAGCGTGCGTAGGCAAAGCCCACCGCGTACTCACCCACCTGAAACGTGCCCTGGTCAATGTACCCGATGTTTCGCAGGGTCGGGTCTTCGCCCAAATACGGCACCGTCCGCCGGAGCTCCCCGTAGTCCATCCAGATCAAGCTCACCGCGAATGTCCCCAGATTGCCGGCGTTGTACGAAGCGGCCATCCCGTAGTGTTTGATGTCGGCAATCCAGTTCGTGATGCTGCTCATCACCTGAATTCCGTCTGCCTGTGCGAGCAGCGCGGGATTGTAGAAAACGGACATGGCGTCGCCCCTGGCGCCAATTTGCGTGCCGGCGAGGGCAGCCCGTCCGCCCACGTCAATCTTCAGAAACGGCATCCCAGCCTGCGCGTATTTGATCGGCTGGGCCTGCGCCACATTCAACCCCAGAAAGGGCAGTAGCGCAACGATCAGCAGCGCGAATATGGCCTTTCTCATAGCGTTTCCTCTCTTGTATCCAGCGTTCAACGAGTGACTCCCTTCAGCACGTCTGCAAAAGGGGTGCATCTTACTTTACAACCACAAATTTGCCGATGGCTTTCTTGCCTGTGGGGTTACCACGCGGGGCATCAAGCTCCTCGACAACGTAGATGTAAATGCCACTCACGATCTGCATCGTACTGAAGGTGTCCTGGCGCTCCCAGTCGTCCACGCCGGTGTGCGAATCGTGGTAGATTTCCTGCACCAGGTCGCCGGTCATCGTGTAGATCTTGATGTTTGCGTAGGCTGGTAGGTTCAAGAAAGCCAGGCGCCGACCGGGATACTTCTCCGCTCCCGCCGTGTGGTACGGATTCGGCACCACGACCACGTTCTTCTGCCAGTTTGGATCGGGTGCACGGGTGGCGGTCAGAGCCTCGTCCGTGGGAACCGCGCTTGTTCCAGTGCGATTCAGGAACGGGCTACTCTCTGCGCCGTCTGCGGAGACAGCCGTCACGTAGTAGTAGTAGTCGTCACCACGCACGACGTTTTTGTCCACGTATTCATGCTGGCTGGCTGGCACTTCTGCCAGGAGCAAGAACGTGGTGTCCGTCGGCGAAGTGATGGACGGCGGCCGCTTGTAGGCGCGGTAGATTCGGTAGTTCACAATCTGACCGGCCCGGGTGTCTTCTTCCGCCTCATTGCCCCACTGCAGACGGATCTGATCGTTCTCAGACGTACCAATCAGAGACGGGGTCGCCGGAGCGAGAGGAATGCTGAACTGACCATTTCCCTCTTTCACGTTACTGTTGTTCCAAACGTGGATTGCTTTGCTGGCGTTGCGGAAAACGTAGTCCTTGCCCAGGTCGATGATGGCGTCCTTCTTGTCTTTGTCGGCCTGGTTGGTGGCGTCCAGGGTTACACCCTTCGACAACATCAACTCACCCGTAAACGGGTTGTAGATGTCGTAAGGCAAAGGTACCAGCTCCAGCTGGCTGGCGTAGCCGTTCTTGTACGCGCGGCCGACATCAATGGCCCAACGAAGCGGGATGTGCCCACCTGCGAAACCAAGCACGATTCGGACGTCGTCGCCCGGGTTCAATTCGTAGGGTCCGAAACTGAACAGGGCCGTTTTTTCCTGCTCAGTCAGCATGTCGTAGTCCCGCACGTCAATGTTGGGACGCAGCACGCGGTACATCCCGTCCGAAGTCTCGTTGTAATTGTCGTCGCAGATCATCGAGTACGAGGTCGGGTTCTGGGGATCCCACGGTTTCGACAGGAAATCGTACACGGCCTCGTGTGTCGAGATGTAGAGATCCGGCGAAAGGTCCCGTTGAGACCATCCAGCCTTGACCGGCTGATGCGGGTCGTCTGTCTCGTCATCCGGACTTTTGTCGGCGTGGATCACGAAAAAGGAGAAGTACTGAGGCTCCCGAAAATTGCCCCAAATCGGGTCGGGACGTCCTTTTGTGTCTTTCGCCGATTCGCCGCGGTCGTTGGCGTCCCACGAGTACCAGATGCGCAACGAATCGCCTGTCGGATCGCCCTGGGCCCATTTCCAGTACGTCACGCCGTAGTAATTGCCCCACAGATCGGCGTCCTCGTAGTACGAATGGGTCGAGGTCTCGGCCCGGAAGGCAAAGTAGACGTCGTGTTTCACCTCATTTGAGGTGTTGGTGAACACGTACTCCATGATCATGAAGTCGTCGTAGTCCGGATTGGCAAAGGCGTAGTCCCAACGCTCAATGTCGATGCCCATGCCGTAGTCCGGCCAACACTTGCTGTGCTGGTAGATCATGACATCAGATGGCAGATTCGGATCCACGGGATCCGCCTTGCCGAGAACGTCCGTCCGGTCTCTGCCATCCAGGATCTTCTGCGGGTACGGATTCCGGTACACGCGTTTGAAGGTACCGGGTACGGGCACAACGACTTTCTCAATGTCGCTGAACTTCTGCCGGTTCGCCATGGCGATCTGCACGGGGTGGGTGACGCCACTGGGATCGGTCCACTGGCGTTTCACCCCCACAGTGATGCCGTGAAACTGGAGCATGTCCAGTTCATTGTCGCCGGACCCGCTGTAAATGGTTCTCGCGAACGACCACGAGAATGGGTAGACAATGTCGTGGTCAGAGAACCCGTCCTGTGTGCTGAAGTACAGATCCCCGACATTCAGGGTTCGGCTCTCCTGGGCCCACGTCGTCGTCACTCCCAGGAGAATCAGGAGTGGGACGGCCAGACCAATCAGGAGCCACTGGGTTCCAAACACCTTCCTCATAGCGTTCTCCTCATCATGTCCAGGTGTGGGTTTGCCATTCGCTAACGTCGAGCAAACGCCAGACTAACGTCGACATCCGTGGAGTCTCAACCCCGTCAGAAGTAGAGACGGATGCCGAAGAACACGTCGCGTTTCTCCAGGAACAGCCAGGGAGTGAATCCCGGCAGGTCGCCTTTGTTGTCGCCTGGCCTGCCCGTGGTGTTCTTGAAGGTGCCATCCGTGTTCTCGTTCTCGCCCGTGTAACCCAGCGAGTACAGGTAGTTCTGCACCTGATTTTTCCACCACTTGTGGCCGTCCCAGGCCCAGTCCGCACGAGTGGACACGTCGTTCTGCCACCGGCTGAAGTACGTCATGTTCTTGTTGTTGAACAGATTGATGACGTCGATGTACAGGTACGACCGCACGCCGAACAGACTGGCCAGCTCCTTTTGGAAACGCAGATCCCAACGCTGGTACGGTTTCCAGCGCATGTTGTACTCCACAAGCGGGATCTTGGCCGGGTTCCACGTGAAGTGCCGACCACGCTTCCAGTTGTACAGCAGACCGATGTCGATGCCACCCAGCAGAGAAAACCCACCCACACTTGGACCGAAATTCTGCGGGGAGTGAAGCATCAGGTTCAGTTTGATCACCGGACGCACATCCGGTTTCGACACTTCCGTCGAGACCTGACGCGGCTGCCGGCTCGGGTCCTCGTAGAAGCGGTCGTAACCGAACGAGCCGCCGCTTTCTACCATGTAGTTCAGGCTGGCCCAACCGCTGATCCAGTGGTAAACCTCCGGACGCAGCTCCAGGAAGGCCTCCAAACCACGGATGTCGCGGAAGTGAATGTTGGTGGTGTAGTAGTAGTAGCGGCCTCCGTAGCCCAGTGGGTAGTAGCGGACCGAGCCGATCTCGTTGTTCACGTCCTTGTAGTAGCTCGTCACCCGAAGCAGCACTTTGTTGAACAGGTTGTGCTCGTATCCGAGCTCGTACTGAATCGTCCTTGGCGGTGCCACACCCGGGTTGCCCATCTGGTTGATCAGGTTGCCCCGGCGCGTGTCGTAGCGAATGCGGTAGCGGCTGTAAGCCGACGGCCACTGGTACATGTGCCCGTAGTTGAAGAACAGTTTGGCCACGTCGCTGATTGGATGCGAAATGCCGAGGCGCGGGCTTAAAAGCACCTTGGTTACATGCTTCAGCGGGACGACTTCAAAGGTGTTGTAGTCCCCATTCTCATCCAGCGTGTGTCCGGGCAGGAAGTAGTGACTCCAGGGACCGGAAACCGTGTCATCGGTGGCGCTGACGTCGATCATCGGGAAATCGGCCGTTCGGATCCAGTCCGCCCGGAGACCGACATTGGCGACAAACCCCGAGAACTCCATCTTGTCCTGGGCGTAAATACCGCCCCAGAGTTCCCCGTTGACCTCCGAGTTCTCCAGGCTTCCGCCGTTCACCGAGGGATCGATCCGTTCGTAGAGCAAACGAATCTTGTCACGATGCAACTGGAACCCAGCATCGATCTGGTGGTGCGGGGTCACCTGGCTAACAATCGAGTAAGCCAGGTCGAACGTGCGGGAGTAGGTCAGATTGTTCTGCACGTTACAGGACTCCATCCGGTACTCGCCAGTAATGTCCCGCCAGTTGATCGGACCGTAGCCCTTCGGAGCCTCGTCGTACCAGTAGTCGCCAATCCTGATCAAGGCCCAGTCGCGCCAGTGGTCCCAGCCCTCGGCTCCGGCCGCGGCCATTGAGTCCGCGTACGCCTCCGTACCGATGTTCCCCTGGTTCACACCCGAGGGGCCACCGGAGGTCGGCATTCCTTCATTGCGCACAGGACCGTAACGTCCGATCTTGAGCCCACTGGTACCGGGCATCGGAGCGGTGTTGCGGTAGTGGTCGATCTCACCGTAGTCGATGCCCGAGAAGGACACCCGGAATTCCTGGTAGGTCTTTTGCGACAAGGTGTGCGTCAGGTTGAGGCTGTAGATGTAGCGCGAGCGCGTCCCTGGGGTCTGGCAGTCCAGGTACCACATCTTGTTCGTCGAACCGAGCGTGTAGAACGGGTTCATCGAAATCCAACCCGTCGTACCTGGTCCCTGCCCACCGTTGGTTCCTTTCTGGTAGGAATAGAACGCGCCCAGGTTCACCTTCAGGTTCTTGCCGAACCAGGTCGTGATCTTGCCGCGAATGCGGTCTTCGTGGTAGTCGCGCTCGGGAGACGGGTAGGCGTACTCCGTCTGCTCCTTGTAGTAGCTGACAAAGAAGGTCGTCTTGTTCAAGTTGTAGAGGAACGGGATCGGGCCGCCGAAGGTGATGTCAGCTCGGTAGTCAGGATCCAGGCCTTCTTCTTGCCACACCAGATCGTCCGGGTTGATCCCATCCTTGAACTTGACAATGCCCATCTTCGCCAGTTTCTTGAGCATTTCGATGGAATCTTTCGAGCGGTGACGCCACAACCAGCGTGCGTACAACTCCTGTGGCTTTCCGTAGTGCGGATCGCCGGGTTTTAGCCGCTGCGTGGCAACGTTATTCCAGCCCTCAAAAAACGTGCTGATGTCATCACCATTTTTGTCCTTGCCCTCACCCGTGTTCGAAGGGGCGTTGGGATCCCAGTTGCCGTTGGCGTCCCAAACCGTCGTGAACGGCTGGCAAACCGGCGATTCGTGGGAGAAAATGGAAGGCCCGAAGTGCTTCAATCCAGGGGGGCTGTACTGGAAATTCACACTTCCGTGGTATTTGGAACCACCTTCCTTCGTAACGACGTTCACGAGACCAGAACGCAGGTTACCGTACCTGGCGCTAAATCCGCCGGTCTGGAGTTTGATTTCCTGAACAGCGTCCAGGTTAACCCGGTAGTAGGGTCTCTGAACCAGGGGATCTGTCTGCGGGATGCCGTCAACGATGAATTGCGACTCCTCCAGGCTCGATCCGCGGATCCCCGGGCGGTCTTCCCACGCACTCACGGCGTCCACACCGACTTGCGCCGTGACCACGTTCGCCACGTTCTGGTAGCGTCCCGTGCTCAGTTCCTCCGGATCGATGTTGCGTTCCGTACCGGAGATGTCGGGCTGCACAATCGGTCTCTGCGCGGTGACCACCACTTCTTTGCCTTTGACAACCTGCTGCTCCAGGCTGAAATCGACGGTGGTGGTCAAATCGATGGATACGCGCACGCCTTTTTGGACCACGGCGGAATAACCGATCATTTGCGCCCTGAGGGTGTACACCCCCGGAGGCACATTGATGATGAAGTACTGGCCATTGTTATCGGTGGCCGCACCCATTTGCGTGCCTTCGATAATCACGTTGGCGCCGGGTAGCGGGTCACCGGTAGCGGCGTCGACAACTTTTCCGGCGATTTTGCCGGTTGTCCCGGCCATGGCCGCTGGCGACAGCCCCACAACCAACAGGGCCAGAGCGGCAATCATGCCCAGAAGCTTAAATGTCGATCCTTTCATTGGCTCATTCCTTTGCTTTTCCGTGGTTCTCTCGACGACGGCTAACCAACCCCCGAAACCTCTCTGCACACTGGTACTGGCACCACCTCCTTTCCCAAATTCCGTTTGCCAGTTTCGCCCAAGTAGCATTGTCACTCAGCTGTTCTCCCTATCACCTCCTCTCCGTGCATGCTGTTGTGGATGCTTCCGGGTTCCATCAACATACTCAGTCCCTAATCCTTTCGCAGCCATGTTGAGGCTGACCACACCTTCCGGAGTGGGTAGCACCCACCACGTCCGCAAGTCACGGGCAGTTTCCAAATGTCACAGCCTCAGGCCGGCAAAACAAAAACCCACGCAGCCGACCGGTCCCCACAGACGAAAAGCGACAGGGAAAAACCAAAACAGCGGGGCGGCAAAACTACAAACCCGGCGGGGCAAAGCAGCTGGCATGTTCGATTTTCAAAGACAAACCAAGGGCTTCACCAACGCTCTACCGGAGCGTTGCGGTACAACGCGACACGTTCAGCCCTCACCACCGGGTGCTAACTCTGCCCCAGCAGCTGAGCTGACGCTGTACACAGAATCGTGCCTGGGAGAACAAACAGCACCTGGCTGGCAGCTCTCGGGCCAGTGCAAATCAGATGACGGTGCTGCGGACGCAGTGCTCTGGAAGGACACCAAGAACCCTGGTTCTGTTCGGAGAGCTGACCATCGGGAATTTCTCGCAGGTGAAAGAACGACGTGGGCATATTCGAAGGAGGTGAGCGTCACTCGCATGTTCGCAATCGGTAGCAGCGTCCGCACATGCACTGTTTGGCGGCCGGACGCTGTTCCTCCCCCACAGTATCGGCCGTTTCTGTCCGTCTCTCCCAACCCGCACCCGACGGCCTCAGGATAAGAAGGTTTCGCAAAGGGAGAGCTCACATCACGTCCTCTTGGTCAGTGGTGCACAGAATCCCCCTCCCACTGTTACCGTTACCAGCTCACAACGAAATTAGCAAGCTTGCAACAATTTGTCAAGAGAAATTTGAAGATTGTTCAATTTTTTTCTGGGAACATTAACAGAAAGGACCTGCTTTCCTGTCGACACTGGCAAGTCGCCCCGGCTTCCGTACCATCTCCCTTCTCGAGCAACCTGCCCCAACCACAGCTGCAGGAGGCTTTTTGGTCGGGGTCAGACACGGTCAGCATTGGACGATTGTGTTGAGACGTTTCGACGTGTCTCAAACTTCCTGCATCACCACCAGAGTAGGGCAAGCTTGGAGTAAGCTTGACCCACACAAGATCGGAAATCCGGTTCAACCCGCCTGGCTGCACAGCGGTCGACAGATCTCCCACAAAAACCCGGCGGGATGCTCCCAGGCCAACGTACCCGCGGACAAATCGCGCGGACGCATCAAGATTCGCTTTCCCGCACAAGGAGTTCTGAACCCCGCCCTCTCGTTCAAAAACAAGCCGTGCAGACTGGTGCTCACAAATAACAAACCCGACCAGTTGCTGGTCGGGTTGAACAGTGTCGGGGCGCCGAGATTCGAACTCGGGACCTCCTGCTCCCAAAGCAGGCGCGCTAACCGGGCTGCGCTACGCCCCGTTGTCTTGTAGCTTTCAATCCTTTCCGGCCTCACCCCCGTCCAAAGTCCTGAGAATTTCCGCCGCCTTTCGAAATGCCTTACCTCTGTGGCTCACCGCGTTCTTCTCTTCCGTGTCCATTTCGGCGAACGTCTTGCCGAGCTCCGGAACGTAGAACACCGGATCGTAGCCGAACCCCCCTTCACCACGGGGTTCCTCAAGGATCAGTCCCTCGCAGACACCCTCTACGGTGACCTGACGACTTCCGTCCACAATTGCCGCCACGCAGCGAAACCGAGCTGTCCGTTTCTCCTGCGGCACTCCACGCAATTCCCGAAGCAACTTCTGCACATTCTCGGCGTACGTCGCCTCCTCGCCTGCGTAGCGACTCGAGTACACGCCAGGCCGTCCGCCAAGCGCATCGACCTCAAGGCCTGTGTCGTCTGCCACGGTCAGAAGGCCCGTTGCTGCAGCCACTTCCCGCGCTTTTTTCAGTGCGTTTTCCTCGAGTGTCGTACCGTCTTCCTCGACTTCTGGAAAATCGTCGAAGTCATCGAGCGTGAGCAGTTCGAACTGCTTGGGATCGAGCAGACGTGCAATTTCGCGCAGCTTGTCGCGGTTTCGCGTTGCCAACACCACGCGGCGTCGTGCATCAGCCACCGAGACGCTCCCTACCCACCAAACACTTCGTCGTGGTTGCATTTGCAAACCATCACGACACTCGAATTGAAACGCCACGCCCCCGTCCGCGGGCTCCTCTCTGAACTGATTACCTTGACAGGCTTCAACGGTTCCCCACAGACGGGACAGTGGGTGTAGAAGTCCATCGTTTGCTTGCGCAGTTTATCGACAAACGACCGTTCTCTTTTGGCCATTCCCAAACTCCTCTTTCGCTTCGTCGCGGAACATCGCCAGCTCGTGCTCAATTAACGCCGCGCCTAAGTTAAAAATTCTCAGGAAAAAGTCAACAGAAACGGACGCGGCGCTCCCTTCATTTTTCGCCGAAAATCCCCGGACTCCCCCGAGTGTCTCGATTCCGGGCGCCTCAATCCCTTTCTCGCCGTGACGGACCGTGATCCCACCCCGTCAACCCTTGGATCCCGGGTAGTTCGGAGGCACTTCGGCATCCTCAGCTTTTTGCCTCTGTTTGCAAACGGGCGCCGCGGCAGGCATGGTCAAACTTTTGAAAGCAGTCCGGGCTCCATCGTATCCGCAGTTGGCGGTACAGGTTTCCAGAATTCCGAAGCGCAACTCACGCCCCCAAAGCCCCTTGAGGGAAAAACACCGCCCGTAGCAGTGAAACTGTCGCCGTCACGCCGAGTCCCAAAATCCCTACCGGTCCCCAACGGGAACCGTTCTTCCTGCGAAATCCAGGGGCGAGCGCGACAAGCGTAGCCCCGGTTAACTCCCCGATCTTCCGCGAATCGAGTTAGGGGAACCTTCGCGCTGCGAAGGCTTTTGGGAGAAATCCAAGCGTACACGGCTCCGGCCCTGGAGGCTAAAGGCTTGCAGCCCAAAGTAAGAACTGCAAAATGTCCCTCAAATTCTTCCTCGACCTGAAGGTGCAGAGCCGTGCTCGAAGTACCGAAAGAGCAACTCCCCAAGATGGGAAGGGATTGTGGTGGCCGAAAAAGGCAGCGATCGTCCTGCGCAACCACGGATCGAGCCCAACTTGCGAGGCCGGAACAGAAGCGCAAGGTTGTCTGCAGGGTTGCCCTCTCTCCCCGCCGATGCCGGGTTCCGGGGTAAGATGCCCCCAGATTCCGGTGAGCTCTTGTGGAGGGCAGAGAATGCCTTCGCGGGAGTACAAGGGCTCATCGACTTTCGCAAAAGACGCCACGTTCGTGGCTCAATGTAGAGAGTTCACCTGTGAAAACGCGCACGAAGACTGGCCGTTGCGGACGGGCCGCACCTCCACCTGCCGGAGGTGCAGGAACGGCCTGCTGAAGCTCCAGCAGCGCGGGTCCGAACGGCCCATCGCCGTCAGAGAGCCGCACGGTTCCCCACCAGCAGCTCGGCAAAGTCAAATCCCCCACACTCCTCTGCTGGTTCCAGACCGAAGCTCGGTGTCGATGCCGTTCAAAAGCTCGCCTTCAACTCCACAAAAAGACGGTCCTGATCCGCCATGCGACCGAATGGGGTACCCGGCTTGCCGCCGAAAAAAACCCCGCCCACCGTTACATCCAAGGCATCTACAGGCTGGTAATTCACGAAAGCCAGGACAAACCGGTCGTGTGTGTCGGCGTTCACCACACCAATTACCTGCGCGCTCCAGTAGTTGGCAGGCTCCCAACGAACACGCCCGGACCAGGAAGTTCTCCTGCTTGGCTTCGGCGTGTACCGCATGTGCAACTCCTGCCAGGCGCGAGCATCGATGTCTGGGTGCTGCTTCAACCACCCTTCCAGCACCCACTGGGCCACCAAACCGAAGTCGTCTGTGGGCGTAAAGTCGAGAGCCAGGACCGACTGGTAGTGTGGATTTGGCAACCAAGGATTTGTGCCTTCCAAATCCCGCGTTCTGTAGTAAGCACCTTCCCCACGAATGCCCCAGCGACCAAAAACCTTCTGAAAGTCGCCCCCAAACACCTGTACCTTGGGGTAGAATTGTTCAAGGCCCAGCACACAGGGATCCGGAATGCAGCGGACCGCGCTTCGCATTTGGGGTTGATGCTGGTTGCCGCGGTAGTAGCTCAAGGACCAATCGATGCCGGCGAGATTGTGCATCAGTCGAAAGGCCAGCTGCGCGTTGTGCAGCTTGGCAGCGGGGAGAAGCGTACCGAACCAACGTGGCACGGCGCCACCAGCATGTGGCATGCCTCCCGTTCCCGGGATGCGATCGGGTGTGAAAACGGGAACGAAAACGCCCTCCAGGGTAAATCGTCCAACGTACAGATCGGCTTTGACAGCATTGACAGCGAGTCGGTAATCCTCAATTTCGGCCGAGATGTTTGCGTAGTCCCACGGGTTAATGTTGTCGGTGGGATTGATCCACTCCGTCTTCCCCCAGAAAATAAACTGTTTGCCGATCCGTAGGTCCAACCACGGCGAGTACAGGTCGACGTACATTTCCACCGGGTAGATTTCAACATTAGCGCCCCGATCTTGTTGAAACCTGTCTCGACCTCGCACTTCATCCACGTCGAAATCCAGCGATCCAAAAAAGGCGGCGCGGTCCCCGAGGGTTTCACTCACCGTCAGCTGCATCCGGGTACCCGTTCTGGAAATTGCGTCAGAGCTCTCCCAACGGTTGTGATGGTAAAACTTCACGTACCCGTCGAGAGGTGTCTGCGCAGACACACTCACTTGAAGAAGGAGAAAACACACGACTGCTCCAAGTCCAGAGCGTTTTCCCATGCCTTTCACCCGCCGTTTAGGTTCAAAAACAGTGCACCGGCCGGGGTACTTATCCCTCACGGAACTCTGCGCTCCCACCCTTTCCCATTTTCGACCCCGCCGCGAATGCGCCTCCAACGGAGATCCGTTCAGATGATGTACCCGGAGCCCCGTCCAAGAGCAACGCCTTGCGAAGCCCCCAAGTGTCTCTCGTCTTGCTGGCGCTAAACAGACTGAAGTCACCTGCCCCGGTTCGAAATGGTTTGCTGACTCGCCTGTGCACCCGCGCTACAGCCCACGCTGTAAGTACCGCACGGTGAAAATTCTGTCCGGCAGTCCTACGTTCACTTCCAGATTTTCGAAACGCATTTCACTGGTGTGGTCAATCTGGATGTCTTTCATGATCATGTGCGTCGCAAACCAAACGCCGCCAAGGTGTTTTGTCTCTGGCACCCGAAGCTCTTTCCACTTGTCACCGTCTTTGTCGTAGTACTCAGCGTAAACGGTGGTGAAAATGTCCTTCCGTATCCAGCGGATGATCTTGCTGTACCTGGTGTCTTTCCGAATTTGCTCCGTAGCGGGATCACACTGTACCACGTAGCAATCCTTCCCTTCCCACTGCGCATCTTTCAGCCGTTTGTACACCCAATCGTCCAACTTGGGACGGCCAATGTCGTAGTAGCTGAAGTCCGAACCCATGAAGTTGCCCCCGCGACCGCTGGCCGTGATGCGGTTTACGCGACGCAGCGCCGGCAAGTAGAGGTAGCGATCATCATCCCTGTCCTTGTGTTCGATCACCAGAAACCCCGTTCCCTTCACATCGGCGGGGGCCACGAAGCGCATCAGCATCATGGTTTCATCTTTCGAGCGCTTCTTGGAGAAAAATTTGAGGTGCCGCTTGCGCACTTGGCCTCGCGCGTTGGTCAGAATCATTACCAGATCCCCGCGCATGTCTTTCCAGTCCCCGCTCACCAGCACTTTTTCCATGATCTGACGTCCGGTGAGTTCACTCTGGGCTCGGGCACTCACCGGGATCACAAGAGCAACAGAGAGCATCAGCAAGAAACCCAGTCCGCACTTTTCGCGTGTCATGGCCACAACCTCCTCAAGGTAATCGTCTCGTCTCCGCTACAGCCTCGCTTTTTCCGCCCGAAATTTCGGCTTCAGCGTCATGAACAACGTGGGCAGAATCGTCAAGGCGCCGAGGCTCGTCCAGACCATGGTCATGGCAATCAACAGACCCATTTGACCGATGCCGCGGAACTCCGACAGTAGGAGCACAGCGAAGCCAGTGGCAACCGTCGCAGCATTCAGAAAAATAGCCGTGCCCGCTTCGTCCATTGTTCGCACCGTGGCGTCTTCGTAGGTGGCACCTTCGGCGATTTTCATCTGGTAGCGATGGTAGAAGTGGATCGCGTAATCCACGCCCACGCCGATGGCAATGCTCGAAGTAACCATCGTCATCAGATTCAAATAGATCCCAGTCCAGCCCATGAAAGCGAAATTCAAAAAGATGCCGAAGAAAAGCGGTAGGGCGTTGAACACACCGGCAGTGAACGAGTGGAACATGAACGCTGTGAGCAGAAACACAAGCAGCAGGGAAACGAAAATGCTCTTGAGCTGGCCGGACACGACCAGGTCGTTTACCGCGAGATACAACTCCGACGTACCTGTCAAATCGGCAGGCACCGGTGTGGGGTGTCGTTTCAAGTAGGCCCTCACAGCCGAATCAATCCGTTTCAACTGGGTTCGGCGGTTACTTTTGAGAAAGGCTGTGACCTTGGCGTGCTGGTAGTCGTAGTCCACAAGGTTGGCGAAATCTTCCGGACCAGCCGACATTTCGTACAACTGCAGGTACTGAGCAATCAGGTCGCGTCCAGAGACGGTGAACGTCTCTTTGCGCCGCACCAGACGACCGTTCACTTCCTGTTCCACGTAGGTGGTCTCGACTTCGGTCTCGGATGGAACTCTGAAGTAGGCTGGATTCTCGTTGTGCAGCACCTTGTTGATCCGCCGAATGTAGTCAGCCAGCGAAAGCGTACCTCCCACGCCGGGAATTGCTTTGAGAGAATCCTCGAGGTCAGCCATTGCGCCCATTACCCGCGGCTCTTTGATCACGTCGGGGCGCTGCCCTTCGAACACCACGTCCAAAGTGGTGCTACCCGCAAAGCGTTTGTTGATTTCTTCGTTCGCCTGTCTGATTGGATGACCGGGGGGAAAATTCTCAATGTCGTTCGATTCAAGCACAATCTTCGGAATGCCAAGCAGCGACACTAGCACGATCATGATGATGCCCACCAGAACGATTTTCCGGAAGCGAACCAGGAACCTGCCGTAGGCCACAAAAACCTTCTCCAGCCTGCCTTCCCCTCTGCGAATTAAGGCTTTGGGAATCGGCATCAAAGCCAACGATGCTGGAATGAACGTGAGTGACAAGACAAGAGCAATGAACACACCGTACGCCGTAAACACTCCCAGCTGCAGCAGTGAACCGACGCGTGACGTGTTGAGCGCCAAGAACCCGGCCATTGTGGTGAGCGACGTCATGATGACCGGTGCCCGTAACTCACTCATGGTAGCCAGTATCAGATCGCGTTTCTCCGGAATCTTCAGTGAATTCGCCAGGTAGCGGTTCAGGATGTGGATGCCGTCGGCAACGCCGATGGACATTAGCAAAATCGGCAGTACGGTGGTGGAATGAGAAAGGGGCGAACCGACGAGGGCCATGGTGCCGATTGTCCACACAACGCTGAGGACAACCACACCGAGCGGGATTAGCACCAAACGCAGACTTCGGAAACGCAGGTAGGGCAGAAAGAAGACCACCAGGAGCACAACGGGCATCAATCTGCTCCAGTCGCGATTCATGCCCACTTCCAGGTAGTAGTTGACAACCGGCTTTCCGGCAGCCAGTAAACGCGCAGGTCCCTTCGAAGCCTCCATCACTTTAAGGACTCGTTCGGCAACCCGACTTGGCCGTGCGTCCTTTTTTAAGAACACCATGATGCCACCGGCATGCCCGTCTTCAGAAATGATGTTCCCCACGAACAGATCACTCGAAAACAAACGATCCCGGTACGCCCGCATTTCTTCCGGGGTGCGAGGGATTTCATCCAGGGCTTCTCGCACTTCCATGCCTTCCGGGGTCCCCTGCACGATTTTTACATTCGTCGGCCCCATCACCGAGAAGACCCCCTGCACCTTCTCCAAGCTGTCTGTCAGCGCCATGACCTGCGCAATGACGTCGGGACGGAAAAAGGTGTCGGCTTCCGCCATTACCAAGATGATGTCTTTGCTCGGGAAGATTTCCGAGACCTTGTCGTAGAGCCGCTTGGCCGGAATGTTCTTCGGCAACGATGCGCTGATGTCTGTTTCAACTTTCAGATATTTCATGGAGTAGCCGAAGAAGCCCGTCAATGCGAAGACCAACACCAGCGTCCAGACCGGATGATCTACCACCCAGGAAAAGACTTTTCGCATCGTTCACCCCAGTGTTTTTACCGCGCCCGTTTCCAGATTCGTCCGCTCACACAAGCTACGGCGTTGCCACTTTCGCCCGCCAATTCAAAGACATTCAATGCCCCGCCGAAGAAGTCCAGCCAACTTCGGGACCAGCGCGCGTACCCTCTCGACAGGCTTGCCGTGTGCCAGCTGCGTGCTCAGGATCAACATCAACCCACCTACGGTGGTCAACACCGCCTCCTCGTCCACTGGCACAGGGCCCTCCCGTAGTTTGCTCGAGAGCGCCTCATCCAGTGGTTTACGTAGATCCCGGTAACGCTTTCGAAAATCCTCGAGTTGCAGCCCGGACCCCTTCGCCTGGTCCGATTCCCACATGATGTGCAGTCTGAAAAAGTCGGGATGCTCTTCGTAGAAATCCAGGTAGCCCTGCATCAGATTCTCGATCGCCTCAGCAGCCGTATGCTCAGGCCGAATTCGATTCATCAGGGATGAGAAAAGCTGCGCCGTGTAGTGCTCCAGGACATGCTCGAACAGCTGAGCTTTGGAACCGAAGTAGTAGTAGATTGTCCCTTTTGCCAGCTCGGCTTCTTCGGCTACCTGGTCCATTGTGGTCTTGGCGTAACCATCCCTCGCAAACAGCTTGAGCGCTGCCTTTCGGATGGCCTCGAGCCTACCTTGCCTTTCGCGTTCTTTGCGCTCCTGAATACCCACGTGCACTCCCTGTTCCGCATCTGCCCATCACACACCTGTTCGCCAACGCCCTTTCGCCCCCAACCCCGTCCTGAAACGCTCCACAACACCCCCCTTTTCCCCCTCCTCGAACCACCGAGTCCGGAGGCAGCCCGCCCACCAGAAACCACACGTTCCCGTGCGACTTGCGGATGCCAACAGCAACCAGCCTGTGGCTGACTGACTGTTCAGTCGAATTTAGAACAGTCAGTCGACTTTGTCAAGTCTTTTGTTGGATTTGGCTGGTGAATGCAAACCGCCGTTACGTCGTCGATTTGCAAATCGGCGTTCATGTGAGCGCCCGGCGATCAAATCGCCGGGCTACCAAGAGTCGTCGCCCGCTAAAGCGGGCTGCTCCGCCGGAAGCAGCAGTTCCGAGCGCAGATCCTCATTCCTCGAAATCAACGGTCCCAACACAGGTCACTCACGACCGCGCTTTGTGCCCTCTCTGAGAACCGAAATTTGCCCCGATGCTCTAGCAGGTTCTTTCAGGGCAAATGCGGGCTTCTCGACCTCGCCCGGCGATCAAATCGCTGGGCTACCAAAGAGTCGTCGCCCGCTGAAGCGGGCTCTTTGGGGGAAAACGTGGGTCTTCAAAGAAAGCGGGCTTAAGTGTGAACGTGCGAAACGCGCCAAACGACGAGACGCCGGGCGGCTTCTCACTACGGCCTGCGACGGCGGACGGGCACGGGCGGTTTACCCCAACGTTACGTCTAAGTAGAGCATCACGAGCACACCAATCATGGTGCCAAGTGTCGCAAAACGTTCGTGCCCCTTGCGGTGCGTCTCGGGGATGATCTCGTCGCTGATCACGTAAAGCATGGCGCCAGCAGCAAAGCCCATGGCGTAGGGCAAGATCGCCTTCATGGCGGTCACAGCCCAGGCTCCCAAAATGGCAAGCGGAATCTCAACCAATCCAGCCCGGATGCCAACCAGACTGGCGTACCAGCGCTTGCCCATGCCGGCGTTCATCGACGAAATCGACACGGCCAGTCCCTCAGGGATGTTCTGGAACCCGATCGCCATCATGAGAGCGAAAGCGTCGCCGAGGTTGCCCGAACCAAATCCCACACCGACCGCCAGTCCTTCGGGCATGTTGTGCAATGTGATGGCAATGATGAAAAGCCACACGGCCTTCAGGCGGTCCGTGTGTTTTCCCTCCTCACCCATGACGAAGTGCATGTGCGGGATAAGGTGGTCCGCAACATCCAGGAAAATCACGCCGACCACGATGCCAATCATCACGGACCAAATGCCCCCGGCGTCAATGCCCGGAAGAATCAGGCTGGTAAAGCTCGCTGTGAGCATGACGCCCGCAGCGAAACCGAGCGATGTGTCCAGAAAACGATCGGACACGTTCCGCACGAACAGCACCAGGAGCGCCCCCAGAGTGTTCAGAAACGTAATCACCAGCCCCCCAACCAGTCCCTGCACAATCGGGTTCGTCCCGATGTGCGTCAAGAACCAGGTCTCAAATGCTGCCAATCCCTCCCTCCTGCAGTCGTCTCGGTTCCTGCTTAATCAGAGCACGCTGGCTGGCATTTTCGGCCGATCGACTAAGCCCCCCTGCTGTTCACTCGTACCGGGCCTCAATTTCCCGGTAGACACGGAACGCTTCATCCCAAGCCGTTGTGTTCTGCGGGCTGAAACTCTCAATCGTGAACGATCGACGCACGACATCGCGAATTTCGCCCAGGCCGCTAAGTTCTCCCGCGGCCATGGCCTGGACCAGCATGTTACCGCACGCTGTCGCCTCGGCGGGACCGGCGGTTACCTGCACGCCCAGTGCATTTGCGGTGAATTGATTCAACAACCCGTTACGGCTCCCCCCGCCAACGATGTGCACCGTGTCAATTGACCTGCCGAGCACGCTTTGCAAGGAGCTGAACACACTCTTGTACCGCATGGCCAGGCTTTCGAGAATCACACGCACAATCTGCCCAACATCTTCCGGCACAGATTGGCCAGTACGAGCGCAAAAATCCTTCACTTTGCCCGGCATATCGCCAGGTTTGAGAAAATCCGGATCATCGGGGAAAATGAGGCAGAAGAACGGCCTGGCTTTTCGTGCCAACTCAGTCAGCTCATCCCACGAATACGAGTCGCCCCACGCCCGCCGGCATTCCTGCAAAATCCACAGCCCGCTGATGTTCTTGAGGAAGCGAATTTTCCCTGCTACGCCTGCTTCGTTGGTAAAATTCCTGTCGCGGGCCTGCTCCGACAGCAGCGGTTCGTCCAGTTCGACACCCATCAGAGACCAGGTTCCCGAGCTGAGGTAAGCCCACTTTTCACCCTCAGCAGGAACAGCAGCCACGGCGCTGGCGGTGTCGTGGCCAGCTGTCGCCACGACGCGCGGCACCTCCAGTCCCGTTTCGTCCTGCAAATCCTGCGACAAAGGTCCGAGATTTTCCCCTGCTGGTACAATTTCCGGCATGATTTCACGTGGCAAACCAAGGCTTGTAAAGATCTCTTCCGACCACTGCCGCTCCCGAGCATCCAGCATCTGCGAGGTGGACGCAATTGTCAGTTCCGACACCGCTCTGCCAGTCAAGAGGTAGTTCAACAGGTCCGGCAGAAAAAGGAGCTTGGCCGCAATGTTGAGCCACGGGTGCTTTTGTTCGGCCATCACGAAAAGCTGAAACACCGAGTTGATCGACATGAGCTGAATACCCGTGATCTCGTAAAGCCGCTCCCAGGGCAGCAGCTGGAACGCTCGCTGCGGCGCCCCGTCCGTTCGCCCGTCGCGGTAGGCGTAGGGCACACCGACTAAGGAACCATCCGCTGCGACCAGGCCGAAATCTACCCCCCACGTGTCGATGCCAATGCTGTCCACGCGTTCCCCACGCTCGGCCAGAACCTGCATGGCCTCCAACAAACGCTGGAAAATGGCGACGATGTCCCAGTGCAGGTGGCCACGCAGCTTGACGGGCCGATTCGGGAAGCGATTCACCTCCTCAAGCTCGAGGACCCCGTTACGGAGTTTGCCGAGAAGACCTCTACCGCTGGATGCGCCCAGATCAAAAGCGAGGTAGTTGCCCATTTTCCCTCCCAGCAGTCAGTGTCGTTCCGGACTGTTCTCAAAAGGCGCTGAACCATCGCACAACGCACACTCGCATGCTCACCACCTGGAGGAACAGCGTGGCCGTACAGCAAGGATTCGAGGGCAAAGCCAGTCCGCCGTGAGCTACGCCCGGGCCGCTGTAAGCAGCGAGACTGCAGCTGCCCCTGCTCGAAGCAACGCCTCAGCACAAACAGACGACGTCGCTCCGGTCGTCACGACGTCGTCAACGAGCACACAGTGTTTGCCAGCGATTTCCGCAGAAGAAGTGACCTCAAAAGCCCCCTCGACATTGCGCAGGCGCTCTTCTCTTCCCAGTGCAGCCTGACTGCGGGTGTAGCGCCGTCGCACCAGAGAGCGCAACGCCAGCGATACCCCAATCCCTTCGGCAACGCACCTGGCCAGAAGCGCGCTCTGGTTGTACCCCCGTTCCCGCAGGCGAACGCTGTGCAAAGGCACTGGCACAAACACAACCGGCGTGTCGGACCATTCGGTCAACTCCGCCCCAAGCGGTGCCATTCGCACTCCAATTACCCCGGCAAGCGCTGGTCGGCGCCGGTACTTGAGCAGATGAATTACCTTCTCCACTTGCTCGGAGTACTGCCACAAGGACGCCACGCACGCGAACACAGCAAGTCGTGAGTCCTCGTGCAGGTCTTCGCCCCTGAGAATGGCCGGTTCCGCAGCTGGCAGTTCAGCAAGGCAACCGTCGCACACCAATTGCGAAGGCCGTGTTAGGCGTTGCTCGCACAGTACACAGTAAGGGTGGAAGAGAAAGCTCTCGAGCCCGGCCAGCACGTCGAGCCACACCCGTTTGAAGGGCCGCAACTCTCGTTCCCCCACACCCAAGGCACCCTACTTGAAGCGGTACACGAAACTCAGCCGCGGTTCAATCCGTTCCTGCGGTTCGTAGCGCTCGGTTCGCTCGTTGTAGACAAAATTCCAGATGTAGTCCATGTAGAGAATCAAGTACGGCTTGATCTTGTAACCCAGTCCCACGCGTGCAACACTGCGATCGTCGAGTGTCAGAACGTCGTTCAGCGTCTCAATGGCCGCCTTGTCGTAAGTGGCGTGAGCCGCGATTTGAGGTATGGCGTCCGGTGCATCTGCCGCCAAGTGCAACACACCGCTGTGCTTCACGTCATCAAGCCGCACGAAATTGCCGACCACTTGAACCACCCCGAGTACGCGACCGTAGAGTTCGCCGAAATACCCTCTGGTTTCTTCCGTGATTGTGGGCAGCAAATCAACCTTGCGGAACCCGCGTCCGTACTCTGTCTTCGTGTAACGGTCCACCTCGTAGAAGGCGTTGAAGAAATTCGGTTCGAATTCTTTACCGAGCCAGCGTCGCTCGAAACGAGCGGACAGCGTGGCCAAGCCACCCGGGAAGTGAAGATCCACGCCGATTCCAGCAGCCTGTCCTGAGCCGTAATCTACGATCTTGCCGTAGTCGTAGTACACCATCGAACGCACCACGCTCCCGTTGATGAGCGGCAAACCGGCATCGAGGCCAAAAGCCGACACCCCGTCATCTGTGCTCCGGTTGTCGTCAGGGTCAATGTCCGTCACGTACGTCGCGCCAAGTTCGAAGTTCTTGATGATTGGCAAAGCCACTGACTTGCGCAGGGGACGCCAGTAGACACGTCCACCTAACACCTCGGCCCGTGCCACGTTATTGGCAAACGATTCAAAACCGTAAGCTCCAAAATCCACGTCCAGGGCAATGCCGATCTTGCGGTCATCGTAACTGGGGGAGTTCGAGTAGTAGTTGACGAGAAAACCGTGACCGAGTCGGGCTGCGTCGAGTGCCCCCACGCGCACGTAGAACGGATCGCCTTTGTGTGCGTAGCGAACGTACCGAATAAGGCGAAGGTAGTCGTAACCCTCATCCCAATCTTTCGAGCGAATGTGGCCCGTACTGGTGTTGTACAAAAGATTGACGTCGAGCCCGACCCCGAACTTGCCGAAAGCAAGCTCCGGCTGCAGGTGGATGGCGAAGTAGGTTTGATTGTCGATCACCGCGACACCCATGCCGCCTGTGAATGCGCCGCCTTCTTGGGGCATGACACTGGTCCCCAACAGTTGAGCTCGGGCACCCGTGCCGCTCACAAGCAACAAAACACCGATCAGTAGAATTTTCCGCATCGAAGCCTCCTGTACCCTTTATCCTCCACCTCGCGAACCTCTCACCTCCCCACACAGGCAATTTACTTGGATTAGGTCTGAATGTCAACCGTGAAAACAACCAGGGACAAAAGGAAAGTTGGAGGGAGCTTTCAGCCACGAAGCTTTTCCGTCCCCGCACCTCTCCGGGCGAAGCGGGGTCAACCGCTCACACGGAGGCACCGGGACCACAGGAGAGAGAAAAGGTGGTCAGGTCGGAGCCGCCAGAGGGAGATGCCCCCAGCCTTCCTGGTTTCCCCCCGCCTCAGTCTACCAAACCCAAACAGCAGAGTCCCTGCGCCCTCATGCCTTTCCGAGGAGAGGCGAAGTCAACGGTTCACACAGTGGCACAGGGACCGCACGAAGAAGAAAAGGCGCCTACGTCGTAGCCGCCAGAACAAAAGGATGACGTGCGCCTTTTTCTGCCGCAGCAGTCTGCTACTCGCGCCTATTTGTTCTTTTCAGCATTGACAATCCGCACGGGGGCATCGTGACTGAGTGTGAAGTGTCCTTCCACGACCACGGGCTCGCCCGGCTTCAGCCCGAAGGCCGAATCCAGCACCTCCACGTACTCCTCGTTCTCGTGGCCAGGGGTGATGTAGCACCACTGGGCCACGTCCTGTCCCTCCGCGTTCTTGCGAACAATGAAAACGAGCTTGCGCCGGTCGCGTTCGATCACAGCCCGCCGCGGCACAAGCAGGCGGCCTGGCAGAACCTGCGCGTCAAGCTTCACTTCGCCGTACATCCCGTCCAGGAGCCTGCCTTCGGGATTGGGCAAATCGACCACAACCGTGTAGGTGCGACTCTCTTCGTTCAACACGGGGTTGATGCCCACCACACGGCCGCTGAACGAGGTGTCCGGGTAGGCGGGGAAACGCACTTCCGCCCCGGCACCCACGTGCACCATCCCAATCTCGCTTTCGAGCACCTCGGCGTCAAAGTAGAGATGCGAAAGGTCCACCAGTCGGCACAGCTCCTGGGACGGCCCCACCCACTGGCCAGGACTGACGCGCACCTGACCGACCGTGCCGGAGAAAGGGGCCCTGACGGTTGTGTACTCGAGCTCGAGCTCAGCGCGCCGCAGCTTGGCCAGGGCCGCGGCTAGGCCGCTTTTTACCGCCATCAGTTCGTCCCGGCGCGATCCGGAAAAGATCTGGGCGATCTCGTAGTCGATCCTGGCTCGTTCGTACTCGGCCTCGCTGATCTCCCCCGCGCGGTAGCGCCGCTCGATCTCCCGGAACTCCTCCTCGGACATGCCCACGCCCACGGTGAGGCCGAGCGAGTCCGAGGCGGCGAGTTCACGCGCTTCCCGCCGCATGAGCCCGTACTCCACCTCCGCCTGCAACACCTCGTTCCGGGCTTCCCGCACGTTCAAGCGTGCCTGGCGATCATCCAGCCGGAAGAGAGTCTCCCCTCTGCGCACGTGCTGGCCGTCCCGGACCCGGACTTCCGTCAGCAGGCCGCTGGTGTACGGGTAGACGCTCACCGATCGCCGAGCCCGCGTGCGGCCCGTAGCCGTGACTCGCAGGACGAGGTCGCCCACGAAGGCGTACTGCACGCGCACCGGCACGGGGGCAAGCGTCACAGCCTGTTCCGTCGTCTCGCTACGGGTTCCTCCAGCCGCCGTGCCTTCGGCAGTCCCACGATGCTTGAGCCTCCAGACGGCCGCGACAGCGACCACCAGCGCCAGCCCCACCGGCACAAGCCATTTCACAATGCGTCTCATTGCGCTTACCCCTGGTCCTTACTGTTCTCCTGCGCCTGGCCTGTGAAGCAATTCACCGCCAAGACGCGAAGGCCGCGAAGTTCCAAGCCAGGTGGCGGGATGCGAAAAATTGGTGCTCCCCTGAAACGATCGTCTGAACCTCCTGGTGATCCCACGGGGTCTCTTCGCGTCTTGACGCCTTTGCGAGAGTGCTTCTCAAGATCTGCTTCTCGGCGTACTTTGCGTGTTCGCGGTTCTACGCCGTGGCGGCCACACTCTGCACCCCCGTGAGCGTACTTCCGCCTTGAGCCAAAGCGGACACACGAGGCTGTTAAAATCCACCCCGTCCGTTCAATCGCGAAGGCGTCAAGGTCGCCAAGCACGGCATCTCTT
>CAZXXS010000091.1:0-4667 GCA_964644845.1 uncultured Cytophagia bacterium | reverse complement strand
GGGCTGGCTCTGAGCGCCAGCCCTTTCTTTGTGTCGCGATCCGAACAGGACGCACATCCGCAAACAGTCAAGCAAAAGGCCTGCTGCCGGACCTCAATCGGGTGTGCGGACGTAACAACTCCGGCACGGACCTCCGGCGTTCCGAATCTCCCACCCACAGCCGCCGCGTACAAGCATCTCACAATTGGGCTCCGGCCAAACAAGGAGACGGAGCAGCACGCCACCACTCCTTCCCTCCTTCCGGCGAAACCGTACCGTTTCTCGGTCCTTCGCTCGCCGAGTCTCTCGCTTCGAGCGGTCGCTTACGTCAGCGTCCGGGATCGTTGGTCGTTCCTGCTACCGAAACCCCAGTTCTCCTGCACACCCCCTCTACCGAACGTTGTTCCGAAACGACGACTGCGTTTTGGCCCTGCAACTTCCTTACTTACTGTGGAGCGCCGCCAGACCGAACCACCACGGAGCCGACCGTGTCTCCTTGCAAAACGCCGCGAGCCTAAACCGTCGGTCCTTCCTTGTTTCTTCCGACCCAAAGGCTCAGGCTGCGCGGCTGAAATCTCCGCTGGGCGGGCCTATTCTTTCTCCCAACTCTGTGCCCCAACAGCGCTCAGGTTCGTGCCCTTTCCCACCCACAACGAAAGGGACGAATCGTTTTTTCGTCTGACAACTTCTTGCTTGTGTGCACGGTTTTTGCTAACTTTCGCGCCAGTACTGGCGTCCCAATCCCAGGCGTCGGTCAAATTGCTTCATTGTGAGACGCTTCTGAACCCGTCAGGAGCTCGGCCAGGTATTCCTGGATTTCATTCTCGGCACGATCCGTTTCGAGCAGCTGGGTTGGAGCGTAGTCTCTTTTTCTGCCAGGAACACTCCTGGCCTCGAGTTCAACCGCCCGTTTGGTAGGATGCGTTTTGACGTCAATGTACGCTCGTACAAGCGCAGCCACCGGGGCCTCAGGGAAGACCAGGATCTCGCCGTCCGCGAGTTGAATGGCCAGCCGGAAATGGCGGTGACCAGACGGACGGCCAAACCAGATCTTGCTGATCTCATCCGTGCGGAGTACACGTGTTTTTGTGACCATCTTTCCACCTCTTCTGTTGCTTGAAGAACGAAAGCCAACGCTGAAAAAAAAGCGCTCAAGGTCGAATTTAGCCAATGAACGAACTACGACGCGATCCTGTCTCCGGCCGCTGGAGCATCATCATTCACGACGAGCTTCAGACCGACAAACTCCTGGTGAATGTAAGAAAACGCCGGACAAGCGACAAACGACACGAACCTTCATGCCCGTTTTGCCGTGGCAACGAGCATTTGACCCCGAAGGCGATTCACGTCGAGCGCCTGAACGGCAATCCGGAAGATTGGCACGTGCGTGTCATTCCGGACAAGTATCCGGTCCTGCGCGTCGAAGGCGATTTGAACAACCGCGGCCACGGCATGTACGACATCCTGGACGGCATTGGTGCCCACGAAATCGTAGTAGAAACGCCCCACCACAGCACGCATCTTGTCGATTTCGACGATGACCACCTGGCCCGGGTGTTCTCCGTGTACCAGAACCGAATCCTCGACCTGAAGTCCGATCTCCGATTCCGTTACGTCATGGTCTACAAAAACTACGGAGAGGCGACTGGGCCCGCGGTGGGGCACAGCTACTCGTACGTCATCGCTACACCTGTAACCCCTCCCCGCGTCAAACAGGAGCTGATCAACGCAGCCGAACACTACCGCCTGAAGGAACGCTGTCTGTTCTGCGACATCCTGCAGCAGGAAATCAGCGAGGGCACGCGGGTGGTGGAGGAAACCGAGCACTTCCTTGCTTACACACCGTTCGCCTCGCGGGCGCCCTTGGAAACCTGGATCATGCCAAAGAAACACGAGACGTTTTTCGAACGCTCCAGTCGCATTCCCGAGCTTGCCTCTGTTTTCAAGCGAACCGTGCGCGGCATCCAGAAACTACTCCACGACCCAAACTACGTGATGGTCATTCACACTGGACCAAACACCTCCTTCGGTCACCGGCGTGGCTACTGGAAAACTCTCGAGCAGGACTACCACTGGCACATCGAAATCATTCCCCAGCTGCGCGGCTTCACGAGTTTCGAGTTGGTGTCGGGAATCAGGGCTAACTTCCTTCCGCCGGAGAAGGGGGCTGCGCTGCTTCGCCAGCACCTTGGCGCTGAACAACTGGCTTAGACGTCCACGAGGGAACCGTGCTGGGCCTGGGCATCGATGTGGTCGAAATCGGGCGAATTCGCCGGGCCCTGGAGAAGTGGGGCACCCGTTTCGAAGACCGCATCCTGACTCGTGAAGAGCTTGTCCTGTGTCGGTCGAAAAACGATTTCAGCGCATCGTTCGCCGTGCGCTTTGCTGCCAAGGAGGCGTTTTTCAAAGCCCTGCCAGGCAACCGCACGGCACACCTGAGCTGGCACGACGTCGTCGTGCTCAACGCACCCTCAGGACGCCCGTACATCGCCTTGAGCCCCCACGCTCGGCAGCTGCTCGGGCGTCACAAAGTGCACGTCAGCCTTACCCACTCCAGAGAAACCGCTGCTGCAGTGGTACTGATCGAGTAGCAAAACCCTGAACCCCGCTCGCAGTCAGGCGTTAGACGTTGTTGAAAACCGGCTTACGTTTTGTCCCGGCGTCCGCCCACGCGTTTTTACCGGTGAGTTGGTGTTCACACAAACTCGGATCTGAACCTCACGTTGAGTGCTGGCTTCACGGGAGACCGAAGGCTCCTGCTTTCGTACGAACTTCCCTTGTCTGTCCGCTTTTCGCGCCTGGCACAAGAAGAGGAGAGCCGCCATGCGTAAAGTTGTAACCGCTTCTCAGATGGGCCAAATGGACCGCGAAACCATTGAGAAGATCGGGATCCCCGGCGTGGTGTTGATGGAGAACGCTGGCCTTGGCGTCGTTTCCGTCGCGGAGCAGCTGCTCGGTGGAACAGCAGCTCGGAAACACGTGGTCGTGGTAGCCGGAAAAGGGAACAACGGCGGGGATGGTTTCGTGGTCGCCCGGCATCTTCACAACCGCGGTGCAGATGTCGACGTGTACCTTCTTGCCGATCCGGCAACCATCAAAGGGGACGCCAAGACGAATTTGAATATTCTCCTGAACATGGGCCTTGCCATCCACCCTGTGCAAAAGCGTGGTGATTTCAAACCGAATCCACCGGTGGATTTGATCGTGGATGCGATTTTCGGTACGGGCATCAGCGGCGCCGTCCGGGGGTTGGCTGCGGAAATCATCGACGCCATCAACGCAATGCCCACCCCCGTTCTTTCCGTGGATCTGCCTTCCGGCCTGAACGCGGACACGGGCGCTGTCGAGGGCCCCTGCGTCAGGGCGACGGCAACCGCAACCATGGCCGAGATCAAACGGGGTTTGCTGCTCCCACCGGGTCGCGACTTTGCGGGCCGGGTACACGTGGTCGACATTAGCATGCCCGAAACCATCGAGACAGCCAAGCAGGTACGCACCTTCATCGTTGGGCGGCCGGACGCTCTTGTTGTGCTGCCCAGACGTCCTTCCGACGCTTACAAAAACAAGGTTGGCCTCGTCTACGTCTTGGCTGGCTCGACCGGAATGACAGGCGCCGCCACGCTGACGTCCCTTTCCGCGCTGAAAGCGGGCTCCGGCCTGGTCTACCTTGGCATTCCCGCCAGTTTGAACGCCATCCTGGAAGAAAAAGCAACCGAAGTGATTACGAAGCCCCTCCCCGAAGCAGAACCCGGCCATCTTGGCGAAAGCGCCACAGCGCCCATTCTCGATCACCTCACCGGAATGGACGTTTTCGCCCTTGGCCCTGGACTCGGAACGCACCCCTCCACGGCCAAGCTTGTGCAGAATCTTGTTCGCCAGGTGGAAAAGCCAACCGTCATCGACGCTGACGGCCTCAACAATCTCCAGGATCACACGGATCTTCTGAGAAACCGGACGGCTCCGACTGTGTTAACGCCTCATCCGGGCGAGCTCTCGCGTTTGACGGGTCTCGGCACGCGCGAAATCCTCGCCAACCGAATTGAGGTAGCCCGTCGGTTTGCAGCTGAATGGGGGGTCGTGCTCGTACTCAAAGGATCCCCCAGTGTCACCGCTTCGCCCGACGGCATGGTCATGATCAATTCCAGTGGCAACGCCGGCATGGCCACAGGCGGCTCCGGCGACGTGCTTACTGGGTTGATCGCTTCCTTCATCGGCCAGGGTCTGGACGCCTTCACGGCGGCCTGGCTCGGCGTGTACGTGCACGGTTTCGCCGGAGACATCGCTCGCAACCGCTACGGCGAAATGGGGTTGGTCGCTGGCGACATCTTGCGCGCCGTACCGGCTGTTCTTCGTGAACTCGAGAAAATCAAGCGAGGGGAAAACCGTTGAGTCCTTTTGTCAGGTACCAGTTACCAGCCATTCTCTACGCAGCACTGATCTTCACGCTTTCGTCGATCCCGAGTCTTTCACCCCCACCACTCGGGATTCACTTGAGCGACAAATTCTACCATTTCACGGAGTATGCCCTCTTCGGCTACCTTTGCAGCAGGGCTTTCTACTACCAACGCAACCGTGTTCTGCGCGACTTCGCGCTTATTCTCGTTCTCGTCGTCGGTTCGCTGTACGCGATCAGCGACGAACTTCACCAATCTTTCGTACCCGGTCGGTACCCCGAGGTGTTGGATTTC
>CAZXXS010000090.1:0-22311 GCA_964644845.1 uncultured Cytophagia bacterium | reverse complement strand
TTGGTGCTGCGGCACCGACATCGTGAGGCGGCTCGGGTACCAGCGTAACGCCGGTAGTAGGGAAGCTCTTTGGAGCGGCGCGGTGTGGGTTGGTTACGCGTGGGCCAGGACACAAGCTTCGCCGGCCGTTTCCCTGGTACTCGGTCGAAGATCTGAACGCTTTGAATACGAGAGGAGATCTGGCGGAAATCACAAGGCCCGACGACCGTAGTCGCCGGGCCCTGGCTGTAGGCTCTGTTGAGGCTCTTGGGGTTATTTCGTCGGACCGTACAGCTTGAAGCCGGTACGGATTACAGAGAATGACCCCGTTTCGTTGCCGAACACGTAGCCGCGACCATCACGCAGGTAGTAGTAATCCATGTTAGCGGTGATGGCGAGGCGGTCGTTCAGCTTGTACTCCAGACCGAGACCGGCATTCACGTACGTGTAGCCGAGGTCGGAGTAGGTGTGGGTCATGTAGTAGTTGTAACGAGCGGCTTCAATGGATTCCAACACCTCGTGGGGAGCTTCTGGCATGTAGATTGGGTCCATGCCAGCGCGGGATTGCATGATGCTCAACGTCAGGCCGCCACTGAGCTTCTGACCCTGGTACTGAACACCGCCGCTCAGGAAGTTGGACAGAGAGACGTAGTGGGTTTCCCCGTACAACGAGCCGTAGTGTTTAACGGCGCCACCGGCGCCGAACAGGTGGCCCGCTCAGCCGTCCATCATCGGCACCGAAAGGAGACCGTTCTGGTCCTCGAGAATGAGAGAGTAGTCCAGGAACAAGGACCAGTGCGAGTCAGGACTCAACGTGAGACCGAACTGAGGTTGCAGACTGCGGTGCTGGAAACTCAGTTCTTTGTTGTCCTTGTTGGTGCCGATGCTGGCTTTGACTCCAGCGGTCAGCTTCAAACTCGAGGACTGACGAAAAGTCAGCTTGAGATCCACAGCTTGCTCCAGGGTGGGCAGGCTGGTGATGTTACCGTAGCGGAGCTGATCACGCTGGAAGTAGTAAACCAGTGAGTTGCCCGGCAGAGGGGTGAGTGAGTGGCCCGACCGCTCGAAGAAGTAGTTGTACGGAGCAAACGGGTTGTCCGTGACCTCTACGCTGTAGCGCAGCCGCGCCGTGAGACCGTGCACGGGTCTCAGACGGAGCTCTGGCCGGAGCTTCATTGTGGTGGTCTTGCCATTGGCTCCCCGGTAGGGGTAGTCGTCTCGAGTCACGCGGCCAACGCCACCCAGCACAGAGAAACGTACGGCTCGACTGTGCACGTACAGAACCTGAGCCGAAGCCTCCATGTTGGTTCGGGTAAGGCTTGAGTACCGCCACCAGTCGAAATTCTGTCCACCGCCTGGTCGCCCCTCGCGCCACGGTGGAAGATCGATGAACACAGGATCGTTCTCGATGCGGTCGTACGAACCCTGCGCCACCACCTTCACTTTGCGCATCAGCGGGTAACTGAGGCGAACATTGGCGGCGTTGGTCTTTAGGTTCAGGCTTTTCACCTTGTTCTTGGCGTTGCTGGTGACGGCGCTCGCGACGATCTCGCCCGCACCCAGGTGGGCTTTGGCCTTGAAGACGTGCGACAGCTGGTCCACCTGCAAGGGACTGTTGATCGGCACAACCTGTCCGCTGAAGAGTTCGCGAGAGCTGAACTCTTCCACGAACTTGCCGTTGACCGGGTGTTGCGCTGTGTCGTACTTCATCTCGTAAATCGGAGCATCATCGCGGAATTGGCGAATGCGCGCCGTGTAGGAGATGCTGACAGGACCAACGTCCAGATCTGCACCTGCGGCCACGTCGTGGGTTTTGCGGTCCACCTTCATGTCGATGGCTTCAACGTGGCACGATGAGCAGTGCATGACCGCCAGATGTTGCTCGTTGCCGTCTTCCAGAATCGACCGATGCTCGAGGCGCAGTTTCAGCATCTTGAGCCCTGGGATTTGCGCTTCGAGCTTGGTGTTCAGTTCGCGCCGTGTGTATCCAAAGGTCGCAGCTGGCGCCGGATTGTCGTGAGTGACCATCTTTCCTCCCGGTGCCGAGCCTGTGCGGTCTTTGGCTTCGCGCACGACGAGATTCTCCATCAGGTCGTTCTGGAGGCGACGGTAGAAAGAACGGTACGACACATCCGCCTTCAACCAGTTGCCGAACCCTGCGGCTGCGCTCAGCGCCATCCGCTCGGGATCGTAGTAGAAGCCTGAAACATCGAGCACGTTCTTGCCGAACGTGTGCGACAACTTGGCTGCAAACTCCGGGGAATTTGTGGCCCAGTCAAATTCAGCCACTTTCTCGCGGTAGTCCTGCAAGCCGGAGTAGTGACTACCAACCCAAACCTGCCACGTCGTTGCAGTCTGCTGCGCGAACGCCCCTGTGCCGAGTAGCACGAGGGAGGCGACGAGCGCAGCAACTGCAACGGCGATGCTTTGTTTGCTTTTCATCGTCGTCTGCCCTCCTATCTGGTCAAAGAGCGTCCGCGGCTTGAAATACTTTCGGACGGCAAATCCGAACCGTGTACCTGCGTGTGGCACTGGGTGCACTTGGTCAGCATGCTGGACTTGAAACCGTCCAGTGTGGACTTGCCACCGCGCTCCGGGTGGAGCGGATTCTTGAAATCGCCGATGTAACCGGCGATGCCGGTGTGGAAATGCACCGGATGGCACGACATGCAGAGGAACGGTTCGGTTTGCTTCAGCAGATTGTTTGCCACAGTCCCGTGGGGATCGTGGCAGATGCCGCAGTCTTCGTTCACCGGTTCATGCTCGAAGACGAACGGACCTGCCTTATCCGTGTGACAGGAGATGCAGAGCTCGCGGCTGTCGCTTGTGTGTGTGAACGTGTTGTCGCCGCCGTGAACAGCGTGGCAGCTGGTGCAGGTCATCAGGCCCTCTTTCACCGGGTGATGTGAAGTAAGGTTGAACTTGGCGCCGATGTCCCTGTGGCACTCGACGCAAAGTTCGGACCCCTGTTTCTTCAACAGCTTAGGTTCGGTAGAGTGGACCTGATGACAATCGCTACAGCCATCTGCGAGCTCGTGATGAGCCGAGGCTGTGGCTGAGGTGAACTGCGGTCCGTTGTGACAGGTGAGACATGGATTCGGTGCGACCGGGTTGTAATCAGTCGCGGGGTTGTAGATGTCGGCCGGGTCCATGCTCTCGGCATGGACAGACCCCGGACCGTGGCAGGCCTCGCACGTGTACCCCTTCGTCGTGATCTTCTGCGCGTGGATTGTGTGCGCAAAGGATTTGCCGACGTCTTCGTGGCACGTCAGGCAGGTTTCATCGCCGACTTTTTCAGCCTTTTTGGCCGCGTCGGCCACACGGAAACCCGCTGGCACCGCGAAGAACAGGAGTACCAGGAACGCGAGGCATGCCCTCCGCAAGAACGGAAGTTTGTACCTCATACGCTGGTCTCCTCCACGTTGTGTTGGTTAACTGACTGTACGGCTGGAAACCCGTAGAGCCCGGTACCGCAGAGCCTCGTTCGCCCGGTACCGTGGGTGAATTGAATCCGTTCCCCCGTATCTCCCACACTTCAGCACAACTTTATCAATTTTTGTTACGAAAGTCAAGGAAGAAATACAGAAACGACATCGAAGAAAATAAAGGGCTTGTGCATGATCAGGGAGTACCGATGAGCTCAAACGGAGCGTCTGCCAGGTTTTCTGTGGCGGACTGTTCAGCGGACGCTGAGATTGGGCTGAAGGTACGTTGCCCGAGTTCACCGGAAAGTTGAGGAGCGATGAAGTGCGAAGCTTGGCTCAGTGGCCGTTTTCAAGGGGCGTTGGGCCGCTACGCTCGTGTCGAAGGGGGGCGGAGGGAAGAAGGAATGAACCCGAGACTTGGCAAGCAACACTGCTTCGTCTCCAAAGAACGCTCCCAGGATCCGGCAAAGTGCCGAGACATGGGGGGCTCAGTGCGGTGGCCGGTCGAGGCAGGATCGGAAGGGAGATAAGAAGACCCCCCGAAATTACACTCCCTTTCCAGAGTTCCCGTGAACTGGACCCCAGGGCCTCGCCGGTGCGAAGCGGTTCGAAAACGCCCGGGCGTTTTGGCCGCACGGTGTGTCTGAGCCGATCAGGATCGCCCGACTTGCTTCAGGCAGAGTCCGTCTGGATCCAGCCACTCCGATCGTCACCGAAAACAGATGCAAACGGCTAAGCAAGCCTCTCCGCCTCCGTGGTTCGCCGTAGGTGGAAGACGAGACCGTTCGACCTCGTCACGACCCGTACCTTCGCGGTAGAAAAGCGTTTTTCCAGAAAACACTTCGGCTTCAGCTGGCCTTGATCCACGCAGGTGGGAGCGTTCGCGTTTTCGACAGAAACGCGCGACCGCACGCCAAGCTTGGACTGGGAAATTTGAGAGTGCGTTTGAATTCCCTGACCACCTGCCATCGAAGCGCTGAGGTTGAGGTGCGCCTGTGTCGAGGTTGTTGCGCACGGCGAAAAAGCTCCACGCCCGTTAATGCAGCGGGATTGGGTGCAACGTGGAAAGGCCTGCCACGATGTGCGCCTTGATCCGGTCGATGGCCCGATTCGCAGAGGACTCCGCGAAGGAAAAGCCGGTGTGGGTCACTGGGGAAGAGCTCCCGCGCGAAGGTGGATGCCCCAAACGAAGTGCACCATTGATTTCGAGACGCATTTTCACTACTTTGTGATCGCGAAAAGTTAGGGACTGGGGCGGAGGTGACGATAAAAGGATCGGGTGTTCGTTGCTTTTCACTGTCCGTACCATTCGATGTGTGCTACCGTGATGATGTGTTTTTGCACTGAGAGGTGCCGGGTTTGCTACCCAAGGTGAGACACTTCAGGCCCGATGTGTTTTTGTGCGCGATCATTCTTGTGTTCTTGTCGGTTCGTGCCGCTCCAGGAGCTGGGCCGGCTGGAGGAGGCGACCAAGATTACTCCGTGCAGTGGATTGGCGAGATAAGTGAAAGGACGCTGTCCGCTGGCCAGAGAGCTCTGACGGGACGGCTTTTGAAATTGATCTTGGGAAGGAAAAGCCCTTCTCTCGTGCGGCCGGTTGCGTTTCTGGCCAGTGGGGCGACATGGTTTATTCTCGATCAAGGTCTCCACGCAGTGATCGTGACCGACAGCACGCAACAGCGGTACCAGCTTGTTCGGAGCCGACAGTACGATCGGTTTCCCTCGCTTGTCTCTGCCTGTGTTGCGGCAGATGGCACACTTTACTTCACGGATTCGCGCTTGAACGCTGTCTTCGTCCTCCGGAAAGGTGAGAAGAAGGCGCGGAAATTGCCGGTTTCAAGACAATTGGAAAGACCCACCGGGATCGCCTGGTCCCCTGTCTTCGATGAAATCTGGGTTACGGAAACGCTTGCTCACCGAATCGCGGTTCTTGATCGGAAAGGCAACGTAAAACGAACGATCGGACACCGCGGTAAGGGGCGAGGGGAGTTCAATTTCCCGAACTTCCTTTGGATCGATCGCTCTGGTCTTGCGTACGTAGTTGACGCGCTGAACTTCCGGGTGCAGGTTATTGGCCCGGATGGGGCTGTGGTCACTTCTTTCGGAGAGGTGGGAGACGCGAGTGGGTACCTGGCGAGACCAAAAGGTGTGGCGACCGATCGCCACGGAAACGTTTACCTTGTGGACGCGCTGTTCAATGCAGTGCAGATTTTTGACCGCGGGGGAAGACTCTTGTACCGATTTGGCTCTCCCGGACACGAGAAGGGCGAGTTCTGGTTGCCGACGGGAATTTTCGTGGACGAGAGAGACAGAATCTACGTGGCCGACACCTACAACGGACGGGTGCAAATATTCGAGCTTCGGAGAGGCGCGCATGCGCAGAATTGACCGCAAATGGCTGCTGGTTGTCGCGCTTTTTCTGCCTTCGATGGTCGAAGGCCAGTCCATTTTGAATACACCGCACAATCTCTCGGTCAGCGGGCCGGGCGACGTCAAGGCCGCAACTGAGACAGAGGTCTGTGTGTTCTGCCACACCCCACACCGGAGTAGCGGGCAAGCACCTCTTTGGAATCGAAAGGATCCGGGGAGTATCTACAAACTCTACAGCAGTTCAACGATGCTTGCTGCTCCCGGTCAGCCAACGGGCTCTTCGGTTCTCTGTCTTTCCTGTCACGACGGTACACTGGCACTCGGCGATGTGCTGAGCCGCTCGGCTCCCATCGCATTCGCTGGGGGAGTGACCACGATGCCTTCGGGCCATTCGAACCTTGGAACGAACTTGTCCGACGACCATCCCGTGTCGTTCTACTACTCTTCCACACTATCAGCAAGCGAGGGCGAGTTGGCGGATCCGGCGACCCTAACTGGACCTGTTCGCTTGGAGAATGGCCAGCTCCAATGTACGTCTTGCCACGATCCGCACAAGGACTTGTACGGCAACTTTTTAGTGGCGAGCCGACGTTACTCAACGCTTTGTCGTTACTGCCACCAGAAACGGGGTTGGGACAATGCCAGCCACGCCGTTTCCTCGGCGACCTGGAACGGTCTTGGAAACAATCCGTGGTTTCACACAAGCTACGCAACTGTTTCCGAAAACGCGTGTGAAAACTGCCACGATCCGCACGCTGCGGAGGGGGAGGAACGCTTATTGAATGCGAAACCCGAGGAGGAAAATTGTTTGGTTTGCCACAACGGTAACGTGGCACAGACAGACATTCAGTCCGAGCTGGCAAAGACCTACCGGCACGACGTTTTTTCTTACCAGGGGGTTCACGATCCTTCAGAGCCAGCCGTGGTTAGCCGCCGGCACGTGGAGTGCGTGGACTGCCACAATCCGCATGCGGCAAAGGCCTCAAATGCGTCCGCACCGGATGCGACCGGAGCTTTGCTTGGGGTTCGCGGTGTCGACACACAAGGGAACGCGGTTGAGGAGATTCGGTACGAGTACCAGCTTTGCTACCGTTGCCACGCGGACAGTCCGAACAAACCCGGAAGTCCGACTCAGCGGCAGGTGGAACAGAGCAATGTTCGACTGGAATTCGATCCGAGCAACCCGTCGTACCATCCGGTTGAAGCGCCAGGGAGGAACGACAATGTGCCGAGCCTGATTGCCCCCTTGAATGAGAACAGTGTGATCTACTGTACGGATTGCCACGCGAGCAATGGAACTGGGGTGCCCAAAGGTCCACATGGATCGATTTATCCACACATTCTCAAATTTCAGTACATGACGGCAGATGGCACGGCTGAGTCGTATCAGGCCTATGAGCTTTGCTACAGCTGCCATGACCGCGGGCAGATTATCAACGGCATGGGCCGCTTTTACAAGAGGATTCACAGGAAGCACATTGTTCGAGAAAACACCCCCTGCAACGTGTGCCATGACCCGCATGGGATCAGTAGTAGCCAGGGTGACGCTACAAACCACAGTCATTTGATCAACTTTGACTTAAGTGTGGTGTCGCCTGATCCGAGAACGGGTCGTCTGGAATTCGTGGACACCGGAAATTTCAGCGGAAAGTGCTACTTGGAGTGTCACGGACGGAGACACAGTCCAAAATCGTACTGAGTCACCGTGGTGCTGTGAGATTGAGAGCTGGTCTTGGTGGAATTCTGCAACCTACTGTGGTGACGGAGGTTGCGACTACTGTGGCAGGGAATGGCTTTCCTTTCCAGGTCAGGCCCCGCCGAGCTGGGTGTGTGTCCTCTGACTGGGAAGATAACCCGCTTGAGAGGTGGGCTAACTTTGTGCCTTACCTGGACATCTTTCGTTCGGCACATTTGATTGGCTCAGGGCTCGGCCCGGAGAAGGTACGTCATTCGGCATAATCTTTGTGACGCAGAAAACACCGAAAGCCTATTTCATTTGATGTAGGACTCACGGGTCAAAAAACACTTGTTTCATACGGTTGATTACCGTATATTTCGGTAGCCAAAAGCTGAAAGTTGCGCCAATTTGTTTGAAAATTTTAAAAGTGACGATCAGAAATTTGTTCGGCGGCGGCCACGGATGGCCGGTACGGAAGGCTGAGGAGAATTGGTTTCGCATTGATCGATAGTGCGGGTCATCCCAAATGTGGCGCAGCCGAAAAATATGCTTGTTTCGCACTTGCTGGCGGACGCGGGGCTCAAGAGGTCCCCCAGGGCATACGTGGTTCGGAGTAGGGTGAAGTGTGGAGGACCAGCGGTTAAGCAGAAACGAATCGAGGGAGGAGAACGATGAAACGCCTACTGTTCGTTCCCGTGATGATACTCATGCTGTGTATGGCTTTTGGTGTGGCACAGGGTCAGACCATTGTTGGATCCGCGCACGATTTCTCCCAGGAAAGCTGGAACCCCACCGGAGAGATTTGTGTGGTGTGCCACACGCCGCACCATGCCAACAACTCTGTAGAACCTTTATGGAACCATGAAGTTACCTCAGCTACTTTCACGCCGTACAGCAGCTCAAGTTTAGACGCAACTGTGGGTCAGCCTGACGGAAATTCCAAGCTTTGTTTGAGCTGCCACGATGGGACCGTTGCTGTGGACAATTTTGGTGGCAAGGGCAACGGCAACGAGTTTGTGACTGGCAACGATCTGATCGGCACCGACCTGAGCAACGATCACCCGGTCTCGTTCCTTTACGATGCCACGCTGGCAAGTACGGACGGTGGGCTGTACGATCCAACCACCACCAGTTCTGGTCTGGGTGGCACCATCGATCAGGATATGCTTTATGGTCACAAGTTGCAGTGCGCGTCTTGCCACGATGTGCACAACGGCAGTGGTGTAGCCAAGCTTTTGGTGAAGAGTAACGCTGGTAGCGCTCTCTGCTTGACGTGCCACGCCAAGTAACGTTTCGCGCCAACAACCGCTTTATGACAGTAAAAGAGCTGAGGGGAGGGAAGCCTCCCCTCAGCTCTTGTTGTGACAGGGGAAGGGGAGGACTGGGACAACGACGGTCTACAGTTGCAAGGGGTTGGGTTTTCTGCTTTCATCCACAGGATCTGGAGCCGGAAGCATGGTTCGAAGGAGTAGATTGACAACGCTGTTGCTGCTGCTGGGAATCCCCGGACTCCTCTCAGTAGCCGTTGTGAAAGCAAATGCTCAGACCGGACTGAAGGGTGAAGTCATTGTCTTCCCGCCACCGCCGGACACGGTCAGAATCCAATTTCTGGCTCGTTTCAGCGAGGCTGCAGACATTACTGGGCGGCGATCGGGCATCATGGCCTACATTTTTGGAAAGCAGGCTCCGAAGCCGATCATCAAGCCGTACGGCTTGGCAATTCGACACGGTGTCGTGTACATTTGCGACACGATTGTTGCAGGCCTTGAGATTATCGATTTGAAGCGGAAAACATTCAGGTATTTCAAACCGCGGGGCCTGGGTTTGTTACGTAAGCCCATCAACTGCTACGTTGACGGAAAAGGATACTTGTACGTAGCGGACACTGGACGCCAACAGGTTGTGATCTACGACGATCAACTTCAGTACGTGGGAAGCATCGGTAGTCCGGCGGAAATGAAACCGACAGACGTAAACGTGGTGGACAACAAGATCTGGGTCACAGATCTGAAGTCCCACAAGGTTCGCGTTTACCACGCTTTTACCCACGAACTGTTACGTTCGTTTCCTGAGGCTGATGCGGACACGGCAGCCCGACTGTTCTCGCCGACCAACCTCTGCGTCACCCGAGACAAGGTGTACGTAAGCGACCTGGGAGCTTTCAAAGTCAAGATCTACACGCGGGACGGTGAGTTTCTGCAATCGATCGGCAGCTACGGGCGGGGGCTCGGTCAGTTTGCGCGGCCCAAGGGGATCGCTGTCGATCGCGATGGCAACTTGTACGTGGTGGATGCGGCATTTGAGAATGTCCAGATTTTTGACAAGAACGGCAATCTGCTGATGCCTTTTGGTGGGCCCTACGAGGGGCCCGGCTACATGTGGTTACCGGCGAAGATCGTAATTGACTACGACAATTTGGGGCTGTTTCAGAAATTTGTGGACAAGAGGTTCCGGCTGAAATACTTGATTTTTGTGACCAATCAGTACGGTCCCGACAAAGTGAACGTGTACGGGTTTGTGGAACCGCGTTAGCTGTGGTTACCCGGGTGCAAGCCTTTTCGACCCACAGCTTGAGCGTTCATTTGCCAACGACACGGGGGAACGTGGGAAGAACGACAAAGTCTTTTTGGGCAACGGGAAGCTCATGACCAGTTTTCGTCACAGCTGCACGACATCTTTGCTGGTCGGTCTCGCCTCTGCAATCAGTCTTGCTCATTTCGCCTGTTCACCGATGGCCCGCTACAGGGTGCTTTCCTTTTTCTTCGATGGTGTTCCTAATCCCTCAGAAGCTGCTTTGGTCGACACATCCGCTGTTGCTGATCGAGCTGCACTTGCGGAGAGACTGCGACGGCTCAGGATGGGACCTCAGTACGTTTTCCACCCCCCGTATCAGGACAAAGATTGCAGTTCCTGCCACGATCTCCAAGCGGGCAACCGTCTGTTGGCAGACCAGCCGGACCTGTGCTACGGTTGTCACGACGATTTCCGTGAAAGCTTCGATGTCCTCCACGGGCCGGTGGCAGGAGGCTACTGCACAGCCTGCCACAATCCGCACATGGCTAAGAACGAGAATCTCCTGTTCGCGAAAGGGCAAGCACTGTGCTTGTTCTGCCACGAAAAGGGTGACGTGTTAGCCAATCCCGCCCACGCGGAGATTGGAGAAACGGATTGTACAGAGTGTCATAACCCACACGGAGGGGATGATCGTACGTTCTTGCAGTAGAAAGCGTAAGAGCCGAATGGCTAGGCCGAAAAGCCCCGCAAAGCGGATGGCGAAAGACCCATGCTTGTTTTTTGACCGGTTTGCCGAGCTGAAATGAACTCGTACCTGCAACAACGGAGTCATCGGAACAACAGGTGCGTGGGACCGCAGGCACCAGGCTCTGTGCTGTTTGCTCTGGGTATTTTCGTCTTACTGCCCTGGCTCGCTCATGGCCAGGTGCCCATGTTCCGGGTTGGGCCCTGGAATCAACTTCTTTTGAAGACGACGCTTGGTCTTGACGGTGATTACCGCAGTCAGGAGCGCATCTTGAAATCGGGTGCGAGTGATAGGCCAAAGACTTCTGTGCTCACCGGCTACATTAAACTCCAGTCGAGGAGTTACGTCGTGCACCCAAACCTTCTGGTGCTTGACATCGATTTCGGCTATCAACCTGCTTCCCGGAAGTACAAGTACGTTGTTTTGCCAGACCGGACGGAAGCCCTGACTTCAAAGAAGCTCGACGTACGAGCAACTGTTTTCTCTCAGCGGCCGCTTTCGTTCAGCGTCTACCGCTACACCGCGCACGTTTTCAACCGCAGGGAGTTGATCACGGATGTCGAAGTTCAAAAAAAGAGCACAGGCGCGTCTTTGCGATTCACGGGTAGAGTCCTGCCTTTGTCTGTTCGAGTCTCCAAAGAGCGTTGGGATCAACTCGAAATCGAGACGAACCGGCATTTCTACGACCGTCGCAAGACACTCAGCGCACAGGTAAATCGCTCTTTTTGGGGCCGTGACGTAAACCAGGTACGCTACACGTTTACGGATTACTCACGAAGCTACGCGGCTTTGTACTCCATTCAGAATACCATCGACGAGCTAAATATTAGCAACCGTTTTGATCTGAGTTCATCAAGAACAAGTACCTTTGTGTCGAGTGTGTTGTTTTACCGGCAAAAAGGTGTGTTCGATTTCCGCCGTATGCAGGCAAACGAGAATTTAATCCTGTCTTTGCCAGCTCGTTTTGCGTTACAGGGCAATTACCAGCGCGTGGCTTACAAGCGCCCCGACTACGAAATGACGGTCGACCAATCTCAACTTGCTCTCGAACACCATTTGTACATGAGCCTTCGAACGCGCCTTTACTACCGATTTTCGAATTCCGATCAGCCAGGTGTGCAAGATCAGCGGAGACTGCTTGGGCTTGTTGCTGACTACCAAAAGCACATTCCTGGTGGGCTCCTAAGTCTAAGTTACGAGTTGCGTCGGCAGCGACAGGACCATTCGAGCGTGCCTGGGCGTCTCGTCGTTGTCGACGAAGCACACGAACTCTGGGATGACCGCACGGTGCTACTGGACAATCCTTTCGTTGAGCTCGGGACGGTTTACGTCACCGACGAGTCGGGCACGGTTGTTTACCAGGAAAACCTGGACTACCTCCTGATTGCGCAGGGTGCGTTCGTTGAAATCCGCCGACTACCCGGAAGCCAGATCCCGAACGGCGGGCTGGTGTACGTCGATTACGTAGCTGAGCAGGAGCGCTCTTACAAATTCAAAGCGTGGAACAGGAAAGTTGGCGGAAGACTGAGTTTCTTCAGGCGCGCAGTAGAGATCTACTACAACTACTACGATCAAGACTACGATCAAGTCTCCAATCCGGAAGTGGTTTCGTTAAACTACCTTGTGGAAAGAATTTACGGTACCCGTTTGCAACTTCGAGGTGTGCGTCTCGGCTACGAGAAGCACTCGTACAACTCCAGCATCATACCGTACAGGTACGAGCAGTACGATGCTGGACTGCTGCTCGGAGCAAGTGCGCGTATCAATCTTTTCGTTTCGGCTCAGTATCGTGACTACTTCCTACTCCGTGATCAGGAACGGCAGCGGTACCTTTCGGCGAATGGACAGCTGAGCTACCGGCTAACGCGCATTTTGAAGTTCAACCTCGAAGGTAGCTACCGGTCAAATCGAGGCCGTTCAATTGATCTGGACCTCGCTAATCTTCGAGCCGAGCTGGCCACGGCTTTCCGACGCATGACGTTTGTGGTCGGAGTGCAGATCTACCGACGCAATTTTCTGGGAGAGCAAATCAATTACAACGGCGCTTATTTTCGAATTGCCCGGCATTTTGAGTGAGAACGCTCATGGTTGAAGGCATGTCGCGACAGCGTTCACACATTGGGACAACGTTGCTCGCTTTTACGCTTGGAAGTGTAATCGCCGTGCACGCGATGTGCCAGGTGCAGGGGACGAGTTGTACGGCGGAGGGCTGCCACGCGGACTTACTGGGTAAGCGCGTTGTGCACCCTGCTGCAAAAGACGACTGCGGCAGCTGTCACGAAAAGACAGGTGCTCCGCATCCGGGCAAGGAAGGAAACGAGTTCAATCTGGCTGTCGAAGGGGCTGACCTGTGTCTTTCTTGCCACGAGGTGATCTCAGAAGAGGGTTCTGTGCATCCCCCGGCGCAAGACGGTGAGTGTCTGACCTGCCACGATCCGCACGCCTCTGAGCTGCGTGGTTTGCTCACGCAACCGTTGCCGGATCTGTGTGTAATGTGCCACGATGGTTACCAACAGCCACAAGGGGACTCTGGCTCCACGCACGGGGTCATCGAGTCCGAGAAATCGTGTTTGGCGTGCCACCGACCGCACGACAGCTCTCTGGAAAATTTGCTGGTGCAAGAGCAACCAGACCTCTGCTTAGGGTGCCACACAAAGCCGGTCCGACACGGCGAGAGAACGCTGGAAGCTGTCGGAAAGCGCCTCAAAGCCAGCGACGTTGTCCATCCTGCGCTGGACATGTCGGGTTGCGCCACCTGCCACGTTCCCCACGTCTCCGAATTCCCGCATCTCTTGACAGCTGCTTTTCCAAAAGGCTTCTACGGCAGGAAAAGCACTCAGGCCTACGAAATCTGTTTCACTTGCCACGATCCGGCAATTCTTGAGGCGAAAAACGATCCGGATGCAACGCAATTCCGCTCTGGAGACCGAAACCTGCACTTCGTACACGTACTGCGGAACAAGAGTCGAAGTTGTGTTGCCTGCCATGACATGCACGCCTCCAATCTTCCCCATCTGCTTCGTGAGTTTGTCTGGTTCGGCCGCTGGAAAATGCCTCTGAAAGTAGTCCAAACGGACGACGGCGGTGCCTGCACGCCGGGGTGCCACCAACGGCTGGAGTACAAGCGGTAACTGTTCCACGGCAAGAACCAGCGTTTCCAGGTTTGGAGCCTACCGGATTTTTCCGTTTCCCCTCGCATTCGGAATACCTGTTGGGGGGCGATGTCCAATCGCCTACCGTCGGCAAACTTCTCGGCCCGAGAAAGCCCGTTGACAATCCGAAGAGCTAAAAGGCTCGTGCGAGTGAATTGAGAGACCCGGAAGATCCGTCCGTGGACGTCGAGCCGGGACCCGTCTTCTAAAGTTCGGTTCTGTCTGGCCGAATCATGAAGAGGCGGGAGACGGATAGAGAACGTCTGCGGACGGAGGAGCGGCATGAGGCGAGGGTTTGCTGTGCCGGTGCTTTTTCTGGTTTTGGGTCTGGCAGGTTGGGTTAATGTGAACTACGCCCAGCGCCTGAATAACCCTCACGATTTTCTGGGGCCGTCTTCGGGGTTCAATGCCAGCAGTTGCGCTGTGTGCCACACCGCTGGTACGCCGAAAGGCGCAGAAACCGGGCAAATGCTCCGGAACGAAGACGTTGCGGGTTTTACGCCTTATGCCAGTTCCACACTTGATGCGGAGGTGGGACAACCGGATGGGCCATCCAAACTCTGCCTGAGCTGCCACGATGGCACAGTGGCGGTGGACAACGTCGGTGGAGTAGCTTTGTCAGTGAGTTTTTCCTCGGACAAAGCGATTCTCAAACGTGACCTTTCGGACGACCATCCTGTTTCCTTTGTGTACGACGCAAATTTGGCGGCGAAAGATGGGGGGCTGGCTGATCCCATGACGACAGAGTCGGGCTTAGGGGGCACGATTTACCACGACTTGCTGGTCGACGGTAAAGTGGAATGCACTTCCTGCCACGACGTGCACAGTAATCTCGGTGGACCCGCTTTATTGCGCAAGCCCAACAACCAGAGTGGTTTGTGCTTAACCTGCCACATCAAGTAGGCAAAAAACAGTTACTGTGCGGCTACGCAAAGGGGGCCCTGTGTGAGGGAGGGGGAGGCGTTGCCCCTGGCGCAACCGCCCAGCGTTTGTGTGTTGCCTCAGGACTGGTGCTCGAGGCGGTCCAGCTGTTCCTGCATGGCCGGCAGATTCTCTAAGGCTCGCACGTTTGCTTCCAGGTGGGCAAGGGATTTTGTTCCCACCAGCACGGAGTGAACGGCAGGGTTACGCCACAGGAATGCCAGCGCTAAAACGGGTAGATCCGTTACATCCAACCCGAGTTGCTCACAAAGCCGCAAGACCTGTTGGGCACGTGCATCGTTCTCAGCGGCCAGCCGAGCTACTTTTGGTGTCAGGTAACCTCCCGCGAAGGGGCTGCGAACAAGAACGCCAAGGCCGAGATCGTGGGCTTTCCGAATCAACCTTTCACTTTCACGGTCCAGCAAGTTGTAGTGCACCTGGAGCACGTCGAAGGCGCCGAGCTGAATGCAGGCCTCCAGCACCTCGTGCGGCGGTGATGCTCCAAGAAATCGAACCAAGCCTTTTTCTCTGGCTTCCCGCATGGCCCGAAGCGTTTCGCCCTGGTCAAGGACCGACTGCGGCTTGGGACCGAAGTGGATCTGCAAAATGTCGATTTGATCCGTGCGCAAAAGGCGGAGACTGGTTCGGATCGATTTGGACACGGCTTCGTACGAAAAATCGTAGTACGTTTCCGGTTCGGCGCTGTGTTCCCCGCACTTCGTTGCCAGAATGAATTCTTCCCGTCGGTGTGAAATGCCTTTGCCGATGCGTTCCTCGCTGCGGTGGTAAGCACGGGCGGTGTCGATAAGGTTGATGCCAAGGTCAAGCACGTGGTTCAGTACCCGGATGGCCTGTGTTTCGTCGGGCTTGCGTTCGGGACCTCCGGGGCCGATACCCCAGTCACGGCCGATCTCCAGGGCGCCAAAGCCGAGGAATGTGACTTCCAAACCGGTGCGGCCGAGTTCGCGAGTCTCGATTGCCATTGAATGCACCTTTCGTGCAGTTGTTCAAACAGACTCCCTCAGATTGCCGAGGCACTGACTTTCAGCGCTCGGGGGTAGCGTCGACACTCATCGACGGGGGAGCGTTTTCCGGAGCGCTGCCCCACGAACGATTCGGTTTCGGCCCCATTTCCAACACAAGTTCCCCGCCCCGCACGAGATCCGAGTGGCGAATCCAGGGATTAGGCCAGGGCTTTCCATTCAGCTGTGCCCGCTGGACAAAGCGATTCGTCGCGGAAAGATTACGGGCGACGATCCGAAACTGTCGACCGTTTTGCAAGCGCAACTCGACTTCAGGGAAAAGCGGCGCTGCCAGTTCGTACACAGGCTGTCCGGGGCAGACGGGGTAGAACCCGAGCGAGGCGAACACAAACCAGGCAGATGTGGCCCCGGCATCGTCGTTGCCGGGAAGACCGTCTGGCCGATTTGCGAAAAAGCGCTCCCGAAGTTCGCTCACAACCTTTTGCGTTTTCCACGGGGCACCGGCGAAGGTGTACAGGAACGGTGCGTGGAAGTCGGGTTCGTTTCCAGGATTGTACAGGTCGCGCGCGAAAAACGAATCGAGCTTCGCGATGAAGCCGCTCCGGCCTCCGAGCAGCTGGATAAGGCCTGCAACGTCGTGAGGAACAAACCACAGCCCCTGCCAGGCGTTGCTTTCGGTGAAAGCCGTGCGCGACAAGGGATCAAAAGGTTCGACCCACGAGCCGTCCCCATGTTTGGGGCGGAAAAAACGGACTGCTGGGTCAAAGAGGTGGCGGTAGTTGCGCGCTTGCTCCAGGAAAAAGCGTGCATCTTCTCCGCGTCCCAGTGCGTTCGCCAGCTGGGCAAGACACCAATCGTTGTACGCAAAATCCAACGTTACACTTACTGAGGCATCGCGTTCGTGTTTGGCCCAGTAGGCCCCGAAGGGAGCAAAGCCGAACTCACGGTACTCTGGTGGAGTGCCGAGTCGCGTGTAAACCTCGCCGTAGGCGGGTTCTTTTTGGCTTGTTGCCAATTTCCTGGCTGCTGCGTAGGCGGTTTGAATGTCAAAATCGCGGAAGCCTTTTGCGTACAGATCCGCAATCACTGCGATGACGTGATTTCCGGGCATGCAGGGTGCGTAGTTGAAAACCTTGGGACAGGACGGAAGCCAACCGCCTTGCTGGTAAATCCGGACGTACGACTGCAAGAGGTCGTTCTGGATCTCTGGCTCCAGAATGGCCTGCAACGGGTGCGTGGTCCGAAACGTGTCCCAAATGCACCAGTCGTCGGAGTAGAACTTGTACCGGCCGGAATCGTGAACGAGGCCGTCAAAACCAGAGTAGAAACGGTTGCCTTCTGAGAAACAGGTTGGCTGGCCAAACGCGCGGTAGAGCGCCGTGTAGAATTTTACCAGCTCGTCGTGGGTACCTCCGGCAATCCGCACCCGACCGAGCAGGACGTTCCAGCGTTCTCTTGCGGCTTGCACAACGCGCTCGAAGTCCCAGTTGGGCAACTCTTGCCGCACATGCTTTTTCGCTTGCTCCGCGCTGATGTAAGAGATGCCTACCTTGACCAGGACCACAGATTTCGGCTCGACCGGTAGGTCGAAGTAAGCCCCCACATCCTTGTCGAAAACCTGTTCGTCGCCGGGCTTGATCTTCGTACCGCTCCACGTTCCATGTCGAGCGGATGGCCGGCTGAGTTCAACGTAGAAGTAGAGCACCGTGGGATTGCGTTTGTTTCTGCCGCAGTTGTCGTGGTGCACTACGGCCCCTTCAAGGCTCCGGTCGCTGAGAAAGCGAACGTAGGCCGGGTAGTGACTTGCCACTTCCGGTTTGTACAGGTACCCACTGGGGCGCCGCCGGAAATACATCCCGTGGCTGGCATCGATCAAAATGTGGGCGGTGTCGGTACTGGTGAACGTGTAGCGGTGCAAACCCGTGTGTTGCGTGGCCGTAAGTTCCACACGCACGCCGTAACGGTCCAGCGTGACGGCGTAGTAACCCGGTGAGGCAACTTCCGAACTGTGCCGGTAGGGTGAAGCGTACTCGAGTTCTTGAATCCGTAGGGTTCCCGTGGTTGGCATCACAAGCACATTTTGGTAGCCGCCGCCACCGGTGCCGTCCACGTGCCGGTGACTGAAGCCCACCATCAGCGAGTCGGTGTAGTCGTAGCCACCGGGGTTCGCCTTGCCAGCCGCTGGGACTGTGTCTGGACCGAGCTTGACCATTCCGTGAGGTAATTGCGGTCCGGGCAGAGCGTTTCCCCCGCCTTTTGTGCCGATCAGAAGGTTCACAAGCTGGACCGGTTCTTTGGCCCGGCTCGTGACCGGTACGAACATCCAGACGAGTAACAGACCAACAGTAGCTGCACGAAAGCGTTTCACGAATCACCTGCCGCCTGTACCGATTCTTCTTGCCATTTGTCAGAGAGACCCGCGTACTGCAACCTGTAAAGCCGGTAGTAAATCCCCCGAAGGGCCAGCAACTCCTGGTGAGTGCCGTGTTCGCGTATTCTGCCCTTGTGAATCACGACGATTCGGTCTGCGTTCTGCACAGTGGAGAGCCGGTGGGCCACAATCAGGCAAGTGCGCCCGACCATCAGCTTCTCGAGCGCCTCTTGCACCAGCCGCTCGGTCTCGGTGTCTACCGAAGACGTTGCCTCATCCAGAATGATGACCCTGGGATCGTAGGCCAGGGCACGGGCGAAAGCGAGCAACTGCCGCTGGCCGGTACTCAAAATGCCACCACGTTCCCGGACCTCCTCGTCGTAACCACGTGGCAATCTTTCAACGAAACGGTCCACGTTCAAGGCTTGCGCAACTTGCCGAATCACGTCTTCGGAGATGTCGCGGTTGCCGAGCCGAATGTTCTCGGCCACGCTCCCCGAGAAGAGAAACACGTCCTGTGGAACGACGCCCACAGCTCGCCGGAGTTCGTCGAGGGGAATGTGTCGGATGTCGACGCCGTCGAGCAGGATCTGTCCCTTCTGAGGTTCGTACAGACGCGTCAAAAGGCTCATGATGCTGGTTTTTCCGGAGCCCGTTGCGCCCACAAAAGCCACGCGTTCCCCAGGTTCCACGTGGAAGGAGATGTCTCGCAACACCCAGTCGTCTTTCTGGTAGGCAAACCAGACGTTCCGAAACTCGATCTCACCCCGGCAGTGTTCCAGATGCTTTGCCGGCGGTGTGAAGGATGGCTGCTCCGGTTCCTCCAGGAGTTTGAAGATCCGTTCCGAAGCTGCCATGGCCGACTGCATGATGTTGTACTTCTCGGACAGGTCCGAAATTGGCCTGAAGAAACGCTGTGCGTACTGGAGAAACGCTACCAGAGCCCCGATGGTGAGTGTACCGGCGAAAACACGCAACCCGCCGTACCAGAGAATCAGACCAAGCGCCACCGCACTCAGCAGCTCGACGACCGGGAAGAAGACGGCGTGGTAGAAAATGGTGCGAAGGTAGGTCTCGAGATAATCGCGATTGAGGCGGCGGAAGTGCTCGAAGTTGCGGTATTCGCGGTTGAAAAGCTGCACAATGGCCATGCCGGTGATGTTCTCTTGCAGGTAAGCGTTGATTCTGGCAATCCGCAAACGAATTTCCCGGTAGGCCTGGCGCACAAAACGGCGGAAAAGGAACGTGGCCACGGTCAGAAAGGGGAGCACGGTGAAGGTAATGAGTGCAAGCCGCCAGTTGAGCCACAACATGACTACGACGATGCCCACCAGGGTGAAGATGTCACCGAAAATCGCCACGACGCCGGACGAAAGCAGCTCGTTCAGGTTTTCGACGTCGGTCGTGATGCGTGTCATGAGGCGGCCCACGGGGTTGCGGTCGAAAAACGACAGTGGGAGCCGCTGCAAATGGCTGAAAATCTCCAGCCGCAAATCGCGCATCACGTTCTGGCCCATCCACTGCACAAGATACGTTTGCGAAACCCGGAGCAGAAACTGTGCGGCCAGAATGGCCCCGAAAATCAGGCTAATGTGGGTGAGACCGGCAAAGTCACCGTGCGCGATGTAGCGATCGATGGCCAGCTTGGCGAGGTAAGGTCCGGCCAGCTGAAGCAGCGACAGCAGGAGCAACAGAAAGACGCCAACGACCGCTGCCCAACGGTACGGAACCAGGTAACGAAGAAGCCGGCGCATGAGTCTGGCATCGTACACCTTACCGAGGGCTTCTTCTTCGCGAAAATCGCCCGCACCGTGGCCGTGTCCACCACCGAGCATCATGTGGGGTTTCTTCTCCTGTGAATGCGTTTGGTCCGGTCCGACTGGAGAATTGTGTGCCCACGAGAGCCGCCGTTTTCCGCGGGGAAGCCTGGGTTGGGCGCCCGCGACGTGTTTCTTGTGCGAAATTGCCACTGCAGAGGGTCGCCCGGAGCGTCGGTTCTGTGCTCTCGGCTCCATGGGAGTTCAGGTGTGGCTTTCTTCGGGTGCCGAACCGTTCGCTTTGCCGTCTTCGTGGCCGACACACCCACCACAGCCGAAAAGGGTGGCCTTGTTGGAGCAGAGCGAAGTGTCCGAGTCAGAGCGGCCAAGGGGAGCGGTCCAACCGTTTGGCCCGGCCAGCCTGCTGTGTCCCGGTTGCTCAAAACGCCTCCAAGGCTTCTTCAAGTTTCTGCATCTGGTACAATTCCCAGTACAGCCCACCCAACCCCAGCAGTGCCTCGTGTGTACCCTGCTCAGCAATCTCGCCGTTGCGCAGCACAACAATCAGGTCGGCGTCTCTGACTGCGCTGATCCGGTGCGAAACGATGATCGTCGTTCGCCCGCGCATCACGTCGCGCAAGTTGGCGAGAATGTGTTCTTCGGTTTGGGTGTCGACTGCTGACAGTGCGTCGTCGAGCAGCAAGATCGTCGGTTCTCGCAAGATGGCCCTGGCCAGTGCCACCCTCTGTTTCTGGCCACCGGAGAGATTGATGCCCCTCTCGCCAAGCATGGTGTCCAGCCCGTCCGGGAAGCTCGCAATGTCTTCTTCAAGGTGCGCCACTTTCACAGCCCAGGCGATTTTCTGTGGGGCGGGGTTTTCCACACCAAAGGCGATGTTCTCGCGAATCGTGTCCGAGAACAGGAAGGTGTCCTGCGGAACCATGCCGATGTGCCTGCGAAGCACCTGCAGCGGGATTGTCCGGGCGTCGTGATCGTCAATCAACACTTCCCCGGTCGTAGGGTCGTAAAGTCTTGGGATCAGGTTCAATAACGAGGTTTTTCCCGAGCCCGTTCTTCCCACCACGGCTACGGTTTTGCCAGGGGGAATCTCGAGCGTAATGCGGTGGAGCACGGGGTGGTTACGTTCGTAAGCGAAGCTGACGCCTCGGAAAAGAATCGTTCCCTGGATGTCGCGGATGCTGTGGTCCGTCTGGGGACCGTCGGCGATGTCGGGCTTCTCGCGCATGATGCGGTCGATGCGCGTCAGACTGGCCCGGCCCTGCTGAATCAGGTTCATGGTCCAGCCCAGCGCGATCATCGGCCAGGCGAGCATCGTGAGGAACGACATGAAAGCGACGAGGTCGCCGAGTGTGATGGCGCCGCTGATGACCCGCCGACCTCCTAACCAAAGGATCAGCAGCATGCCGACGCCTGCAAGGGCCTCGATCGTGCCCACCAGAGAGCCGCGAATCTTGGCGAGTCGCAGGTTCTCCGCGATGAAAGCCCGGTTGTGCTGCTCAAACAAGTCGATTTCCCGACGTTCGCTGACGTAGCTCTTCACAACGCGGATGCCAGCCAGGTTCTCCTGCACTTTCTCGCTGATGCGGGAGTACTGCGCTTGTACGGCCTCGAACACGCTGCGGATTTTCTTCATCAGACCGAAAACAACGGCGCTCATCAAGGGTAGAGGCAGCAACGACACAGCTGCAAGGACTGGATCGATGCTCACCATCTGCGCCATTGCCGCTGTGGCAACGAGGACGGTACTGCTGGAGTGCAGAATCCCCGGCCCCAGCATCATGCGAACGGCATTCAGGTCGTTGGTAGCACGGGCCATGAGATCGCCGGTTTTCACCCGTCGGTAGAACGAAGGACTCAGGCGCTGAAGGTGCGCGAAGTAGTCGTTGCGGAGGTCGTATTCGATTCGGCGGGAAGCGCCAACAATTTGCTGGCGCATGATGTAGCGGAAGATTCCAGCCACAGCCGCCAGTGCAACCAGGCTACCTGCGTAGGCTAAGAGATGCCGTTCTTGTGTCGGCGAGCGGAAACTCTCGACGGCGAACTTCAGAATCCACGGACTTGCCAGCTGAGCCGCCGTTGCAAAGAGCGTTGCAACAAAGCCGACCAGATACGGGCGCAAGTACCGCCGGATGTACGGGACGATGGGTTTCAGTTCGGAACTGAATTGGATGACTCGGTTCCTCCGTGCAGTGTGATTCTGGCAAGGTTAGAGAGTAGCCGTCATCGGGCACCGCCTCTGCAACCCCACAGACCGGTCGCCAATGTAGCCATTCCCGCTCTGAATCTCAAGGCTGAATTGGGCGTGCGCCCCCACGATTTTCGGGAAGTTACCCGCTGCTGGGGTGACGACACTCGGTTCGCCCTCAAGCGCGGGAGAGGCTGGGTTAAGAAGGGT
>CAZXXS010000089.1:0-22560 GCA_964644845.1 uncultured Cytophagia bacterium | reverse complement strand
TCTCCGGAAAGGGCGCAAAGTTACCAAACCCGCACGACCCACGCAAGCAGAAAATCGGGAGAGTGCGCTTCCTCGATCAGCAGCACCAAACCACACGGGGACGAGAAAAGAAAGGGCCAAGCTCCAATCCGGTCGGCTTTGGGCGGCACCGTTCCCAGCGCTCCGACACACGATTCTGGAATCGCCCGATCCGTTGCGGACAAAGACCAACTCGCACGCCCTTGACCTCGCCCGAACTCGATGTCGGCCCCGCCAGTCCAGTACCCTCAAAGCGCACGCGAGCAGCTTTGAAAAAGCCGGGGAAACGCCTGGCGGGAATGCACGCTTTCTCGGCAAGTAGCAGGTGGGCCCAGCAGGTAACGGTTGCCATTAAGTTTAAGCTGTGCCTGAGAGTTTGACCTTGCCGGTTCGGTAAGCCAACCTTCTGCCGGCAAGGGAGGAAAGCCGGAAGGTCCGGACTGGGTTCAGGCCGCCCGGGATTTGAATTCCCGGGCTGTTTCAAGTGCGAACCCTGCAAGCTGGGTTCAAGCGGTTTTCACCTGGCTTAGCCGGAAACGCCCAACGCCCTGTGGAGATGCAGAGTGGTCCTTAGACTCCTGTCCCGGTCTGGAAACGATTTTACCAGCAAGGGCCCAACCATTCGCAGGTCTCTGCGAGTTCCCACGGGGGCATGAAGGAATTCCACGGCAGGAATGCCCTTGACTCGTTTGCGACTCTTTCGCAAATTGCGTCGCACCGACCCACCGAGACGCACACACCGTGGAGATCGCACCATGGCTCAAACAAGAAGGCAATTCCTCAGGTCCTTCGCCGGCTCCACGGCTGCCCTGCTTACACCTCGATTGGCTTTTGGGCATCCGTGGCAAGAAGGACCAAAACCCAACATCCTCTGGCTCATCGCCGAAGATCTGTGCCCCGACCTGGGCTGCTACGGAAACCAACTCGTCCACACAGCGAATCTCGACCGACTTGCCAGCGAAGGTGTACGCTACACGAACGCCTTTACAACGGCGCCTGTCTGCTCACCTTCTCGCTCTGCGTTCATGACCGGCATGTATCAGACGTCCATCGGAGCACACAACCACCGCAGCCACCGGCGAGACAACTACCGCCTACCCGCAAACGTACACCTGGTCACGCACTACCTGCGGCAGGCGGGCTATTTCACGGCCAACGTTGTTCACGCCGCTCCTGGTGTGCGTGGAACCGGCAAGACAGACTTCAATTTCGTCGTCGACCACCCTTTTGACGGTACAGACTGGAATGAGCGCAAACCGGGCCAGCCTTTCTTCGCACAGGTAAACCTTCGCGAAGCGCATCGCCCGTTCGAGCGAGACAAGGAACATCCCGTTGACCCTCAGCACGTGGAGCTGCCCCCTTACTACCCGGACCATCCGATTGCCCGTCGCGACTGGGCATTCTACCTGGAGACAATTAACATCCTGGACAAAAAGGTTGGGGCTGTTCTCTCCCGACTGGACGCAGAAGGCCTGACCGAAAACACCGTCGTCATCTTTTTTGCTGACCACGGTAGAGCTCACGTCCGCGCCAAACAGTGGCTCTACGACGGCGGCATCCACATCCCCTTGATCATCCGCTGGCCCGGCCATCTTCGCGCCGGTGAGATTCGCGACGAGCTGGTGAGCGCAATCGACATCGCGGCTGCAACGCTTTACCTGGCCGGTCTGGCAATCCCATCCAGCATGCAGGGCCGACCTTTTCTCGACCCGCAGTCGCCAGAAAGAGACGCCGTTTACGCGGCACGGGATCGCTGCGACGAAACAGTGGACCGGATCCGCTGTGTACGCACAAGGCGGTTCAAGTACATCCGCAACTTCTACCCGGACCGCCCCTACGCGCAGCTCAACCGCTACAAAGAAACCATGTACCCGGTCATGCGCCTGATGCGGCGTCTGGCCAAAGAAGGCAAGCTGACAACAGCTCAGGCCCGTTTCATGGCGCCCACCCGACCAACTGAAGAACTCTACGACCTCGAGCGCGACCCGTGGGAAATCCGCAACTTGGCCGAAGATCCGAATTACCAGGACGTCTTGGTCAAGCTCAGACAGAAATTGCTGGATTGGATGCGCACCACAGAAGACCAGGGTGCCATCCCTGAAGACCCAGCCGTCGTCGCCTACTACGAGCAGCGAGCTCGCGAACGCTACGATCGTCGTCTGAAGGCGTTGTACTCGAAGGAGGGAATGCGTTGGGAGGACTACTGGCCCACACGGTGACGGGCCTGTTCGTTCAAAAAGTGGACAAGCCGGGGAGCCTCGTTCCCGACTGGCTTACTCCTGGTGCCACTCTGGAGCGCTCTGTGTCCGGGTCGGGGCAATCTGCAGACCTGGTCGCACTTGTGGAACACAAGACTTCAGCCGCAGACGCCCGGCAGATCCGGTTGAGGGACACGCAGGTTGTGTTAAATGGGCCCTGAGCGAAGGAAACACGCGAACTGTCAAGAGCTTCGTCGAGCAAGCGGGAGCTCGTGAGCTGACCCAACCAAACTTGAAAAACGCTGAGGCAAAGGGTTCATTGCGTGGGGCACTCACAGCCGCTTTTTGGCCAAAAGCTCGCTGCTTTGTGACTCGTGCACGTACACCTCGCCATTTGCCAGAATCACCTCGGTTCGTGAGCCGATCACAACGTGGTCGATTGGAGCGGGGTACCCCTTCCGCCAAACGACCCCACCGGTTCGCGTGTCGAAAACCGTCACGGAATCCTGGCAAGCCAGGAAACCGAGATCAAGGCTGGTCCCCAGGAAACGGTACCCGCGCAAGGGCTTCTTCCAGAGGCGGTTCGCGTTCTGGTCGAACGCAACCACACATGTCGGCGTTGCTTCCACCAGAATCGGCGTTCTGACCGGCCGTCTGGGGATCAACCCTTTCAAAAAATCCAGAAAACCGAACAAAGCTCTGGAGCGCGCGCGGGGTTGACTGCCGAGTTTGCGGCCGGTGGCTGCCCGGTAGAACAACAGTTCGCGCCCCGTAGCAACGAGTACCGTGTCGCCGGAGACAACCACACCGCGCGCTCTGGCAGAACACGGAGCTTGCCACAACAACCGTCCTGTTGCCAGGTCGAAGGTCAAAACGCTCTTCCCAAGATTCACAACCGTCACGTTGCTTCCCCAAACGTAGTTGACAATTTCTTCCGTGCGGAAAGGATTTTTCCACAGCACGTTCCCGTCTTGGTCGAACGCGAACAGGAATTTGCTCGTCAATCCCACCATGACCGTACGGTCCGGTCCGCCGCTGCCTGCGCCAGCGAGGGATGGAGCCAGCACCAGGCTCAAAAGCCCTACACGGATTGCCCTCAAACAAGTCATGGCGGCCTCCTCACCCATCATTCTGGCCCTTACCCGCCCACGCGTCAGAAACAGACGTCCACGTCCTGGAACGGGCGCTTCGGTGTGCCGTTCTCTTTCAAGCTGCAAAACTTGTAGACCCGTGTGGGTTCCACCGAGCAAAACCTTCCACCACCCCCTCCCTCACGTTCCGGGCGGGGGGCCACGCCGAGAACACCCCCTCGCCCGGTCACGTGATGAAAAACAGCAGGGAAATCCGGGATCAGTACGGCGAATCAGGGTACCTGATTCGCCGCCTGTCCGGAATTGACACCCCGAAGGAACCGCTGGATCCGACGGCGACTACCAGAGATACGTGCTGCAGTCGTGCATTTTCTTTTTCTCGTTGAGGACTTCATTCACGCAGTAGCCAGACTTGAGCAAGCAGATGCCGTTGTCCGCGATCCAACCGTCCGTGCAGGTAAAACTTCCACAGTCCCACGGATAGGCCTGGCAGATTCCCGTGCTCGTGCTGCCGCCCCCACCGTTGGCAGCCAGCAGGTCCTGCCCGACCCAGAAACCGAGCGCCACTGTAAACACCAGTACCAGGAGCAACAGCCCCCCTTTGCGCAGTACAGCAGGGGCTTCGGATTTCACGATCTCAGGCATGACACACCTCCTAATCCCATCCAACCAACCCTGCCTTGGCGGGCTTCAAAGCCAGTGTCACCAAGGCTCCAGCCCAACGCATCGTTCCAAATCCGGCACCCGTCATCGTTGCGCAAAAACCATCGAAGTAACTCTGCCTCAACTGCTCGGGAACGCGCCACAACAGCCTCTGTTGCGGACGCAGGGAGGCGTCCAGCGTGTACACAATGGCAGCGGGACCTTTGAGTTGACGCAGGAGCCTTCGCGAAGGCGGTACGACGATGAACAGCCTCCCACTCGGGTGAACAGACACATCGGCTACGAAGGTCACCAGGGTACCTTCGGGGTGTTCTTTCTGCAACTGTTTCTGGTCCTGAAGTTTCTCTGGCACCTCAGGAACGCAAAGTTTGCCGGAATAAAGCAGTTTGCCGTCCGAACTGAACCGTTTGACGATTGGTCTGTACCTGTAGAAGACGTACAGCTCGTCCCCACGTCCGAGGTCAAAACACACCGTGTTCATTTCAAACTTTTGTGCCCCCTTTTGAGGGGCTGTAAGCGTCCCAAACCGCTGGACCACGTTCCCCTTTTCGTCGTACACAGTAAACAGATGTCCGCTCATCGGGGTCGGCTCGTTCAGGTAGATGCGCTTGCCGTCCCGGGAGACAGCGATCTGCTGGTCCGCTGAAACGGGCCCAGCCCGAAATCCTCCGACGTAGTGGCCCTGCAGATCGAAAATGCTAACTCGGAAATTTCCTGCCTCCAGAACGTAGAGCTTTCCGGCTGCCACGTCCACATCAACCGGGTTCAGGAACTCCCCTGGACCTTGTCCGGCACGGCCAATTGTACGCTTCAAACGGCCATGTTCATCGAAAACGACCACTCGATTGGCTTTGTAGTCGGCCACGTACACGGAACCCGTTTCGTAGGCGGTACACACACCCAGAGGCTGCTCGAGCACGCAGCCGGATGCAGGGTTCGCCGTCCCGGCCAGAAGCTGACCACTGGTGAGCAAAAAGGGGATGGGGGATTCGTGCCCCCTCAACTTGGCGTGATTCAACCCGATCCATCCCCCGACTGCGAACCCGAACGCACCGAGACTAACCAGTGCCCAGATTAACCCTCCGCGTTTCCCCTTCATTTTTGCCCCTCGCTGCACCTGCTCAAACGCCAATGTCTTCCGCCTGAGAGTCGGAATCTCAACGGTAGCGGCGGATTATTGTTCGCAGCGTCTGGCCATCGATGTACGAGGTGCCCAGACGAACGACACCGCAAGAATCCACAAGCGCCAGATACGAACACGCGTACTGCGGCAGACGAAACCGCTTCCGCAAAACATCGCTTGGTACCACGGCGGCTGGGATCAGGTCTTGAACCAGCGAGGAATCGTGCCAGACCAGTTGTGGCGTTCCGGAGTCCGCAGCGAAGAAGAGAACGATCCGCACGTCGCCCACACAGGAATCAACGAGCTCGCAGATGCGATCCGGAGCCTCCTGCAAGGCCCTGCGGCTGAACGGGAGGAAACCGATGAGGGCAAGTTGGCCTTGCAAGTCAGAACGTCTCACTGTGTCCCCTGCCACAGTGGGAAAGGCAAAATCCGGCAACGTGTCGCCGTAAGCGAGCCAACCGTTTGCCGATACCGCTTGGGTCGCGTTTCCAGTTGCTGGCGTCAGGTGAGCGCGCATGCTGGGTCTATTCTTTCCCCCAATCCCTGTGGATGAGCGGACAACCAAAGCGATCAACGCGAGCACGGACAGGATCGCAACTCCAGCCTCGATCTTCCGACGAAGAAACTGTCGACCGCCGAGGGCTGAGCGTTGCCAGGAATCTGTAAAATCCTCAGCCCGACTCGTTTCACCGCCATCACATCCGGACCGCTCAGCGTTCTGTGCGGGAACGGCCTTCACAGTCTCTCACCCATCGTCGCCCCTCAACCCCTTCAGGAAAACAGCTTGCCCCCTCATCAGACTCCCGTAAACGGACACGCTTGGATAAACGAGAAAACCCGACTCCCGCTCGTACACCCTACGAGCGAAAGCCGGGCCTCATCCACTCAGTCGCGCACACGCCACCGTTTGCTGATCTTCCGCTCAGCACAGGAGTGCGCAACCATGTCACGCCTCACCCTTGCTCTCCCGCCTAACAGCCCCATCATCGACGTGAAATTTGGACAAAACGGAATTTAATCGCTCCCATCATTTTGTCAAGTGCTTTTTTTCAGCAAAAACAGGTTTGTGCGTGATGTCACAGAGTGCATCTCCACTGGAACGGTTCGGTTGTCGAAAAACCAGCCAGCTCACACTCGTGCAGCGGCAGGTGTACACCCCCACGGCTAATCGCTCCTCGCCAGTAAATAGCCCTCCACGCCCTGGAGGCATCGATCGTGCTGAACGTGGATCGTCGAGCTCCCCGCCCACTTTGTACTTGCCTGAAAGCCACACCTGAAAGCACAGTCCGCGGCAACGCTACTGCCGGCATCCGCAAATTGCCTTGTGCAAAGATCCCGCCTACCGCATCGAGCTGGCCAGCTCCATCATGAAAACCAACGCCTCCGCGGTGCCGTCCAACGTTGGCTCGTTGGTAGAGTAGTCCCAAAGATCGTCGTGGTAGACGATCCAGTCCGACTGGAAGGCAGCCAATGGGTCAAGTCCCGAAAGGTGAATTCCCTTCAAGCTACGGAAAATTGACGCGTAGACGGGGCCGTCCACCAATCCGCCGACGATGGTGCGGCCCGTCTCCGCTGCGATCACGCTGTGCGGATGCAGCGGTGTCACACCCGAGGCCGGAAGCGCTACGAACTGACTCACACCCCACGGGTTGCGCCCCAGAAGCCAGTCACGGTGTGCTTGCAAGAGGCGGTGGTAACGCCGGTCACCCGTCATTTTCTCGTAAAGCACAATCTGATTGACAAGAGCTGCAGCCAGATTGTTGGAGCACCACACGAACGGGATGCCTACCCCGTAGGGATTTCCCTGCGCACGCCTCAGACAAGCCTCAATGCCCTGCCGGTAGTACCCGGCCAGCGTGTCTCGAAAAACAGGGTTCGCGAAGTCGAACAGAGCAAAATGTCCCGCATTGAAAAACGGGTAGAACTCGTAGTGGCGGACCGAGTCGCGTCCCATCCAAGAGGTCGCCGCAATTCGTCGTGCGAATCGGACGGCCTGTTGAAGGTACGTTGAGTCGTCCGTAACGCGAAAAAGCTCCGCAGCGCCCCATTCCATGTCGTCCGCCCACGTGGACTCGTGGTACCGATAAGGCGCATTGTGCGGTGTCCCTTCCTGGCAGCCTGGTTTCTCCAAACCCAGCCGGAACACTTCCTCACCGGCACGCAAGCAACGCTGCGCGAAAAGAGGATCCAGTTCCGCGAATGCGTCGGCGGCCATCGCCATGGCCGCTGCGTACCGTCCGGCCAGGTTAGCCACACCCGTCGAACTGCTTTTGTACTTGCCCAACCCCTGTGGCTTCCCCGTAGCGTAGTAAACAACCCGGTACGACCCGGGGCCCCAGCCGTAATCCGACGTGTCTTCGTACGGGAGGTCCCAACCGGAGTGGTCGCGGTCATCAGCCACCTGATGATACAGCTGGTCAGGCGCAGGGTGCATCTTCAGCATCCACTCGAGCCCCCAGCGGGCCTCGTCCAGAACGTCAGGCACACCGTTCGGGAACGGATGGCCGAGAGCGTCGACGGAATCGCCAGAAACGCTCGGAGCCAAACGGTACGCCAAGAGCAACCGCGCGACCACGTTACTCGAGGTGAGGAGGTAGCGCAAGTAGTCGGCGGCGTCATGCCATCCCCCGGAGACATCCAGGTAGGTGCCGTCTGGCACAGGGCCATCCACAGTACGACCGTCCTTGCTGTGGCACACTTCGTCCAAGAACGGGTTGTAGCCACAACGCTGTTGCCGCAGAAACCCCAGGAGAGCCCCCGGTGCTTCTGCGTACACGTTCGTTCCGACCCGAAAGGGAAGCGACAAATCCCCCGTCTCCACGACTCGAAGCTGGTAGCGCCCTGGTTTTCGGAACCCCGAGAAAACCAACGCCACGTGCCACCGAAAGCGACCGTAGCTACCCAGCTCTCGACCAGCAGGAGCAGGACCCCACACCCGTGTGTGCGTCGTCGCGTCCACGATTTCGAAGTGGAGAGTTTTGCGAGGTCTTTCGCAAAAAGCCACGGCGACTTTCTGTTCGTCTGGCAAGTAGCCAAGCTGATTGACGCGGATGTAGATTGGCTGCCCCACCGACAAAGAGCTCAACGCGGCGAAAAGCAGTACCGTAGCAGCTCCGAAGCGCCCCAAGCGCATTGACTTCTCCCATCTTCTTCTTTCGCCATGACGTTCAAATGCGGGCTCTGCGGAAACCGGGCTTGTCGTTCTCTTTACTCCTCCCACTTCGGCTCGACAATCCTTCCGGCGAACAGCACCGTGTTCGAATGCCGATCCCGAATCACGAACACAAACGGCCGGTTCACGCGGAAAAAGACCACGTTTTCGCCACCGCCGACGGCGGTCAGCCGAATCCCCACTACCGTCACCGCAGCAGCCTCGGTGCCCTCCTCGTCCACCTGGACGAAAGCTTTGTGCTTCACGAAGCCGATGTAAAGAGGCAGGTCCTCGTCGAAAAGGCGGCTGAAGTCGGCCGCACCCGGCGTAAACGCCACCGCCATGCCCATCTTTTTCAAGACATCGTTCAGCTTCGCACCGAAACGGATCTTGAAACGGGGCAAGAAGACCGTGACTTTGCGGCTTTGGAAACGGCGTTCGAGATCGGCAAGAAAAGAAGGCGACAGTTCATTAACCAGTGAGTCCACCGAGCTTCCTTCATCCGGCAACAGGATGGTCATCGCGAAAAGCCCATCTCCGTACGGTAGATCCACGGCGGCGAACCCATCGCCCCGGAAGTACGGCAGTTCGTCCACCGTCTGCACCATCATTCGGCAGGGGATTTCCTGCCCATCAGGACCGTAGAACGTGTCGTCCTGGGTTTTCTCTTTCTCGAACTGGTACGTCCACAACGCCTTGAAATAAATGGCGTTGGCCAGGAACATCACATCCTGGGGATCGATCCGGTCCAGAATTTTCCGGATTTTGTCGTGTGTCTGCTCCTTCACCCACTCGTTCACCACGTCGGCGGAACCAGCGTCTCCAAAATCGAGCGCGCGCACTGGCGCGCCGAAGTACTTTTGCACCAGATCCACGAGCTCCCGACGGACGTGGAGCCCCTGGCGATACCAAATGGCGTTGGCAATTTCCAGTTCTACCTTCGGATCCAGGCCGAGGATCAAAAGCGTCAAGCTCCGGAAAGCTTGATCCATTTCCTCCACACTCGAATCCGAAAACCCCAGGGTTTCCAGCATGGCCTGTTTGGTTTCACCTGCCGCGCCGTTCGCCGTCATGGCCAAAGCCACAGCCACGCTGTAGGGGCTGAGAAAAACGTTTTCGTTCGGCTTCGCCGCTGCCACTTCGCTGAACAACCGCAGGCCAAAATCGTTGCTCGTCGCCACGACAACCTTCTCCTCTTCGGTCAGGGGGCGAACCGGCGCACGCACAGGCGAAGTGGAGAACTCCCTCCTGCAACCCAACCCAGCCGTGAACAACAAAAGCAGGAAAACCATTGTTTGCTTCATCGAAAACCTCCGCGTAGCTTTCGCTGCCAAGGCAAACACCTTTTCCTTCGAGCCAAAGTACCCTCTGTTTTCGGGGTCACGTTTCCGGTCGGCCCCAGGGTGGTCAAGAGCGGTTCAACAGCACGCGCCGATACGACGTCCTCGACCGCGTTAAGCCTCAACGAACGAGATTCGCATCGGCAGAGGCGCATTGCAGACTACCGCAAAAGCACCAGTCTCACCGGAGAAATGTCAGGTTCTTCTTTCAGGCGGCAAAAGTACACGCCGTTCGGCAACACCCGACCACGTGCATCCCGGCCATCCCAGCGGAGGCTGGCAACACCGGCGTCGTCAACGTGGGCCTTCAGAGTGCGGACTCGCCTGGCCAGCAAATCGTAAATCTCAATCTCCACCGGCTCATGTCCGCGTACTGTCGGAAGCTGCACCTTCAGGCGTGTTTCCTTGGCGAACGGGTTCGGGTAGGCGTCCAGAAGTCCGTACCGGCGGGGCGTAGACTCCGGGTCCTGGCTGGCGGAAGTCCGCACCCCCAGAAGCCGACTCAGCCGAACAGGGTCCACACGCAAGGTGTGCAGCGAGCCCTGCGCCGTGAAGGCCCCGTGTCGCAAAGCATGCCACGCCACGTACGGCACGTCCAGAGAGTCTTTCAGGACCGGGTTCACGACCCGCACGAAGCCCATGTTGACACTTAAGCCACAAACCTCGCAAATTTCCAGCCCCTTTTGAGCGAAATCGCGAAGGTACGGTTGATCGGACCGGGGTTCACGGGGCAACTTGTCCAAAGTCTTAGCCAACCGCCAGGCCAAAGCTCGCCCGTCCGGGATGCCGTCGCCGTCCGTGTCCGCTTGTTCGGGATTGCTCCCCAGGGCGCGTTCTTCGGCGTCCGTGAGGCCGTCCTCGTCCCTGTCACTCTCCACAGGGGCCTGGTGGAAGGACCCGTCGGCGTGGAGCGCGCAATTCAGGGCGCGGGGCAGCATCTGACCGCGCCCGTGTACACTCCCTTCGTACAGAAAACTCCCGTGCTCCAGGGCGTGCAACGCCACGTACGGCACCTCGATCCGGAAGTTCTCCTGAGGATTGACAATTTCCAGGTAACCCATGTTCACCGTGGCGCCGCAAACCGGGCAAGTCTCGATGCCCCGCATCCGGTGGTCCACGCGGTAGACCCGGTTCTCACCCGGCTCGGTCGAGAGCGGCAGCGACTCGATCTCCGCTGCCCAGTCGACAGCAAGCTGCGGGCCGTCCACGATTCGGTTGCTGTCGGCGTCGACCAGCGAGCGTGAAAGACCGAGCCGTTTCTCGGCAGCATCCAGAAGACCGTCTCCGTCCCTGTCCGACTCCCGGCCAAGAGGCAAGGTGTGCACCGTGTACGGCAGATCCAGCACCCGCAGCAAGCGCAACACGTGAACCCTGCCGCGGTGCAGCGTGCCGTCGTAGTCCAGAGCCCCGTGCTGAAGCGCATGCAGGCCGATGAACGGCACGTCCACGGAATCCCCCAGCGCCGGGTTCACAACGCGCACGAAGCCCATGTTCACCGTGGTGTCGCACACGGTGCAGATCTCGAGTCCGTACGTCAGGAACTCGGTCTTGTAGGGGCGATCCGCCTGCGGCTGGGTCGGAAGGGCGTCGATCGTCTTCTGGATCATCCACGCCAGTTCAGGCCCACTGACGGCGAGAGCGGGCTGTGTCAGGGCTTCCTCGTAGCGGTCCAGCAGGAAATCGTGGTCCACATCCAGCGAGTCGGGGAGCAGTCGAAGGTGCGGGTCAGGAGTCTGTCCGAGAGCAGGCACCGCCGCCAGCAGAACCGAAGCAGCGAGCGGTAACCAGCGCAAACGGCGCTGCCGGGCTTTGAACGACGGAAGCGTTGCGGCGAGCTCCGTCGCCTCCAGGTAGCGTTCCCGGTACAACGGCAGTAGCCGTGGCGTCACGTGGCAGCCCGGACAGGCCCAGTGGAAGAGCAGCCGCTGTTCCGTCGCCGAAAGCCCGTTCGGTGCGTAGCCGTGCTGGACGAAGTGCTCGACACAACAGGACGGGTAGCCGAACAGGCGTCCTTCCAGGCGGACCGTCCCGGGCTCGCGGTCAATCAGCCTTCCCTCGAAACGCCTGCGGTAGAAGTCCACCCACCGCGTACCGCGGCCGAACACAAGCTCCCAGCGTCTGCCTCCGAGCTTCGTGCGACGTTCCACCACCGCCGTGCACAAACCGAGTTTTCTGAGCCACCGGATGTGCGCGGCGGAGAAATGAGCTTCCCAGCGGCTCACCGGCTTTAAACGATCGCGAGTAAGCAGGGAAAGGTAGACAAACTCAATCTTCCGCCCTTGCGGCCTCACGGTTCCCTCCGCGCGTTAAGCACCAACTGCAGTAGTCTGGCCCCGGGACTTTCCGGCTCCCCCGATCGATCGACCGGGCCCAGGCCTCTGCGGTAGTGGGTTCACTGCGCCACACTGTGTGAACGGTAGTCGCACCCGAAGGGTTCGCACCAGTCAGGAGCGAATTTGTTTTTTTCTCACTTTTGCCAATTCCACGGCAAACACACAACCGCAAAGCGGCGCTTTTCCTGCGTCACGCCCGCGACGGGGCAACACAGGCATCGTACCCCAGAAGAGGGAACCCACCGCGCACCAAAATCTGTTGAAAACCTGACCTTGCTTGCGACTCTTCAGGCTGCGACTGATCCGGTCCCGTACGAATCACCGTCCCGCCCTCCTGTCCTCCTGAATGGACCTTCAAGAAGCACCCAGGCCAAACGAGAAAGCGCCGGCACGGCGGCCATTCTCGCGCTCGAAGGCCAACAAGTCCCCACCGTTACCCTCACTCCAGCACGAAGGCATCAACGAGAGCGAAACCATTCCGCCTCACGGGAAACGGCGGGATCCTTCCCACCGGATTCCCGCTCTTTTGAAAAACCTACAGATTACCCTCGCTGCTACGTCCTTCGCGCGCACGCTGCGATCCTCCAGGTGGGTTCGGCTCTTACGGCTATTCAACCACTCGGACGTGTAGGCGTTTGTCGCGATCTGCGATTCAGGTGAGATGCGAAAACAGCGCGCTTGGCCCAAACATCCCTTACCCCAAAAGGCTGGCGAACTCTTCTTTCCGTCGGTTCTTGAAGGTTTGTGAAAAAGACCCGAACCACCAAGGCTCAGAGCGCACGGAGGAACAGGCAGGGAGAACCAACGGGATCTGCTGTCGAGCAACGAGAGAACCGTAATGCTGACCATTCCGGTCGGGGAAATGAGCGCTTACGTAACAGTGGGATTCCATTCGAGCTGCACCAACCTTTCGTGTGCGGCATAAGCTACATGCCCCTGCGAAGCTGGCATGTAGCACTCGGACGGCGCATCTGTGCACGCAGTTCCCTGCGCGGCCTCTGTGCCCTCCGAGCCTGTGTGGTTTGTCTGCGCTTTTTCACAAGGCTCCTTGTGTTTCTCGTGCGACTTGGCTACTTTCCTGCTCGAACACACACAAGCCAATGCCGCAGCACACGGCTTTTGCCACGGCTACAATCATGCATCAGGTTTGCGCGCTTCGCGGTCTGGCCTTGGGATGCCGTTCGTTGTGGTTGCACACACCGGGGGGTACCAACAGACGTCACCCGGTGGACAACCACCTGAACGGACTTGCAGAAATGCAACCGGCTGATTTCGCGACGCAGCTGCCAGAATTACGGAAACCTTTCGCAAACCCGCTTCCGCCGCTGGTCTCAACGGGACACAACTGGAGGAGCTCGACGTTGACAGCACGCTGGAGAGGATCTCTACTCGCGTTCCTGGGTGGGTTGTTTGCCACAATCTCAATTGGATTGAACCCGGCGAATGGACAGACACTCGTCCTCCGTGCCCACCTTCTGCAGAGCAAGATTCACCTGGACGGCGCGCTCACCGAAGCAGCGTGGTTTCAGGCCGATTCGATCGCTAACCTGACCATGGTCGAGCCCAAAGAAGGTGCACCACCCTCCAACCGAACTGTCGTTCGGGTGCTGACAACGCGACAGAACCTGTACGTCGGGGTACGTTGTTACGACACAAACCCGAGTGGCATCGTGGCGTATTCCCGCACCCGTGACCCGCTTCTTTACCGGGAGGATTACGTCGCCCTCGTTTTGGATACCTTCAACGACGGCCGCATGGGCTACATCTTCAAGGTAAATCCTCTGGGTGCCCGCTACGACGCTCTGGTGATGCGTCGCGGAGAAGACGAAAACAGCAACTGGGACACGGTGTGGGAAGCCAAAACACAAATTGACCAGCACGGCTGGACGGCAGAAATACGGATTCCGGTGAAAAGTCTCAGTTTCCGCAAGGGCGCCCGCCACTGGGGTTTCAACATCGAGCGAAGAATTCAGAGGTTCCAGGAAACAGACCGTTGGTCCGGGGCCAGTCGCGACTACGAGCTCGGGCAAACGAGTCACGCGGGAAGGCTTACCAACCTCCCCATGTTTGATTTTGGCCTCGGGCTCACTGTGGAGCCGTCGGTGGTCGGGGGCTTTGGCCAGTCCGAACCCGGCGCAAACTCGAGTTTCCGAAAAGACGCCAGTCTGGACGTGACACAGCGTTTTGGTCCCAACCTTGAAGCGTCGCTCACGGTTAACACGGACTTCGCTGAAACGGAGGTCGACGCCCGGCAGACCAACCTCACCCGCTTCCCCCTGTTTTTCCCGGAAAAGCGAGCGTTCTTCCTGCGCGACGCGGACATTTTCGAATTTGGTCTCGGACTTGGCCGCGACCTCATCCCGTTTTTCACGCGAACAATTGGGCTTTACGAAGGGCAACAGGTCCCACTTGCCGCGGGGCTGAAGGTCAACGGTCGCGTTGGCGGCACCAACCTGGGCGCGTTTACAGTCCACACCCGCGCCGTGGAGGGACTCGTACCGGCCGCCACGATGGGAGTCGTGCGAATCAAACAGAACATCTGGAGCGAATCGTCGGTTGGCTTCATCTCCACGTTTGGCGATCCCACGGGTGTGAAAGACAGCTGGGTCGTCGGTACGGACTTCACGTACCAAACCTCTCGCCTGCACGGAAACAAAAACTTCCTGGTCGGTCTCTGGGGCCTCTACAGTAACCGGCCGGATCTGGCAGGCGACAAGACCGCGGTCGGCCTCAAAATCGACTACCCTAACGACTTGTGGGACCTGTTCTTTTCCGTCAAGCGGATCGGCGACGCTTTTGAGCCCTCTCTGGGCTGGGTACCACGTCCCGGAACCGTGATCTGGCGCGGAGGCGGAACGTACAGTCCCAGACCTTCCTGGAAGCTCGTCCGCCAAATGTTCCACGAGTTCTACTCTTCGCTCGTGACCGACCTCGACAACGAGTGGGAGAGCTACCGCGTGTTCATGGCACCCATCAACTGGCGTCTCGAAAGCGGGGATCGGTTCGAGTTCAATGTCGTACCCCAGGGGGAACGACTGATTGAGCCGTTCGAGATTGCAGAAAACGTCGTCATTCCTTCTGGCTCGTACCACTGGTTGCGCTACCGTCTTGAAGGCGGACTGGCCGCCAAACGCAAAATCAGCGGACAACTCACCTGGTGGTTCGGCCAGTTTTACACGGGCAGACTCGATCAATTCGAACTCTGGACCGACATCAAGCCCTCAGCCGTTCTCAGGATCCAGCTTTCCGGAGAAGTGAACGTTGGCAGACTACCCGAGGGCCATTTCACACAGCGGCTGTACGCCTTGCGCCTGCTGTTCACACCTTCACCGGACGTCCAGCTCAGCAGCTTCATCCAGTACGACAACGAAAGCAACTCCCTGGGAAGCAACACCCGTTTGCGCTGGACCTTCTCTCCCGAAGGTGCCCTGTTTGTGGTTTACAACCACAACGTGGTGCGCAACCTGCTGGACCGCTGGTCAAGAGAGTCGTACCAGTTTCTGCTCAAGGTTCGGTACGCTTTCCGCCGGTAGAACCGCGTTCCAAACCGGAGCTGCAAAGGGCAACAACAGAATCGTGTGGAGAGACATCCTGTTAGTCCCCTGGCCACACACGTCGCGCCGGTTCCTCTGCAGACCTCGAGCCTCTCCGCAGTTCTTGGGGACCGAAATGACTGCAGGATCCCTGCGGCGCCTGCTCTTGTGTTCGTACGCGCTCCCGTCCGTTGCGGCTCTTCGAGCCCGGACGGAGACAAACACTTTCCACAGTCACACCTTCTGCCGACGTGTTAGCTGAAAGAGAGTGCGAGCCACAACGGTGGTCTCCCACAAAACTGCCTCCTACCGCACCAGGGCCACCTTCCGCACCGCCGTTCGCCCTGAAGTCTCAAGCCGAATCAGGTAAACACCGGTGGGCAGGGAACAACCTGAATCGTCCCTTCCCTCCCAGCGAATGACGTGGTGCCCAGATTGTGCGTACGTGAAGCTTCGCGAGTACATTCTGCGCCCAAGAACATCCACCACGGTCAGACGCACCACCCCGGCCTTGCCCAGGTTGAAAGCGATCTGCGTCGACGCGTTGAAAGGACTCGGGTAGATGCCTTCCAAAGCAAAAATGCCAGGGGCAGGTGCGGATGTCCCGACGCGTGTGTTTGCAGACGTCTGCTCCACGGACACCGAGTCAACCGGCCCCGTGCGGAAAAACAGGGTCCCGTCTCGCCCGGTGCGAGCCGTCAGACGCAGGTCATCGTTTGCGTACACATCGTACGCCTGGTCCGGCACGAGGTCGCAAACCAAATGGAACACAGAATCCGTGCTGCTCTGCACGTGGTAGCGTACGGCACCCATCGGCTTCTCTCTGAGTGCGAACAACACAACCCACTTCCCGACTTGTGCGCCGATGCCCGCAGCCGCCCGAATGCAGTGAACCTCCTCCATCCTGGCTGTGTCGCTGACGTCGGCCACCTCGATCACGTTCAAGAGATTCACTGAATCGGCGTCTGCAGGTCTAACCAGTACGTGCCAGCGCCGCTCCGACTCGGGGATCATCCAGTCGTCCACCAGGCCGTGTTGGCGATTCCAGACTTCCGCTTCGTTGACAACGGAAATGTTTGTGTGCTCCGGCCACAGCGTACGATTCACAAGCACCTGACGCCCACTCTCGCTGAATTGAATCACCTTGTTTCCACGAATCCGCGGCTCCGTGACCGCGTGCAACACGTACTTGGCCCAGCCCGGGTCCTTCGTCCGCGAGCGGTCGTAGACCAGAAAAATGTCCGGAACCAAATGAACAAACTGCCGCGTGTAGGACACAACTCGGTCCGAGTTCCCTCCCCACTCGTCGTGGACGCGGTTGTAAGACTGACCCAGGTCGGCCAAAGCGTAGACAAAACGCGGTGAAGTGCTCACCCTGTAGCGTGTGATGGCTGGTTCCCCGGCGCTGGCGAAGTACTCCGGGGACCCCATCGCGTTCACTTCATCGTCGGTTACGTAGTCGCTCTGGATCAGCAGAATGTTGCTCGCCTCGCCGTCGTAGCGCTGCTGCTTGCCGTCGATCTGAAAAACAAAGTCGTAGTGGCGCACCTGACGGGTCAAGTACTCGCCGTTGCGCCAAATGGTGAAGTTCCCTCCGTCGCAGAACTGGTGATCCACATCCGTCCACATGGCGCTGAAGGTGCCGTACGTGCACTGAGGTGTCCAGTTGCTGCGGAAGAACAACCAGTCGGTGCCGTCGGCGAAGTAGGCCCAAGGGAGTTCCCCCTGGAAGTAATTCTCACGGGGTTTGTCTGGCTCGAACCAGAGGAACAACTTCCACAGGTTCATGTCCAGATTGTCCGGACTTAGCTCGCGAATCCAGTAGCGTGCCCAGGCCGCCTCTTCGCGAAAGCCAAGGCGTTCGGCCGCGTGAGCCATTAGGGCCACAGCGTGGTTTCGGCGAAGCCAGTAGTGCGCGTTGTCGTCTTCCTGGTCCCCGTACGTGAGAATGTGGTCGTTGGAAGGAACCGTGAGGTACAGCAAAGCTCGAAGCGCATTGGCCACAAACGTGTTCAGCCCCCCTTCCTCCACCCAGGGATCACGGCCGCTTGCGGAGCGTTCCGCCTCTGTAAAAGCAAACAACAGGTAAAGAGTGTTGTAACTGTACTGTGAGCCTTCGGGCCACACGCCACCAATGGCTGCGCGGATCCAGTTTGTGATGTACTTGTGCCACAAGTTGCGTCCGTGCTGAACCATTGCTTCCGCTGAGGGATTGTCCCCAGAAGTCGCCGTCCCCCAAACGAAAGCCGTCAGTGCGCCACCGATGATCTGATCTGAATCGTGGGGGTCCACTTCGAAATCACCGCCACCCTGGTTCCAGGACGTCTGGCCGTACGTGTAGACGCGGTTCATTGTGGCGATTACAGCCTGTCTCAACGAGTCGCCGAACCCCCTGTACGGGTACAACCAGTCAAAGCCCAGGCCAACTGCAGCGTAAGTGTGGGCGTAGTCGTCCCCGCTGACCTCAAAGGGCTCTCGGACGTTCAATTCCTCGACCCAGCGCCTGAGCCAATTCAGGGCTCGCTCGGCGTAAACGGTGTCGCCCGTCACCTGGTAACCCAACGCAAAAGCAGCAATCCCGTCGACGAACTGACCACCCCACGGGTCTTCGGTAAGGTACGTGCGGAGGTACTGCTGAAACAATTGCCACTCCCGCGTCTGACCGCTCGCCCGGAGTCTCAGCTTCTGTACCGTGGTGTTGTCCAGGAACAACCGCGGGTGCGCTGCGGTCGGAACAGCCGGTTGCGCGGCGGCCACTGCCGGGGCGAAAAACAAACCCACCCCAGCGACCTTCCTCGCGCCGAGAAGAAACGCACGGCTCCAGCGGCAAGCTGTACTCGCAGGAATCGCGCTCAACTGCCTCAAGTAATTTGCGACTGCGGCAAAAACGGTCATCCAAGTCGTCCTTTCCCTGGTAAGAGTCCGTGTGCCCCCGAGGCCAATCAGCAACAAGCGCGTGGCCGTCCCGCGCCGGAGCACCGGTGTGCTGCGTTCTGCAAGCCCTCGTGCCAAAACGTCCGAAAGAAAGGGCGGCGTCCCGCCACGCGGCTGACTTACCTCACCAACACGACTTTCCGCACCGCAGCGTGCTTCCCCGCGTCAAGACACACCAGGTAAACACCGCTCGGCAAAGAGCGCCCTGCCCGGTCGGTGCCGTCCCAGCGCACTCGGTGAGTACCCGCGGACAAAACGCCTTTCACAAGCTGCCTGACACACTGTCCCCGCAGGTTGTAAACCGCCAAACGCACCTGCGACGCTCGGGACAACGCAAAGTAGACTTGTGTGTTCGCGTTAAACGGATTCGGATACACCCCCTGAAGCGCGAAGTCGGCAGGTAGGCACGGAACAGTTTCCGCCTGCACGGAAGAAAGCACACTCGTGTTCGCGTAGACGCGGTTCAACCCGCCAGTGATGTTCCGGAAGTTGGAACCGCTGTTTACCACGAAGAGATCGCGATCCCCGTCGCCGTCCAGATCCCCCGCAACTGCGTCGACACTGAAATCCACAACGTCGGGCAGGTCCGTGGCCGACCGATCCCGAAAATGCCCCATTCCGTCGTTCACGAAGAGCAAATCCGGGGCCAAACCGCCACTGTCCGGCTCTACCGCAGCCAGAAACAGGTCCGGCGAACCGTCTCCCGTGAAATCAGCCAGCACGCCGGCGTTGTTCCACAACACGCTCTCCTGCGGCAAGAATCCGACGTCTGCTTGCATGAAGCGACCCGAACCGTCGTTCAGCCAAAGGCGGTTGCGCGCCTTGGCACTGTCAAATCCGGCGTTCACCGCCAGAAGGTCCACGTCCCCGTCACTGTCCACGTCCCCGTGCAGGATCTGGCGGGTGTCGTCCTCGCAATTTGTCGCCCACCGTGCCGCAGTTTCGTCACGAAAGTGTCCTCGTCCATCGTTGATGAACAGAGCATTTGTCCCGGGCAGTTTCGTTACTGTCGTGTCCTCACCAATCGTGACCACAGTCAGGGGAATGCAAGCAACCAGCAAATCAAGGTCGCTGTCCGCATCCACGTCGACAAGGCTGACAGTGGATCCGTAACGGGGTGCCACTCGTGTTTTCAACACCAGAGAGTCCGGGAAACGCCCCAGGCCGTCGTTCAAATGCACCAGGACCGTGAGAGAATCCAGTTCCACAAAAAGGGGCAAACCGACCAGATCAGGGAAACCGTCTCCGTTCACATCACCGATCGCCAGGGAACGCGCGCACAGCGGTTCTCCGGGCGCGCGTGTTTGCGTCTCGTCCTGGAACTTGCCTGCCCCGTCATTCACGAAGACGTGCACGTTTGAACGAAGCGGCTCAGGGACGTGAGACAGGATCACGGCGTCGGCGTCGCTGTCGCGATCGAGATCAGCAAACAGGATTTGCCCGACGGAAAGACGCACCTCACCAAAGCGCATCTCAGTCTCGTCGTAAAACACACCCTGCCCGTCGTTGATGTAAAGACGAAGCGGCAAAGCGTCCGTCCCACGCTGCTGTCCCACAAGAATGTCAAGATCACCGTCGCCGTCCACATCTGCCAATGCCGCACAGCTGGACCAGAGAGAATCCAGCGGTAGAGCCCGAGCGGTGACGTCCTCGAACAGATGACCAAGAGTTGCCGAGCGAGACGCAGAGGGAACCGTACCGCTACGGAATCGCACTAGGAATGGGCCGTAAAAGCCCGGCGAATCGATCTTGACTTCCCAGCCCCTGTCGTCCCGATTTGCGGCCGCCTGCGTGTAGAGCACCCGACCGTCGACGCTCAGAATCTCAAATGCAAGGGCTGTCTCCTGGTGAGCAGACTCCGTGCGAAAAGTGAGGTTCAGGGAACTCGCGGTGCTCGTGCTCGCCAACCGCTGCACCGCAAAGGCTCCACCGTGAACATCCAGCCCAAGCCGACCGGCGGGCTGTCCACCCCCAGCCGCTCTACCGGACTGCGTCCAAAATGCCACAGTCAGCAGCACGCTCGCAACGCATCTTCCAGGACACCGCATCCGCCGCCTCCGTGATCCGCCGCTTTCCTCAGAAACCGTATCTTTTCCCCATCAGTCGCGTTGACTCTTTTTCCGTAACTTCTCACCGGGCAGAAATCGCGTCGCGGAGAAGGGACGTACCTCCCACATCAAGGCACAAACGCGGTCCCCGCGCGACACGAGGTTTGACTTCCACCCTTCGACACCAGGTCAACCAACAGCCTGCCCTTCCGGTTCGCAAGATTTTCCCGCCTGCCCTCTTTCGGCTCCCAAAACGATTCCCCTCGGACGGCAAAATGCGCCGCCAGCCAAAGCTGCTGTCGAAAAGTACCTCGGGGCTCCGCCCTCAGTCTCCAAACCGTGACTCTTCGGAACCCTGAGGTCTGCCCGTAGAGCCGGCCAGTCTTGGCGTGTCCTGCTTCGCGGCCCTGCGCTTCTGCCGTCCGTGTTACCCGGACGCAATCGCAGGGCCCAAGCTTCGGCAGGCATCTGAACGGTGCCGTGCCTTCTTTTCGAAAGCGGCAAGCCCGCAGCTGCTTCAGCGAGAAACTGCTAAGACCGGTTTCTTCCGGGATTTCTCGAGCTGAGGCCACAGCCACGTCGCCCCTGTGACTCAGTCCCAGCGACTCCCGAATGGGTGCCGGCGTCGAGCCTCTCAGGTCTGTCTCCTCCCGTTCCCAACCATTCTCGCGTGGGTTTCCGAACAGCGCAGTGCCAGCTACGCAATCTCGCGCAGCTGGCCCACGTCCCACAGCCCGGAAAGCGCTGGGAATCGCCGTCGGCCCTCTCACCTCACCAGCACAATTTTCCGGCTTGCTACCCGCTCCGCTGTCTGGAGCCGCACAAGGTACACACCGCTGGGCACAGAGTGACCACGCGAATCGGTCCCGCCCCAGACGATCCGATGCCAGCCTGCCACTTTGCGTCCCCTGTCCAAAGTGCAGACGCGGCGGCCGCGTACATCCCAAACCTCCAGTTGCACCCGCGATTCTTCGGGAAGCGTGTACGTGATGGTTACCGACGCGTTGAACGGGTTAGGATGCGGCGGAGCCAGGGTAAAGCGGTGAGGCTGGGTTCCGTCGCGCTGACTTACAGCACGGGCAACCATCAAGAAAACGTGTTTTCGGTACAGTACCACGCTGTCCGGCGCAAAGCTTTCGAGCGCCGGCACCTCAACAACGACCCAGTTGTCCCCCGGCGACGCCAACACAGTGGGAATCCGGGCCACTACCGTGGTCTGTCGGGGGTCCGGCAAAATGGCCTCCGCCGGTACCCGGTTGCCCCGACCGTCTTCCAGCCACACACGAATCTCACCCTTTTCGTGATAGGCCGTGATGTTCACCCACAGCGTGTCGCCCACGGAGAGGGTGTCGCGCATCGGGCGAACGTCCGGCATTTGAGTCCAGCTGCACATCGGCGTGTAGGTTTCGGACTTTCCCGGAGTCCAGCTGGTGTCCGCCACGAAGCTTTTCGCCCACGCAGGTTGCCCGGGCGCTTCACCGTGCTTCAGCATCTGGCGCCAGCGTTCGTCGGTCAGGCGATCCGTAGAGGGCCAGGCAAACTCGTAGTACGAGAAGCCCGCACCCCGCGTCAACACAAGCTGACCCTCGATGGGGCAAATGGCGTACACGAAGTACGGGTAGCCCACGCCGACCTCGAGCACCGTTCCGCTGTTCTGATCCGTGTGCACGTCGGCAATGACGGGCATTTCCTCGTCGCTCTCTGGGAGCGCCGTCCCGGGCCAAGGCAGTGCCTCGGCGATCTGCTGGAGAGTGCTACCGATCCCCAGAATGGTCAGGTACTCGGAACGGGTCAGGCTCTCGTTTCGCAGTTCTTTCTCCGAAATCGTCTTCAGTCGGAGAAGCAGGCTGTGCAGTGTGTCCACGCTGGCGCAGAAATCGTCAAAGAGCAGGTTACGCGACGCCAGCCCCTCGCGAAGGAATCGGGCGAGGCTGGCGAGCCGTGCGTAGAGATGCACGTTGGGTTCCACGTAGCCCTGCTTGCCGAGCACGGCCGGGGTCGTGCCCGTTTCCGTCCCGCTCTGCTTCGCGTACAGGATCGTGTCGTGGCGCAACTCCGCCCAGGAAGCCAGAGCGGCGTAGAGGTCTTTGTCCAGCCAGGCCAGGGTTTGCATCCAGTCCGGGTA
>CAZXXS010000088.1:0-46891 GCA_964644845.1 uncultured Cytophagia bacterium | reverse complement strand
GGCGAGGTGTGTGATTAAGATATTCACGGTACGCGGTTATCTTGTGGACGAGCTGGTGCACGATTCGCCGATTGACGATGGTAGCGAGAGTTGGGACATGTTGTCGAAGGATGGGATGGAGATTTCGTACGGGGTGTACATCTACCACGTCGACGCACCGGGAATTGGGGAGAAGATCGGCAAATTTGCCGTGATCAAGTAGCCCCAGGATCCAGCCGGTGCAAAGGCTACGCCGTACTGGCGGACGTTGGTTGCGCTCTCAGGGAGGCCAGAAACTTCATGAAAGACTCGAACCGGAAGTTCCGAGCTCTGGTGTGGCTGTCGCTCGTTCTGTGGTTTGTCTCAGTCCGTGCTCAGCCAAGCGTGGCCGACCTGATGACGCGCATTTCCGTCGACAGCTTGCGCAATTCGGTTACGTGGCTCGCTGCTCCGGAAGGTTTTCCTTCCCGAGTTACCTTCACAGGGGGAAACCGCGGTGCGCGGCGGTGGATCTTGCAGCGCTTCCAGCGCCTTCCTCTGGACTCCGTGTGGACAGACACGTTCTTTGTTCGAGCTGCGAAGGCACCCTACAACACTGTACCACAGCTCAACGTGCTCGCTTGCTTGAGGGGAGAGTCCCGGCCCCGGGATGTGCTGGTCTTGGGTGCGCACTACGACTGCTCCGGAAGTCGTGAGCCTGACTGGTCAAATCGCTGGCAGACCGTTACAGCACCAGGTGCGGATGACAACGCCACCGGTGTGGCCATTCTGCTGGAGACGGCTCGCGTGTTGTCTGAGGCGGGGTGGCGCCCAGAAGCCACGGTGCTTTTTGCCGCGTTTGCGGCCGAAGAGTACACACCCACTGTGCCGTCTGCCATCCCGGACAGCCTGCGTCACCATCTGGGCAGCGCTACGCTTGCGGCAAGATTGGCTTCGGAAGGACGACACGTCCTGGGCCTCGTGAACGTCGACATGGTTGGGTACAATCCAGAGACTAACTACGTGGAGTTCATCGCTGACGCACCCTCGCAGAGGCTTGCTCACCTGGGACGGGCTTTGATTCGAAATCAGGGGTTGAATCTGCGTTGCAACGAGCCCCCCTTCCCTTACCACACGTTCAGCGACCACGAATCATTTGTCCGTTGGGGCTTTCCGGCCGTCCTGCTGATGGAAAACGACCGCCCGTGGCGCGACGACTGGCCTTTCTACGTGGCAAATCCGAACTACCACTCCTCACGGGACAGGCCGCAAACTCTAAATTGGGAGCAGGTGGAGGCCGTGGCTAAACTGGCCCTCGGGATGGTTGTCGAGGTGGTTTCGGGAAGCTGGCAGAAACGCGACCTCGTGCCGCCAGCCCAACCCAGCCTTTTGCGGATGGCTGTGGCCGGTGATTCCACTCGCCTGCGTTGGGTCGGAGAGCCTGGCAGCGATTTTGCGGAGCTGCGTGTGTACCGGCTGGACACACCGTGGCTTCTGCCGCGTGAGCCCGTCGCTGCGACTTCGACGTGGCAAAACGCTGTGGCTGTGTCTTCGGCAGAGGACTACGTCCGTTGCGCCTTGACTCTGGCAGACACCGCTGAGCCGCCGAACGAAAGCACCCGTACGGACTGCTACGCTGCTGGTGAGGGACCGCGCGGGCACGTGTTGGTGGTGGACGGGTTCGATCGTTGGGGCGGATCTGGAAGCTGGGGGCGCCCTTACCACTGGTTTGCCACGGCGTACACGGATGCTCTGCACGAGCTCGGTTTCGGGGTGGAAACGTGCGCAAACGAATGTGTGGTAGATGGTTCTGTGGACCTGCGCAACTACGACGCGGTTTTTTGGTTCCTTGGAGACGAGTCAACGCGCGATGAAACCTTCGGCGTTGCTGAGCAGGAGCACGTTCGCGAGTACCTGCAAAGCGGAGGGCGGTTGTTCGTCTCGGGCTCCGAAATCGGGTGGGATTTGGGGAAAAAGGGTTCCAGTGTCGATCGACGGTTCCTGCGCGAGGTTCTGCACTGCGTCTACGTAGCCGACGATGCCAACAACACTCGGGTTCGAGGGGTTCTCGGATCTCCTTTCGAGGGGCTGGAATTTACGTACGGCGAGATCCCGTACGAGGAAGATTACCCCGACGTTTTGGCGCCCGCTTCAGGAGCAGAACTCGCTTTCCTGTACGGCAATGGCCGCGGTGCCGGTGTGCAGTTTGCAGGGGCCCTGTCGGAAGGATCGCCGGAGTGCCGGCTGGTGGTCCTTGGGTTTCCACTGGAAACGGTAGCGAGCGATTCCGCGCGCCGTGAAGTGGTACGCCGGGTTCTGACCTACTTCAGGTTGCTCAAGACGAGGGTGGTGGACGAACGCGACAACGCGCAGAACGAGGCATCCGTGCTTGCACTTCGGGTGTACCCAAATCCTTTCAACAGTGCCTCTACGATTCAGGTGCGCGCTACACCCGGAAAGCAACTGCGCGTGCGCATTTGGAACGCGCGAGGACGTCTTGTGGCAACCCTGCTAAATCAACGGCCGAACGTGGCGGAAACGGTTCTCCACTGGCGTGCTCGGGGTGTGGCCAGCGGGCTGTACCTGCTGGAGGCCACGCAGGGATCGCGCCGTGTCACGAAGCGATTGATACTGGTGCGGTAGGGGTGAGGCCAACGGGATCATGTCGGAACTGAAACGGAAACTCGGTCTCTGGCACGCTGTGGCCATCATCGTCGGAACGGTCATCGGCTCGGGTGTGTTCATCACCTTGCCCATTGTCGCCCGGGTGACGGGGAGCCCTGGACTGGCGGTGCTGGCCTGGCTGATCGGTGGCCTGATCTGGATCCCTCAGATCCTCGTGCTCGCCGAGCTGGGGACTGCTTACCCGGAGGAGGGCTTTGGCTACCTGTACCTCCGCAAAGCGGGCAGCAAGCCCCTTGCCTTTCTGTACGTGTGGACGGTCTTCTGGACCAGCGACACCCCGTCGATCACGATCATTGCCCTCAGCGCCAGTTCGGCTCTCTCTGTTTTTTGGCCAGCCTTGGATGCGGGCTGGCAGGGGAAAGCTCTGGCAATTGCACTCATTGCCGTCTTAACAGCGATTCACGTTCGAGACGTGAAGACCGGGGGCAACGTACAGGTTGGCCTGACGGTCGCCAAAATCTCCCCGCTGGTCCTGTTGATGTTCCTCGGCTTTTTCTACCTGGACCGCTCCGATTTCCTTGTGGGGTCGCAGGTTCTCCGGGAAAAGGGTCTACTGCACCTGCTTGTTGCCGGTGTTGCTGCGACCACGTGGTCCTACGCGGGTTTCCCAAACATCTTGTACATGGCCGGTGAAATCGAGCAGCCGCAGCGAAACTTACCGCGTGCTCTTATCGGGAGCGCTCTGGGTGTCACCCTGGCTTACACGCTGATCGCGGTGGCGACAGCGGCAATCGTGCCCTACGCAGATCTGGTCGCGGCAGAAGGCAGTTTCGCCAATCCGTTCCTCTACCTGCCCGTTTTCGCTGCGTTTGCCAGCGCCTTTCTGGCGGTTGCGGCATTCATTTCGATGGTGGGGGCCACCAGCGCCTGCATCATGGTGCAACCACGGATCGAGTACGCCATCGCGCGGGACGGGCTGTGGCCGCAGGCTTTTGCCCGAGTCCATCCGAAATTCGAAACCCCGTACGTGTCGATCCTGGCCCAGTCCGGGGTAGCTGTTGTCCTCCTGTTCCTGGGGAACATTGAGAACTTGCTTGGTTACTTTACACTTTCGTATCTTCTCCAGAACGCACTGGTTTACGGTGCTGTATTCTGGCTGCGCCGCCGGGAGGACTACCGTCCCACCTACCGGGCCCCTTTGTGGTGGCTCATGACGCTACTGGCCATTGGCATCCAGCTCTACCTGGCGTACGGGACATTTGTGGCCTACCCCGCCGGGGGAGCGCTCTCGGCAGCAGTTCTCATTGGCACAGGTCTTCCCGTGTACGCGTACTTCGCCCGACGCCGAAGCGCGTTGCGGGGAAGCGTCCCTGCACAGGATGTCGATTCTGTTTCCAGGTGAACCGTAGCCGGAAAAGAGCAGTCCAAGTTGCGGCCCTTTGCGACCCCGGATCCAGCGTCCGGAACGGACGCTGAACCGGTGAGCGGCCTGCGTAGTCGATCAAATTCAGGACACGTCCGTGATTCGAAAAGCGTCTTCTTCCTTTGTTCCTGTTCCTTTGCGCTGGGTCGGACCGGTGAAACTGGCCGGTCCTGTTGTGGAGGGCGAATTCGAGGTCCCCTTGGCAACGTTCGAAGCCCCGCTGTGGCCTTCGGTTAACCGCGGGGCTCGGGTTTCGGTGCTCTCGGGCGGAATTCGCGCGGTTGTTGTGGATGAACGGATGACCCGCTCGGTGCTGGTAGAAACAGACCGGGCCGAGCTCACGTTGGAGCTGGAACGCCGTTTACGAGAACGCCGCGTCGAGCTGGCTGCGCAGGTACAGGCAACGTCCCACCACGCCCGTCTGCTTGACTTCCACACGCAAGTTGTGGGGAATCTACTCTACCTCCGGTTGGAGCTGGCCACAGGTGACGCCGCTGGACACAACATGGTTACGAAAGCCGCCGACCAGGTGCTCAACTGGATTCTGGAGACGTTTCCGGGTGTGCGTTACGTGTCTGTTTCGGGCAATTACTGCGTGGACAAGAAGGCGTCAGCGGTGAACGGCATTTTGGGTCGCGGTCGCTACGTGGTGGCCGATTTGGTTGTGCCGGGCCAGGTGTGTCGGAACAGGCTGCGGGCAACCCCGCAGCAGCTGGTCGATTTGAACGTGAAAAAGAATTTGCTCGGTGGCATTCTGGCGGGCAGTGTGCGAACGGCCAATGCACACTTCGCCAACATGCTCCTGGCGTTCTACCTCGCTACTGGGCAGGATGCGGCCAACCTCGTGGAAGGCTCGCAGGGGGTGGTGCACGCCGAGGTGCGGGCAGACGACCTGTACTTTTCCGTTACCTTGCCAAATCTGATTGTCGGGACAGTGGGAAGCGGCAAAAACGAACCGGGTGTGCGCGAGAATCTGGCACGACTGGGCTGCCTGGAGACGCGTGAGACGGGTGAGAACGCGCGCCGTTTGGCTGTGCTGGCGGCGGCCACGGTGTTGTGTGGCGAATTGTCTTTGCTGGCGGCCCAGGCCAATCGTGGGGAACTGATGCGAGTTCACGAAAAGCTGGAGCGGCGATGAGCAGCCAGACAAACGACCGCAAGCTGGAGCACGTCCGGATTGTTCAGGAAGACGTGCATGTGGATCGCCGCCGCCGTTACTTCGACGAAGTCCGGCTGAAGCACCGGGCTCTGCCGGAATTGTCGTTGGACGAAATTGACACCTCGGTCGAGTTCCTGGGCAAACGGCTTTCCTTTCCGCTGTTGATTTCGTCGATGACGGGGGGACACCACGAACTGCTTCGCAGGATCAACCGAAACCTGGCGACTGCGGCTGAGGCCACGGGTGTGGCCATGGCCGTGGGGTCACAGCGTGTGATGTTTGTGAATCCGGAGGCGGAAGACAGCTTCGCGTTACGTTCCGTGGCCCCGACAGCCCTGCTTTTCTCCAATCTCGGTGCAGTGCAACTGAACTACGGTTTCACCGTGGCCGACTGTCGGCGAGCGGTGGACGTGGTTGGCGCCGACGGGCTGTACCTGCACCTCAACCCCTTGCAGGAGGCCATCCAGCCGGAAGGCGACACCAATTTCGCGGGTTTGATCGACAAGATTGGCGACGTGGTCCGGGGGCTCGACGTTCCGGTGATTCTGAAAGAAGTGGGGGCGGGGTTTTCCGAAGAAGACGTGCGGTTGGCGATTCAGGTTGGCGTGCGATTTGTGGACGTGGCGGGTTCCGGGGGTACGTCGTGGAGCCGGATTGAACATCACCGACAGGCGGAAGCGGACAGCCAGAACCTGGGGCTGCTTTTCCAGGACTGGGGCATCCCAACACCCGTGGCGTTGCGTCTGTTGCAGCCGTACACGGGCGAAATCACCCTCATTGCCTCCGGTGGCATTCGATCGGGCATTGACATGGTCAAAGCCATTGTGCTGGGTGCCAGCCTTTGTGGTGTGGCGTCGCCTTTTCTGGCGCCGGCAATGGAGTCGGCAGAGGCGGTAATCGCCCTGATCGAACGCTTGCATCGGGAATTCCGAACGGCGATGTTCGTGTTGGGTGCACCGGATGTGGCATTTCTGAGGGGGAACCGGTCGCTGCTACTGGACGACGTCTGAACGGGTGTCGGGCAGGGCGGAAGAACTGTGGACGCGCGCAGCTATCGGACTGGTCTGGTGGAGGCCGGTGCGGGTGGGGTTTGGCGGTCCCCGGTAAAGACAGCTGTGGCCGGAGGCTTGCTTCGGGATGGAAAAAGGGGGCGTTCGTTGAAAAGAGAGAGATTAGATTCTGCCGGACTTGGCTTACAAAACACGGGAGGATGACGACGCGGACGATGGACATTGGGATCGAGTCGATTGCTTTCTACGTGCCACACTACTTTCTGGACATGCGCGAGTTGGCCGAAGCACGGGGGTTGGACGCTGAGAAATATCTGGTGGGGCTTGGTCAGGAAAAAATGGCGGTACCGCCCCCGGGGGAAGATGTCGTCACGATGGCTGCGAACGCTGCGCAGAGGGCTCTGAGTGAGGTCGACCGCGACCGAATCGAAATGGTGGTTTTTGCCACAGAATCCAGCGTGGATCAATCCAAAGCAGCGGGGATCTACGTCCACTCGCTGCTTGGCTTGCAGCCGCACTGCCGGATTTTCGAGACGAAGCAAGCGTGCTACGCTGCCACAGCGGGTCTACAAGCGGCGGCTGCGTTGATTGCCCGTCGGCCACGAATGAAGGCGCTGATTGTCGCCGCCGACGTGGCCCGCTACGGGCTCGGGACGCCTGGCGAACCGACACAAGGGGCCGGCGCCGTGGCGCTGGTTGTGTCCGCTAACCCGAGGGTACTGGTCCTGGAACCGGAAAGCGGCTACTACACGGAAGACGTGATGGATTTCTGGCGGCCGAACAGCCGGGATGAAGCGTTGGTGGACGGCAAGTACTCCGTGCGCGTGTACCTGCGGGCCTTGACCGCTGCCTGGAAGCAGTACAGCCAAGAGTCAGGAAGGCAGTTCACGGACATTGACCGTTTTTGCTACCACCTGCCGTTCACCAAAATGGCGGAAAAGGCGCACACCCAGCTGGCGAAGGTGAGCGGGCACCGCGATCGCCCGCCCGAACAACGGCAGCGTGACATCGCGGACTCGCTGGTGTACAATCGAATCGTTGGGAACACTTACGCGGCTTCCCTCTACGTGGGACTGACCTCGCTGCTTGAAAACGCCGAGGAGGACCTGGCTGGGAAGCGCGTCTCGCTGTTCAGCTACGGCTCTGGGTGTGTGGCCGAGTTTTTCACGGGGATCGTGCCCGCGGGATACAGAGGGGCATTACACAGCACGGCGCACCGTGAGATGCTGGAGCGGCGTGTGAAACTGCGGTACGAGGAGTACGTGGATTTCTACCGGCGCTACTTGCCAGAGGACCCCGAGAACTGGGAATTCCCGACTTACGAAACGGGGAATTTCCGTCTGCGTGCCATCCGCGACTACAAACGGATCTACGAAAGGGTGCTGTGAAAACACGTGCACCGGGCAAAATTATTCTCAGTGGCGAGCACGCTGTAGTGTACGGCAGGCCGGCTCTGGTGACGGCCGTGAACCGCTTTGCGGAAGCGGAGCTCCTGCCAGATGGAGGGCGCGACTTAACGCTGGAGCTGCTGGACTACGCGCGTTCCGTGCATGTGCACTTGTCGGCCCTACCTGCAAAAAAGCGAGAACTGGAAGCACGCTACGATCGCTTTCTCGAAGGTTCACTGGCAATTCGCGACGTGCTGGGGGCCCCAGAGGACCTTTTTTTCTACGCGGCTGCGCTGTTGGCAGAGCGAACTTCGGGCCCGCTCCGTGGGGCACGTGTGCGGGTACGCGCCGAAATTCCTCGCGGCTGTGGCATGGGTTCTTCAGCGGCGACGGTGGTCGCTGTTCTGAAAGGATTGGCCACTTTTTGGAATGTCCCACACGAGCACGCTTCGCTTTTCGAGCTGGCTCACCAGGCTGAGATGTTGCAGCACGGGCGTTCGAGCGGCGTGGACCCCTACGTCAGCGTGCACGGCGGGCTGTTTCGCTTTCGTGAAGGTCGGGGGCGCCGGCTGGACAGCCAGAATGTGTTCGATTTCAAACTCGTGGACACGGGTACACCCGAAAGCAGCACGGGTGAGGCGGTGTCGCGTGTGGCAAACTGGATTGGCGAAGCTCCGTTGTGGCACGATTTTGAATCGGTAACACTGGCCGTCGAGGAAGCATTGTTACGTCGGGACGCCGAAGGGTTGCGCCACTGGATCAGAGTCAACCACCGTTTGCTGGAAGAGATCGGCGTGGTTCCAATCACGGTTCGCCGCTTCGTGGCGGAGGTGGAGGACCGGGGCGGAGCGGCGAAAGTGTCGGGTGCAGGCGCTGTACGTGGTCAGAAGGCGGGAATGGTGCTCGTCCTGCTCGACGAGTCGTCCCTTGATGAAGTGTGTGAAGCGTTCGGCTACCGTTGGTTCGCAATTCGGCCGGAGAGGAGGGGGGTGCGGCAAGTGTCTGAAACCGACGCGGCTTAATCTGAGTGAATCCCCTCCGGACACGGCGGAAACCGATGTTCGGGCCGACTCCCTGAACACTCTTCGCAAGCCTTTGTGAGTACCCACGTTGTTGTTGGCCGAAAGCGGCTCTCTGGGTTTGGATGAGCTTACCAACAGGAACAAAGTCGTGGGTTCGTGCTTCAGCGCCGGGCAAGTTGATGCTGCTCGGCGAGCACGCCGTGCTGCACGGCCAGCCAGCGCTGGTGTGTGCCATCAACCGGCGGATGACCGTGTGGGCCAGAAAGCGCACGGACGGACGCGTCGTGGTCCACTCCGAGCTTGGGGAACTGGCCCAGTCGTGGCAGAGTTTGCAGCCGCAGCCACCGTTTGCCTTCCTGCTAACGGCGGTGGGCGAATTCGCCCACCGACTTAGCGGCGGCGTCGAACTGAAAGTTGAGTCGGAGTTTTCCAGCGAGGTGGGTTTCGGCTCCTCTTCGTCGGTCACGGTCTGTACGGTGGCGGCGCTGAGCGCGCTTTTGGGGGAGAGCCCGGCTCCCGAACAAGTGTTCCAACGCGCCGTGGCGAAGGTCCGTGCCGTGCAGAAGCGCGCTTCCGGAGCCGATGTGGCTGCTTCCGTCTACGGCGGTACGTTGCTCTACAGCATGCAGGGCGGCGTGTTGCGTCGGAACGTGCTCGAATTCCCGATGGTTGCCGTCTACTCCGGCTCCAAGACCCCGACGCCGGAAGTGATCCGACGTGTGGAGGCGAAGATCGCGGGCAAGGATGCGATTTTTCGGCCGATTTTCGAAGCGATGGGCGCCAGTGCAAAGATGGCTTTCGAGGCACTGACCGGTGGGCGTTTAGGGGAAGTGGGGGAGATTTTGCGCCTTAACCAGGGCTTGATGGACGCGCTGGGTGTGTCCACACCTGTTCTTTGGGAAATTGTGCACCGCCTGGAGAGAGAGCCGGACATTCTGGGCACCAAAATTTCAGGTTCGGGACTGGGAGACTGTGTAGTCGCTCTGGGAGAGCCTCGGGGCGACGTGGCCTTCGGACATCGTGTTTTTCGGCTTCGTTCCACAGCTCAGGGAGTGGCCGTTGACTAAGCAAGACGTTGTCGACATCCTCCTGGCCAAAAGAGTGCCTCAAATGCGGCCGCGCGGTGAAGCTTTTGCGCCGAGCAACATCGCCCTTTGCAAGTACTGGGGCAAACGCGACGAGGAGCTGAACCTGCCGACAAACCCCAGTCTTTCCGTTTCGTTGGGAAACCTGGGATCGCACACGGTGGTGGCTCCACTCGAAGGTCACCGGGATGTGGTGGTCCTGAACAACCGCGAGATTGCCCCCGACTCACCGTTTGCACTTCGCGTGAGTGCCTACCTGGATCTGGTACGTCCCGACGCGCACTTTTCTTTCCTGGTGGAGACGGCGAACACCGTGCCCACGGGCGCAGGCGTGGCCTCCTCGGCGTCGGGTTTTGCCGCGCTGGCCAAGGCGCTCAATGCTTTGTTTGGTTGGGGACTGAGCCGCCGCGAGCTTTCCGTCCTGGCACGCTTGGGGAGCGGCAGTGCCTGCCGGTCGTTTGGCACGGGGTTTGTGGAGTGGACGATGGGTCGTCGCCGTGACGGGCTCGACAGTTACGGTAGGGTCCTGCGCGAAAAGTGGCCCGGCTTACGCCTCGGCCTGGTCCGAATTTCCCAACAGGCTAAAGCGGTAGGCTCGCGCGCGGGGATGAAACGCACAGTGGAAACGTCCGCGTTGTACGAAGTGTGGCCAAGAAAAGCCAGACGCGACGTCCGCGAAATGAAGGAGGCAATTCGGACCAGGGACTTCGCGATGTTGGGGCGAATTGCGGAGAACAACGCCCTGGCCATGCACGGAACGATGTTGGCCGCCTGGCCACCGCTGCTGTATTTTTCAGAGGGCACCTTGGCTGTTCTGAGGAACGTGTGGGAGCTCAGAGCGGAAGGGATCCCGGTCTTCTGCACGCTTGACGCCGGACCCAACCCGATCCTGCTTTTTGAAACTGGCTTGGAAAAAGTCCTGCGGGAAGCATTCCCGGAGCTCGAGGTTGTGGCGCCTTTCGAAACACATCCGGGCACCCCTGGGAAGGCTTGATCGGTCCCCGCTCTCAGTTGCGAACCGCCCACTGCCAACTGCCAACTACCGACTGCCCACTGCCCACTGTGACTGCCCTCTTACCTCTCGTAGATGGCATCCAGAACGGCCGACACAGCCCGTCCTGTCTGACCGTCGACCACAGGGGGACGCCCGTCCAGCAGTGCACGTACAAAATCCTCGATCAAAGGCAAGTGTAGGTTCGGATGTGGCGGGTGATGTTCCGTACGAGTCTTTCTGCCCTGTTGCAGAACGAGCGTGCCCTGGTTCAACGGATCCACCCGCAAACTCCCTTCGCTTCCGAAAATTACCAGGCTGTCCTGAGGTTGTTCGGCCGCGTGGCTGGCTACCACGACGCCCTGGGCGCCATTTTCGAATTCCAGGATGGCTGTGGCCGTGTCCTCGACGTCACGATTTTTGAACGTCACGTTGCTCAGCGTGCCGGACGCACGTTTCACGGGGCCGAGAAGGTGCATGAGCACCTCGATTCGGTGGCAGCCGAAATCCATCATCGGACCGCCCCCGGACTTCGCACGTTCCAGAAGCCAGTGACGGGGATGGTTTGCCGGTGGATCAAAGCGTTCGAAGGCCCGTGCCTCGGCGTAAACGGGTACACCAACGACACCTCTCTGGAGCAAATCGCGGATCCGCAAGATGACCGGGTAAAAGTGCCGGTAGTAAGCCACACCGAGTGCGACATTGTTGAGCTCTGCCGCGGTCAGCATGGCGTCGCATTCGGCGATGTTCATGGCCATCGGTTTCTCGCAGAGTACGTGTTTACCGGCGCGCGCGGCTTCAATCGTTTGCTCGGCGTGCAGGAAAACGGGAGTGGCGACGTAGACGGCGTCGATTTCCGGGTCCGCAACCAGGTCACGCCAATCGGCGTACCAGCGCTTGGCGCCGAATTTTCGGGCGAAGATCTCGGCCCGATCGGCTCGGGCACGACTAACGGCTACCAGCTCGCAGTTGGGCAGGTCGCGCAGGGCTGGCGCAACGCGTTTCTGTGCAATGTCTCCGCAACCGATCAAACCCCAGCGAACTACGGACATGGTCAAATCTCCTGGCCTGGTGGTTCCAGCAAATCGAGCAAGCTCAAACCGGTGTGGTAGGCAGGATCGGCGTCTGGGGTGGCAGGGATGGAGTCCAGAGGGTTGCCGGCGGCGTCGCGGGTCTGGAAAAGCCAGAAGTGGGCTTTGGGATTCACCCAGTACACGAGGAGGTCGCCCAAGAGGCGATTCCGGGCTTCAGCGAGTTTTGATGCCGTTTGTGGATCCAGGTCAAGGTGCAGCACGAGCTCCGCGGCCCGTAGCGCTTCGGGAACTGCCCACCAGGGAAGATTTGCGTCCAGCGGTCGCCTGGCGGTCAGGTCTACTGAAGCGACAATTCCGCCTGGTTCTGGCTGGTAGCCAAGTTCGAAAGTGTGCAGAAAGAGTTCCGGGAGTAGGGCTGTCACCCGCCGGACCGTGCGTTGAAACTTCTCTGGCAGCGACGGGACCGCGCGGACCCGTAGGAGGATTTTGGCGCTGAGCCCGACGAATTCGAGCACGTGTCCGGGTACACAAACAATTCGGCCGGAGCGAATTAGGGGCTGCCCGTCTGGTGTCAGCGTTTCCACAAAATCGAGGAACGCCAACTCAGGGAACTGGCCGAGATTCAGGTGCCGTTCCGTCAGACGTCGGATGAACGAGATCGCTTTCGTCAGCCATTCGGGATTCTGGCTTTCGCGGTAAGCCAATTCCAGGGCTCCCAGAGCGATCATCCACGGGCCTTCCTCTTGGCGGCATGAGGTCCAGTTGCTACGGTGAGGAGGACGCAAAGGCTGCTGGTTGCTCCGGAAACGGTTGGTCTCGATGTCGGTCAAGACCTCGGTAAGCAAGGTAAAACCCTGCTCCCGGAGCTCTGGGTTACTCAGGAAGGCTCCTGCCGCGATCAGCCCTTTGGCCAGAAACAGATCGCCGTAGGTGCTGGCTGGCGGTGGTGGGGCGGGACGGAGTGCTCCGGACTGTTCGACGGCGAGCGGCGTGCCGTCTGGACGAAAGACGAAGGGGAGGTGTCCGCCGGTGCGGGAGCGAACGGCCAATGTGCGTTCCACGAGCTGGGGCAGGGCATCCTTGAGGCGCTTGACCGGGTTTTGATGCTGCGTTGCGCCGAGGTGCGCATCGCTTTGTAACCAGCGGCCATGTTCCGCCAGGGCTTCCAGGGCGCGGGCTTGAATCCAGCCGTAAACAGACTGGCGTCCGCGAATGGGATCTGTGTCGGGGAAGTCGTGCCCGTCGAGCGTGCTGAATTTGGTGTCTACGAAGCCGTAGTGTGGGTCGCGCTCCAACCTGGAGAGAAGGACCTGGAGGTGGGTACGCAGAATGCTTGCGATCGTGGCTCGTGTGTTCAGCATTTGCAGTTGTCGGTTTGTACCCGCCTGCGTTCTAGCCGGATTTGTGAAGATGGCGCGGTCACAGATTCTCCCGTGTGTCCGCTACAACCTCGGGATGTTCATCCCGCCGCTCACTTCCAAAATGGCGCCGGTGGAGTAGTCGAACTGGCCCGACACGAGACCCACCACGGCTTTGCCCACGTCCTCGGGAAGTCCCCAGCGCCGTTGGGGAACCAAGCCCTCAGCAATCAGCTTGTCGTACTTCTCTTTGACAACCGCTGTCATGTCCGTCTGAATGATCCCCGGGCGAATCTCGTACACGTTGATCCGGTGTGCAGCGAGGCGATCCGCGTAGGTGCGGGCAATCATGCTGAGGGCAGCCTTGGAAGCGCAGTACTCTGCACGGGATGGTGAGGACACGTAGGCCGAAACGGACGTGATGAACACGATGTACTGCCGAAGCGCCGGGTTTTGCTCAGCCCGTTCGACCATGTGGCGGGCTACTTTCTGCGTCAGGAAGAAGGCTCCGCGTGTGTTGATGGCCATCACCCGGTCGTAGCTCTCCGGTGTCGTTTCCAGGATGTCGAGGCGGACTTTGGGCGCCACGCCCGCGTTGTTGACCAAAACATCGACGTGGTCCACTTCGGCCAGGATGTGATCCAGCAGCGCCTCGTGCGTGTCCACGGCTGCCACGTCGGCTCTAACGGGGAAAAAGCGTTGCCCGAGCTCCTCAACCCGGTCTTTGACCTCGAAGAGCCCTTTCGTGTGATTCTCGGGATCGAACACCACATCCAGGCCGACCACGTCGTACCCCTGACGGGCCAATTCCAGCACGATTCCCCGGCCGATGCCTTGTCCGGCACCAGTGACCAGGGCTACTCGTTTCTCGCTCATGAGTTCACCTCACGATTCGGTCGCGCATGTAATCGTTCCACACGTTCTCAAACCACGTGTCTTCTTCCGGAATGGGGCGAATGTCGACCCACGCTTTTTCCACGTCCGTGTTGCCCTTGTAGCGGACCTCCAGGATTTTCTGACTGACGAAGTCCTGGGGCTCGACGAGTGTGAAGCGCCACTCGTCGCTTAGCTCGTCGGTAGGCTTGTCGCCGTGCGGGTCGAGAACGAGGTACGATCCCCGGCTTTTGCCACCGCGTTCCAGGTACTCGCGAATTGCCTCCAGGTAAACGCAGTGGGTCAGACAGAGGTCCAGATTCTTAAACGCGGCCGGCAGGTGCTTTGGACTGGCTACCCGCAATTCGTGCTGCATCCGTTGCCACAGGTTCCACGCGGCCCGAACAGCGTCGCCGATTTTGGCCGGATCTCGAATCACGGCGCCCGCGGAAGACATCCGCTCCTGAAGCTCATCCCGTAACCGCCAGACGGCCGCGTCGCTTTCCACAGAAGGATCCAGCATTTCTTCGGCTCGCCGAAGTTTGGCCGCTACCTGGTCGCGCACTCGGTCTGCGAACTGTGCAACAGGAGGTGGCGCAGACGCGTACCGCTTGGCGATGAACAGGGCAGCTCGAGCACCGCCCACCTGACCTGCGTTCAGAGAAGCCCCTCCAGGGCGGTACACGCCGTGCGTTCCTGCGACTTCGCCGACGGCGAAAAGGTGCTTTACACTGGTTTCCCACCAAATGTTCACCTTCAACCCGCCGTTGTTGTGCTGCGCGCACACCGCAATTTCCAGCGGCTCGCGGGTGATGTCGATGCCGTGGTCTTTGTACAAGTCGATGGCCGGCTGGTTCATCTTGGCCAGACGCTCGATCGGGGTGCCGAAAAGCGCGCCGGACTTCTCCAGGTACTCGTAGGCCTCTTTCTCGAGAAGATCGAAGGAGAAGTCCTCCAGCTTACCTGCACCGCTCGGATTACGGCGAAAGTCCAGGAAAACGCGGCGACCTCGGACCACCGTCTCCTGGTAAACCAGAATGTCGATCAGCGACGAGCCGTGGTTGTGCACCTTACGGGGGTCAAAAGGCCACTGGTAACCTTTCAGAAAAATGGCCGTGGCCAATTTGCTCATGCTGGGAAAATAGTCGTTGAGAAACTCGCGTTCATCGCTTCCGTCCTGGGCGGTGGAAATGTAGCGCGGGATGACCTGCTGGTACGTTCCGGACACGTTCCAGCGGAACTTGATGGAGGCCAGACCGTACTGCGATTCGGTGAGGTTGTTGCCGACCGCGCCAATTTCCAGAGCCATTCCGGTGGATCCCGTTTGGCTCTCCGGGTAGACGGACGTTTTGTAAATGGCTGCAGGACCGCCCGTGCCCAGAACAACGTTGGTAGCGTTGAAGAGAACGAAACCCCGTGTGGGCGAATCCAGGTTGTGCTTATCCAGAGCCACCGCTCCCACAACACGGGTTTCGCCGTTGTCCTTTTCGGTGAGGAGCGCGATCACGTCGTGGGCGTCGAAGATCGGGACGTTGTGTTTCTGAACCTCTGCGGCCAGGCGCTCGAACATGAAATGCGAGGTTCGGGGCCCAGCTGAAGTGGCGCGCTGCCGGGGGTCGTGGTCGGTTTTGTAGCCCACGTAGCCGCCGTAACGGTCATGCGGGAAGGGTACTCCCAGACTCACCAGGTTGAAGAAGGCCTGAGCTGAACCCTGAGCTTCGCAAAGGGCTAAGTCCCCGTGCATGCAGCCGCCGGCGAACAGATCGCGTGCCATCTGGTAAGGGGAGTCAGGAACATCGCCCGCCAGAGAAAGCTTGTAGTACGTTTGTTTGTCAGAACCGGCGTTGTTACTGGTTCCGCCTCCCCACTGTTCTGTGACGATGGCCAAATCGGTCACGCCCTGACGCAGCAGGTTGACCGCAGCGCCGAGTGCTGCCGCACCACTGCCAACGATTAGCGTGTTCATCGTGTAGACGGGCACGGAAAACTCACCGATTTGCACGCGGGATGTCTCCATTGGCCAATCCTCAAGTTGAGTTCGTTCCGGGGTGGATTTTGACGGCCGTTCGGAATTTGCTCGTTGGGTTAGGCTTGGTTTTGGCGTAAGCTTGTCGCTGCAGCTCGAGACCTTCAATTAGATCTGAGAGAGCAACGTTGTCCCTTTGTCCCCTTTGTTTGCTCAATTCAATTGGTAAACCTGAATTGACCGTCTGGACGCACTGAGCTCAGGTGCGTTTCGCGCTGTTTGGTCGGGAGCCCGCCGTGTCGTTGAGGTAACGGTCAATGGCTCCGGCGGCTCGCAGACCTTCCGCCACGGCCTGTACCACGGTAGACCCTCCGTTGACGAGGTCTCCCCCGGCAAACACGCCCCGGAGGGATGTGCGAAAATCTTCGTCGACCTTCACGGTCCCGTCTGCCTCGAATTCGAGCTCGCTGAGTAGCAACGATCGTGTTCTCTCGTCCAGTTCCTGGCCGAGCGCCTCAACGGCCACGTCCACCGGCAATGTGAAACTGCTGTTGGGCACCACCTGTGGCCGCCGCCGGCCGCTGTCGTCGGCGGGTCCAAGAAGCGTACGAGCGACAATCACGCCTGTGAGGCGGCCGTCTTCGCTGGTGTAGTCTAAGGGTTGACTGAGAATGAGGAAGTGAACACCGCGCTCCAGGGCGCGTCTTTGTTCCTCCGGCCAGGCTGGCATTTCTACCAGCGAGCGTCGGTAAATCAGGTAAACGTCCCGGGCCCCCTGTTCCAGGGCCACGGTTGCGGCATCCATCGCGGTTGCTCCTCCACCAAGCACAGCCACGGTAGCACCTTCCAGAGCACCCCTGGCGCCTTTGAGACGCCGGAGGAAAGAGAGCGCATCTTCCACGCCTTCGGGTCTCTGGGTTGCCGTTGGTAGTTGCTGAGTGGTCTGGAGCCCGAGCCCGAGGAAAATCGCCTGGTGACGTTTCAGAAACCAGTGAAGCGGATGTGTGGCGTCCAGCTCTTGTTTGGCGAAATGAAGGCGCCTGGCGCGCTCGGCTTCGCTGAAAAGGTGCTGGATTTCCGCTTCAACGACGTCTGGCAACACGCGCTCATTGGGAATCACAATCCGCGGTAGTCCGCCGGGTGCGCTGTCTCGGTCGTACAGAGTGACGTGGTGACCTTGTTTCAGCAGTTGGGCTGCGCAGGCGAGACCAGCGGGACCAGCGCCGATCACGGCCACGTGCTGGCCTGTCGGCGTGGGCGGAAGTGAAAAGGGTGGCAGCTTCCGCTCACGGGCTTCTCTGGCAATGGCGCGTTGAATTCTGGCGATGCCCACGGGCTGCAGATTCAACAAATTCTCGACGCAGGCACCTTCGCACAGGACTTCGACGGGGCAGACGAGCGCGCACACCTCAGACAAGGGGTTGCGGTCCATCAAGATTGCGTAAGCGCGCTCCAGGTCACCACGACCGTAGGCTTTGATGAACCCCGGAATGTCCAGGTGGACGGGACACGCGGCCTGGCACATGGCGAAGGCGCAGTCCCAGCAGCGATCGGCCTCGTTGCGAAGCACGTCCGGAGCCACACGGCGGTGACGGCGGTACTCCGGTCCGTACACGGCGTTGTCACGAATGACGCAGCCGGTTTGCCCTCCGTCGCGCATGATCTGCGTGCAGGCCGAACACGCGACGCAGGTTTTTCGGGGTTGTAGTTTTCCCTTCTCAATCAGGTCTCTGACGGAATCCGGGTAGGCAAAAGCGCCGCGGCCCTGACCGATGAGCGTGGCTAAACCGCGTTCGACAACCCCGGCGGCCACGAAAGGGAAGTAGTGACGCAGCCAGCTGTACCCGGTTCCCACAACGGGTAAGTTGGGAAAAGCCTTCTGAACCTCACCCACCAGGTGAATGAGCCGCGCTACACCTTCCAGTGGATGCTCCTGCGGAGGGTTCAGGCCCACGATGGGTTTGTCGTAGGGACGACCGACGTGGGGGTTGAAGTAGGGGTTACCCATCGACACATTCAAAATCGGGATGCCGAGGTCGATCAGTCTCTGCACCAGTTCGAGCGGTTCAGTGAGATCAGGCCGAAGCGCTCCGTCACGCGCGACACCGAAGCCGTATGGGTACGGAATGGCGTCGTAGACGTTGAGACGCGTGGTCACAAAGAGGGACGGCACCTCGCGACGGATTTGGGCGGCTGTTTCCCGCAAGAAACGGGTCCGGTTTTCGAATGTCCCGCCGTAGCGGCTGTTTTCCCGCGTGAAGGAAGCGTGCAATTCGGACACAAGGTAGCGGTGGCAAGCTTTGATGTCCACACCGTCAAAGCCGGCCTCGGCAGCGAGGCGGGCGGCTTCCACAAAACGCTCCTGGAGTGCGTCCAGCTCGTCGTCCCCGATCAGCGGGTAGTCCGAAGGAAGCCCAAGCGGGGGGTCGAGAACGGGACTGTGGTGCGCAATGATGGGTCTGGGTTTCCCCTCGGGCTTCGAGTAGCGGCCGGAGTGTGTGAGCTGCAGGATGAGGACGAGCTCTTGTCCGCGGTAAGCCTGACGGCGGGTTGACTCTACCAGACGCTTGAACGTGTCCAGGCTCCCGGGGTGAAGGTAAAACTGGTGGGGGTTGGAACGTGCTTCGGGTACGACCGCCGTCGCTTCAAACCAGATGAGGCTGCTACCGCCTTCGGCGTAACGCTGGTAGCGGCGAAACGCCAGTTCCCCTGGTCGACCGTTGTGGTCGGCGTCGAAGCCTTCCATCGGGTGAATGGCCAGGCGGTTGGCCAGTTTTCGACCAGCAAGAGTAAGCGGCTGCAGCAACAGGTCAACGTTCTCGGAAAACGGCAGATCCAGACCGAGTTCACGGGCTTTGGAGAGAAGTTGCTCAAGGCTGTCGAAATGGAATGGTTCGTGCTGTGCCATTGACACTCCTTTGGGTAAGCAGTGGATGCAAGGAGTTCAGCCTGCCGTTCTTAACAATTTAAGCAAGTCTGCCGAATCCGACAAGGCTTTTGAGCCTCCAGAACCCTTCAAATTTCCGAGCACGGGTCTTGAAATTGAGGAATGAAGTGCCTGCGCAATTCGGACTGAAAATGTCTCCTTAGCTCTGGCTGTGCATCCAACATTCCTGAGCGCTTCTTGTGGCTACTGCTTGCGAAAGGAGGATTACTTGGAAATGATCACGGCCGACACGAAGGTCAAGAAAGCACTCGACGAGCATCCTGAGCTTAAAGATGTTCTGGTTGGTCTTTCTGACAAGCTGAAAAAACTCAACAACCCGCTGATTTTCAAGACTGTTGCCAAGTGGGCGACTTTTGGCGACGTGGCGCGGTTGTCTGGGTTGTCGATTTGCGAGATTCTTCACGCCGTCAACAGCGCAATCGGCACGGAGAGGGAACTGTTCGCGGCGTTTCCGGACTGCATCAAAGAGAGCGCCTCGGAAACTGCCGAACCAGGCGAGAAACCGGATTGGCTGGACAAAGTCCGGCGTATCTACGAAATCGATGTGCGGGGACGCGAAGACTTTTTCTTACCGGAACTCAGCCAGCGTCTCGAAGCGTTGAAACCGGACGAAGCGCTGGCTGTGGTCAACGAATTTGACCCCGTGCCGCTCAAACGGATGGCTGAAAGCCTGAACTGTGAGCACTACACGGAAACCGTCAGCCCCCACGAGGTGCGTGTCACTTTCCACTGCGAGACTCCGCCGAAACCGGAGACGGACGACTGGCTCTCGAGGAAAGACGACTTTCCGGTACTCGACGTGCGTTTTGAGAAAACCGATCCTTTTGAAAAGATCTTGCAGGTAGCGCAGCGGGTGCCAGAGGGCCGTGGTTTCGCGCTAATGCAGGCTTTCGAGCCGGTGCCGCTCATCAATTTGCTGGAGGGAATGGGTTTTGAGCACCACACCGAGAAACTGGCGATGTTTCGCTACAAGGTGTGGTTTTACAAACCTCGACGGGAGAAGGCGGCAGCCGCACACGTAGCGGACGGACGCGTGCCGATCGTCATCCAGTCGGCGACGCCAATTCTGTACCCCATCATCATGCAGCTACTGAAGTCGCGGCGTTTGACGGATCGGGTCCGGATCGACGAGCTGAAGGTGTGGGAAGAAACTGAGAAGCACATGGCCTGGATTGTGAACGGGCGGGCTGATTTCAGTTTCTCGGCCGTAATGGCCGCTGCCCGTCTGTTCGACAACGGGGTCGACATCAAGATGCTGTCCGTGGATGTTTGGGACAATTTCTACGTGCTGACCCGCGGCTACAAAGCGGAGAGCTTCGCGGACTTGAAAGGTCACAGAATCCACATGCCCCTTTTCAAGAACGCACCACCTGCCGCGGTAACCTTCCACCTGATGCGGCTGACGGGACACGACCCAAGTGACTTCGAATTTGTGTACGGAAACCCGTTCGGTCGTCCGGAAGAGATCAAGGACCTTTTCGTCAAAGGCGAAGCGGACACGGTGCTGTTGCGAGAGCCGGAGGCCAGCTACGCTCTTTACAACACGAAGGACTCCCACGAGTCAATCGCGTACCGGGACATTTGGAGACAGGTGCATCCAGGAATTGGGAACTTGCCGAATGCCGGGCTTGTGGTGAAGGGCGAGTTCCTTCGCGAGCACCCCGACATTGTCGAGATTTTTGTGGAGGAACTTCAGAAAGCGATCGAGTGGGTCAACACGCATAAAAAGGAAGCCGCCCAGCAGGCCTGGGACATCATGAGACATCGCCCGGAGGAAGTAGAGTTGTTTTTGCAGCGTGCGCGTTTTGAACACCGAGGTGCTATCGAGGTGAAGCAGGAGATTCGGGACTACCTGCAGGTGCTGGTGGAAGAAGGTGCGGTGTCCTTCAAGAACGGCCTCGAGAACGCTCTGAAATTGCTGGAGGAGTAGCGTTGCGCCGGGGACAGCGCAGGGGGATGCAGCCGAAATCGCAAAAACAAACGGCACTGCTCTCAGACACGCGAGAACAGTGCCGTTTTTGCTTCCGTCGGTTGTGGCGGAACGTCTACTTCAGTAGCATCATTTTGCGCGTCGCCAGCACTCGGTCGTTGCTGCGGAGCACGCAGAAGTAGACGCCGCTCGGGACCGGCCGACCGCTCTGGTCCTCCCCCTGCCAGATCACACCGTGGACTCCCGCGCTTAGCTTGCCGCGTGCAAGCACTTTCACCGTGTGACCACGAACGTCTTTCACAACCAGCTCGATTTCCTGCGTGTGTGGCAACTCGAACCGGACATGTGTCGACGGGTTGAACGGGTTCGGGTAGTTCGAGAGCAGAGGGAACTGGGTCGGGAGTTCGGTAGGGGACTCAGTGGTCACGGCGGTTACCTCGCCCTCCGGGCTCGCCTTCACCAGGTACGCGTCCCGCTGACCAGCGCCGAGGGAGTTGGTGTAGCCAACGAAAAGGTAGTAGCCGTCGTTTGTCTCGGTTGCGTCGTAGAAAATCTCGCTGTTGTCGTGGGCAAATGTTTTGAGCCAGACCTGGTGGCCGTTACTGTCGATTTTGGCTACCACAGCATCTTTGGGTGCAGAGCTGCTGGACCGTTTTTCTCCGACCAGAAGAATGTGGCCGTCGCGGGTGGTCGCAGCGCCGTAGGCGTAGTCGTCGAGGTTGGTGCCGTAGTGACCGGTCCAGGCAGTGTCTCCGCTTGCCTTGACAGCTACAGCCAGCATGTCGTGGCCGTGTCCCCAACCGACGTAGCGGTAGCCAGCGAAAACCGCCAGTCCGTTCACAAGGGTGAGGCCGTAGCCTTCATCCCAGCCGCTGGTACCGTAAGTCAGGATCCAGTTGGTGGCGGCATTCGGTTCCAGTTGCAGCATGTAGACGTCCGGAGATCCCAGGTGGTAGCTGCAGGCCGAAACGGTGATTTTCCCCTGTCCGTCCACGCAGACGGCACGACCTTCGTCGCGGTCGTTCCCCCCGAATGTGCGGGCCCAGACTGTGTCGCCGCTGGCTGTGAATTTCACCACCCACACGTCGCTGGGACCGTGACCGAAAGAACTGGTCGTCCCGACGAAAACGAAATTTCCATCCGGACAGGCGGCTACAGCCGTGGCCGCGTCGTTTTTCGAACCGCCGAGTGTTTTCGACCAGGTGATCTGTCCGGAGCTGTCAGACCGGACGATCAAAGCGTCCCTGTTGTCGGCTCCTGCCACCTGGGCCTGACCGACGAGAATCAGATCTCCGTTGTCCAGTTGCAGCGCGTCGCTGAAGAACTCGTCCCCTCCCAGGTCCACGAACTTCTGCCAGATCTGCTCGCCGTGCGGGGCGACTTCGACTAGGTATCCGTCCCACGTTTCGTTGCCGGAGCTCTTGCTGTACCCGACGAGCAGGTACTTACCGTTCTGCGTTTCGAGCACAGCATGAGCTACGTCGTCGCCAGAGCCACCGTAAGTGGCTTCGTACGTGTGACCAGCGAATGCACCCACAGGCAGGAGCATCACCAAACCCGCCGCGAGAAGGCGTACACCTCGCATCGCAACCTCCTTTCACTTGGCATGTCGAGCGTTTCACTGTGAAACACGTGGTTGACACTGATGGCATGAAGACGCCCCCGCGTCCAGCCCTGTGCGCGACACACTGGCATGGTACCCCACCGGAACAGAAATCAGACAGCAAAAACTCTACCAACTGCAAATTACCCAACCTGGGCGCGCCAGGCAAGGCCGACAAGAACGGTTGTAACGAGCGTCACAGAGGCATGTGGGTGTCTGGAAGGTTTTCCCCCGTTTGCTCGGGATTGCTACGCGTTCAACTGGAACGCAAGATGGTGTCGTAAGTCGATTTCCCGCTTGCTCGGGAGAGAAAAGACCGTGCCGCGGCCGCTTGGAGAAAGCGTGGACACTTGGCCCCTCTTCGTTGGCCAGGGCTGCAGTTGAACAGGAGGATCAGGGCGATTCGTTCTGTCCTGGGAGAGAGAAGGCGCTCTGTTTTTACCCGGCTTTCTGGATGATTTCCACCCACTTCGCTGCTTCTTTTCGCATTTCCTCAGGCGTGTCAACGGCTTTCGTCAGGGCGGAGCCACAGTAGATGCCAGCTGGATCCCCGGCTACAAGTCTCTGCAGGTTCCCTGAGTTCACGCCACCGGTGTAGACAACGTTCAGTCCTCTAAAGGGACCCCGCCACGCTTTAGCAAGACCTTGGAAGTTGAGATCCCCGGCGACAGCCGGGAAAAGCTTGTGAACCCACTGGTAAGGTACGTGCTCGCGGAGTTCATCGAGCGTGAGGCCGTAGGCGCGTGCCTTTTCCACGAGCTGTTTGCCGACGTCGCCCAGGCCTCCGGGCACACACATCACGTCGTGCTCCGCGCAAAGGCGCACTACGTCCAGGATGACATCGGCCGACACAATTCCGGCTACGCCGGCCTCGATGGCCTGCTCCGCCTGTTCCGGGAGCATCACGGTGCCGGCGAGGACAAGGGCGTCGGGGTACTTTTGCAACACAGCCCAGATGCCTTCCAGGGCGGGTTTGGATCGAAAAGCGATCTCCAGGGTCACCCCAAGGGGGGTCAACACTTCGTAAGCGGTTACACACTGCTCAGGGCTTTTGGGCGAGAGTAAGGCGATGATCCGGTGTTGCTGCAGGCGTTGGAAGATTTGCATGGACTTGTTCATCAGAAGAGCCTCCGGTGTTGAAACGTCACTGCAGCTTTGGCGGAATTTAGTGAAGGAGCCGGGATTTGTCAAGATGACTTGTGCACCCAAATGCTTGGGGTTTCCTGTGAACACTCGCTGACACCAGAAAAACGAGTTGGTCCCCTGCCGGTTACGTCGTTTCCAGGGCAAGACAGAACCACGAGGCTCGCTCCTGGTTTCCGAGGGAGTCAGACCTCGAACAGTTTGGAGAGAACCCGAGACTTCCGCTTTTCCGCTGCTGGCCTCACTGTGCAGGGAAGGCGGGACTCTTGGGCACGGTTCAGGCTTAAGGCCAAAGGTGCATGCTGTTTGCGCCCGCCTTTCTGGTAGATGCTTCTGGGCCTGCTGTGCGGAGTCCCCTCTTCGCGGGACCCAGCCCGCGGCTTTTGTTTCACGCCAGCGAAGGGCTTCTTGCCGAAAAGCTCCGTTTCGACGGGTGTCGTCCAAGGGGACGGGCAGGTTGCCTTGCTCCGGACTGGTAGTCAGGCCAGAGGCCCTGCTGAAGGGAACTGGGAGTCGGCCCAGCACGAGGATTTTTCGGAACCGCTGTAACCTTTCTCTTGCTCTGCACGTCTCACCCTTCGAGAACTGGAGATTGCTGAGGAGCGCTGAACGTTGGTGGCCTCGCGCGGACGAGGGCTGAAAAGGTTCGCGCGAGCGCGGATTTGGCAAAACGGGGGAATTTTTGTACCGGGTCGTCGGCGAGGCAACGAGGAGAGGAAGGGAGGACAAGGTGAAAGCGACTGACTACGTTCTGCGGGCGTTCGCAATTGCGGCGCTTGTGCTGGCTGGTTGGCAAACGGCGGTAGCGCAAGAACAGACTGAAATGGAGAAGGCTCCCAAAGTCTACATCGATTGCGACTTTTGCGATCTCGACTACATTCGCACCGAAATCCCGTTTGTCAACTACGTTCGCGACCGGTTCGAAGCCCAGGTGCACGTGCTCATCACGCTGCAACGCACGGGAAGCGGTGGGATCGAGTACACCCTCGTGTTCATCGGACGCAAGGACTACACGGGAAAGAACGACACCCTGAAGGTGGTGACCAAGAAAACGGCCACCTCAGACGAAAGACGCAAGGCTTTGGTCAAAACGCTTAAGCTGGGCCTCGTGCGCTACGTCGCCTACAGCCCCGTAGCGGACAAACTCAAGATCGGCTACGCCAAGGAAGCCACGACCGAGAAGGTAAAGGACAAGTGGAACTACTGGGTGTTCAGCATCAGCACCAACACGTACGCAAACGGTGAGAAGTCCCGGAGGTCGATTTACCTCTACAGCTCGGTTTCTGCGAGCCGGGTTACGTTGGACTGGAAACTGAGATTCCGCGTTTGGGGCAGCTTTAACGAGGACCAGTTCAAGTTCGGAAGCTCCGAGATTGTCAGCAAATCCGGCGGTGACGGCTTTTCATCGCTTGTTGTGAAAAGCCTCGGTGAGCACTGGTCCGCAGGGGTGCGGAGCAATTACTTCTCCTCGACGTACCAGAACACGAAACACGGCTTTTCGCTTAGCCCGGCCATCGAGTACGACATTTTTCCGTACTCCCAGTCTACACACCGGATGCTGCTCGTAAACTACGCGCTGAGCGCGGGCAAAACCTGGTACTACGAGGAGACAATTTTCGACAAAACAAAGGAAACGCTGTTCGCGCACCAGCTCTCGATTACCCTGAGCTTGCAGCAGCCCTGGGGGTCGACCGAGACGAGCCTGATCGGGTCGCAGTACTTCCACGACCTGAGCAAGAACCGCCTTGAGCTGAACAACGAGTTAAGGATTCGTTTGTTCGGTGGGCTCTCATTCCGGATTTTCGGTTCGGTTTCGAGGATCCACGACCAGCTCTCACTGCCGAAAAAGAACGCTTCTCGGGAAGAGGTCTTGCTTCGGAGACGAATGCTCGCAACGACTTACTCCTACTTCGTCTCTTTCGGAATTAGCTACACGTTCGGATCGATCTACACAAACATTGTGAACCCTCGCTTTGGCAGCGGGAGAGGTGCCTACGTGATGTACTTCTGAGGGCTGTTCTTTTCCAGTGAGGTGGACCGAGCTCCCGTGGCCCGCCGGTGTACGCGCGGGTGCGCGACGGAAACGACGTTGGATCAGGAACGCGCAACGGTGACTTCGGGCATCAGCATTTCGTTCCTGTTTGTGAATGGCTGAGGGTTTTGATTTCTGACCAACGTACCGGCAAAGGTTGCTGCCATTCTTCCAAAGCGGTTGTCCCCGACGTGTGGACAAGCCACGGGGCTGTAACGTTGGAAAGGTGGGCCTCCCCGTGACGCGGGTGGCCCACCTTTCGTTTGGAGGATTGGTACGCTGCCTCGCGGACCGAAAGCAACGAAGGGGTGCCCCGCCAGAAAGGCATTCCGTGGAGGGACAGGCACCGGACCTTGTGACAGGGACATTCTTGGAAGAGAGCTTCGCGCACCCGACCCGAAAAGCGCGGTTAGGGCTTTTGTCGTGGTGGCCTGTACTTGTTGTAACCTCTGGTGCTCAAGATTTCCGACGAAATCGGGCGCAGGTTGGCGAAACATCACCGGGAAGCTTCCGTAAACCCCGGTTGAGCACGGTGGAAAAAAGCGGGAGTCGTTGAGAACCTGGGCTGAGGAGGAGCGAATGAAAGCGCGTGTGCAGAGGTTTGCTGTTTCAACTGTTCTGCTGTTGGTTCTACCGGCCCTGGCACTGGCGGCAGTGGCCACCAAAGAATTTCACAAGGTGGTTCCGTTTCGGAGTGGTGGTGAGGTTGCGGTTGAGAACGTGAACGGCTCGATTACCGTGGAGACTTGGAATCAGGAGGACGTTGAGGTAAACGCTGAAATCACAGTCAGGGCTCGGAACAGCCGGGAAGCCAGGGATTTCCTGAAAAAAGTGGAGATCATCTTGGACCGTGACGGGGATCACCTTCAGATCGAGCCAGACTACCCGAAACGTGAAGGTTCCGGTTTCCTGAACTGGATTTTCGGTCGGCGTCCGCCGGAGGTGACGGTGAAATTCCGGATCCGCTTGCCGAGGGAAACGGATCTCACAGCATCCAGTGTGAACGGCCGTGTGGCAGTGTTCGATGTTCGAGGGGACCTCAACATTCACACAACCAACGGGGCGGTAGAAGTGCGGGAAGTTGCGGGTTCGCTGAGCGTGCGAACGGTGAACGGGTCCGTGAAAGCGAGAGTGCAAGAGTTGCCGGCTGAGGCGGAGATTACGCTGAAAACAGTGAACGGTGGGATTCGCCTTTACTTGCCTGAGAATGTGTCTGCTGAGGTGGAAGCAGGCACGGTGAATGGCAGCATCGACAGCGATTTCCCGATCCGGGTTGAGGGTAAGTACGGTCCCAAACGTGCCAGTGGCAGGATTGGTGAAGGTGAAGCGTTTGTGCGCTTGAAAACGGTGAACGGCAGCATTCAGATTCTGAAGCGCTGAGGCCGCGGTGCATTTTTCACTTCGAAAGCAGATCCGCGTCGGGCGGAGGTGCGTCGACAAATGTCGACTTGCCACCCCCGCTTTCGGGGTGACGGTTTACCGAAACGGAAGATTTTGCCCGGGGGATTAGTTCCACCACGGGGTCAGCCGAGTACGGCCCCAACCGCGGCGAGAATGTCGTCGTGGAGCGTGCCATTCGTGGCGACGACGCCTTTGTTCACTTTGAGGGTTCGACCCAGCGAAAAGTCCAGCGGTTTGCCGTAGATGTCGGTGACCTTTCCACCCGATTCCTGCACCACAATCCAGCCGGCCGCGTGATCCCAGATTTTTTCCTCGTAGTCTTTGCGGGTGGGAAGTCTGAGGTACACGTCCGCATCGCCCCGGGCAACGGCAGCGTACTTTGCCTGACTGTCGACTCGCAGAGGAGCCGCCTGGACGTTCAGCCTTGCCACGATTTTGGCCGAGTGGCCGTGGCTTGAATGCCCGGATTCGACAGACTCGCAGAAGACGGCTGCGGCTGGTGACGCCGTTGTCGACACGTGGGTGCGGTGCCCGGTGCTGCTCCCGAGAGGACGCGTGTAAGCCCCCTGACCGCGGGCCGCGTAGAAAACCTGGCCCACTGCGCCGCCAGGGTTTGCCAGGTTTTCCGGCAACCGGGGGCAGGCCAGGGCGCCGAGCACGACTTCACCCTCCTCAATCAAGGCCAGCGCGATGGCGTACTGATCCCCGCGCAGGAACCCCTTTGTTCCATCAATTGGATCAAGCGTCCAGAAGCGTCCCGTCCGTCCTCCGGGATGCTTACCCCCGTCGATGGCCTCCAGGATGGTTGCCTTGTTCAGACCGGGCGCCACCTCCTGCACTTTGTCTACAACCTTGGCCAGCAACCCAGCTCCCTGTGCTGTGCGAAGATCTTTCGTGTCCTCCTCCGCCACGACTGGATCGAATGGGAACGCCTGACGAAGTGTGTGAATGATCAACGCTTGCGCTCCGTAGTCGGCAATTGTGACAGGCGATCGATCCTTCTTGATCGCCGTGTCTTCAGTGACGAGGGTGGTGCGCACGTTCTCGCACAGCTTGGCGGCCGTGGTAACGGCCTGAATCGCCACGTTCAGTTCCTGCTCCAAGTTCATTCACGCTTCCCCTGACTTGTCGTCCACTGCCTTTCGGAAAATTCGGGTCACCTCGGTGGGGATTGGACGTTAGGGAAATTGTGTGAGAAAAGCAAGGCGTGGAGGCCCTGGTTGCAACGCGCGGGCTTTTGGGAACCTGGACGGAGCGCCGACTTGCTGCCAAATTCTCTGAAGAGCGGGGTGAACGTCCGAAGTGGGGCCAGTGTTTCCTCGTGGAGCCGAACTACAGCTGAGCCGGTGGCCTCAGGATACCCGCAGTTCTTCCCTCGAACTTCAAGCTTTCGTGAAGGCGTCCGTGGCTCGGGAACAGACCGCCTGGTGAGATTTCATCTAAACCGTTGCCTGTGCTGCGTGCGGGGCTGGCTTCGTGCTTCGCTGGGGTGAAGCTGCTTCAGCACGCATTAGCGTTTGTTTTTGCTTCATCCAGTGATTATTTTGGGGAGGAAAAACGCGGTTCCGAATGGGATCCACACAGACTGGGTGAGATCATGCACGCGCGCCGCTTACTCTACCTGCTACCAACGTTGCTGATTGTTGTTTGTCTGCCGTCTTCTCTTTTGGGTCAGCAAAAGCTGACGCTTGATTTTCCAAAGCCCGTCTTGAGCGAAGTGCCGTTTGAGCTCAGGGCCAGCGTGGTGGACTCCTCGGGTCAACGCGTACCCGGGAGGGTGGTCGTAAGGCTTACAGGGTTCAGGGTCTGCGATCGACGAGGGGAGACAGCCGTGCTGGATTCCTTGGTCGTACACAACGGTGTCGCGCGCGTTCAAGACGTTGTGTTGCTTGGAGCGGGCAGACACCACGTGGTCGGCAAAATGTCTGGCGCGGAGGTTCGGCAGGAGGCGTTTGTGTTGCCGGGCTGGGTGAGTTTGTTGCCGCCGCTGCTGGCCATCGGCCTGGCTTTGTGGGCCAGGCAGGTGATTGTCGCTCTTTTCGCCGGTGTGTGGCTGGGGGCCACATTTGTGTTCGATCTCAACCCGCTCGCTGGGCTTTTGCACGCTCTGGACCACTACCTCATTCAGGCGCTGGCGGACCCGGACCACGCCGCCATTGTAATGTTCAGCATGACGCTCGGCGGCATGGTTGGTGTGATCTCCAAGGCAGGTGGCACTCAGGGCATTGTAGAGCTGGTTAGCCGCTGGGCAAAAGGGAGGCGTGGGGCGCAGCTGGCCACGTGGGCACTGGGTGTGTTCATCTTTTTCGATGACTACGCCAACACGCTGGTCGTAGGCAACACGATGCGCCCTTTCACAGACCGGATGCGCGTGTCGAGGGAGAAACTGAGCTACATTGTGGACAGTACGGCGGCGCCAGTGGCTTCGGTGGCGTTGATCTCGACCTGGGTTGGCTTCCAGGTTGGCCTCATTGACTCCGCTTTTGAAGCGATCGGATTTCACACCGATGCCTACGTGACATTTCTGCGTTCAATCCCGTACTCTTTCTACAGCATTCTCGCCATTGTGTTTGTGGCCCTTGTTGGCTGGATGTTGCGGGACTTCGGGGCCATGTGGAAAGCCGAACACCGTGCAGTACACCACGGCAAAGCGTTGCGGGATGGTGCTCAGCCCATTTCCGATGCCGCTGCTCTGGATGGCGTTTCCGGCGACGACGTGCCTCTGCGCTGGTTGAACGCTGTTTTACCCGTTGGCACGATGATCGTCGTCACGATTGGTGGCCTCTACGTCAGCGGTCGGCTGGCTCTCGGGGCGCAGGCAGCGGGTGCAAGGCTTGGCGAGATTTTCGGCGCTGCGGATTCGTTTGATGTCCTCATGTGGGCCTCGTTCACGGCGGCATTGACGGCAATTCTACTTGCAGTTGGCCAGCGCATCCTGAGCCTGGGGAAGGCCCTTGAAGCTTGGCTAACGGGGGCTCGGGCCATGGTGCTGGCAATGGTCATTCTCGTCCTGGCCTGGTCAATTGGTAAGGTGTGTCAGGATTTGCACACAGCCGACTTCGTCATTCACTGGGCCGGGAAGTTTCTTTCTGCCCGACTTCTGCCGGTGTTAACCTTTGTCGTGGCCGCTTTCGTAAGTTTCTCCACGGGCACCTCGTGGGCAACGATGGCGATTCTGATCCCGATCGTCGTACCGATGGCGGACAAGCTGGCCTCAGCACAGGGCTTGGCTGCGGGGCCCACAGACACTGTTTTGCTGGGCACGATCGGTGCTGTACTGTCTGGAAGTGTGTTTGGCGATCACTGTTCTCCGATTTCCGACACAACCATCATGTCGTCGATGGCTTCCGCAGCGGATCACATCGACCACGTTCGCACGCAGATGCCTTACGCGCTCTTGGTGGCGGCTGTGGCTGCCCTGCTGGGCTACGTGCCGGCTGCTTTCGGTTTGTCGCCGGTTGTAGGGATTGTGGGCGGGACACTCGTCTTGGCCGCCTTTCTGCGTTTTGTCGGAAAACCCGTGTAAGTTGCACATGTCCACAGCGGGCAAATCCAAAAGGACTCGCCGCGGTTTGTTGTGTTTCTCACGTTGCCAGTGCTCCAGGGTTAGCCCTGACCCTGAAAAGCAGGTGTTCTGGCGGTGCGACACAGAAAACCGCCACTCGGTAGGAAGTCCGAGTGGCGGTTTTTTCAACGGGTGAGGTTTCTGTGCTCGAAACAAAAGGGGTAACTTTCTCAGCTGCGTTCGGCTCTCTGGTGGCACAGCTGGAAGGCTTTGGCCTGACGTTCGTAGACCTGAAGGGGGTTGTCGCTTCGTAGGCTGCTCATGTAGGCAGAACCAAGGTAGCTCCAGGCAAGGATCCTTCGGATGCCTGCCTCGAAGCCGATTTCCGTTGCCAGCTCAACGAGGTGTTCCTGCCCGCTGGCGATTTTGAAGTTCTTGATCCAAATTTCCGGCTCAACGCCGAACTTGCGCGCGTTTTCCACGAGGATTTTGGCGTTACGGCTGTAGTGGTCGCGCACCCAATCGTCACCGTGCTCACGGTCCCAGTAGGGATCGGTGGCGAGGATGTCCAGGCTCGGTAGTCGAAAAATGTCTTCAAGGTCTTCGACGCCGTCGTCCAGGTTGAAAGTAAAGGGAAGAATGCAGATCGAGTTCTTAAGCCCACGGGCTTTGGCGCGGGTTGTCATTTCGTCGAGAAAATTCACGATGGACTCGTGACGGAATTGACGCACTTCCGGGGTCATTTCCTGAGGCATTTTGTGGCCGAATCGAGCCTCAAAGGCCGCTTGGCAGGTTTCACAACGGCATGTCCAGCGATCTCGTTTGGCGGCAAAGAGTTCGTCCCACCCGAAAATGAAAAAGTGGGGTTCGTCCCACATGGCTACGTCAGCGCCACACGTGGCGACGGTGTCGATCCATTCGAACAGGTACTCTCGGAATGTCCGGTTGTTCAGACACGCAGCCGGTACTGGATCTCCTTTCGAATCGATCTGCATGGCTTCCGGATGACGCGGTAGAAAACCCGAGAAAGCCTCGCCTCCGAACACACCGCCGTAAGCCCACGGATTCATGTACACGGTCATGCGGCGCTCGTGGGCCAACGCTGCCAGTTGCTGCATCGTGTCGCGGTAAAAAGCGTTGTCTTCTTCGGACACGGTGAGGAGTACGGCGTTTGCGTTGTGTCTGAGCATGTCGTCCAGGTCCACAGCCACGTGACGGGGGTTGCGTACGCCGAAGTAACTCCAACCGGTTAGCATTCCTGCAGCCATCTCGACTCTCCCAACGGTTTCTTGATTTCCTGTGTCCATCTCCAATCGGGCAAAGGTACGAACAGAAGACCGGACTCGCAAACAAAAACGGTTACGAGAATTTTCCGATTTCGGCTGAGCCCTCTGGAGCACGAAGACGAGCTTTGTGTCGGTCGAAAGTGCGCGCTGAAGGCCAAGAGACCGAGTGGAGAGGCGCAGTCTGTCTTTGCTGTTGGCTTTCGGGTTGTGCACGCCCCCGCATTTCCAGGACGCCGAGAATTGTTTGCAGACATGCCCAGATTCAACTGCCGTAGTTCACGTGGCTTGAAAATTGGACCCCCGGGCAGTTTGCCGGCAACGCCAAATTCCCGGACTGCGGCTCAGGCCTTGGCAGCGTCGGGTGTGTTCGCTCGCAACAGCGCGTTGCCTGCTACGCAGGGTCAAAAGGGGTGAAAAGTGGTTGGGTTTGAGACCTGTTGAGGGCGATTTGCACTTGAATTCACGCCACGAACTCGGCTGGTGAAAGATCGAGAATGAGTGCGAGACGTCAGGTTTTCCCGCTCGTCCGTATCTGCCTGCGCTGTGGACGCACCTGGCAGAGGAGAGCGGAAACATGTCAACTTTCATGAAACGGTAGCTCGTCGGGTCCTGCTCGTGTTCCAGGGGCTTCAGAAAAAAGCAGATGCTGGTGTCGTCCTACTTTCCTGAAACCCCAGTTTACACACCAGGAGCTGCGTTTACCTCCCTGCGGGTGTAGACGTGGAGGCTTCTCGGCGTACGGTGTCCGGTAGACGCCGAAACGGGCTTTCTCAGAAGGGCTTAGGTAGCTGGGCCGGGCGCTTGCACGCTCGGAAAAAAACGTTTGACGATCCTTTGGGCGTTGCTCGGCTCGGTGCACCTTTGCAAAAGGGACGCGACGAAATCAGCAGTGGCTGTTTGTGAGCGAACGGTGGTGAAGCGTCCCGCGAACGCAGGTTGGATTGCCCCGGCAAGGCTGACCCCCGAGGACAACCTACCTAATGTTTCACCACCCGTCGTCGATTATTAGTTTGAGTCTCTTCCCCGCACCTCGAAACCCACGTACGCAGCATCTCCGATGAGCTCGGGTTGTACTCTGCGGCGGGTGTAGAGACGTGACTTGATCGGAGTTGAAACGTGCCCCTGGAACGCAAGGGAAAGGGACGAATGAGGACAGCAACTTTGCTTCGCAACGGATCCCTCCCGGCGGCAGCCATCGTCTTGAGCCTTCTGACGCTCACGGGCGTGACTTTCCCGAACACGAAACGCGTTCTCTGGCTCCACGAGGGTCCGGCGCCGAAATTTCAACAAGTTAGGCGAGCTTACCTGAATCGACTGGCGCGGCCCTTCGTCGACGATCTGTCCCGGAAGGAGTACTTTCTTTGGGACCTGGTTCAGCAGATCCACGATGAGCTGCAGGCTCGCGGTGTGGACGGCTGGGAGCGGTCGAAAGTTGGTTTCGACCTGGTGTACCACTTTGCCGACAGCCTCACCGGCGTTTACAATCAGGAACTCAACGGTTTATTGAATGTGGCTAAACAGCTGGACCAGCTCGAGCGAGAGGCTCGTGCGAGGCAACGGCTGGACCTGGTGTGGGCGATCAGAGACGTGCGCGAAAGGATTGCCCGGGCCCTGGACGGTGAGTGGCAGTCGGCGGATCTTGAGCGTCGGCTGGAGCTGTTGCGCCGCATGAATCACGAGATGGACCGAATTGTCAGCGACTACAACCAGCTTGAAGCGTTGCGCCGACGGGCCAACGAACTTGGTCGCTACGATCTCGTGCCCGACATTGAGGCCGCTGAGGCAACGCTGATGAGCGCGGTGACGCAGTGGGGCGAAAGCGCTCCTGTGGACCGGGACGTGGTGACCGATTACATGGCCGAGCTGAGCAAACTGGTGCGCGTGCTCTACCAGCTCGATGACCTGGCGGCCAAGGCGGAACAGGTTGCTCCGGATTTGATTCCACTCATCAACCAGGCCAAAGGCTCAATCATTGGTAACCTGGACGAGCGGGTGCTGGAAGCGTTCGGCTACCAGCTGTTTTCCCACTCCGAGAAAGTCAAACTCAGCGACTTCATCGAGGAATGGAAAAAGCTCCAATGGGCTGAGCACGAAGCGGACGCTACGTTCTACGAAGTCATTTACCGCAAACTCATCGAAACGGCCACACCGAAAGAGCGGGAGCGGATGCTGAGACGAGCATTGGAATCCGGGGTGGAGGCCTACGCGGCACAGCGGTTTGCCCTCGCGGAGTTGCATTTCGGCCACGTGTTGTCGTGCTACGACGGATGGGGTTTCGATCTGACGCCTACTCGCTACTACCACGCCGAGTGCCTGTACGCCTTGCAGCGCTACGACGAAGCGGCCCAGGAGTACGAGAAGCTGATGCGGAGTCCTGAACCGAACGAGTTCGCGGGGCTCGCTGCAGTGCGCCTGTTGGCGATGGCTCATTTGGGCGTAAACGTGGACGTAGACGCGGCAACGAGGGCCCTCGGGCTGTCGGCTACGAAACTGTCGCGTGAAGACCGAGCCGCGGGTTTTTTCCTGGCTGGACTCTGGTATCTGGAAAATGGTGACGCCGTAGCTGCGAAAGCGGCCTTGGAGCAGGTACCCAAAAAGTCACGTCTGGCCCTGCGTGCCAAATTTGTGCTCGGGGTAGCCCTTGTGAGCCTTGAAGGGAACGAAAGTGCGAAACGGATTTTCAGTGAGATTGCTGCCTACAAAAACAAACCCGGTCGGGGGTACTTCGAAGCCATGCTGGCCAACGCCTCGCTGGTGAAGCTGGGCTTGATTGCTTTCCAGGAAGGCGACATGAAGCAGGCGGTCAAGTACTTCGAATCCGTTTCCGAGGACTTCCCCGGATACGACGAGGCTTTGCTGGGCGAGGCCTGGGCGCGCCTGAAAATGGGCGATTACCAAGGCGCTATCGGTCCGGCTGAAAAACTGGGCAATCAGTACGTGCAGTCGCAGTACACGTACGAGGCACTCGTCCTCGAGGCGCACTGCAAACGCATCATTGGCAAGAAGGACGAAGCGCTGCAAGCGTTGCGATTTGTTGCCAATGCACGGCGGGTGGAAGACTTGGCCCGCGAGTACGCGAGGGAAAGGAAAATCCTGGCTTCAATGCAGGTTCAGTTGGACAGTCTGGAACGGACGATCATCGAACGCGGCGACGCCAATCTTTACCCAAAACTGCTCGAAGCAAAAGACCAGACGGAATTCGCGCTCTGGTTGCTCGAGCACCCCGGCAGTTTTGGGGCTCGCATGATGGAGGAATTCGACAACGAGCGTCTGCGGATGTTTCGGCTGATGGAACAGGCGGAGAAACTGGCTCTTGCGGCGCGCAAGCTCGGCCGCAAGGACGTGGTACACAAGGCGGATCGTGTGGAACACCGGCTCCTGCGAGCGCTGGAGACCTACCAGGCGGACCGCAACATCACGCGCGTGAACCAGTTCGTGGACTACCCGCTGGCGCTCAGAGAAGCCACGTCTCGCTACGAAGCGGCTTTACTGGATTCGCTACGCGAGGAGTCGGCTCGCGAAACGGCCGCGCTGTGGAGCATTCGTGCCCAGATGGATTCGCTTCGGAAACGGGCGAAAGAACTCGGCGTGCACGACGTCGCGTTTGAAAGCGAATACTGGGTGGAGCAGCTCAGCGACGTCGGCAAGAACTTGAGTCAGGTGCGCGGTTGGCTTGCCAGTCGGGACGTTCGGGTGATTGACGCGGATTTCAACAGATGGGCCGACTTTTCGGGATTCGGCATGAGCGACATCGCATTGTCGTCGTTGCGAGAGCGACAGCGCCAGATGTCGCGGTATTCGCAGTACGTCCAAGCTGTGGGAACCCTGCTGCGCCAGCGCAAGGAGCAGTTGGAAGCCGATCTTCGCGATTTGCAACGACGAATTCAGCAACTCGAGTACGAATGGCAGCAACTTCGCCTCGCTGAGGCGAAAAAGAACCAGGAGAAGTACTTCGAGAGCGAGTACTTTGACAAGCAGACGACCGAAGTGCCGGCTGAGACGAAAGACCAGCCCAACATCACCAACCCGGATGAACCGCAAAAACAAGACAAGGGCGACGGAGCTGATGGATCGAAGTCGCAGTAGTTTGGCCGGATACCTGTTTGCCACACTCGTCGGTTTCCTGCTGGTTTTTGGCACTGCTCGGGCTGCGTCGGATGTCGCCGCTCCGGACTCAACCATTCGGCTGACATCCAACAAAGCGCACCTCGACTCCATTTTGGCGACTTTTTCACCCGAGGAGTTGCTTCGCTACCAGCAGTTTTACCGCCAGGAGATCACGCGGCTCCAGGAGGAAATTCGCCTTCTGCGCAAAAAGGGCATCCAGAGCGGCGAAGATTTTCTGAATCGACACCCGGAGAGTAAGGTAGTCGACAAAGTGCTGATGCGCCTCGCCGAGTTCTACTACCAGGAGGCTCAGGAGGCGTACCAGCGTGCGATGGAAGAGTACGAACACCAGCTTGCGCTGCTGGATTCGGGTAGAACGACGGTAGAGCCGCAGGAGCCCCAGAAAGACTACAGCCGTGCTCTGGAACTCTACCGCGCTGTGGTAGAGGAGCACCCGAACAGCCGCTACGTCGACGCTGCTCTTTACAACATTGCTTTTCTCACCGAAGACGAGGGGCGTCGCGCGGAGGCCCTGGAGGTGTACCAGCAGCTTGTCGACCGGTTTCCGCATTCCCGCTACACACCGGAAGCGCTGATGCGAATTGCGGAGTACTACTTCAATCCGCCTGTAAACCAGATCGAAAAAGCGATCGGGTACTACAAACGCATCCTCGCTTTCCACGATACACCGCGCTACGACGAGGCGCTTTACCGATTGGGTTGGTGCTACTACCGTCTGAGCGATTACCCGAACGCCATCGCCTATTTCACTCTGCTGGCGGACGACATCAACCTGGCCAACCGCCACGACCCAGAGCACGAGATCAGCAACCCGGCTTTGCAGGCGGAATCGGTTGAGTACATTGGCCTGAGCTTCATGGACTTCGGGGGGCCTGAGCGAGCGGCACGGTTTCTGAAAGACATCGGAGATCGGAACTACGGTTTCAAGATCATCAAGCGGATTGGCGATGCCTACTTCGACGAGAAAGAGGAATTCGCAAAAGCGATTGAGGCGTACAAGGTTTTGCTTTCTTTGTATCCGTACGCGCCGGAGGCTCCAGAAATCCAACAGCGGATCGTGGTGGCGTACGAACGGCTCGGCGACGAGCAAATGGCCGCTGCGGAGCGGCTGAAGCTTTTCCGGGAGTACGGGCCTGGCAGTCAATGGTGGGCGAAAAACGAGACCAAGCAAGACGTCCGCCAGAAAGCGGATGCCCTCGCGCGAAAAGCGTTGCTGGACAATCTCGCTGTGCTGCTGAAGAAAGCAAAAGAGAGCGGCGATTCCACTGCGTACGCGGATTTTGTCCGGCAGTCGCGTTTGTTTCTGGACGAATTCGCGGGCGATTCTCTGGCTGCGCAGGTGCACTGGAACCTGGCACTTGTGCTGGACACCAAGCTGGGACGTCGTGATGAGGCGTACCGGCAGTACATCGCCTTGAGCAACACGTATCTGGGAACGAAATACCAGAAAATGGCAGCCGAGAACGCGGTGGCACTGGCTGGCGAAGCCGTGGAAAAACTCAAAGCTGACAGTGTTGCTGTCGACTCCAGCCAGCTGAGCGAAGAAGAAAAGCGACTGCTGGAGGCTTACGACAACTACATCCGTCTTTTCCCGGACGACGAGAAGACCTCCCTCATGCTGGCCAACGCTGGGGCACTCTACTACAGTCACCGGCGGTTCGACGACGCCCTGCGCTACTTCAAAACGCTGGTCAAACGTTTCCCCGACAGTCCTTACCTGGCTCAGGCTCGCATGACCATCATGGAGAGCTACTTCGGCAAGAAGGACTACCGCAGCACGGAAATCGTTGCCAAGCGCATTCTTGCGGACAGCTCGAAGCCGGAGCTCTTCGGGAAGGCGAAACGTCGTTTGGCTGAGGCCATTTTTCTCCACGCTCAGGAGCTGGCGAAAGCGGGTCAGCACGACCTGGCCGGTAAGGAATACATGCGCATGGCCACAGAAGTGCCCGATGCCGATTTTGCCGATCTGGCTTTGTTCAACGCCGGCCTGGAATTCGACAAGGTCAAAAGCTACAAGTACGCCATCGAGGCCTACCGGCGTTTGCTGGAGGGTTACCCAACCTCGAAATACCGACTGGACGGCATGAACAACCTGGCGCTTGATCTGGGCGAGGAAAAACAGTACGCAGAAGCGGCTCGTCTGTACGAACAACTTGCTGATTTGCAACCGGATTCTGCCCGAGCTCAGGATGCCCTCTACAACGCCAGCGTTTTTTACGTGAGGGCCAAAGACTGGCAGGATGCCATCCGGGTCAACCGTCGGTACGTGGATCGGTACCCAAATGCGAAGGAATCGGACGACCTGTTTTTCGACATTGCCACCTACTACCTGAAACTGGGCGATTTGGCCAGTGCCAATCGAATCTACGGCGAGTACGCTCAGCGTTTTCCCGATTCGCCAAGGGTGGTGGAAAGCTACTTTCACAGAGGTGAGTTCTACAGCAAACAGGGGCAGCAGAAGCTGGCTGTTCAGGAATTCAAGAAGGCTGTAGAGCATGGCAAAGAGCTCAAAGCGCGCGGCCTGGACAGCAACCCCTACTACCAAGCCGAGGCTCTGTTTGCGCTCAGCGAGATCAAGTGGCGGGAGTACAAATCAATCGCCTTTCGTTTGCCGGAAAGCAACCTTCAGCAAGCCAAGAAGCGCAAGGCAGACCTTCTCAAGGAGCTGGTAGCAAACTACACGGAAGTGGTAACCTACGGTACGCCCAGATTGTACGAAGCAACCTACCGAATTGGCGAAGCGTACGAAGATTTTGCTGACACCTGGGCGCGGCAGGATGTAGCGGAGACCGATCCGACACGGCGAGCCGTGCTGTTGAAAAAGATCGACGAAGAAGCAGCCAAGCTTTACGAGCAGGCTGTCGACGCGTACATGAATGGGGCAAAGGCTCTCGAGCGAATTTCCAGAGAATACGCTGCAGCTCACCCAGATACCAGCACAAAGGAAAAGACCACACGAGTTGCGGAGGTGGATTCCACCCTGGAGCTGGCGCAGAAATGGATTGTGCGCACCAAGGGGAAGGTGCCTGAGGTGGTCTACAAAATTGCCGAAACTAATTTTCACGCCGCTGAGAGACTGTTGGCTGCTCCGGTGCCGGCGCAGTTGAACCCTGTGGCGCGGCTTGAGTACTGGCACCAGCTCTACTCGCGGGCTGTTCAGCCCATTGTGGACGCGACTCTGAGGGAGCACGAACGCAATCTGAAACTGGCGAAAGAGCTGGGTGTGGCTGGGGGATGGGCCGACAGCTCGCGCAAACGGATTGCTGAGGTGAGTACTTTGGTTGCCCAAGGCTACAGAAAACTGGCGGAGCGTGCCCTTGAACACTACCGGAAACTGGCGGATGAACTTCCTCAACTGGCTGCCCTCGCAGACTCCACCGGTAGCGGCGAAGACCGGATGTACGACGTGGCAGGTGAAATCGGTCATTTTCTCGACTACGCCAAAGACTTTGCCAAGATTGCCAGTGACCTCTACTTCAAGGCTTTCGAGCGCATGTCGCAGCACGAACTGGGTGGAGTACTGTACAGGTACGAAACCGCCTACCTGGCTGATGCCTACGAACAGGCGATGGCGTGCGACTCGTTGGCGAATGAGGCTGCACAGCGGAAGGAGTGGGCCAAGGCGCAGCAGCAACGTACTGGAGGCTACGTGTGGGAAGACTGTGGGATGACCTTTGAGGACGCTTTCTACAGTCTTTCAGACATTCGCCGTGAAGTGCTGGAGTCGGCTTACCATCTGGCGGACACTCTTGGTGTGCGCACACCCGTCGTGGGACAGATCATGTTGGCGTTAGTCCAAACCGATCCGGAAAAGTACGCCGGAGTGTTGGGTCTCAAGCTGGCGAAAACCGTGATCACCACGGACTCGACCTGGCAAGTCATGCCAGCGGATTCGGACCTTGCCACTGAGCCAATGTTGGCGGTAGTGCTTGGGAGCGAACCTGCCGACTCCGGCCAAATGTGGCAACGTATCTGGGTTCCCGAAGACAAACCAGTTGCCGCGGACTCCGCTTTGAGCGATTCTGCGCAGTTGGGCGCGCAAAGAACCGGTGGGCACTGGAAGTTCGTGCGTTACTTTGAGCTGAATGGTCTCCCGGCGCGGGGTAAGATCAAAATTGCTTTGCCTGGTTCGTACGATCTCTACGTAAACGGTGAGTACATTGCCCACGTGGATTCAGCGGCGGATTCTACCGGTGGCGTACACGAGCACGACGTGACGAATTTCCTGCGGGAAGGCAAAAACGTGGCTGAGGTTGTGGTAAATGAGAACAATGTGCCGCCGAAAGTAGGTCTTGCCGCTGTGATGCAAGTAGAGTACATCCCCGGGTGGCGGGCTGAGCGCCAACGCTTTGGCATGGCAACCGAAGACCGTCAGCTGGAACGCTTTTACTACTTCGACAAGAACCGGATTCCCGAATGGCAATTGACCGGAGGTGCGCAGCATGCTCAGAAACTAGCGGACCACGAGCTGCCTGGCAGCCTTGATCCTGTCCCTGATTCTCGTTCCAGCGCTGGCAATGGGCCAGAGCAAGGCCCGAACAACCGCTGATTCCAGGAAACCAGCCGGTGCGAAATCGATCAAGGAAACAGTGTTGGAGACGATAATCATAGAGGCAGAAGTCGAAAAGCCACGGGTAGCCCTCCTTCCGAAACGGCTGGAACCAAGGTTTGGCGACATTGAATTTGTTAACCGGAGTTTTTCGCACGAGCTCAAAGAAAAACCCGCGGAGGATTTGCTTCTGGAAAGTTCATTTTTCCAGCCGAGGAAAATCAAACCTGCTTCGCGGCTGTATCTGAGAAAATAGGTGGCAACCAGACGGGACATCAAAGCAAGGAGGTAACGTTCGATGGCCGAAGTGATGCGCAATTTCAGCCCTGACACCGCCGGGTGGGTGTTCATGTGGATCCTGCTGGTGACAGCGGTTTTCATGGTGGCCATTGCCGCAGAGCGTCTCGTGTACATCATGCGCAAAGGCGGACTGAATGCCGAGAAATTCGCCGGCGAAATCCGGCGTTTGGTGGGCAAAGGCGAATACAACAAGGCGCTGCAACTTTGCGAAGCTGCCAAAGATAAGCCGTTAGCCCACGTTCTTGGAGCCGGTGTGCGCAAACTTGCCAAGGAGAAACAGGGCGAGGTCGATATCCGAGCCATTCAGAACGCTGTGGACGAAGGAGCTCTTGAGGTTATCCCGAAATTACACGAACGTACGAACCTGTTGGCCACCATCGGTAACGTAGCCACGTTGATCGGTTTGATGGGTACGATCTACGGGTTGATCCTTTCCTTCCGCAGTATTTCGGCGCCGGGGATCGACGCCACGGAAAAAGCCCGAATGCTGGCCGCGGGTATCTCGACAGCCATGAACACGACCCTCACTGGATTGTTGATCGCGGTTCCTGCGGTGTTGCTCTACACCTACATCACGAACAAGACGGCCAAGATCATTGACGAGATCGATGAGCACACGGTGAAGTTCATCAACTTTCTGACGGAGGGACGTTAGCGATGGCGTTCAAACCGTCACTGCGCAGCAGTCGGGCCGGCGAACAGCCGGAAATGAACATGTTTCCCATGATGAACCTCATGGTGGTTCTGATCCCGCTGTTGCTTTCCACGGCTCAGATCGTGAAGCTCGGTGTGATTGAGCTGAACCTGCCACCGGCTGTGGGCGGCAAAAGCGCAAGTGCAGCTGTGCCGCAGGAGACGGAAAAGAAGCTGGATCTGGCGGTGACGATCACGGACAAAGGGTTTTTCCTTTCTAGTTCCGCCGCGGTGTTGAGCAACGAAAAGGGCGAGGGGCCGTCGATCCCACTCAAAGACGGCAAGTACGACTTCGCCAAACTGTCTGAAACTCTGTACCAGATCAAGCAGAAGGTGAAGGGTAAATTCAAGGACGATGACCGGATCATCGTTTTGGCAGAGCCGCAAATCCGGTATCAGACGGTTGTCAGCACAATGGATGCAGCCCGCTCGTTCAGACGAGATGGAAAGGAAGTGACGCTGTTTCCCGACGTTGCGGTTGGCGCTGGCGTATTGTGAGCTGCCAGGCCTGAGAAAATCTCGGGTACGAAGGCGAGAGGACAGGGCGAAACATGAGTGTTCGAAGAAGCTGGGTAGCATTTCCGCCGTCGCGGGCTAAGAAGCACGGCAAGCGGGATTCCAAGGTGACTCTGAACCTTACGTCCATGATGGACATGTTCACCATCCTGCTGGTGTTTCTGCTCGAGGCGTTCTCGATGGAAGGGCAACTGATTCACCCTTCCGAGTACCTCACTTTGCCAAAATCGACGGTGAAACAACCCCCCGAGCTGGCGCTGGACGTCGTGGTTTCCAAAGAGTGGGTGATGGTGAACAACCAGCCCGTTGTACGGGTGGCGGAAGTGCAGAAGCAAAGTGGACTGGTGATCCCGGAGCTCAAGGCCAAGCTGGATGTTTACGCTCGCGAGGCCAAAAAGATGGAAGAGCTCTACGGTACACCATTCTCGGGAAAGGTGACCATTCAGGGGGACAAGGATTTGCCTTACGAAACGCTCATCAAAGTGATGGCAACGTGTGGTCGCGCCGAGTATCCGAACATGAGGCTGGCTGTCTATCAGAAAAGCGGCTGAGAGGGACACATTCAGGCAACGCGGCGCACGGCTGAATGCAAAAACGGGCAGGGGTAACCGTGAAGCGAAAGGATGACATGAACGACAGGATCGTCGAATCCGTTGTGGACGAACCCGAGGTGGTTGACCTGGATCCCCAGGTAGTGCGGGAACGCTTTCGGCGGAGTCCTTTCGAAGGGCTGGATCGGCGGTTCCTGAGTATCCTGCTGATCTCCTTCGTGGTGCATTTCTCGATTGCCCTCTATTTTGTGATTAACCCGCCGCCAGCGGAGTTTTCGCAGGAGGAGATCGAGAAGATCCAGAAGCGCTACGTGAAGCTGGTGCTGAACAAAGAGGTGCCGAAGGAGGAGAAGGTTCAGAAGGTGGAGGGGCTCGGCAAGGAAACCGGGACGCCAGAAAAGCCGAAACCGGAGGAAAAGCCCAAAGCTCAGGCGGAAGGCAAAAGCGCGAAAGCTGCACGCAAGAGCAAGGGCCCGGTAAGCGCGGAAGCCAGGGCTGCGGCACGACGGCGTGCTGCAGCAGCGAGAAGACAGACACGGGCCCAGATCGCCAAGCAGGCCTCCAGCGCAGGAGTGTTGGCTCTCCTCACGGGCGCCGGGAATTCCAGTGCCGGCGACGGCGTGGAAGACGTGCTCAACGACGTGGGTAATCTTAACCAGGATTTAGACACGAAACTGTCGCAGGTAGGCGGCCTGAAAACACGCGGCAAACCCGGCAGCGGTTCTGGAAACGGCGATGGGAGTGGTAGGGCGGTACGAGGAGGCCGCGCAACCTCTCTGGCGAGTATCGACGATCTTGTCAGCGGGCTGAGCGAAGCCGAAGCGGCTTCACTGAAGCGCAGTGGCGACCTGATCGTTTCTTCGGCTTCGCCTGTAGAAGGCGGACCTGGTGCAAAAGCGGGTAGCCGTGATCCCGACGCTGTGTCGGCCATCGTGAACAAGCACAACTCGGCCATCCAGTACTGCTACCAGCGCGCTTTGCGCCGTAACCCGGATTTGAAAGGTAAACTGGTCGTGCGCTTTACGATCACGCCGGAAGGACGCGTGAAGAACGTCGAGGTGGTGTCCACTACGCTCACGGACAAGAGTGTGATCGACTGCGTTGTGAGCAGGATCCGCCGTTGGAGTGATTTTGGGGCCATCGATCCCTCCAAAGGCGACGCGACGTTCCGTCAGGTGTACGCGTTTGGCTACTAATTGAAAGACGCATTGGCCGGACCCGAGGATGGGACCGGCGGTGGTTGTCTTGTGCGCCGGAGGGTCAGCTCCCAGGACGGGAAGCTGGCCCTTTCTGTTTTGCTCTCGCTGCACCGGGCAATTTGGTGTTGGTTTCTTGGGCGCATGCAACCACGGCGCTACATCTTCTGCACCTGGTCAAGCGGATTTGTAGCAGGAAGAGCTTGCCAAGGAGCTCGGTTTGGGAATGGCGTTTGCCGAGCCGGGCTTCGCAGGAAAAGACTTTCCCTGGCTTTTTGCCTTGTGCACCGTCTACCGGACGAAAAAAGCCCGCACAGGAAGGAACCCGTGCGGGCAAATGTAGTCATGCGCGGAGTCGCGGTGTTGTCTACTTGAAGAAGTAGTACCGGTAGTCCTTGATGTCGGCGTTTTTCTTCAGTTCGGCCAGCCACTCGCTGTAGGCCCTGGCGCGCTTGCGCTGTAGCAGTTGCTGGTACAATTGTGGCCGCGCCGCCTGGTAGGCCTTTTCGTCGAACTTGTCCTTGTCAATTAGCTCGATCAGGTACCAGCCCTTTGTCCCTTCCACAGGTGGCGAAATTTCGCCCGGCTCAAGAGCAAACGCTGCCCCGATGAATTTTCTGTCCATTCCCAGTCCTGGCACGGGGCCTGCCATCGTGAAAGGATCCGGTTCGCGTACTTTGGACGGGTCGTCGACCACGTCGAACAGGGATGCACCCTTCTTAATCTTTTGGTAGGCTTGCTTGCAAGCCTCGCCGGCAAGGGCCATGGCCTTTTGACGTTTGAGGATGTTTTCAATTTGCGATTTCACGTCTTCGAAAGGCCGGATGCGTTCTTTCTGGATGGCGGCGACTTCCACGACGTAGAACCCACGGTTGGTTTCGTACACGTCCGAAACTTTGCCAACCGCGTTGTGAAAGACAAAATTGCTGATGCGCCTGTTCAGCCCAATCTGCGGAATGAAACCGCCCTCAGTGAAAAACGGGGTTTCCTCGACTTTCACACTTTCGGGAGCCGCCGCCTGTTCGAGGCCGACCTTTTGGGCTGTTTCCGCGATGTACTCGGCCTGAGAACGAGCTGCGTCCACCGTCTCCACGGAAGGTTTGAACTTGAGCAGGATGTGCCGCGCGTGGACGAGCTCCTTACCCTTTTCACGCTTTTTGGCCTCTACTTTGATGATGTGGAGCCCGTAGCGGGTTTTGACGGGGCCCACGACCTGTCCCGGTTTCGCCTTGAAGGCTGCTTCTTCGAACGGTTTTACCATGGCTCCCTTGGCGAAGAAACCTAAGTCGCCACCTTTCTCCGCTGTACCTTCGTCGTCGGAGTACGTTTTGGCAAGCTCGGCAAAGTCTTCACCGGACTTTGCACGCTTCAGCAGCTGATTGGCAAAGTCGTACGTGTCTGCGGTATCTTTGGCCGAGGGGGTCTTGGGGAAGAAAACGAATTTGATTTTCCGCTTCTCCGGTTCGCGGAATTCTTCTTTGTGTTCATTGTAGTAGCGCCGCATTTCATCTTCGCTGATTTGACCCACCTTGTCCACGTAGTCCCGGGGATCGAAAAACACGTAGCGAACCTTGGCTTTGAGATTGCGGCGCATGAACTCAAGCCGCAGTTCTTCCTCAGTGACCCGTACAGAGGAAAGGATTTCGCGCTGCAGCTTTTGGTAAGGCAAAACCGCTCGAAGGTAGTCTTCCACCGGGCGCCAGTCCGCATTGGGGTTGTTCAAGGCCTCCCGGTACTTGTTCATGTCGAAATTGCCGGCGGAGTCCTGGAAAACCTTCTGTTGACGGAGAATCTGGGGCGGATTGTTGAGGATCTCAAAGAGAATCTCACCGTCCGACGCCCGGATGCCTTTTTTCTTCAACGCCTGGCTCACCAGCTCGTTCTGGATCATGCTGTTGAAGACCTGATCCTCGATGTTCTGGAGTTGGAATCCCTCCGGTTCCCGGCCGGTGCGCTCACGGTAATTGATGATTTCCTGCTGGTAATTCTTGTAAAATTGCTCAAAGGGGATGGACTTGCCGTTAACCTCGGCGACAGCGTTTGGATTGCGCCCGAAGATGATGTCGACGATGTTGGCGCCACCGACGAGACCGCCGATGGTCATGCTGGCGAGAAACAGTACGAGCACGATGAACAGGATGACCGCCATGTGCTCGCGCATTTTGTTCATCACTGCCATAAGCGTATCCTCGCTTCCGTCGTAGCTGATTGCGAAACCCACGTCCAGTTTCTTAAACGCGAACCTGTGAATTTAGGCTCCACACGGCTAAAAAGCAAGGTAATTGTGGGACTTGCGAGCCGTTTTGATGGAGACCCCCGTAGAATTCACCGGCATGCGGATGCCAAAAGGAACTACAGCATTTCTTTTCCACTTCGGCCGGTGCTGGAAAAGCACTGGCCTGCAAGGTGGTGGGTTCATTCGGTTCGTGAACCGATGTCACACGTTCAATTTGCCCCTGGGACGCACTTGCCGAGGGCGCAGAATGGACCGGAAGACCGCGGGTCTCCTGGCGGAACAGAGTTGCCAACGGGTCTGCTCTGCACACACAAAACGTCGATCCCCCGCTTGTCCAGGCTGTGCTTTTGACCGAAGCCGAGCTGTTTTCTGCCCCTCCAGGTGTGCTCGGTGGGACAAACAGAATGATTTTATTTTCACTTTGAGCGGTGGTCCACAAGACTCTGCGTTTCTGCCAGAGCCGTGTGGCTAAGGCATGCCCCGGACTACTTTCGCTGGCCTGTTGCTACGTACTAGTTCGCTCGCTGGAGCGGGGAAAAGCACGAACGTTTGCGGTTGCTCATGGTTGCATTTGAGATCGACGGTGGAAGGTTTGTGAAAAAGACCCGAACCACCGAGACGCAGAGCGCACGGAGGAAACAGGCAGGGGGAACCAACGGGGTCTGCTGTTGAGCAACGAGAGAACGGTAATGCTGACCATTCCGGTCAGGGAAAGGAGCACTTAGGTAACAGCTGGATTTCATTCGAGTTGTGCCGACCTTTCGTGTGCGGCATAAGCTACATGCCCCTGCGAAGCTGGTATGTAGCACTCGGACGGCGCATCTGTGCACACAGTTCCGTACGTGGCCTCTGTGCCGTCGGAGCCTCCGTGGTTTGTCCGCGCTTTTTCACAAGGCTCCTAAGAGGTGCGAAGGCTGAGATTTTCCTGCGTGCGCCTTTCAGTCCCCGGAACGGGATGCAGTCCCACTGGGGGACGTCCGTGG
>CAZXXS010000087.1:0-11954 GCA_964644845.1 uncultured Cytophagia bacterium | reverse complement strand
ATGGCAACCGCCGTGGCGCGTCAGGTGCTGGTGGGGCGAATCCAGCGCAAAGGTGTGTTCGCTCCGGAAGCGCTCGGCGTTGACCCCGACCTGTTTCACACGATCGTGCGCGAACTGGCCGAGCGGGGCGTTGTGTACAGGGAAGCCGTTCCACCACAGGAGGGCGTGAGCTAAGCCAGTTGAGGAAGCGGAGAAGCTTTTCTCCGATCCAGTCCATCCTCCATGTTCTTGTGTACCTGACTTCCTGGATCATCTGTGCATGCCAACGTGACTTTGGTGAGCCAAGGTGGGGGAAAAGGCATTCGCACGAACTCCAGTAGATGGAGGGCGTCGACCGTTCTCTGCTTCCCGTCGGCACGAAATTTGGTGAATGAATTGCCGCGCTGTGTTTCACCACCTGAGACACCGGGGTGTCTGGCGCAGACACGAAACAGGGCCCGCGAGTCCGGGAATTTCGCGGGCCCCGTAACGGTGGGGTGGACAAGCAGCGGGGTTTGTGATTTCGGTCTGTGGGCTGCTCACTTGGCGAAAATCATCCGGATTGTGGTCGTTGAGGTCCGCGTCTGTAGCCGACAGAAATAGACGCCTGATGAAACAACGTTTCCCGCGTCGTCGGTGGCATTCCACGGAACCGTGTGGACACCTCCCGCGACGAGCCGGTTGTCAATCAGCGTCTTCACCAGATTGCCGCGGACGTCGTACACCTTTAAGCTCACCACGCTGGACGTTGGTAAAGAGAATCGAATCACGGTGGTGGGATTGAACGGGTTCGGGTAATTCTTCATCAACTTGAATCCCCTTGGTTGTTGCGACAAACGGTTCTCTTCCACGGCACTCAAAGTCAAAGGATTCCCGTCGGCGTCTACGGCGCCCGGCTCAACTGGGCTGTTGATGATTTCTGTGTACTCTTCCTGACTGATGAATTGCGGAACGTAGGTTTTCCCGAGTTTGCTGTACTGCTTGGTAAACGCGCGCATGTGATTGCGAGAGCCTTTCATCAGGTTTTGGTACACCGTACGTACGTCTTGGTTGTCAGTTTCCTGCAGGAGTTCTTCCAGGTCCCAGATGTCCAGATCCTCGATTGTGCACCCAACGTAGAAGGCGCTGTCCTGGCTGATGCTACCAATGGCAACCAGCGTGTCGTGTAAGGCTTGGAGTGTTGAATCCTTGAACACGCCAACGGAATCGATAAAGGGGTCCTCCAGTCCGTATTTGTCGAGGATCAACTTCACCATGTCCGTATGCGTTTGTTCACTGGCAGCGATGTTCGCAAATACGGTCTGCTGCCACTTGTCGTAGAGCGCCCGGTAAACGTCGCGTGCCAATTTTTCCTCTTCGCGCATCTTGAGCAGACCCGCGAGTTCCGCTTCACTGAGCTCCTCCTTGGGTAGGTCCCAGATGTACTGGTTGAGGGCATCGTCGTCGCTTTGAGCTGACACGTTTCCTGAGAACACCAGGCCGAAGCTTAGTAGCATTAGAATTGTTAGCGCTGCACTCCTCCTCAGCATGCTACGCCTCCTGTTTTCAAGGTTCAACGTTTGTCGTGTCGTCTTTGCACCTGTTTCCAACCACGCGAGACGTGTTTCCACCTGTTCGAGGATGTCTCGAACGTTGCCACAATGACGCGCGTCGTGCCGTGGCGACTTCGGCAGGCTTGACTACAAAGGTTGTGCCAAGATCACGGACTCTACGTAACATCTTGATGCTAAAGCGGTTAGAGGAAATTCTAATGTCTGGTCAGGCGGGCTCAGAGTCCGACGAGTCGACCATTTGGTCGAATCCGTCGACAAATGCGTCGACGGAGAGTGTCAGTCACGCGAGGGTGCCCGGGGGTCAGATTTCAGATGAGCCGGGAAAGACGACCCCGGTTCGAAACGAAGCGAGGGCTACGGAATCACCCAGCCTTGCGGCTGGAACCGACAGGTGGGGTAGATCGCTTGCCCTCTGAACCGCCTGTTGCAAACGTAGCGTTTCTGGTGGCGATAACCGCAATCGGGATTGCAACGCGGGATGCAAATGCCTTCTGTAAGCTCTCCGTTACCCGAGTCTGCGAGCCCGGTGACACTGCTGGTCCGACCAACCCACGAGCGGCTGTACCGCGCATGCCTGACAGAGCTCCGCTGAACGCATTCGTGGAAGGTTTTGGCGAGCCGCTGTCCGCAGTACGGGCTCTCCTCTTGGTAAGTGTCCAAATTGCATGGGCCTGCTGGCAGTGAATTTCCAAATCGTTGTCCGGGACAACAAGAGCAGCTCGGGTTCCGTAGCCTTGCAGTTTTCGCGCGGTGGTTGCTGGGGATTCACGGGCCCGTCGCAAAGGGGCCCCTCGCGCTTTTGGTTACTTTTTCGAGGGCGTAACCAGCGTGCGGACGCACCGAAAACCAAGATCAGGAGACTGGCTGGAGGGGAATTCCGCACTCCTGTAATAGACGGTGAATTTCTCCGGCTCCACAGTGAGCCACGAGCCGCCGCGAACGACTTTTCGACTTCCACGGTCAGGGCCCACCGGATTGTGTCTGGAGGGGTGGGTGTAGGTTTCGAGATCGTACCAGTCTGTGCACCACTCCCGCACGTTTCCGGCCATCCCGACGACCCCGTAGGGTGACACGTCTTTGAGGCTGCTGTCCGCCGGTAGCGGATGCGTGGCCGGCAGGAGCCGGCTCACCAGGTTGTGTGGATCCCAGGTCTCGCCCCAGGGGTAGGTTGTCCGCTTGATGCCACGAGCTGCTTTTTCCCACTCGGCCTCGGTGGGCAGACGGCAACCTCGCCAGCGTGCGTAAGCCTGGGCGTCGTCCCACGAGACCAGGACCACGGGCCAGTCGGCTGTGCCGGGAGGGTAGGAATCGTTTTCCCAGTTAAAGGGTTTAGCCCACGGGTACTTTTCCGGGTCCAGAAAAGGCGCGGGATGCCCTGTGGCGTCGACGAATCGTTTGTACTCGGCATTGGTCACCTCGTGGCGGTCGATGTAGTACGTCCCCAGGTGAACAGTGTGCGCCGGGCGAGCATCCGGCGGACCCTCGTCGCTTCCCATTGTGAATTCCCCTGCGGGGATGCGCACCATCTCAACGCCCTTAAAGACCGAGATTTCGGCATCGGAGTTGGAGCAGCCGTTTGCTACTAAGGCGATCAACAGCAAAGCGAAAAGGAACAGTGCGATGTGCTGTTTCCCCATTTTCGTATTTCCTCCCTCAGAAAACCCAGCGGAATCCCAGGAGCACCGTTACAACCACGTGGACTGTGAGTGTGATGAACATAACCCAGGCCAGTTTTCGGTGAACAAAGCTCCAAGTGGCCAGCAGACGCCGAAGCACGTCGTAGAGGGCCAACCGACGCGTGAGCGTAATTTTGCGCCGAAGCAGTTTGCGGAGTTGCCTGGCTGCTTTGGGTTCCACACCTTCCAGTGGAAAATGTTCGCGGCCTAAAAGCCTGTTCTTGAGGTCAAGCAGATCGTGCCAAATCACGGTGACAAGAAGACGCGGGCCACGTTTCTCCTCGAAATCTTCCACAGCGGCCAACCGTTCACACCTTTCGAAAAGAGCTTCGGCGTCCTGGAGCTGCTCGCGGAGTTTCTGCGTCAGTTCCTCGTTGAGCTTGTCCAGTTCGGAAAGGGTCATCAATGTCCCGTTTAGCCGGTGGGGAACCTTTCCGTAGATGTAGCGTCCGATGATCCCGCTCAGGACGACGATGGACATGCTGAAAAAGCTAACCGTAGCGATGATCCCCTGGAATTTCAGGGTTGAGTGGTAAATGATAAGGATGGGTCCCACAAACCCGACGAACATGTGGAACTCTAACCAGTAGCGGAGGTCGCCGAGGCGTTCGCCAAAGTCATAACGCTTTCGGAGTGAGTACAAAAAGTTCAGCAGGATGATGAACGTTCCGATGAAACCGAACGCGTGGCCCCACGAACCGGAAGGCTTTAGCTCGTTATGAAGAGGGTGGTGAAATTTTTCCGCCGTAGGTAGCAAGTAGTAGCCAAAGCCTCGGTAGCCACTGGCCACAGCTAGCACAATGCCGAGGATGATCAAGAAAATAGCGAAACGACGGTAGCCGCTCATCGGCTTCCTCCCAAGCAAAACGAAAGAATCGCGCTCTGTCCGGGTCCACTTTGCCAAGCCGAGAATGCACCCCGTCCAGGGTCACTTGTTGTGGTCGACTCTGACGGAAACGCACGGCCACGCAAGTTTCTTGGAAACGAGGTTGCAGACGACACTTTTCTCCCAGCGTTCTACGGCTCAATCTCACCGGCGGGATGGCACTTTAGGCACCAGTGATTCCGGTACTTGAACCTCGCTACGTCTCGGTGTGCAGCCACCATTTCTGCGTACGGATGGCAGTGCAAACAGTCTGTTTCCTTCATTTCGTACGGATTGGTGTGGCAGTCGAAACATTCGAAACCGTCGTGGTGGCCGTCTTTGGATGTTCTGAGGTGGAAAAACGTTTCGTGATCGGCCCAGTAGCCTTCGTGCCAACTGGGATCGGATGGTTTGTGGCACTCTTCGCAATTCGTGCTGAAACCTGCCACCGTGTGAATCGGCTGCTTGGTGCTCTGATAGTCCTTCATGTGGCAGCCGGAACACTCCGTCGGCATGTTCTCCGTGTTGTAGTTAACGTGACACGCCGTACACTCCTGGCTTGCGTGCTGTCCCACAAGGGCGTAGCCTGTTTCAGCTGCGTGGTCCCAGGGGGCCGGAGTCCAGCCGTAGGGAGAGTGACAGTCTTCGCAGTTGGTTCCGAGTTTCAACTTCCACGGGTCGTCCTGGCGGCGCACCCAGTGGCAGGTGTAGCAGTCCTGAGGTGTACCCTTGAACTGACCGTTGATGTGGCATTCCGAACACGGGACTTCTGTGTGGTGACCAACGAGCTGGAACGCGAACTCGTTGTGGTCGAAAGTGGCCTCGGACCAACTGCTCGCCGTTTGCACGTGACACAGTTCGCAGTCCGTGCTGAACCCGAGAGCCTTGTGGTCGGGCGAAGTTGTGTGCTCGTAATCACTGCGGTGACACGAGTAACAGGAGCTGGGCATTGGGATTGGTCGAAGTTCTGTGTGGCACGCCACACAATCCAGCGTCTGGTGCTGGCCGATGAGCTCGTAGCCAGTGGTGTTGTGATCGAAAGTGATCACGTCCCAGCCCTCTTCGTTGTGACACGATTCGCAGTCCGTGCCAAACGTTTTGTCATGTGGGTCCTGGTGGCAAAACATGCACCGGGTGGGGGTGCTTTCGAACTTACCCTGTTTGTGGCATTCTTCGCAACGAAGATGTTGGTGCTGACCGCGCAGCGGGAAATTGGTCTGGTTGTGATCGTAGAAGACGTCCGTCCAGCTCGTGAAATTGTGACATTCCTGGCAGTTGGAGCCTAAGTCGCCGTGGTGGCTGTCTTCGTGGCAGCTGGTGCAGTTGCTTTTGAGCAACGAGTAGCGGTGATCCGTGTGGCACTTCTCGCATTTCAGTTCAGCATGTTTGCCCCGCGTTTGAAAATCGCCCTTCTTGTGTTTAAACGTGCTGGGGCTGAAGGCGCTGAACGCGTGGCATTCCTGGCAATCGCCGCTTAATTGACCTCCGTGTTCGTCCTCGTGGCAGTTGCTACAGGCTTGGCCCTGTTGGTGAAAGTCATTGGGAAGATGGCAGACCTGGCAATCCAGTTCGGTGTGTTTGCCACCGAGTTTCCACTTCGTGGAGTCGTGGCGAAACGTGCTGGGGCGGAAAGCCATTTGTGTGTGACAACTGTCGCAGCGGCGTACGCTCATCCAATTCTTGTGTTCATCTTCGTGGCAGTCTTCGCAACGCCGGCTCAGTTGCGCAAAGTCGCCAGGCGTGTGGCAGACCTCGCAGTCAAGTGTTTTGTGAAATCCTTGGAGCTCGAAGAAGGGCTTCGCGTGCGTGAACGTTGTCAAGGCGAACGTGGTCGGTTCGTGACACACGCTGCAGTTTTCGTCGAAGCGTCCTTTGTGTTCGTCCTCGTGACAAAGCTGGCAACTGGTGTCGGGAACGACGGCGTAGTCACCGGCGTGGCACACATCACAGTCGAGCGTCGCGTGGCTTAGCGTCAGGCGAAACGGTGTGTCTCGATTGTGGTCGAATCGGGTTTGCTTGAAATTGTCCGTGGTGTGGCACTGCTCGCAGCGGCTGCCAAGCAAACCCTTATGTTGGTCTTCGTGACAGGCGACGCAAGCGCTATCCTTTCCCGCGAAGAGACGGTCGGGATGGCAAACTTCGCAGGTGAGCTCTTTGTGTGCTCCTTGAGTTTGCCACTGAGAAGGCTTGTGCTTGAATGTACTTGGACGGAAACCGTCGAACGAGTGGCAGTCCTGACATTTCAGCCCAAGCGTTCCTTCATGGAAGTCGTCGTGGCAACGAACGCACTGTTGGCTTAGCCCGAGGAAACTGCGAGGATTGGTGTGACAGGCTTCGCACTCGAGCTCTTTGTGTTTACCCTCCAGTTTGAAGCCGGTCTCCGCGTGGTCGAACGTTTTGCGGTCAAGCTCAATGATCGGGTAGTTGCGCCCTTTGTGCTCGACATGGCACTCCGTGCACAGTTTGTCGGCGTTTTTCGCGTGGTACCCCATGTTTTCCTTGATGTTCAACGCGATCCGGTCGTGGCACTGCAGGCACTTCTGGTTCGTCACGCGTTTGCCGAGCTCGTGGCAGAGGGTACAGTGGGTAATGCCCTCGTACTTAGCGTGGACCTTGTGAAGCGGTCCCGGTGACACCCACTGCTGGGCTCGTCCTGTTGAAGCGAGGAGCAACAGCAGCGCGACCCATGCGAATGTGGTTTTCATCTGCCCTTTCATGGCTTTGTTCACCGTTTCCGTCCGAGCGCACCGATGAACAATTGCTTCACCTTGGGGTCGTGGTACGGCACCGACGGGTCCGCGTTTTTCAGGCAAGGAGAATCGGGTGCTAAGTGAAAGTCCGTTTGGCTAATGAATTTGGGATTTTGACTTGAATTGCCGGGGCCCGGGTATCCGCCCTGTACCACGCAGTGGCGTACGTTGACGGTGCTTAGGGAGTCGACTTCGATTTGGATAGCGTTGTCCCACACAATGGAGTTGACAACCTGAGCGATGGAGTGATCGCGAACGTACAGTCCGTACGTTCCCTGTACCAGCGTGTTATTTTGAAGAACCGGCGCCGCGTGACCGTAGACGAAAATTCCGTAAAGATTACGGATGAAAACGTTGAAGGCCACGACTGGCCGTCCAGCGCGAACCAACATCCCGTCGTCGCCATTTCGTTCCAGCGTGTTGTGCACCACCAGGGCCTCGCAGCTGTCCAGAACGATCCCGTCATCGTGATTGGCGATGAGCCGGTTTCCGCGCACCGTGCACGTGGACTGACGCAAATCGAGGCCATCGTCCCCGTTTTCCTGAACCAGGTTGTTGAGCAGAACGCCCTGAAAATTCGTTGCCTGCAAGCCGTCTTGTTTGCTGCGCAGGATGTGGTTGTTTTCAAGTCGTGCCCAGCTGGTCTTTAGCCAGACACCGTGTTCACCAGTGTCTTCGATTCGGGTGTTCGAAAGGGTTGGCGAGCAGCAGACAACGCGCACTCCAAAGAGGGCGTAGCGAATAGTTGCGTGCCGGACAACGGAGCGGTTGTTGGCGCTGTTGGTAAAGTAAATCCCTTTCCAAGCGCCTGGCTTGGGCTTGCTTTGCGCTGAGGTGAGAACTACCGGAGCATGCTGTGTGCCGAGGATCTTCAGTGTCCCCCGGACCTCCAGGACCTTGGCGCTGTCGAAACGCATCTCAACGCCAGACCGAATGACCAGGCTGTCACCCGCAGGAACAATGAGATCCTCGACCACATGATAAGGGCTTCGCGTTGCAGTCAACGTGCCTTTTACTTCGCCTCTGAGTGTGGTCGCCGCGTTGGACACGGACCAGCTGCCCAGAAAAACCAGGAGCCCAAGCAAAAGTTTCTTGACCGACATGGACAACCCTCCTTAAAGAATTCGTTCAACACGTCCTCGACGGCCTGATGTTAGCGGCTGGCGAAAGGCCCGGGGAATGAATCTGGCGACAGTTCGCTTCGACTGTTCAGAAGCTTAGAACACGACCTTTCTGCCCAAGGAGCTGAACAGATCCACGGACTTTGCGAAAGCACAGCTGTTGAGGCAAAGCGAGTTCACCAGAAACCCCGGTACCGTGACAGAACGCTGGGTGTTCCTCTTTTCGTCCAATCTGGCGGACGGCAAGTCACGGCCGCGTTCGTTTTCAAGACGATTAAGAGCCAAAGCTGAAACGTGAGTCTCAGCACAGAACCGCACTCTAACCCTGCACCGGCTGAACTTCCGGAGCTTGCATGTTGGGGCCCGCACCCTGTCAGCGCTGCCGGAGGGAAAGCCTCAACTAAGGCAATATCCCGGAAGGAAGCCTCCGACAGGAGACGACACGCCCACTACGTTGCAGGATTGTACGCATTTTGTGCACGACGAAGGTGTCGGTTGTTCCGAGGCGTGGGGAAGGGGAAAATGGCTGGGGACAGGAAGGTAGAGAGAACCTCACGTGTCTCCCCGTCCCTTGCCATTTCCACAATTGAGTGGTTGAGCGCAAGGTGAATCGCTTCCCCGTAAACCTGTACGGAACAACCGATCTCGAACTCCGGCACCGGCCGAGAGTCAGCGTCATGCGACCAGGGCGATTTCTTCCACAGGTGTCAGCTCGATGCGTTTGTCCTCGGTGACTACAAGGCGAAGCTTTCCTTCGCGAATAGCTTGCTTTTCTTCCCGCGTCAGGAACGCAGGTGCAAGATACTCAACGAGGGTTTGACCCCACTCCCTTGGGATTTCTCGGACGAGGTCGTCCAGGGCCACCTCGCGCAGGGCACCAGTAGGACAGTTGTAGACGCAGGCGCGCTTTTTGTAACCGGCGCACGCATCACATTTCCAAACCTCACGTTTCCGTTTCGTCTTTTTGGGTGCCGTGCTTTGGCTGCCGTCCCGGCCGGCCGGGATGCTTTCTATCTGGCTGTTTTCGCCGTTTGGACGGTGGAGCCATCCGGAAATAGCGAGGAACTTCCGCTTGCTCTTGACTTGTTTCTTTGCCAAGACTTTTTCCCGGACTACCTGGGCTGGTAACATGTTGATGGCGCCAAACGGGCACTTCCTTGCGCAGAGGTTGCAACCCACACACATCTCAGTGGGCTGGGTAAGTCGATCGCGTGTTTTGATCATAGCCTGAAACCGGCAAGCCGCCACACACTCCGGGTCCACACAATCCTTGCACGTTGTGGGCACACGAATGTAACCTACTTCGAACCCGTGTCGGTCGAAGCGCGGTTCTCCGTGTCGACGTTCGCAAGCGCGTTCGCAATTGCCGCAATCCAGGCAACGGCGTGTGTCCATGATCAGGAAGGTCTTGTGCGTGTTCATCGTTTCCTCCAGTCGCGCAGGAATCGGTACGACACTTCAACGTACAGCATCCGGTCGTCCTGGTAAGGACCGGTGTAGCGGTCGGCGTGCAAGTACAGGCGGATCCTTCGGCTCAAAAGGAAGTTCAGGCTCAGGCCTTGGACTTGGGAATTGTAGCTGTAGCTCGTGATCAGGCCTTCGTAGCGGTTCCAAAGATCTGTCAGAGTTAGGCGAATGCGCCGGGTCAAGGAGAAGTCCATGGACGCGTAAAGACTGCGACTCACGCTGTAAGGACTTCGACTTTGGGAGTATCGGACGTTGGCGTACCAGTACTTGCCGAAGAAACGGTTGTTGGCTAAGCCGACGTACCAGTAGGTTTGCGTCTCGTTGTCATCCCGTCGAAAACCATAGCGATAACCTGCGCTAAGCCTCCAGTACTTGAGAGGACGCAACGTAAAACCGGTATCCCAGCTCTCGCGCACAGACGCAGCGTACACGGAATCCGCCAGCAGAGAGTCGCCCCACACGTTGAAGTACTCCGTTCGGTACGTGTAGCCGACACTCGCTCGAAACGTACGGTTGGGCCAATACCGTAGATCGGTGGACAGGTAGGTCAGAGTGGGTTTTTCCATTTGACCCGTTAACGCAGACTGAAAGTCGACTTCACCGAGCTGGTAGAGGAAGAATTTCTCTTTGAGGTCTAAACTGTTTCTGATGCTAACGAAACGGCGCTGCGTGACACCTTCTTGGGACTCCTCGATCCAGGAAAATTGGGAATCAAGGTGTCGTGTTGTTGTGCCAACGAACACTCCTCGGCGCTTGTAAGCACGGTCCGAATTCAGAGTGACGTAGTCAGGGCGCCAGCCTGCAAATGTCCCGAAGAAAAAATGTCGAGCGGGTGTAGCCGTTACGGCCAAACCGTCCAGGAGTCCGAAAGAGCCAAGGTACGGACTGTTCAGGCGGCCCAGATTCAAGTCCAGAAGGCCAAAAAGCTTTGTACCCGACAGTTGGAGTTCGTAGATCCTAGGTGAACTCGCCAAGGGATTGGTGGGGCGTCGGTACTGGCGCATGTAGACGCTGAACCCGAAGCCCGGCACCAGAAGGTCCGTCAGCTGCAAGCGCGCGTAACCTCCGAACGTCTGCGGGGTGGGTGCACTGGTGTTCAACATTCGGTACCAGCGCAGAGAAACACGGCCGAACAAATCGGCTGCCAAGGTGGCTTGGCCGATCCCCGCGCTCAGAACCAGGCAGATCGTTGTGATTTTGCCAATTCTCGAAACGCAATTCATCACGTTTGCAGGCCCTTCAGCAATGGTGTTCCTGTTACTGGTCTGGAAACTGATCAGCTAAGATGATACCCCAAAAGCTGCGGCTTCCTTCTTCGTGCCTGCCAGCCTACAAAGGCTGTGCCAGTTTCAGAGGAAAATCACCTACTTTTGTGTTGGCGATTGATTTTGAATGAGTTAACGGGAGATCGAAACTGGTAAAAGGTGCCGACAAAGTAGCGGCGTTCGACAAAATCGTCGGCGAATTCGACGATTTCGTCGAATTCGTTCAACGCAGTATTTTTCGGTGGCTACGTTTCAAGTGGCTGATTCTTCGGCGGTTGTGCCTTGGCCCGCATGGGTGTACGAGACACTGGCACAGCTTTTGTGCGGGAGTCGACACGACCGCGGTCGAGGTCCTGGCGCGGGTCTTCCTTTTCGAGAGGATTGCAGCGCGTGGACGGGCATGTTGGGCTCATTTATCCAGATCTGAAAAGAAGACGACGCATGGCGAATGCGTTGAGGAGAACAAGTGAAACGAACGGAGGTGATTCTCATGCTTCGTAGATCTGCCGTTGCTGTTTTTTTGTTGCTGACACTCGCCGCGACTGGTGTTGCTCAGCCCCGCTTTCAAGGGAGACGTTTCCAGATCAAGCGACGTACGACGGTTGGTGGTACGATTGTGAAAGTCGTGAAGGTGAGGCCCCTGGCCGGACGGTACGAAACTGTCGCTGTGATTCTCAAGACCCGGGAGAAGGGGGAGGTGGAGGTACGACTTGGACCGCAGTTTTACCTCGATAACTTGGGTTTGCGGTTGAAACCGGGCATGACGCTCCACGTGGCGGTTCAAGTGGTTGAGGTTGATGGTAAAGAGTACTGGTTTGCCCGCGATGTAGGGCTGAACGGCAAGAAGTGGGTTTTCCGGGAGCCTGATGGCGCTCCAGTGTGGCGTGCATTTGGAAGGCGGGGCGGTGGCCCGCGAGGCAAATTCTGACTGTGGGCGGAACGCGAGCTTCCTGGTAGCGGAGCGTGAGCCAACATGAAGCCGAGCGAAAAGTAGAGGTCTCCGTAGTCGGAAAGGCGCTCCCCGGAAGATCCTCGGCGATGAAGTCCATGAGCCCATGCGGGTGGGTGTTACTTGACGCCACGTTGGGCTGCAGATTCCGCGTTCCAGGGAGTTGTGTGCGGAAACGCCTTGGAATCTTGGTGCTGCGGCACCGACATCGTGAGGCGGCTCGGGTACCAGCGTAACGCCGGTAGTAGGGAAGCTCTTTGGAGCGGCGCGGTGTGGGTTGGTTACGCGTGGGCCAGGACACAAGCTTCGCCGGCCGTTTCCCTGGTACT
>CAZXXS010000086.1:0-27574 GCA_964644845.1 uncultured Cytophagia bacterium | reverse complement strand
CGAACTCGCATTTGGCTCCACAGAAAGGCATCCCCCAATCCCCGTTCATCCCCCGATCTCCTTGTGGATGGAGAGTAAATCGTGCTGGGCAAAGGTTGACTAAACTGGGGTTTCTGGCGTGCCAGGAGAGGTACGCGTCGCGTGTGTTTTCCCGCAGCAGAATGAATTCTGCTGCTGCAGGACCCCACGTCCACCTTCGCGGACGTGCCCTTTCGCTGAACTCCCCGGCTACCCCAGACGAAAACCGGCTGAAGCCGGTTCGACTTTCGTAAGCAGTTTGGCGTTTGGGCCGCGGGCGCGAGCTGCCGTCGGCCCGCGCAGCAACGTGGTGTTCGCGCCAATTGCCGCCCGTAGGGTAGCTAAGCCGCCTTCAGGCGGCGAGCTTTTTTCTCTCGTAGCCCGGGGATTGGATCTCCGGACCGAAAGGCGTGACCTGGCCGGACTTGGGCAGGTCTCAGACGGGGTGGAGTTCACTCCACTGCTGCACACCCTCGCGTCCGCCCGCGCGGACGCACTTGCATAAGAGCAGTGCGTGGAGAGCTGATTGGCCCACCGCTTTCTTGCGTTGCTGGTGGGGGTAGCTGCTGGTGTGCTGCAAAGACTGCCGTGACGTCTCCGAGGGGATGTTGGGGACAATTGGGGATGTGGGGATCGGACCGAACGCCGCCCATTTGGTAAGCCAAAGTTCAGGCCGCCTTCAGGCGGCGGCCCTTTTTCGTAGCCCGGGGATTGATCCCCGGGCGGAGGGTGTCCCCGAATCCTTGTTCATCCCCGTATCTCCTCTCCGTGAAGAATCAAATCGTGCCGTGAGCACGAAAGGCTGCCCGCACTGGGACTTTCGGTGCACAGAGAGGTGCGCCTGGGCTGCGCGGAGTGTTTTCTTCCACCGCAGAGTAAATTCCGCTGCTGGCGACCCCGCATCTACCTTCGGGCGGCGACCCCTCTCCTGTGTTTGTCTGTGCCGAATCGAAAAAGTCGACAAGTCTCTTGTTTCCTACGCTGCTGAGGCGTAAATTTGGCACGGGAAGGGATGGAACGGAAAGACCAAGACAAACCCGGGAGGAAAAGGTGCGTCGCGTGTACCTGGACCACAACGCGACAACGCCGGTGGCTCGCGAAGTTCTAGAAGCCATGTTGCCGTATTTTTCCGAGCGCTTTGGCAACGCATCCAGTGTGCACAGTTTCGGTCGTGAGGCAAAACACGCTTTGGAGGACGCCCGCGAAACGGTGGCTGAGGCCATCGGCGCGCGGCCCTCAGAAATTGTCTTTGTGGGAAGCGGGACAGAAGCGGACAACACCGCTTTGAAAGGCGTGGCCTGGGCCTACCGGGAGCGCGGTCGACACATCGTCACCTCGCGTGTGGAACACAAGGCCGTCCTGGAGACGTGTCGTTTCCTGGAGCGTCAAGGCTTTGAGGTAAGCTACGTTCCAGTGGATCAGTACGGAATGGTCCTGCCGGATGCTGTGCGGCGGGCGCTGCGTGAAGACACGATCTTGGTGAGCATAATGCACGCCAACAACGAGGTCGGTACCATCAACCCAATCGCTGAAATTGGCGCTCTTTGCCGCGAACGGGGCATTTTGTTCCACACGGACGCGGTGCAAAGCTTTTGCAAACTTCCTTTCCACGTGGACAGTATGAATGTGGACCTAGCCAGCTTTTCCGGACACAAAATCAACGGACCCAAGGGCGTAGGTGTGCTTTACGTGCGGCGGGGTGTTCGTTTTGAACCGCTGCTGCACGGTGGCGAACATGAACGCAACCGGAGGGCCAGCACCGTTAACGTAGCAGGTGCAATTGGATTTGCCAGAGCCGTAGAACTGGGGATGGATCGTCGTGAGGAGAAAGTGGCGCACCTGGTGAGCTTACGAGACCAGCTCTGGCGCGGCATTCGCGAGCGTGTTGAGGATGTGCATTTGAATGGGCATCCTGAACAGCGTTTGCCCGGGACATTGAATGTCTCCTTCGGTGGCGTTGAAGGGGAATCCTTGCTTCTGAGTTTGGACATGAAAGGCGTGGCGGCATCGGCGGGTTCGGCCTGCACCTCGGGTTCACTTTCTCCTTCGCACGTGCTGGACGCCATGGGGGTGCCGCTGGAACTGGCCCGAGCAGCGGTGCGTTTCTCCCTCGGTGCAGATAACACACAGGAAGATGTGGACTACACGCTTGAAATTTTGCCCGAGATCGTGGAACGCCTGCGATCCTTGTCGAAAATGTGAAGGTGGAACAACAGGATTCGGCCGCCGAACAATCCGCAGGCGACTGATCCTGTCCTCCAGGGACCGGGAACAGCATCGCTGAGTGAGTGCTAAGAAACGGCCGTCTTCGGACGGCTTTCGTTTCATCTTGAGGTGACGAGGAGCAAGATGTTCAAGGAGAGGGAAACCCTTCCCCTTGTGGCTGTTGCCATGAGCGGAGGTGTCGACAGCTCTGTGGCAGCTGCTCTGCTTCTGGAGCGCGGGTACAAAGTTGTTGGGCTGACAATGAAGCTCTGGGAGTACGACGCTGTGGGAGGGAATGTCCACGCGGAGAGCAGTTGCTGTTCGCTCGAGGGAATAAGCGATGCCGCCCGAGTGGCAGAGCAGCTCGGCATCCCGCACTACGTCGTGGATGTGCACGAAGCTTTCGAAAGGGACGTCATCCAGAACTTTGTCGACGAGTACCGGCGGGGACGAACGCCCAATCCTTGCGTGTTGTGCAACGTCAAGACGAAGTGGGATGTGCTGAGGTTGAAGGCCAAAGCGCTTGGGGCCCAGTACTTTGCCACAGGGCACTACGCCCGTGTGAGACGCAACGCCGAAACCGGGCGTTTTGAACTGTGGCGCGCTGTGGACCTGGACAAGGATCAATCCTACGCACTCTGGGCACTTCGCCAGGCTCAGCTCGCCGAAACGCTCCTGCCGCTCGGTGACATGACGAAAGATGCGACGCGGAAGATGGCCGAGCGCCTCGGCCTACGTACAGCAAAAAAGCCCGACAGCCAGGAGATTTGTTTCGTGCCCGACAACGACTACCGGCGATTCCTGCGTGACCGCGGCGAACCGGAACGGGTTGGCGAGATCGTGGACACAGCCGGAAACGTGCTTGGCTACCACAGAGGCACTACCGGCTTTACCATCGGTCAGCGCCGTGGACTGGGGATCGCGGTAGGGCGACCCGTGTACGTAGTGGACATCGATCCTGAGCGGAACCGGGTGGTGGTCGGGAGTCGGGAGGATTTGTTAAGCCACGGCTTGATCGCCACCGGGGTTAACTGGGTTGCTCTCTCTGAACTTCGGCAACCAACACGCGCTTGGGTTAAGATCCGGTACCGTGACCGCGGGGCTTGGGCAACACTTTACCCCGCTGAGGAACCGAAATCTGTGCGGGTGGAGTTCGAGGAGCCTCAAGCCGCAGTAACGCCGGGCCAGTCTGCGGTTTTTTACGACGGCGACCGACTCCTGGGTGGGGGCTTCATTTTGGCACGCTTGTAAGTCGTCGCTGGCAGGCCATCGATTTTGCGAACCAGGGCAACACGCGGAAAGATTTCCCCAGGTCAACCGGGAGACTGGCGCTGAGTGGGAAAATCCACCTGGCCTCTTGCTTTTGTCCGGGTGGAGCAGACGTCGAACCTTGTTGCACCGGGGACCTCAATGGCTGGGTGTGTTTCCGCAGGGGTAGGAGGGATTGGCTCCCGCGCAAGCTTGCACAGCCTTCGGCGCGATGCTGGGTCGGTTCCGAGCAGAACGCCCGGACGTCTCGTGTGGTGCAGAGGCGTTCCGTGTTGATCTCGCACGGCTGGACCAAGAGGCCCTGAAACGCCTGACTGTGTCAACCGGAATGCACCCGTAAGAGACAACGCCTTGATCGACGCTGCAAAAGTGAGGAGAGCCGTACAATCTGCGGTAAGCACGGGGATTCGCTTTTGCACGCGTTGTGGTTCTAACGTTTTTGGGTCACTTGAGGAGGAGCTTGGGCCATGGCCACCGCCAAAGTGAGTGTGCCGGACTTACTGGAAATGAAGCGCAGAGGCGAGAAGATCGTCGCGCTCACGGCGTACGACTGGCTTCTCGCGGCCTTGTTGGACGAATCTGGTGTTGACGTCATCCTGGTGGGCGATTCGGTGGGAATGGTGTTCCAGGGACACAACACAACGCTACCGGTTACTCTGGAGGACATGATCTACCACACCCGTGCTGTAAGGCGGGGAATAAAACGTGCACTGCTGGTGGCCGACATGCCGTTTCTCAGTTACCAGGTGTCCGTGGATGAAACGGTTCGAAATGCCGGCCGTTTGTTGAAAGAGGCTGGGGCCGAAGCCGTGAAACTCGAGGGCGGAGCCTCAATCGTGGACCGGGTGCGTCGTTTGGTAGAGGTCGGGATTCCGGTGATGGGACATCTCGGACTCACGCCACAGTCCATTCACCGATTCGGCGGGTACCGGGTTCGGGGTAAATCGGAACAAGAGCGTCAAGCTCTGCTGGACGACGCTCTGGCCCTGAGTGAGGCTGGGGTTTTCGCTCTCGTGCTGGAAAAGGTGCCTTCCGATCTGGCCGGGGAAATTACCCGCCGGATCCAGGTGCCAACCATCGGCATCGGTGCCGGTCCGCAGTGCGACGGGCAGATTCTGGTTACGCACGACATGTTGGGTCTGTTCGAACGGTTCAAGCCCAAATTTGTGCGTCGCTACGCTGCGCTGGCTGCTGAGATTCGCCAAGCGGTCGAAACTTACGCGGCGGACGTGCAGCAAGGGCGGTTCCCCAGCGCAGAAGAAAGCTACTGACGGAGGGTTAGGCAATGCCTGTGCGGCTGATCAAGAGTATCCCGGAAATGCAGTCCGAGGCGGAGAGCCTGAGGTTGGCGGGCAAACGGATCGGCTTTGTGCCCACGATGGGATACTTGCACGAAGGTCACCTCAGTCTTGTTCGCCTGGCCCGTGAGCGTGCGGACGTGGTTGTGGTCAGCATCTTTGTGAATCCGACCCAGTTCGGACCCAACGAGGACTACGACCGCTACCCACGGGATCTGAACCGTGACCTGCAACTGGCTGAGGAAGCTGGCGCGGACATTGTTTTCAATCCATCAGTAGAAGAAATGTACCCGCAACCGTATCACACCTACGTGCTCGTGGAAAAGCTGACCGAGCCGCTTTGTGGCGCCTCTCGGCCGAACTTTTTCCGTGGCGTCACCACGGTAGTAACCAAGCTGTTTCACATCGTCAAACCCCACTTCGCTGTGTTTGGGCAGAAGGATGCTCAGCAGGCGATTGTCATTCAGCAGATGGTGCGGGACTTGAATTTTGACCTGGACATCATCGTGGCACCCATTGTCCGCGAGCAAGACGGCCTGGCCATGAGCTCCAGGAACACCTACCTGAATCCTCAGGAACGCCAGGACGCTCTCGTGCTTTACCGGGCGCTGCAGAAAGCGCGGCAACTGGTCGACGGCGGGGAACGCCGGAGCGAAGTAATCCTGGAAGAAATGCGCAAGATTGTGCGGAGTGTGCCGAGCAGTCGGATCGACTACATTGCAATCGTGGATGCTGAGACCCTTGAAGACGTTCGCGAACTTCGTGGCGACGTTTTGATTGCTCTAGCCGTCTGGATTGGTCAGACGCGCCTGATTGACAACATGATGCTACGGGGCCTGCAATGATGGCGGGGAAAAAACCGTCGACAGAATTGGCTGTGGTGATTCTTGCCGCCGGGAAGGGAAAGCGGATGCGCTCGTCGCTTCCCAAGGTTTTGCACCCGCTCTTGGGCAAGCCGATGATTCACTACGTGCTGTCTCTGGCGAAGGCTGTCGGCGCTGGACGAACCATTCTGGTTTTGGGGTACAGGTGGCGGGAAGTGGCTGAGGCTGTGCGAGGCAGCGGTGCGGAAGTGGTGATTCAAGAGCCCCAGCTTGGGACGGGGCACGCGGTGCAGCAAACCCGCCCCGCACTGGACGGCTTCAGCGGGGACGTGCTGGTGCTGGCGGGCGACAGTCCGCTCTTCAGGGCCGCAACGCTGAAACGTCTCGTAGCGGAACATCGGAATTCCCGGGCTGCGGCAACAATTCTCACGGCTCTGGCCGACGATCCCAGGGGGTGCGGGCGAATCATCCTTGATGCTGGAGGGCGTTTCGTGCGAATTGTGGAGGAAAAAGACGCTGACCCGACCATCCAGGCCATTAAGAGAGTGAACACTTCGACCTACGTGTTTCAAGCTCCTGCCCTCTTCGACGCCCTTGCAGAAGTGCGGAACGAGAATGCTCAGGGGGAGTACTACCTAACGGACGTGCTTGGGATCCTTCGTGACCGCGGGTTGCCGGTTCACACGGTCCTGGCCGAAAGCTTCGAAGAGACGATGGGTATCAACACTGTGGAGCACCTCAGGCGGGCTGAAACGATTCTGAGGAGGCGGCTGAGGGCGTAGCCGGAGGGCTCGGCGGAAGGTAGAAAGCTTCAGAACGGTTCGAACTAAAGGCCGGGGTTGGGTGGACGAAACCTGAGGTTGGGGGTGGAAGTCTCCGAAAGCGGCGGCAAGTTGTCCACGCGATCGGGCTGTCTGGCGAGGGGGGGAGATGCCCGTATGTGCGTGAGGGCCCTGGAGCGTGGCGAGCCAAAGGTGACTGCGTTCGTTTGGGGCTGTCTGAAGAGGGCGTGGCGGTTTGCTCGGCCGGCGTGCGACTTGCCGGGGAGAGCGGCGAAGAAGGGAAAAAGCGGTTGACTTTCAGAGAGGAATTGCTTAATTGTAACCGTGTTGGCAGGTCTCGGGGGAGACCGTGGCGCACAGAAGTCGTTCTGATTTGGCGAGGAGGTGAGAGCATGCGGCGGCTGGCAGTTGCTGTGGTTGTTCTCGGGTTGGCTTTGCCGCTGACATCATTCGCTCAGCTTAAGACGCAAGCAGCCGCCCCGAATTTGCGACAGGAGCTGCGTAGCGCGAGCCCGCAGTCCCTGATCGGAATGTTGGGACTGGATCCTGCCAAGTTTCACATGCAGCAAAGCTACAGCCTTTCGTTCTTCGCCCTGGGCGGGCACACCATTTCTCAAGGGCTTTACCTCAACACGATGACCTACCAGTTCTCGCCCAAGCTGGTCGCTCGTCTCCAGTTGGGGATGCTTCACCAACCCTTTGGTGCGTTTTCCAATTTGCCGTCGGCTCGTTCGCTTTTCGTGTCTGGCGCGGAAATCCGCTTTCAGCCTCGAAAGAACCTGACACTTCACCTTCAGTACGGCGCTGTGCCGCGCGGCTACTACGGGTACGGGCCTTATGGCTACCACTCGTACTACGACAGAGGTTTCGGTCTGGAGCAGCACCCCTGGCTGATGGAAGACGAACAGTTCGACCATTGAACCGAGCTGTGTGGGAAGTTTTTCGGGCAGCCTGGGCGTGAAAACGGAACGGCCGGGGGAACCAAGTGGGGGTGAGTCTCCGTTCGTACGTGCGGGACAATTTGCTGGAACACGGTCAGAGCACAGCTGATTTCCACCTTGGCTAACAACGGTGAGTGGCCCGAGGGCTGGACGTGTGCGTCGTCGCACGGAATGCCGCAGCGGGTGGCCGCTTGTTCCTCGGTAGCTGGGTTGGCTCCCTGAGGCAGCGCAGAATTGCGCGAATGACGTGGGCGAGGGAAACGATTCGAAACAAGCCTTGCTTGCAGGTCCCGAGCCCGAGTCGATGAACGATCTCATGTCGAAAAGCGGAGTGTAGACGCCGAGCCCTTGGTGCAGGGATTTGCGTGGCCAACCCGTGGCCGGGACCAACTGAGCGGCTGTTTTGTCGTCGGCCAGGTGCTTTGCACGGTTGCGAACGGTAGCGCGTTGCCCGGGCTGCAGTGCGTGCTCGAAGTTGGCTGCTTGGGTCCTGTTGTCGACCGCTCTCCGGCTGTTTTCTGCACACTGAGCGTTACAAGACCGTTAGGGAGGGTGGGCAAGCGGAGCTTGGACTCGACGTGGAGGGTCTGAATGGCGGTACGTCGGACGAGGCGGACAAGTGCACCGAAGACGCGGCGGAGTCCGGAACGGGTTGTCAGGCGGCGAACTAAGTCGCGAGGAACATCCGGGTCTCTTCTGACCGCAGTCATCTGGATTCTTGCCGTCATCAACCTGGTGCTGGTGGGCTCTTTGGTTTCGCGGTTTGTCGCACCAAAGCCAGCCCAACAGGCGGCCATTTTGGCGGAAGACAGCCTGAAGGTAGAGGTGTTGAACGGTTGCGGTAAGCCCGGGCTTGCCAAGGAGGTTACCGATTTCCTCCGTCGCAAGGGATTTGACGTTGTGAATTTTGGTAACTACCTGACAGGTAACCGGGAAAACTTCAACGTCCCCGCCACAATGGTGATCGATCGACGATCGATGGACATGCGTAACGCGCTCAGAGTGGCGGAGGCCCTTGGAGTCGACAAAAAGAACGTGCTCGTCGAGATGAATTCGGCGCGTGCACTGGATGTGACTGTTGTGCTCGGAAAGGACTACAAGACCTTGAAGCTTTACCGAAACTGAGGCTCGCCGGGCCACGGGAGGGTAAATGAGGTTCTGGCGAGCATTCTACAGTCTTGTGGGGGTGCCGTTCCTTTACCTTGCTTTCCAGGTGGCAAGGTTTCGTAGTTCCAAAATTCGTAGGGGGATTCGCGCTCGTCGTAATCTCTTCGATGCCCTGCGCGAGCAGGTCTCGGCGTTGGGTTCAGGACCTCGACTTTGGGTGCACGTTTCTTCCCTCGGTGAATTCGAACAAGCCAAACCCCTGATTTCCGACGCCAAAAAGCGCTGGCCCGACCTAAAGATCGTGGTCAGTTTTTTTTCGCCTTCGGGATTTGACAATGCGGGCGAAGTTCCCTACGTGGACCTGATGACGTACCTTCCGTTTGATTCTCGGCGCCAGGCAAATCGGTTCTTGACCCTGATTCAGCCACGTGTAGCGGTTTTCGTTCGACACGACATTTGGCCGAACCACCTGTGGGAAGCCGAGCGTTTGGGAATTCCACGCGTCCTGGTGGACGCGTCGCTCAGACCCGCGCGAGGGCTGACCGCTCGCGTGCAGCGGTTGTTCAACCGATTCCTGTTCAACCTGTTTGACGTGATTTGCGCGGTCAGCACGGCAGATGCCGACCGCATCAAGGCACTGGTTCCAGAAAAGGAAGTGCTGGTAGCAGGGGATACACGGTACGACCAGGTAGTTCGACGTGCACGCGAAACAGCACCGATTCGAGACTTGTTGACGCATCCTGGGCTTAAGAATCTGGACATTCTGGTGCTGGGCAGTACTTGGCCCTCGGACGAAGAGGCAGTTTTCCCTGCCGTGTGGGCGCTGTTGAAGCGAGATGGATTCCGTGTGGTTGTGGTGCCCCACGAACCAACCGCGGAGAGGCTTGCGCAAATCGAGACCCGGTTTGCCGAGCAGCACTACGTCACGGCGCGCCTTTCGGTGTGGCGGCGTCGGCCGGAGGGTGACTGGCATGCGCTGCTCGTTGACAGTGTCGGGCTGCTGGCCAACCTCTACGCTCTCGGACGGGTAGCATTCGTAGGCGGCAGCTTCGGTCCCGGAATCCACTCGGCCCTTGAGCCGGCGGCGCACGGTTGCGCCGTGGTGTTCGGACCAGTGTACGAGAATTCACCGGATGCGCGAGTGTTGGCTCAGCGACGGGGAGCCCTTGTGATCCGCAACGCCGAGGAGGCTCGTGAGACCTTCACGCGCCTTTTCGACGATCCGGAGTACAGACATCAGATCGGCATGGCAGCGCTTCAGGTTGTGCGTGAACACACCGGGGCGTCGCAACGGATTCTGGACCAGGTCCTCAGCCGCTTTCTGGGCTGAACGGTTCGACGCGCGGTGGCCGGGCCCGATTCGTGCAAGACGGCAGCTTCCGGGACAGCGTTGAAACGGCAAAGGGCTTTGCAGATGGCTGCAGCGGGGTTCTGTGCTTGTGGGACGCAAAGGATCAGTGGCCAGTGGTTTGTAGAAGGTCAAACTGGGGTTTTGTGGACTGAAGGTTGTCTGCCCGGTGGAGCCGCGCTCTTGTGGAGCTGCGGTAGCAGGTGAGTTGTAAGCTAATCTCTCCAGAGGTCGTTCCCGGAATTCATCGATCGGTTCGTTTCCAATGCTGAACACCGTGAAAACGCTCGAGTGGCGCGGTGACGCGTTGCGCATCATCGACCAAACTCGGTTACCGACGGAGCTGGTTTACCTGGATCTTCGTACAGTTCCGGAGGTAGCAGAAGCGATCAGGACACTACGGGTCCGCGGAGCACCGGCGATCGGCATTGCCGCTGCGTTCGGGGTTGTGCTGGGGGTGTTGTCTGCAGAGGACGATCCGAGCAGTTTGCAAGCCGCTGTCGAACGCGCCGCGGCGGAGCTTGCCGCTACCCGGCCCACAGCGAAGAATCTTTTCTGGGCTTTGCAGAGGATGCGCCGGGTCGCAGAGAGAACTGTGGTTCAGGGCAAACACGTGCTGCTGGAGCGTTTGCTGGCCGAAGCTAACGCGATTCTGGAGGAGGATCGAAAAGCGTGCCGGGCCATGGGTGGGTACGGTGCGGCGCTTTTGCCTCAGAGCTGCACGGTGCTCACCCACTGCAACGCAGGGGCTCTGGCTACAGGGGACTACGGGACTGCCGTCGGCGTCATTTACGCAGCTGCGGAAGCTGGAAAACGCATCCGCGTGTTCGCTGACGAGACGCGGCCTTTGCTACAGGGTGCCCGACTCACGGCGTGGGAGCTGATGCAAGCCGGGATTGATGTCACCGTAATCTGCGACGACATGGCCGCCTGGGTCATGCGCACAATCGGTGTAGACGCGGTTCTCGTGGGCGCCGACCGCATCGCCCGCAATGGGGACGTCGCAAACAAGATTGGCACATACAATCTGGCTGTTCTGGCGCAGCAGCACGGTGTGCCGTTTTACGTGGTTGCGCCGCTTTCCACGTTTGACCCGGAAATCGAAAGTGGCGAGCAAATCCCCATCGAGGAGCGATCGCCGCTGGAGGTTACCCGTCCCTTTGGGGTGCAAGTTGCCCCCGAAAACGTGAAAGTTTTCAATCCCGCGTTCGACGTGACACCGGCAGAATTGGTCTCGGCCATTGTCACCGAGCACGGTGTTTTGTATCCTCCTCTGGCGGAAGGGATTCGGAAGTTGCTCGACGGTACGGCGGAGCGGTGAAGTGCAGTGTGTACGCAGCTCCGCGGCACCCCCCAGGGGGGGCTGAGAAGAGCCGTCAGTAGATTCGATTCGGCACGGAGTAGCCACTCTTAGATCGCAGCTCGGAGCCGGATTCGACGGTAAGGACCGGAGGGAACGGCAATGGAGGATCACCTAACAGCAGTTTCGCGCAGGCGGTGGCTGGGGCTCGTTTCGGGGCCCTTTTTGTTTGCCCTCTGCTTGGCTTTGCCGCGGCCTGCTGAGCTCTCGCCGGCGGCTTTTCACACCCTCGCAGTGACCATTCTGATGGCCTGGTGGTGGATTACCGAGGCAATCCCGATTGCTGTCACGGCGTTGTTGCCACTTGTCCTTTTCCCGCTGCTGCATATCAGCACCCCGAGAACTGTTGCTTCGGCCTACGCCGATGCGAACATTTTCCTCTTCATGGGTGGTTTCTTCGTGGCCATGGCCATGGAGAAGTGGGGACTCCACCAGCGGATTGCCCTCCGCATCATTCAGCTGGTTGGCACGAGCCCACGCCGCGTGCTGCTGGGATTCATGGTAGCCACGGCCTTTCTGTCGATGTGGATTTCGAATACGGCCACAACGCTGATGATGTTGCCCATCGGGATTGCCATCATTCGGCATGTGGAGATTTTCGCACGCGAGGGGAAGGGAGAAGACGATCCGAACTTCAAAACGGCACTCATGCTGGGCATCGCTTTTGCCGCTAGCATCGGTGGCATCGGTACGCTGATTGGAACGCCGCCCAACATTGTGTTTGTTGCCTCGCTGAAGAAACTTTTTCCTGGCGCACCGGAAATCGGCTTTGTGCAGTGGCTTGGCATTGGTTTGCCGCTCGTGGCCATCATGTTGCCAATCGCCTGGGCTTACCTGGCTTTTGTGGCTCTACCAGTGCGTCTTCCGGCCATCCCGGGCGGTTCTACCTTGATCCGCGAGCGGCTTGAGGAACTGGGACCAATGAACGGCGGGGAACGTGGCACGCTCACTGTCTTTCTCCTGATGGCTTTCGCGTGGATCTGGCGGGCCGACATCAATCTGGGCGGTTTCGTCATCCCTGGATGGTCCACACTTCTTGGATTGAAAGGCTACGTGCACGACTCGACGGTGGCCATGGCCGCCGCGGTTTTGCTGTTCCTGATCCCTGGCGATCGCCGCCGCGGCGAATTCCTGCTCGACTGGGAAACCGCCGTGAAAATCCCCTGGGGCATTCTGCTGCTCTTCGGCGGCGGAATTGCCTTGGCGCAAGGATTCAGTGGCACGGGACTGGCCCAGTGGATTGGCAACCATTTGACGCGACTCGGCAACGTACCGATCTGGGTAACCATTTTGGCCACGGCCGTCCTGCTCGTGTTGTTAACTGAGGTGACATCCAACACGGCCATCACAACGATTTTCATGCCAATCCTGGCAGCCACGGCCATGGGCAGTCACGAGAATCCGCTTTTGTTGATGGTCACGGGCACGATCGCGGCAAGTTTGGCTTTCATGTTACCCGTGGCTACACCTCCAAACGCGATTGTTTTCGGCTCGGGGTACGTCACGCTTCCCCAAATGGCTAAGGTGGGCTTTGTGCTGGATGTAATCGGCGTAGTCGTGTTGCTCGTGCTGATGTACACCCTCGGGCTGCACGTGTTTGGCATCCACCCTGGCGTGGTCCCCGGCTGGAGCCAGTAGACCACGATGGCTGCAGCGGTTGGCCCTCTGCCATGCTTCCCCGGGTAGCCTTCCTGCCAGCGGGGTTTTCACTTTGTTCGCGTCGGTGTTTTTCGTACCTTTACGCGTGTGGCAGCTTGGAACAGCCCGGCGGGCAGACGGTGAATGAGTTGACCTGCCACAGCTGCACTTCCGTACTGGCGTTGCTGCGGCGTGTTTGATCGCCTCGGGTGACACCTGGAGGCGCAGCGGGAAGTTTCCACTGGAGTGTCGTTGGCCTGAACACAGGTTCGCGCGCAAGGAGGTTTGACGGTTTTCACGGAAACGAAAGGGAGAGGCAAATGACTTCGCGTTTTCTCGGACGCATTCATCACCCCGCGATCGGCGTGCGTCTGCCCGAAGTCTTTCTGGAGGGCATTTTGAGCGGTTGTCGCAGGCGAAACACCGCGACAGGCCTGATGCTGTCTTTCGGGCGCGAGACTGCTCCGCAAGCGGTGATCGACGCTCCTGAAGGGCAGTACGAGATCACCCTTGGGCACACGGGTACGTCGATTCGGTTCTACCAAAGTGAGTGTGCGCGGCGGGCCGCTGAGAAGGGCGTCGTAGCTGAGATCGAGGCCGACCATCTGATCGTGATTGGCTCGGCGACACGGGCCGTGCAGCGGATCGCTGGCGTTAAACTGGAGAGCCACATCAGCGAAGAAGAACTACAGAAGTCGCTGGATTACAATCGGATGGCCATTGCTGAGGCTGCCGAAGTCGGGACGGTGAATTTCTTCACCACCGACACAAGCGATCTGTTTCGTACCGACGTGGACGACATGAAGCCCAGCGATCTGGAACGCGTGTTCGAGGCGACGTACGGCAAAACCGAGCGACAGGCCATTCTGGATGCTTACGCGGATCGCACGTTCACTTTCACAACTGTGGACGGCGAAGCGTTCACCGTCACTTTTTCTCGGACGGATGCCATGCGATTGGCGACCAAGTACGCAAAGAGCGTGGAAATCAATGCGTTGCTCTACAAGGAAATCGCCGAGAAACTGGGCCGACCGTTTGGCTTTGAGATTTCCCTGGATGAGACACCGGACCTGACCGAGGAGCAGGATTTCCTCTGGTACTTGTTGGAGTGGAAGCGGTTGGGGTACTCGGTTGACTACATTGCCCCGAACGTAGGTTTTCACAAACGCGCGGACTTCGACGGTGATCTGGACGATCTGCGGCGGCGCGTCGCCCGGCTGCACGCCATGGCTCAGGGAGTCAGCGGCACCTTGCTCTCTTTCCACTCGGGTTCAGGGAGCACACCTTACTCGGGCAAGGGCCCGGGTACTTACGAGGCCATTTTGGCCGGTACCGGGAACCGTTTGAAGTACAAAATCTCCGGCGTGTACTACGAGCTGCTCATGGAACTCTTGGCCACGTACCCGGCAGACTCTCCCCAGCGAGCGCTGTACGAGGAGATTTTCAACTCGGTGAAAGCCTACCTGCGCGACGTGCTGGATAAAAACCTGTCCCTGGCTTCGGACTTGCTCCGGCAGCAGATGGCTGATTACGAGCGCAGTGTGGCGGAAGGGCGGGATCCCTACGACCCTCGACACGACTTCTTCCGCTTCTACTCGTACCTTGCTCTGGCGTTCCGGGACGAGAATAACCAGCGTAAGTTTCGCAAGCGAATTGTGGAACTGTACCAAGCGGACGCTGAATTCCGGCGCCGCTTTGACGAGGAGTGCGAGGCCCTGACTCTGCGTCTGATCGACGGATTGCATTTCGAAAACAACCTGGGCTGAAATGCGCTCGGCAATCGGGATAGCCGTTCTCGGAAGCGCGAGGTGCGCGTGAACGCGGATTGTTCTTGCTGAACGGCGGAGAGGCATTTGCGGCGAGCCTGCGCTGCGTGGAGGTGGGGCTGAGGGAGAGAAACCGGACTGTGTGTCCAAGTGGCACTGGCACGAACCTTCCCGGGGCCACTTGCGGGATTCCTGCAGGAAAAGCTGTGCTGCTAACCTTTGCTTCTGTTCCAGGGAACGTCAGGTGGGGCTAAACTCGGGAAGGCCAGAGAACGGGCTGCTGTGCGCTTGCGATCCCTGGCGGTGTGCTGAGTGCGACGGCTGTAGCCTCCTTTCCTGCAGAGGTTTACACGGATTCTACTGTGGAGGTTGTAACGATGCGCCGTGCTAAATTTCTTGGCCTCGCGTGGTTGCTGTTGGGTTCTGCGTTGTGGGCTCAGACCCCGATCACACAGTGGGTTGTGATGGGTGGTTTTGAGGCCAGCAAGCCGGAGTCTCTGATCGACTCGACCCTTGTGCCTGGCGAGCCCAACCTGATGCCTGCACCTGGAGACCCTGTGCCCGGGCTGGAAACCACGTGGCAAGCTGTGGAAGCTTCATCCACGGGTGAAGTTGATTTGTGGAAGGTACAACTTCCCCGGCACGAGAACACGGTTGTCTACGCGGTGAGCTACGTGTACAGCCCTCGGGAGGCGGATGTGACGCTGCGAATTGGCAGCGACGACGGAATCGCCGTCTGGGTAAACGGGAATCGTGTGCACCGCAACATTGTTCGACGCGGCTACGTGCTGGACGAAGATAAGGCCAGGGCTCACCTGAAGGCCGGTTGGAACCACGTGTTGGTGAAAGTTTTCAACGGGGTGCACGGCTTCGCCTACGGCATTCGTGTGGCCGACGCGAACGGCGGCGACGTGCTTGGGCTGCTTTCGGTTGCGTATCCCCCAGCCAGCCTGGCCGGGCGCGAAACGGGTAAAACCGCGACGCTGGCGAACGTGCGTCTGGAGCCACGCGTTGGGCAGCGCAAAGGGCGCACAACACTCGGGCTGAAAATTGTTGCGACGGCTGTGTACCTGGGGGAGCCGCCCGTGCCCCGGGCGAGGATGACGCTTTCCGTGCCCGGCGTTGGGACGAAAACCACCACAATCCCGGCAAAATTGGCGGGTGACGGTACGTTCCGGTTGTCGGCCAGGGAGGTGTTGCAACTGTTGCGCAGCGGTCAGGTTACCCTCTCCGTGGAGTACAAGGGCCATGGTAAGGCTGAAAGGACCGTCAACTACGCCGCTTCTCAGTTTCTGAACGACCTGTTTGCCCGGACTGATCTACCCGAAACGCTTCGCGAACTGGGCGACCAGTACCGCCGCGTTCACAGCGACATGAACTGGGCTGAAATCTTCACAGACGGCAAACAGAAAACCGACCCGAGATTCCCGACGGAGGTTGCAACCGCTCTGCTGGAGGGCCGTTTCCGCGACGTTGAAAGCCGACTGGAGAGTGTGCAGGAACGGCTGAAACCCCTCGCACAAAAACTGAAGCAAAACACCATTCACCTGGCCGGGCACGCCCACATCGACATGGCCTGGTTGTGGCGCTACGACCCGGAGACGATCGAGGTGTGTCGATCCACGTTTGCGTCGGCGCTTAGTTTTGCCCGAGAGTACCCCGATTTCGTCTACGTGCAGAGCTCGGCTCAGGCCTACGCCTGGATGGAAGAGCGCTACCCCGAGCTGTTCGAACAGATCCGCAAGGCGTACCAGGAGGGGCACTGGTTCCCCATCGGTGGCATGTGGGTTGAACCGGACCTGAACCTCCCTTCCGGCGAGTCGTTGGTCCGCCAGATTTTGTACGGGAAACGGTACTTCATGCAAAAGTTCGGGATCGACATTCGAGTCGGTTTCAATCCCGACACGTTTGGTTACTCGTGGACACTCCCGCAAATCTACCGCAAGGCCGGTTTCAAGTACTTCGTAACCCAGAAACTGCGCTGGAACGACACGACGCCCTGGGAACAGGACGCTTTCTGGTGGGAAGGCCCGGATGGCTCGCGGGTGTTGACGCTTATTCCTTACGGCTACGTCCACACGGCTGACCCCAGACGCATGGCCAAGGAGTTTGTGCGTTTTCAGAAAATCACGGGTCTGAAAGATCACCTGGTTTTGTACGGTGTTGGCAACCACGGCGGTGGGCCGACACGCAGGCACCTGCGCAACATTCGGGCAGCCCAAAGTGTGGACGTCTACCCGGTCGTGAAGCAGGACAACGTGCTGAGCACGATGGAGGCCATCGAGGCGGATCCGGCTTCTCAGAAACTCCCAGTGATCAGGGACGAACTCTACCTGCAGTACCACCGCGGGACTTACACAACGCACGCCAAAATCAAAAAGCGAAACCGCCAGTCGGAAATCATGATGGACGAGGCCGAGAAACTGGCGGTGATCAGTGGCATGCCCTACCCGTCGGAAAAGCTGTTGGCTGCTTGGCGAAAAGTGATGCTCAACCAGTTCCACGACATCCTGCCGGGTTCCGCCATCCCACCGGTCTACGAAGACGCGAATCGGGACTACGATTTTGTAGAGAAAACGGCCAGAGGCATCATCCGGAGCGGGCTGGAGAAACTCGCCAGTCAGGTCGACACACGCGGCAAAGGCACCCCCGTGCTGGTGTTCAACCCGCTTTCCTGGACGCGTACAGGCGTGGTTCGACTCGAAGATGCTCATCTGGCGAAACTTGGCCGGGTTGTGGACGCAAAGGGCAAGCCGATGTTAAGCCAGGTGAAGGGTACGGTACTGCTGTTTCTGGCTGAGGACGTGCCTGCTCTTGGCTACAAAGTCTTCTGGGTACGCAAGGGCGGCCCGGTGAAAGTTCACACGGGGCTGAGTGTTTCCAAAACGGCTCTGGAAAACCGATTTCTACGCGCCGAGATTGACCCGCGCACCGGCAATTTGAAACGCGTTGTCGACAAGGTGAACCACCGTGAGATCTTGACGCCTGGAAAAGAAGGCAACGTGTTGCAGGCGTTGGGCGATTTGCCAGACCAGTACGACGCCTGGAACATCCAGTACACAGGCAAAAAGTGGTTGGTTGATGATGTTGAGAAAATCGAGGTTGTGGACCGCGGCCAGCTGCGAGCCGCTCTGCGTGTGGTCAGGCGTTGGCGCAACTCCCGCTTTGAGCAGACGTACGTCCTCTACGCCCATTCCCCTCGCCTGGACGTGGAAACACACGCTGACTGGCACGCTCACCACGTGCTCCTGAAGGCTCTGTTTCCACTGAACGTGGAGACTGACGTGGCGGTGTACGAGATCCCGTACGGAACGATTGCCCGAACCACGCACCCCAAAACCCCGGCTGAAAAGGCCAAGTTTGAAGTTCCGGGACACAAGTTTGTGGACATGTCGGACGGCACCTGGGGTGTGGCCCTGTTGAACGACTGCAAGTACGGGTTTGACGCCCACGACGACAGCCTCAGAATGACTCTGCTACGCTCTCCCAAGACACCGCGTCCTCTGCACGCGCCTGCCAACTACGAAGCGCCTTTCGCGGACCAGGGTGAACACTGGTTCAACTACGCGATTTTGCCACACAAAGGTAAGTACGCTGAAGGGCGCGTTGTTCAGGCCGGGTACGAATTCAATGTGCCCTTGCTCAGCCTGGTCGCGGAAAAACACAGGGGAACACTCCCACCCAGCAAGGGCTACGTAGGTGAGACGCCGGTGAACGTGATTGTGAGTGTGCTGAAAAAAGCGGAAGAAAACGACAACCTGGTGTTGCGTTTGTACGAAACGGCCGGCCGGCGCACGGAATTCTCCCTCGCGGTCGCTTTTCCGTTCAAGAACGCGTGGGAAGCCGACCTGCTGGAACACGCGGACGTCCTGTTGCCCAAAACGGGGCAGAAAATCCAGCTTACGTTACAGCCGTACGAGATTAAGACGGTTGTTCTGGAGAAACCGTAAGCTGGTCTCTCCGGCCTGCGAACGAGGAGAACTGGTTTTTTCGGTGGTGTAAAAGCGGCGGATTTCAGCTTCTCGCGGTTCAGGGGGGTGCAGGGAGTTTAACGACAGCGAATCAGCTGTCGAGGCGTTGTCCGGCTTTTTGCAGCAGAAAAGTGGCTCCGGCAGATCCGACCCGTGTGTCGCGGGCTTGGTTGGAGCAGGCCTGCGGCAGGGCGACCGTGCTGCTGCGAACATCCGGTTCATCTCCCGCAGGATCGGTTTTGGGGGCTGTGACCGGCCCGGTGGGCCAGTGTCTAGGAAGCTGGATCACAAAAGGTGAGACGAAACGTGTTGGAACTCAGGGATGCTTCGTCTGTGACGGTGCGGGAGATCCCCAAAGGGGAGCCGTACGAAGATGCCTGGAAGGCAACGGAAGGCCAACGCTTCTCGGTGGGAATCTGGTACCTGATCTGGCCGTTGGGCGACCGCTTCTCGCGCGGAGTGAATCCCGAGGCCGTTCCACCTGAAGTGGCGATCGAGTTTCTCTACCGGATTGGGGTGAAGGGTGTCAGCTTTCACTACCCGGGCGAATTCGGCCCTCAGAATGAGGCGACGGTGGCCGGGCTGTTGCGCGAGCGTGGCATGCACGTCACGTCCATCGCTGCGAACGTGTTCAGCGATCCCGTGTTTCGGTACGGTGGACCCGCCAGCCACATCGAAGCGGTCCGCGAGCTTGCGACCCGGCTGAAGATTGAGGCGCAGCAGTTGTGTGTCAAATACGGGGCAGCGTTTCAGACGGACTGGGCCGGGCGCGACGGCTTCGACCTGTACTTCCTCTACGACCCTGAACAGCAGTGGGAATGGACTCGGGAGAACTACGTTAGGATGTTGCGGGCTGTGGAGGGCGCTGCCGGAATCGCCATCGAGTTCAAACCGTACGATGCCCCGGAACATGCGGTGATCAAGACGGTGGAAGACGCGTTGGAAATGTGCGAGCAGGTGGAGCGGCAGATCCGGGACGAGGTGGTTGCCGAGGTTCGCGCCTCGCTGGGCAGCGACGTTCCGACGAAGGAATTCGTGGCCGAAGTAGGACGCAGAACGGAACCCTACGAAGGCACGATGGGTGTGAACATCGAAGACGCACATGTGTACCTTGAAGGGCGGAAAGTAAGCGAAGCCGTGCGCAAGACGCTGGCGCGCGGGCGCCTTTTCTTGCGCCACAACAACGACAGTGAAGGCCGAATTGACAACGACTTGCTTTTCGGCTCGGTCCATTTTTGGGATGCCCTGGAAGCCGCCGTGTTGTTGCGTCAGGCGAACTGGGCGGGTGTGGTGGAACCCGACATCTTTCCCCAGCGGGATGATCCCCTCAAGGCCCTGGTGGCTTCGTTGAATTCGGTGAACTTTTTCGACGCGCTTGCAGAAAAACTGCTCGAAGGCGAGGGCCCGGAACGTCTGCAAGAACTCCAGCGGACGAAAAGGGCGAGCGAGGCTCTGGACTGGCTCCAGCAGGTGGTAGCTGGGGGTGTGGAGTATCCGAGAATCGACTTGGAGGTTGTGGACCGCTTCCGGAAAGAGATGGGGCTGAGCTGACCTCGTCAGAACCAGGCGATTGACGAGCCGCTTTCGCACAACATTTGGATCCGTAATGCCCGAGAGTTGAGGTGTGCGGCCGCGTAAGCCTGTGTTTTTCGGTCGTGCTTGTCTGGCATGTGGACTTGTTCAGGAGGTGTCTCTTGCGTTTCGGACACGTCACATCGTTGATTTTGCTGCTTGGTTTGGCTCTGGCAACCGTTGGCTGTGAGCGATTTGACGAAGCAAAAACAGTCGCTAAAGTCGCAACGCTTCGCATCACAGTGGGCGAGTTTCGGCAACATTACGCCCGGGGGAAACCGTGGCGGGCTTTTGGTAGGGTGCCGATGTCTGCCCGGCGCAAGCACCTGAACCGAATGATCGATGCCCGTCTGAAGTACATCGACGCTGTGGTGAACCATTTCGACCAGGACTCGCTCTACGTCTCACGGCTCAAAAAGACGCGTGACAGACTAGTGTTGGAAGCCTTGATGCGCGAGAAGATCTTGTACCGGATTATCTCGGAACGCACGATCAAGCAGTGGTACAAACACTCCGGAAGAACACTACACGTCAAGCGCATTTTGATTTCGACGGAAAACGACACATTACCGCGACAAATTCTGCGCCACGGGGCGCTGGCGTGGCGTTTGTACGAACAGCTGCGGAAAGGTGCGCGTTTCGACAGCCTCGCCACCAGGTATTCTGACGACGAAGTTTCGAAGAAAAAGAAGGGTGACATGGGCTGGATCCAATGGGGGCGTTACCCGGCGAGAATGAGCAAAGCGATCTTCGCTCTCAAGAAGGGAGAGCTCGGTAAGCCAGTGCGAACGGCCAATGGTTTCGAGATTTTCAAGGTGGTCGACGAGCGGGTGCAGGACTTGCCCAGGTACAGTGCCATGCGCGATGCTTTGCTTTCCCGCATCCGGAACGCGCCAGAGTACAAAGGGCGCATCGACAAAGCGCAAAAGGCTTTTATCCAAGAGGTGCAACGGCGTTTGGGGTTCGAGAAGAACGATTTTGGTTACAATCACTTCAGCGGACAGATGAAGATCCGCAAGGCGATGGTTTTGTCCGGTGGGGCGAAAGAGGGTTCGGATCAGTTTGAGCACATTCCGCAGACCAGTTACAAGTACGTCCTTTACCGCTGGCGTGGCGACAGCCTCACGATCGGCGATGTAATCCGCTACATCAGGCAAAGGAGCAGGCGGATGCAGCCGGACCTGACGGAGCCTTCCACGTTCAAATCGTGGGTTGATGGCATCGCCAAGCAGAAACTCCTGACCGATTACGCCTACCAGTTGCATTTTGAACGACACCCCTACGTTCGCAGGGGGCTGCACAATTTCCGGCTTCGTGTTCTGCCCGTTGTGGCGGATAACATTCGTGTGCGGCGTCAGGTTAGCATTTCCGACGAGGAACTGCAGAAGTACTACGAGGCTCACAAGGAACGCTTTGTGCAGCCTCCGATGCGGAAAGTCCGTGAGATCTTGATTTCGGACTACGATGTGGCGGAAGAAGTTGCTCGTCGCGCACGCGCTGGCGAAAGCTTCGAAAAGCTTGCGGAAAAATTCAACGAGCGTTTTTCGACCAAGAAGAAGAAAGGTCTGATCGGCTGGGTCCGTGAAGACGGCTACGGTGAAATCAGTCAGATGGCTTTTAAAGGGAAAGTGGGTCAGGTGATCGGGCCGTTCCGAAACGGAGTTAAGTGGTCTGTGATTCTTGTTGAGGATGCGCGGCCTGCACGACAGCGAACCTTCGAAGAGGCGAAGAAGGAAATCCTCAACCGCATGCGGGGTGCAAGGGAAAATCAACGGCGACAGGAGTGGCTAAGAGAGCTCCGCGCAAAATACCGCCCGGTCGTGTTTGAGAAGAACCTGGCGCTCACGTTCCTGCTTCCCCAGGAACTGTAGGTGAGGCTTGCCCCGAGCTTTGGAACCTCGTCAAGGCGTAGCTGGATCCACTGAAGTGTTGACACTTCGAAGATTGCGCTCTGCCTGAAGACCTGACTTGACTCTACCTTCGAGGCGAATTTCCGCGTAGCGGAAAGAAAGACGGCGCAAGCCCGCCCAGGGGGTGCTCGTTTTCCGAGTTCTCCGCGAGTGGGGTTCTGACGGCGGTGTCCCGCCGAGACGGTCTCTGCACTTTCTGGGCGGGGCTGCTTTCTCAAGCGTATTTGTTGAGCGTTCCCTGGAGGCCCGAAACTCCCTGTGAAAAGGGGGAAATGACGCCCAGATCGTTGTTTCGGCGTGGACGGTTGGGGCGGTCTCCAGAATGCGCAGGGAGCAGATGCCAGATCTGTACGGAAGTGCGCCAGCGGGGTTGGGTGGAATCCGCGGAGTGAAGAGCAACACTCTGCTGCTGATTGGGGTAAGCAATCGACAAGGGGACCGCAAGCGAAGCCATCGTACTGGTGCCGAAGCCCCGGAAAGGCCGTTCATCCTTCCCAAACGGGGACGTTGGTACAGTGGCATGGGGTGTCCACTTGCGGCGAGAGCTCACTTGCACTGGTACAAAGCTTGCAATGGGACTCGCCAAAGGTGCGGTGCAGGCAGGTTCTCTGGACAGAGGCTGGCCAGGTGGTGTTTAAGGTTGGCCGGAAGGTGTCCACCGTTTCGCGAGACGTGTGTGTGCTCCGATGTGCTGTAACGGATGTCCTCGAGCAGCCCAAATGCCTTCCTGTACAGAGTTGCCCTCCGGCTGAGACCCACCTCCTACCGCAACCCGGTTACTGATCCAGATCGAAGGGGACGTACAACAGAAAGGTAGTTCGGGATAAATGTTTCTCCATTTCCGTCGCCAGGACCAGGGCGCTGGGTTGTTCGCTCAGCGCTCGCGGAGGGACGTCCTTGCTTACGTCCTCATCTCGCTCGCGGCTCTGACCGGGGTGGTGTTCGCTTCCCTGGTGTGGAGCCTTCGCCAGCATCAGGACCAGTTGCAACGCATTGCGCTGGAACACGCCAACGCCTACGTTAAGGCCTTCGAACTGGTGCTCGAGGCAAACGATTCCAGCTGGAATGGTCCCACGGCCATGGTGCAACAGTGGACGCGAACGGACTCGGATGAGATCATTCGCATCATCCGGACCAGGCCGGACGGCCTCGGCGAGATCCCGGATGTCTGGGAACAGGAGGCGCTGGCTACGCTGAGTCCCGGCGAAGTTTACTGGGACGACGTGGATTACCTCGGCATCCGCTCATTCCGTTACGTGCACAGGCCTGAGAACGCTTCGGCGTCGTGGGCTGTTAGCGTGACCTTCCCCACGTTTAAGATCGAGGCATTGGGCGCCGATTTCCGCAAGTCTTTGTGGATGGTGCACTTGTTGTTGCTGATTGGTGGACTGCTGGTGCTGCTCTGGGCAACGGCGAACCTCCAGCGGAACACCCAGCTGCTCGAAAACAGCGAGGAATTGTACCGCTCTCTCTTCGACCACGCGGGTGAAGGGATCTTGATTCTCGACAGGGGCCGGGTCGTGAGAGCAAATACCCGGGCTCAGAAACTCTTTGGGATGACCGCCGAGGAGTTACTGGGCAAGACGCTGTGGGATCTCTCTCCTGCCGTGCTTGAGGACGGCCGGTCCGCGCGCGAAACACTCACCGCGGTACTCGCGGAAGTTGAGAAAGGGCAGAGCAGAAGCTTCGAATGGGTACACACACGGGTTGGAGACCGTCGTTTCGACGCAGAAGTGACCCTGTCAGCTGTCCACCACTCAAAGAAATCGCTTCTGATCCAGGCCATCATACGCGACGTGAGTGCACGGCGCCGGATGCAAGAGGCGCTGAAGCGTTCCGAGGCTCAGTACAGGACGCTGGTTGAAATGAGCCCCGGAGGCATCATGCTGCACGATGGCGAACGAATTCTGTACGCCAATTCTGCACTGGCTCGAATCGTGGGGTTTGAGACGGCCGGCGACATGATCGGTCGTCGAGTTCTGGACTTTATTCTGCCGGAAGATCGGAAGATGGTACAGAGGCGCATCGAAGCCCTTCTGGACGTAGATGGGCCAGCCGAGGCCCCGGTCATCGAGGAGCGGATTGTTCGACTCGACGGAACTCTCGCCGACGTCGAAGTCATGGCTCGGCGCATCGAAGCTAACGGAGGGCGGCCTCTGATCCAGGTGGTGATCAGGGACATCAGCGAACGAAAACAACGCGAGCGAGAGAAAACGGTTCGCAGCGAACGAAAGCAACGCCTGCAAGAAACGCTTGTTCGACTCGCCACTGTCCCTGAACTATTCGCGGGCGATTTGGCTGTTGCTTCGCAGCGCCTGGTTCGCGACACGGCGAAGGCGCTTGGCGTGGAGTACGTTAGCACCTGGTTGCTTGAGCCCGACGGGGACGAAATGCGCTGCGAAGCGCGCTACGTGCGGAGCCGGAACGAGATTGTGCGGGGCGAAACCTTCCGCCTGGGCGACGTACCGCGATACAGGGATGCCCTGCAGGGCGGACTGGCCATCGACGCTCCTTTGGCAGCCAGGGATGCCCGCACAGCGGATTTTGCGGCGAAGTACCTGAAGCGACTCAGCATTCGGGCCATGCTGGACGTGCCTGTGCGCGTGGAGGGAAAACTGGTTGGGGTAGTTTGTTTCGAAGACACGCAGCCCAGGGAGCGCTGGCACGAGGAGGAAATCGGCTTTGCGTCGGCGGTGGCGGAACTCATGGGCCAGGTCGTGGCCAGCGCCAGGCGGCGGCAGATGGAACTGGCTCTCCATGAGGCGGACGAAAAATACCGCGTTCTGGTAGAACATTCGCTGGACGGAATCTACATCTACCGCGGACGGCAGTTCCTCTACGTGAACGAGAAGACGGCGGAGTTGACCGGCTACACGCGTGAAGAGTTGTACGCGATGGATCCATTTTCTCTGATCCATCCTGACGATCGTCCGCGGGTTGAAGAATACGGCCGGCGGCGTCAGCAGGGATTGCCTGCCGTTTCGTCTTACCAGGCCCGGGTGGTTCGAAAAGACGGGGATGTGCGCTACTGTGAATTCGCGGTTTCTGCAATCGAACTCGGGGGGAAACGCGCTGTCCAGGGAACTGTCCGCGACGTGACAGAACGGGTCCGTGCCGAGGAAGAATTGCGCCAGAGTCGGGCGCGGTTCGAAGCGATTTTCCAGAACGCAGGTGATGGCATTTACCTGGTGAGTGTGGGCAAGGGTGGCACGTACCGGTACGAAATGGCCAACCCGAAGGTTGTGGAACTTCTTGGCGAGGACCCGACAGGGAGAACCCCGGAGGAATTGTTCCCACCCGAAATTGCCAACCGGGTACGCTGGCTTTTTGATGAAATCGTTCGTACAGGGGAGCCGCTGGAGACGGAAGAAGGCTACGAGTTTAAGACCGGTCACCGAACGGTAGACGTGGCCAGAACGCCACTGAAAGATGCCTCGGGCCGGGTGACGCACATCGTGGGCATGGTCCACGACGAGACCGAAAAACGTTTGCTGGAACGACAACTCTTGCAGGCGCAGAAGATGGAGGCGATTGGGCGGCTGGCAGGTGGCGTGGCGCACGATTTCAACAACCTGCTGACCGCAATTCGTGGCTACGCGCAGCTCGTCTTGATGGATTTGGCCGAAGACGACGTGCGGAGAAACGACATTGAAGAGATCGTCAGGACTGCAGACCGTGCCGCGAACCTGACGCGGCAACTCCTGGCGCTGTCCAGAAAACAGGTGTCGCAGGTCGAGGTGCTGGATCTGAACGAAGTTGTTCGGGATTCGGAGAATCTCTTTGCCCGCTTACTCGGTGAAGACGTGCAACTTCAGCTGGAGCTGACGCCCGGTCTGTGGGCTGTAGAAGTGGACCGGGGGCAACTTGAGCAAGTGCTGCTCAACCTGGTCGTAAACGCGCGGGAGGCCATGCCCGGAGGCGGAAGCATCATTATCCGAACGGGGAACAGGAGATTGCAGACCGGCAGATGTACGGCGGAAATCAGCATCCCTGCTGGCGACTACGTGGAGCTGACCGTGGAGGACACCGGGCATGGCTTGCCTGACGGAGTGCGCGACGAGATCTTTGAACCCTTCTACACAACCAAAGAGATGGGGACCGGGCTGGGGTTGGCGACGGTCTACACGATCGTTCGCCGACACGGGGGATTGATCGACGTTGAGAGCGAGGAGGGGGTTGGGACGACGTTCCGCATTTTCCTGCCCAGGGTGGGACGGGAACGCCCTCAGCCCGTTTCGAAGCGGAAGGAGGTGACGATGGGACGTGGGAACGCGACGGTGTTGCTGGTCGAGGACGAGGAGGTGGTGCGTGGATTTGCCACTCGCGTTCTGGAGCGGCAGGGCTACACAGTTCTTCTAGCCAGCGACGGGCAGGAGGCACTGGGCGTTTTAGAGGACCACAGGGGCGAAATTGATGTGGTTGTTACGGATGTCGTCATGCCTCAACTCGGTGGTCAGGCTTTGCTGGAGGCGGCGCAGGCCGTTCGGCCGGGTATCCGGTTCGTCTTGATGTCCGGTTACACCGATTCGCAAATCGATCCGGCCACACTGGAACGCACGGATGTAGTTTTCTTGCAAAAACCGTTTGAACCACCTCAGTTGCTGGAGGCGATTGAAGGCCTGTTGAAACGACAGGGGGAGTCCACGCGTCCTCGCTACGCTGCTGAGTCGGGGAAGCGCCACGCGCAAGTCTCCCGCAACGGCGCCTCCGAAACCCAGCTACAAGAGGAGACTTGAATTCCTTCCTGTGACCCCGCTCACCCGCTAACGGTCTATCCTCGCCTGGCAGGAACCCTCACCGACGCGTCGAGTTAGAGGGGTGAATCCCAGGATGGGAACGGCAAACGGCGAGGCAAGACCGGTGCGACTGGATCTCCACCTGCATTCGTGCTTTTCGCACGACGCGATGAACAGCCCGCAGTCGATTGTGCGGTGGGCCCAACGGAAGGGCCTGGACGGAGTGGCACTGACCGATCACAACACGGCGGACGGCTGGAACGCGCTGCGCAGCGTGGCGCGGGAAGTGGGACTCCTGTTCATCCCTGGTCAAGAAGTACGGGTAACATGGCGCGGTGAGCCCATCGGTGATGTGGTGTGTTTGTTTTTGCGGGCTCCCATCGCTGGCACGGAACTGGACGCCGTGGTGGAGCAGGTCAGAGAGCAGAACGCTTTGGTCTCGGTGGCTCATCCATTCGCTTCCCGACGGTGGGCGTTCAAGAACCTCAAGTTGCTGGAGTACTTCCCCGAGTTGCTGATCGAAGTGCGGAACGGTCGCACGTACTCACGTGCGGGGAACGAAAGGGCTGAAATGCTGGCCCGCACGTTGAACAGGGGGGTCACGGCGGGAAGCGACGCCCACGTTCCCTGGGAAATCGGCAGCGTGTGGGTGGACGTGAAGGCAACGGATCTGGACGGGGCGCAGCAGTTGCTTCAGGCCGGCAAGGCTGTGGTCCGCGGCCATCCAGCCAGTCCTGTGCACATTCTCTACTCCGGTGTTTTGGGACGCCTCGGCGTGAAGCTCTGAGGTCACGGGCACCCGGGGTTCGAGGAAGTGAGAAATCTGCGA
>CAZXXS010000085.1:0-8689 GCA_964644845.1 uncultured Cytophagia bacterium | reverse complement strand
GAAACTCGTCCTTTTCCGGATTCTGGAAACCGAGGCGAACCCACCGTGTCCCCTTCAAACGCGTGAACTCCGAGTTCTGAACTCTGCCTGAACATTCCGTGAACCGGCTTCCCGCAGCCGTGCTGGCGAGAGGACACCCCGCTCTTCAGCACAGAATTCGGCTCCTCAACCGTGGGAACCATCTGCCTGCGGTTCTCTGCGTGAATGACGAACGGCACCGCAACCTCGCCTTCACTTTCGAGTCCGAGCTTGCTTTCCAAGTGTCCGAGGGTACGGTTCTCCAGCCACACCGGAGCGTACTTGCGGAAACAGCGATTTCTCGGCGGTACGTCGACCGCTTTGCCCCGGGGGACGAGCTACAACGAGGAAAAGCACAGGGAGCCGTACCCTGCCCTTCCGCTGGCGCTTTGCTCTCCCGCAGCAGGCACCGGTTACGGCGGGAAACCGTGCCACACTTTCTCGGCAGTGCACAGGGAGAGAACGGGGCATCCTCGGAACAAAACCATCCCCACAACACTTCCCTGCAGGCGGAGAGGGGGTTCCGCTCCTTTTCTTGCCTACCGTTGCGGAAGACTCTTCCCACCTACCGGACGCTTGGTCAGCTTCTCTGTCCCTACATCCTCAGACGGCGGTTTTCCTGTTCGCAAAACGTTTCCAACTTTCCCTTGTGTTTTCTGCACTTAGCTACCTGCGTCCTCGTCTGACGAGAGGTCAGTTCGGCACACGGTTTGCGGGTAGCCTGGCGTCGCAAGAGAAGTTATCTTGAGCCCGTTTTCGAGGAGCCTCTGCAATGCTGGAAATTTCAAATCTCAGCAAGACTTACGCGAAAGGTCTTGTGCCCAAACGCATTCGAGCGTTGCAGGACCTTTCGCTCACCGTTCGTCCCGGCGAGGTGTACGCCTTCGTAGGACCCAACGGCGCGGGCAAAACCACAACCATCAAGGCCATCCTGGGCATCATTTCGGTAGACCACGGAACCATTCGGATCAACGGCGTTGACCACCGTCGCAAGGAAGTGCGCCGCTGGATCGGCTACCTTCCAGACCAACCGTACTTCTACGATCAGCTCACGGTGAACGAGTACCTGACATTCTCCGGTCGTTTGTACGGTCTTTCCCGCCGCCAAATTCAAACCCGGCTCGGAGACTTGCTTCCCCGCGTTGGCCTTGACGGTCGAGAGTCGCAGCGGCTGCGTAGTTTGTCGCGGGGTCTTCTGCAACGTGTTGGGATGGCTCAGGCCCTGCTGCACGATCCGTCCCTGCTGATTCTTGACGAACCGCTCACGGGTCTCGACCCTCTCGGTCGAAAAGAGCTGCGGGACCTGATCCTCGAGCTCAAAAACGAGGGCAAAACGGTTTTCTTCAGCTCACACATTCTCGCCGACGCCGAAATGGTGAGCGACAGGGTGGGGATTTTGCACAAAGGCCGTCTGGTACGGGAAATGGCTTTGCACGAGCTTTCCACGGCAGGCTTCGCCGGTGTGGAAATCACTTTCCGCGCAGACAGGACGGCGTTGCCGGATTCCGAGAAGGCTCCCTGGCGGATTGCCTCCTTCGATCACACCGGCCTGATTCACCTCGACAACCCTGGCCAGGTGTACGAAGCTGTCCGTTGGATCGAGCAGCACAACGGCCAGCTGATTGCGGTGACCCCAAAACGCAAGACTCTGGAAGACATTTTCCTGGAGGAGATGAGGCAATGATCCCGGTCCTCGTGATCGCGCACAACACTTTCCGGGAAACAACCCGAAACCGTGTCATGCTCACCATTCTGTTTTTCGCTGTCGGCATGGTGGTTTTGAGCCTGCTGGTCAGCAACTGGTCCATCTACCAGCAAGCCAAGATTCTCAAAGACTTCGGCTTGGCAGCGATTTCGATCTTCGGGTTGCTGATTGCCCTCTTCGTCGGCATTCAAGCGCTGCACCAGGAGATCGAGAAACACACGATTTACATGCTGGTCAGTAAGCCCATCGGTCGCTGGCAAATCCTGGTAGGCAAGTACCTGGGTCTTGTGTCCACCGTCTTCGTGAACGTAGCAGCGATTAGCGTTTGTCTTCTGGCGGCGGACCGGTTCGTTGAAGGCACGGTCGACTGGGGCTTGCTGAAGAGCGTTTTGCTCACGTTTGTCGAGATTAACCTCGTCCTGGCCTGGGCGGTCTTCTTCTCCACGATTGCTTCACTTTTCCTCAGCGCGCTTCTGACGGTTGTTGTTTTTGTGGCCGGCCATCTGGCGCCGGCCCTGTGGCTGCACCTCCAGCTTCACCCCGACACACCCGGTCGAGGCTTTCTGATGGTCCTTTACGCCATCATCCCGAATCTCGAGGAATTCAACATCAAAACGGCCGTGGTTGAGCACCTGGCCTTGCCGCCTGGGACCGTGGGGACGGCGTTGCTCTACGGACTCGCCTACATCGCCGTCCTGGTGATTTCAGCTTCGTGGATCTTGGAAAGAAGGGATTTAGCGTGAGGCAGGCATCCCACATTCTGGCGCGTGTAATCGTGCTAGTGCTGCTCGCGACGGTAGCGATCAGTGCGCAACACGCTCTCGATCGACATCGTTCACCCGAGGAAGCCCTTCGGGAGACGGTCCACCTCCCCCCAGGAAACGTGTTGCGGGTGGTTTCGCTGGGTTTTCAGAATGTCGTCGCAGACCTGCTCTGGATGAAGGCGGTCATCTACTTCGGGAAACGTACTCTCGACGAGGACAACCCTTTCGTCGAAATCGTACGCAAGAAGAAGGAATCTGCGTCTCTTAGTTTGGGAGGAGAACTGCACCCCAACCCACGGCCAGACCCAAGCGTGTCGCCAGCCGGCACGCTCCTGGGACAGCCGCCAATGGATTCCTCCCGCTGGCAGTACGATCCCAAGCTACGAGAAATCCTGTTCGCCTTTCCGAGCCGCGGTCTCGCACCCTACCTTTACCCCTTGTTGTGGCGTGTCGTGGAGCTCGATCCCCATTTTCTGTACCCTTACGAGTTCGGCGGTGTTGTGGCCCTGATGAACACGGGCAACATCCGCGAAGCCATTCGATTGCTCGTGTTCGGCTGGCAGCAAAATCCGGATCGTTGGGAGCTGCCGTTTTACCTGGCGTTCATCGAGCTCTTTTACCTTGGTAATCGCGAGCAGGCGCTCCGTTTTCTTGCCCACGCCATGGTCTTACCGGGGCATCCCGAATCGGTCGAACGGGTCTACGTGTCGGTGGCGCGTCAGTCCAACGATCGCCAGGTTGTGGCCGATTACCTGCGCAGCCTGTACGACAGCAGCCGCAATCCGGCCTTTCGCGAGCAGGTTCTGAAGATTGTTCAACGGCTCAACACCCGCGAGCCCTGAACCTTCACAAACAGCTGCCCAGCGTTCGCGGTACCTCCGGTTTGTGTCTACGCCTTTTCCCACTGCCGCCGGAGCAACTCCACCGCGGCCGGGAGAGTGACCCGCTTGTCTCCAGCAGAACCGCATTCAAAGCTGACGTAGTCCTGGTAGCCAATCACCTTGAGCCCGCGAAACCCGTCGACGTAGTTGTCGCCTTCGTCTTCGCCAGGCACTTTCCGGCGCTTACGGCTTGCGATGTGTACGTGGTGCAAATACCCGCCACCGGAAATGAACGCACCCATGTCGCTGGTTTCTTCCCACGTCATGTGCCAGAAATCGCCCATGCAGCCGATTCCCGCACTGCCCGAGTCGCGGGCAATTGCGGCAGCATCGGCAACAAGCCGAAGGAAGTACGCTTCGCGCCGGTTCAGTGGCTCCAGCAGCAGCCTCGTCCCTACGCGCTGAGCATGTTCCCCCACGTCGGGCAGAAAATCCTCCACCAAGAACTTCCGTGCATCCCGGCTGGGCATGGCCTTGTGCCGGTTGAACGCCGGCACCACGATGAGCCCCGTAGCTCCCAGGGCCCCAGCGACGTCCAGCAAAGCCTTGATCGATCGGCGCGCTTTCTCACGTTGGCGCGCGTCGACGGAAATTGGCACGCCTTCAAAACCGGCGCAAACTGCACTCACCCGGACGTTACGCCCCCGAAGTTTGCTCTGAAACAGCCCGACGCGGTCGGCAAGCCCCCTGCCGCTGGGCTCAATGCCAACAAAGCCATGCTCTTCCAGAAAGTCCAACTTTTCGTCCAGTTCTTTGCCGGGCACCACCCCTTCCTGACAGGAGAGTTTGAGCACCGCTTTTCTGGGTGGATCTGGTAGTTCCAGACCAGCGGCTTGAAACGGAACGGCCGTCCCAACGCCCGCTGCCATTCCAAACTTCAAAAAAGCCCTCCGAGTGACCTCCATGACCGTCCTCCCTTTCTGTCGGGTTTAACCCCGGCGTTGTGCCAACACCGCAATCGAGCCCGGGCACTCAGGCGGTTCCCGGCACTGGCACTTCCGCTTTAATGTCCACGGGCCCCATCGCGTACTCCGACGGCCCGAGCCGCATGTCCGAGGTCATCATCTCGTCCCAGGTCACCTCTCTGCCCGTGTACGCAGCCTCTCGTCCCATGATCGCAGTGAGCGTGGATGTGGCCGTGTTCTCTGCCTCCACAAATGGCTTTTCCGTCCGGATGCTGGTAACCAGGTCGATGTGTTCCTGAACGTAGGGATTGATCTTCACCCCCTCGTACTGCCACGCCACCTGCCCATCCGGTTTGTAGATCACCCCGCGACAGTTGGCGTAGCCCTTGGTGCCAATCACCCACTCGGAAACGTTGTTCGCGCAACCGTTGATTTGACGGGCCATGTCGTGAAGATGAACCGCATCGTTGTACACAAAATCGACGCTAAAAAAATCGTACTGATCGCCGGTAACTCGCCGCATCCTGGCGCCAAAGCCAACGGCTTTCACAGGATGATCCCCCAGGAACCAGTTGATCACGTCGATGTTGTGGACGTTCTGTTCCACGATGTGGTCGCCGGACAACCAGCGCCAGTTCACCCAATCGCGAATCATGTACTCCATGTCCGACCAACCTGGTTTCCGCTCCCGGTACCAGAGTTGCCCTCCCATCCAGTAGGCACGAGCTGCCACAATGTCCCCAATGGCGCCGTCCAGAATGCGTTTGAACGTTGCAATGTACTCCCGCTGATGCCGCCGCTGTGTTCCCGTGACCACAGAAAGCCCAAGCGCGCGCGCCTTGGTGGCGGTGTCAATGATCGACCTGGCCCCTACCGGATCCACGGCCACCGGTTTCTCCATGAATACGTGTTTCCGGGCATCCACAGCAGCCGCGAAGTGTTCAGGGCGAAAATGAGGAGGAGTTGCCAGGATCACCAGATCCACCCCAGAATCCAGCACTTTCTTGTAGGCGTCAAATCCGAGAAAGCAGCGGCTGTCCGGTACCTCCACACCGGCTTTGTCCTTCAGGCGTTTCCGACTCGAATCCAGCCGGTCAGCGAAGACATCGGCCATGGCAGCGATTTCGAGTCCAGGTCCAGCGGACAGGAAATTCAGGGCGGCACCCGTGCCACGGTTACCACAGCCAATTAATCCTGCTTTCAGTTTGCGTCCCTCCGGCGCTTTTTCGAGAAGCGGCGGAAAAGCGTACTCCCGCGTCGGCTTCTTCGAGCAGGACAACAACGTCGCCCCCGCCACACTGGCCAAAGCCACTTTGCCGAGAAAATCTCGCCGACTGACTCCGTTTTGCTCTTCACTCATGGCTTGCTCCTCCTTTGCCCGTAGCTACTGAAGTCGTGTTTTCGCCTTCCCCGAACGGTACGGACGCACGACCCGAAACCCTACATCAACGCAATCAGAGTACCACCAACGGCTTTTGGGAGACTGGGGATCGGTCATCAGCCAGGCGTCGTGCCGAGTACGGTCTCGGGCTCCGCAGCGCAGATCCGCTGCATCGCTGGCGAACGACCCACCCCGCACCACGTGCTCGGACCCACTTGCCGGTCCCCGGGGATTCACAGTCAGTGTCTCGCAGGCACTGGCCATGTACGCGTCTGGTGCATACCAGTCCAAACAGAATTCCCGCACGTTCCCCAGCATGTTGAAAAGCCCAAAAGGGTTGGGCCGCTTACTGTACGGCGGGTGCGTTCGACCGTGGGCGTTTTCTGCGTACCACACGTACTGGTTGATTTTGCTGGTGTCCGGTCCAAGCAGCCGATTTTTCCAGGGTCGGCGACTGAAACGGCGAGGATCTCCTTCGAAGAAGTAGGGACCGGAAGCGCCTCCCCGACAGGCGTATTCCCATTCCGCTTCCGTGGGCAGGCGGTACAACCGCCCCGTCACCCGGGAAAGCCATTCGCAGTACCTCGTTGCCGCGTAGTGTGTCATCGTGATGGCGGGCAGGCTTCCTCGTCCCCAGCCCTGATCGGGGTTCCCGTATGGCGGCGTTGGCCCCGTTTCCACGTCCAGGTCAGCAGCGGTGCGCTTAGACCGAACGCCCGTCTGCTTCACAAACTCGTCGTACTCCGCCCAGGTCACTTCTACCCGACCCATCCAGAAGGAATCGACTTGCACCCGGTGGAGGGGGCCTTCATCCGGCTCCCGAAAGGGCTCGTTTCCCGGTGTCCCCATCTGAAAAACGCCACCCGGGATGGCCACCATTTCGAAGCTAATGTCCGTACCCGGGATGCGCTCCACGTAGTTCTCGAACCGGATTCCGTCGCCAGTCGGCCTGGGCGGCCGGTAAGGGCTCCGCCGCTCCAGCGGCATTTCTTCGGCAGACACAAGTTGGGTAACGCCCGCATGACCGACACCAAGATGGCAGTTCACACACCGCACCTGCCGCCTTTTCTGCAGGTAATGAATGTGCCCCTCCTCGCCTTTCTTGGAAAGCCCCACGCTGAACAGATCCACGTGGCAACGCCGACACGCCTCGTCAGGGATCATTTTTTGAGCGTGCGTCGGTCGGCGCCTCGCCGTCCAATCGAAATCCGCGGAGTCTTTCGTCACCTTTCCCCACAGGTCCCGCACACCAAGCTTGAATTTGGCCGCAACCCTCACCAGACCTTTTGGAGGCAAGTGACACTCTGTGCAGTGAACAACCACACCGGAGCGATTTCGAAAGTGCGTCGACTGCTTCCACGACGTCGTGGCGTGAGGGTGAACGTGGCAGGATGCGCAAAAGCGGTCAGAAGAGGTGAAACGGTCTACAGACAGGATGGCAAAAGCCACAATCAGTCCCAGTCCAGTGCCTACCAGAATTTGCAAAGGGACTGCACGGGGCCAACCAAAACGCATCGATGCATCTCCGGCATGGGCGAAGCGGACAAGTGCAGTAGGTCGGGATCTGCGGGCTACACAAGAACCAGACGGATCTCCTACCCGCGGTCACGTAATCCACGGCTTCAGCGTTACAGCGATGAACCGCGCGAAATTACCAAGGCACTGCAACAAAGGCAAGGAATTTTGGAACGGCGTTATTTCGTTTGCTGACGCCAAAATAGGACCGTGAGACCTACAAATCCCTGCCGCGTGGAATCCTGAGACCGCGCGGGGCGTGCAACGGCTGGAGTCGTTGCACTCCAAAGCCCCCGTGGAGTGCGAAATCTCCAGATTTCGCTACGGGCTCGCAGAGCCTATTCCCGAAGCGACGGCTGAGCCGTCGCGATCCAAACCCCTGGCAACGAGCCTTTCCACAACACCAATACGTCCGCGCAGGCGGACGAACAAGATTCAGCGGCAGAATTCATTCTGCCGCGAGCGGTCGGGCACACTCCGGAGGTCCGTGCCAAAGCTATCTTGGCCCCGCCTCCCCTACCGTCGCAACGACGGGAGTTGCTGCACCTCAAAAACCTTCCTGCGACGTGCAACTTCCAGCCTTCGCTACTGGCTCGGAAAGGCCGTTTCCAAAACTGCGGCTCAGGTTTCCACTCCGCTACAACGTGCTCGCCTCCGTTCACCGCCGCTCGAAGGGGTCGTTTGGCAAACCGAACTTCAGATTCGGCACGGGGAGTCCACGCTCGTCTACAAAGCGCAGAGAAAACACCCGGTTACCGTGCGAGTTCAGCGACAACACCCGGAGCGTCGACGTGCCTGCGGGCAGCTGCACCGGGGCGCGGTCCTCGAAAATGTTCCGATCGCGGTACTGCCAGCCGTGTCCACGAGCGAGGTAGGCCCTGTGGTCCAGCACTGTGTTGCCGTTCAGCAACACGGGAAGCCCGTCGTCCCAACCGACCTCCACGTAGACGTCCCGTGGATGCTCGCTCCACACGCTGGCCAGAAACTTCGGCCAGTCGGCCCAAACTGCCGATTGCCAGCCCAACACGACCAACGGACCCGAAGCGAGACACGCCTTTCTCAAACGGTTCGCACAAACGAGTCTTCGCCCCTTTGCCACAGCTTGCGCCCTTTCTGCACACCGAGTTTGCACTGCCACCTGGGTCCACGCCGTGCTGCTGCCAATTTTGTCACGCCCTCACCGGGCCCGAACAGGCCAGTCCTGATTGCAGGCCAAGCCAGGAATCCACGGCCGCGGAGTAGCCGTCGCACCCGCACCTTTGCCTTGTGTAAACTGGTTTGGGGCAGCCTGTCGCTCGGTGAGGACTCCCCGCTTCTTCGCCGCAGCGGGTAGCTGACAGATCGAGCAAACCCGCTGTCCGACGTTTTCGCCCAGCGAAGCTTTACGGTGCCAGTTTCGACGACCGGCTCCACTTCACTCGCGAATCAACCACACTTCCGCCACTTGAGCACCCCGGTCGCCATCCGGGCAAACCCACTCCAGTACAAGCTTGCCGTCAGCGGTAGCCTTTCGCGGGATT
>CAZXXS010000084.1:0-24378 GCA_964644845.1 uncultured Cytophagia bacterium | reverse complement strand
TTGCTACCGTCTTTGGCGACTTTTTGACGGGCTCGTAGAAACGCCCCCAACGAGCAAGAACGCCACCTGTACCGCCGATCCAGACACCGCGAAAAACTCTGCTCTGCCCCTCGGGAAAAAATCCTGCGCTACGGAAAAATGAAAAGCCGCGAGCCCGGTGAAGGCAGCTTGCACACCAGCGTCCGCGGAGGCGGACGCGGGGGGGGGCAGCGGCGGAGTTCACTCCGCTGCGAGAAAAGAGACCCGCCCGGGGATGAAATCCCCGGGCTACGGAAGAAACCGCCGCCTGAAGGCGGCTTGGCCAGCGGGTCACCGGGTTAGTGGCATTACCTCTCATCTCGCCGTCTTAAGCAGTTCCCGAGATCCTGGGCAGGGATCGCAACGCGCCCTGCAACACACAAGTTGCCGCGTGGGCGGGTTTGAGGAAATCGCGGAACGATTAACCTGTTCAAAACTGCTTTTACACACGAACGCGTCCGCGGAGGCGGACGCGGGCGGGGGCAGCGGCGGAGTTCACTCCGCTGCGGGTAAACCAAACTGTCCCTTACCGCCCGGGAAAGATTCTTTTGCGAATCGGCGTCGTTTTTCGGTCAATGATTTCGCCAGCCGTGAAAAGGAACGTGGCGGTGAAGCGAAGTTTGGAAACGCACCCGCCCAGGGATGAAATCCCCGGGCTGCGGAAGAAGGCGCCGCCTGAAGGCGGCTTGGCCCCAGGTGCTCGCATCGCGGAACGGGTTTCGGCCTCTACTCGACAGGAAAGTTGATCTTCTCGTTTTGTCCGGTGTGTTCTCCTGAACGGATCCGCGCGCAGCTGGGTGTGCCAGCGTTTCCCTCTGGGAGCTAACTCTGGGTGTGGGTCAGCCTCGGGAGAAAACGGGGGACGTCTGCGCCGAAAATCCCCTTGCTTTTCAAGCCTGGGAGCGCTAATTTCAGGCCAGAGTTTGATTTGGCCGGTTTCGGATTTTTCGGCTTGTGTTGCCTGGTTGCCGGACTTGAAGCCTGAGTAGAGGACCGCGAACCATGGATCCGTTGATTCTCGCTTCGATTGTTGCTGTCGGTGGTTTGGGGATTCTTTTCGGGGTTGGGCTGGCGCTGGCCTCGAAGAAATTCGCTGTGGAGGTCGATCCCCGCATCGAACAGGTCGAAGAGGTGCTGCCGAACGCGAACTGCGGGGCGTGTGGCTACCCGGGCTGTGCTGCGTTCGCCGAGGCCGTTGTGAAAGGGGAAATCTCCGCGGACGGCTGTTCGGTCGGTGGTGCTTCCGTCGCGGAGAAGATCGCGGAGATCCTCGGCGTTGAGATCGAGGTCCCGCAGGAGCGGATGATCGCTGTGACGCAGTGTCAGGGGGGAGTGGCTGAGGCCAAGGACCGCTTTGAGTACCACGGCATCGAAGACTGTGCTGCAGCGGAGTTGATCGACGGGGGGCACAAAGCCTGCACGTACGGTTGCCTTGGTTTGGGCACGTGTGCGAAAGCGTGTCCCTTTGACGCGCTGCACATGAACGAGAACAAGCTTCCGGTTGTGGACGAGGCCAAGTGCACCGGCTGCGGGATCTGCGTGGAGGTGTGTCCCCGCGACATCATGAAGCTGATTCCAGTCAGTCAGAAGATGTACCTGGGTTGTGTAAATCCCGAGCGCGGCAAGGCTGTTCAGCAGGTGTGCTCGGTTGGCTGCGTGGGATGCACGGTCTGTGCCAACCCGAAGTTCGTGCCGTCTGGAGCCATCAAGATGAACGGCTGGATACCGGAAATTCTTGACGGGCACGCTGAGGATCTGATCATCGGCTGGCTGAAGTGCCCGACGAACAGTTTCGTGTGGCGCGGGCCACTGCCAGTCGGCTACGAGAAGGGTAAGAAATCTGTGAAGGAAGATGCCGCTGTGCCGTGGACGGAGCCTCCGCCTGCTCCACCTCCACCGGCTCCGAAGAAGAAACCGGCGCCAGCGGCGCAAGCGAAGAAGGAGGCAGGGAAAAAGAATGCCTGAGCTGGATCGTGAAAAAGTTGAATCGGTACTGGAAAAGGTGCGAATCGCCATCCAAATGGACGGTGGCGACGTTGAGCTCGTGGATGTCGACGGGGGTGTTGTGAGAGTGCGGATGCTTGGCGCCTGCGGAGGGTGCCCCTTTTCGCAGATGACTTTGCAAATGGGCATCGAACAGGCGCTGCGGGAAGAAATCCCTGAGCTTGAGCGGGTCGAAGCGGTGTAGCGTTCCGCCACAAACCCAAGCGAAGAGAAGCCCGGTTCCCTAAGGTTCCGGGCTTTGTTGTTTCTGTCCCGACACCCAGAGAAATGAAAGGTTGTGCGGATTCGCGGCGAGACTTGCGGAAAAGCGTTCCGGCGCGGCACGTTGTGCAGTCTGCGAAGCCTGGTTAGTCCCTTCCCAGACCTCCCTGGGAAAGGGTGTCGGCTTTGAGCGCCGTTTTGAAGGTCCAGGTGGAACGGACTGCAAAGCGGCATTGTAGAGGCAGCAGCAGAACGGGTGCTTTCAGTCGCGGCGGGTTTTTCCGCTTTGTACGAAGACGTTCGTTTCGGTCTTCGCCCGCATACCGGTCAAACCCGGATTGCAAATTGTTGCTCTTTTCCTGCCCCTCTGTTGCCTGTTGACCGCTTAGTGCCCACTGCCCATGCCTACTGCTTACTGCGTACTGCCTACCGTCTTGCGGCCTGCGGGCTACCCGCCGATTGCCCCCAGCTGGCTGTCTGCGGTCGGCTGCCGACTTCCCACCGCTTACCGCACACCCTCTCTTGTCGCCCCCGGCTGTCCGCTCGTAACGCTTCGCCTACGCACGCGTTCGTGCGTGGATCAGTCGCAGTCCGTGAAGCGTGAGGTGAGGTGCAATCTCTTCCACCTCAGTGAGATGAGGCACAACGATCTTCGCCAATCCTCCCGTGGCCACCGTCTTGAGTTTGTCACCGAACTGTCGTTTCAAGCGACGAAGCAGGCCATCCACAAGTTCAACGGTGCCCCACATCAGACCAGACTGAATGGCCGTTTCTGTGTTGCGTCCGACGACACCCGGCGGAAAAGCGAGGCGCACCTTGGGTAGCTTGGCAGCGTGGCGGTGCAAAAGGTACGCCCCCGTTTCGATGCCTGTGGCGATGATGCCGCCCAGGTAGTCGCCGTTTTCCGTGATCACGTCGAACGTTGTGGCCGTACCAAAATCAACCACTACCAGCGGTCCGCCGTAGCGCTGGAAACCCGCAACGGCGTTGCAAAGTCGATCCGCCCCGACGGAGCGCGGGTCGTCGTACAGAATCCGGAGACCCAGATTCAGATCGGCCGTCACGATCAAAGGTTGCGTGTTCAGGTAGTCCGTTACCAGCTTTTCGATGATGGGCGTAAGGTCTGGAACCACAGAGGAGATGGCTGCGTCACCCACGCGTCCCAGGTCGATGTCGTGATGCTTGGCCAGCGCTGTGAGTAGAGCCCAGTACTCGTCCTCGGTTCGGCTAACCCCCGAAGCAAAGCGCCAGTGCACCAGCAGTTCATCTTTCTCGAAGACCCCCACCACCACGTGCGTGTTGCCCACGTCAATCGCCAGAAACATCCTGCTCCTCCAGGATTTCCAGATCTCGTGCTACAACGCGAAGGAGTTCTCCATTACGACCGCGAAGTTCCAGCCTGCCGTCGCTGTCCACACCCACGAAACGCCCCGTAAGCGGACCCTGGGCTGTGGCTACGGACACAAGTCTGTTCACGTGGGCGCAACAGTCGAGCCAGTCCCGCAAAACCGGCTGCTCGTCGCGAACGGCCTGGATGTAGACCTGTTCCAGTGAACTGAGGATGGACGCAAGGAGATCGGCTCGGTCGCTTTCGTGGCCCGTAACAACCTGTAAACTCGTTGCTTTCTCTCGCAAGGTTGACGGGAAATCCCCCAACTGATGATTCACGTTCACGCCGATGCCTACCACGGCCCAACTCTGTTTGTGCCCGCTGACCTGTCCTTCCACCAGGACACCGGCGATTTTGCGGCCAGCGACGACGACGTCATTTGGCCACTTGGTTTGCGCCACCACATTGAAATCACGTCGCAACGCCAGTACCACGGACAGGCTGGCCGCCAACGGTAACAGCCACCCGAGGCGCGCGTGCCCACGCGGACGAAGAATCACTGAGAACCAGAGGCCACGTCCACCCAGCGAGTGCCAGCTTCTGCCGTAACGTCCCCTTCCGTGTGTTTGCTCGTCGGCGAGCACCACAGTGCCTTCAGGGTGGCCTTCGGAGGCCAGGCGCAAGGCGACGTCGTTGGTCGAACCGACCCGCTGGTACACGTGAATCTCACGGCCCAAAAGCCCGGTGGTCAGTCGACGACGAATGGCCTTTTCCGTGAGTGGGGTCCGGCCCAGCGTCACGGGATGCCTTCTCCGAGTTTTTCCCGTAGGCGCTCGCGGGGATGAAACTGTCGGTGCACCTCGCGCAAGTAGTCGCGATCCACGTGCGTGTAGATTTGTGTTGTGGCAATGTCGGAGTGCCCGAGCATCTCCTGCACAGCACGCAAATCGGCTCCACCTTGGATCAGGTGCGTGGCAAAGGAGTGCCGTAGCGTGTGTGGAGTCACGTTCTTGGTGATGTTGGCGCGCCGTGCGTGCTCTTTGAGAATCCGCCACACGGCCACCCGGGACATGGCAAGACCGCGAGGGCTGACAAACAGCACATCCGCCGAGAGACGCGGCCTGGCGTACAACGGGCGTACCTTGCGTTGGTAAAGGGTGGTCCAGTGAATGGCTTCGTCTCCGATGGGCACCAGCCGTTCCTTTGAACCTTTGCCGAAAACGCGAACAAACCCCTCGTCGAAGAACAGGTCGCTCTGCCGCAGATTAATGAGCTCGGACACGCGGACCCCGGTGGCGTAGAGAAATTCCAGGATGGTTCGGTCCCGAATTCCCCGCACGGTGGACACGTCGGGCTGACCCAGCAGTCGTTCCACCTCGTGCGGTTCCAGGACGGTCGGCAGACGTTTTTCCTGCTTGGGCGGGTGTACACTTTCGGCCGGGTCGGCGGTGGTCAGCCCCTCGGAGACAAGAAAGCGGTGGAAGCTTCTGACCGTGGAGAGAGTGCGGCTGATGGAGCGATTCGCCAAACCTCGTTCTCGAAGCGATCCCAGGAACGCAACCACGTCGTCGGTTTGCACCGCCTCGGGTTCGCCCACATTCCGCTTTTCCAGAAACTCGTTGTACTTGGTGAGATCGATTGTGTAGGCGAGCACAGTGTGCTGGGACAAATTCCGCTCGACGCGGATGTAGTCCAGAAATCGCTCGATCCAGGTTTGCAACCCTCCTGCTTCAGACTGCTTTTCGGCCATGGCAATCACCCTCGATGCCGCTAACCTGAACACCTGCTTCTGTCTTTGATACCCACGAGGCACCCGCTCCGACCGGGCAGGAACGCCCGACACGGTTGGAGCCTCGCGAACTCTGCTCGTCTTCGGTTGCTGTTGTTGTACTCGGTGAACTCCAGCCCCTGGGTGAACCGGAAAACACGTTGAGAAACTGGTTGCTTCCGCGACCGGGCGGGGGTACAAGGTGGTCACAGATTTCGCCGAATCCGGACTGCGATTAAACCATCAAACAGTTGTGAATTGCTCAAAGTACAAAAGGCAGAGACGCGAGTTTGCTTTCCTGACAGCGAAGATGAAGCGGACTTCACAAGAGTTTCTGGGGTCCGGGACAGGCCTTCACGCACATTCCGCAGATGTGTAGGTTCATGTTTCGTTTCCTGGCGAAGTGATCCAAGAGCGCGAAGCATTTCTCGTAATCCCAATCTGCCGGGCTTTCCCCAAGGGCGTTCACCGGGCACGCCTCCACGCACGCGTAACAGTCGCCACAGCCGAAAGGCACCGGCTCGCCTTGCGGCAGCGGCAACGATGTGAACACACTCACGAGGCGCACCTGAGCACCGTATTCGGGCGTCACAAGGAGATTGTTGCGCCCAATCCAGCCCAAGCCGCTGGCTTCTGCTACATGCCGGTGACTTGCGTGACCGATTTGTCGTTGCCAGTCGATCGTTTGGCTGGCCGCAATCGGTAACGCGCGAAAGCCGCGTTCCTGGATTTTGTTGGTCAAAACAAAAGCGATTCTGTCCAGCAAGCTGTTGGCTTGCCGGTAATTCCATTTGTAGAGGAGATTGGGCCCATCCTGCAGGCTGTCCAGGACTGCGCGGGACAACCGTACGGCAATGCTGATGGCGTAGCGGAGCCCTTCCAGTTCGTGCTCGGTTAGATGCAGGGGAACGCGCACCCGGGACAGGTGCGTGGTGCCGACCAGCGAAGCGCCTTCCGCAAAGGCAATTTGTCGTACCCACTCCAGATTGGCAGCGGGATCGTCAGCAGCGGCAAAAACGGGTTCAGCCTTCATCGCCTGCCAGCAAATCACCTTCGGCCAGCGACAGCGCAATCCCGGACAGCATCACTTCGGGGCCGAGCTGTGTAAAGTCGCCCGACAACATGCTGCGGTCCACGTTGGCGTACAGGTTGCAACCAGCGCCCTTCTCGATGATCAGCCCGCTGATGCGGCCTTGGTGTTCGGCCACAAAGGTAACTTCGCCCAGTAGCTCGCTAACCACGTAGCTCGTACACGCGTGCAGTTGAAGGTGAGACGTTTGTGTGTAGACAGTTACGAGACAACCGCTTTCCTTGCCCATCCGGATTTGGGGATAGATCTCAAGAGAGAGTTTCCTGCCCTCTTCGGGGTTTTCGAGGACAAACCGGTAACAATTCTCCTCACGAATCGGCTCGACTCCGAGCACCTCAGCAATTCGCTGGACATCCTTCTCTTCGATTGGTCTCATGATTGACCCTGACTAAGTGCTTGGTTCAGGCCTGGTACGTTGTCCTCGAATGAAGGTTGCGGGAAAAGTAGGCGTCCGAAGAAGCCGCTGGTCGGGAGCAGGGGTACCGAACAGGTGTCCGCATGCTCAGTCCGGCATGAAGTTCTGCTGACGATGTCGTTCCTTCCCCGCAACATGGATACAACTTGCCGCTGTTTCGCCCTTCCGCACAAGAGAGCAGCCAACTCCGCAGGAGGTGCCACCGCGCTCCCGCCGCATTTTGGAAGCCCAACTACTCTTTTGTACGCACGATCTACGGCTCTTTCGCGGGTGCCGTCGCGTTCGGCAGCAGCGACCAAGCGCGGCGCCTGGGAGCGAAAAGGTATTCCGCTCCCTCTACGGCCACCTCTCGCCCCTGGATTTGATGTGACACCACATGGCTGCGAAACGCATTCGGAGATTCAGTAGCCGAGACCTTCGCGCAATGCTGGCCGATATACGAAACCCCGATACAGGTATCGGGGTTTCGTTTACTCTCGGTTCAGTGAGAAGTGTCTAGAGCTTCTTGACCCGCGTAGCCTGCAGTCCCTTTTCGCCCACGACGTAGTCGAACTCCACTTCCGCACCTTCGGTCAGGGTCTTGAAACCCTCATCCTCGATGACGGAGTAGTGCACGAACACGTCCTCGCCGTCGTCCTGCTGGATGAAACCGTAGCCCTTCTGCTCGTTGAACCACTTCACTCTTCCCTTCGGCATACTGATGTGCCTCCACTTCTACCGCCTTGCTGAGCCCATCGCTAGTTTCATAGACAAAAACTGATGATTTCCAAAGGTCGCGACGGCTCATCTGGCGATTCCGTCTATGAAACCGACGCAATATACGCATTCGACGAGGGTTTGTCAAGGAATATCTCCAGTTTTTTGCCCCGGTATGAGAAATTTCCAGCATTGTGCAGAAACCCTACGTGTCCCGGATCCGGGCTGAAACCGCTACGACCTCCGAGCCTCACCGATGAGACTCGCGTTTCGGCGGGTCGGTGCCGAAGCAAGGATTTTGCCCCGGAAACGGTGTAAGGAGTGCCGGCAAACGGCTAACAGAACTGCGCTTGTGTTGCGTCGGGACACCCAGCTGTCTCGGCGTCGGGGTGCCCGAGCGAAACCGCAGGGCCGATCGCTGAAAGTTCGGCCGCGTGCTCTCCCTGCGTCGTCTCCCGACCGCATTCTGTGAGCTGTTCCAGCGTGGAAATCACTCGCAAAATTTCGGATTCCCTTGGTCTCACGGTGCCACAATGGTGGAGCTGCGGGTCGTGTCGAAACGGGGCAACCGTGTTCTAACCTTGGGTTGTTCCAAGAAATCGCAGAATTCTGTCCGAGTTGTCTCGAGATGAATCCTGGGATTGTGCGGTCGTGCGCCGGCTGAGGCACGTAGACGACCGTGGGGCTTGGCTTCACAGGATCAACGTGACACCCGCTTGCGAGCGGCAGTGGGCATTGCCGAGCGGGTCTGAGAAAATCCCAATCTTGCAAAACCAGGGTCTCGGTGCAATTACCGGCCACGGTGTGGATGATTTCCGGCCACGAACGAGGCCCTGTTTCAGGCCTCGCAAGGCCTGTTCGCGTAAGTGGCCAAATGTAGGAAACTTTTGACGGCAAAAAATTCCGGGTTGCGCCAGGGTGCTGGCACAACAGTTGTAGTTAGGTGCTCAGACTGCCAGGCAAAAAGAGGATTTTTGTACGTGCCACGTGGGACGGCGCGCCTGGCAGTCGCGCAACCGTCGCCGGCCAGGGAGGGCCGGGGGCGGGGGATTCGCGTTTTCGGGCGGCGGAAAGTGGTCCCTTTTGATGGGTAGGTTACGATGAAAGCGAAAGAAGCAGTCAAGAGCGGTAAGCAAAGGTTGCGTTTGCCTTTGGCAACCTCGGTGAAAGCTGGTCAAAGGACTGACCGGACTGAACGCGACCTCGAGCTCCTGAAAGCGGCGCTCTGGCAGATTAAAGCGGGAATCTTGATTCTGGATTCTCGGGGGAAGGTGCTTGCGGCTACTCAGGATGTGGCGGAATTGTTTGGTCTCCGCCGGGTGAAGAGGACCGGTGAGTACGTTCTACCTCGCGGCGAAACGCGGCGAACCGTCCTGCAAGCAATGGCCGAAGTGCTTGGGACAGGACAGCCCACGTTGCTTTCTCTCCCAGCCTCGGGAGCGAAGGACAAGCGGGGAGCTGCTACAGCGCGTGTTTTCCCTGTTTCTGGTTCGCATTCTGGGGCACTGGGTGCTGTTCTGCTCATTGAGAAAGCGCGCGAAGGAGAAAGCGAAAGTCAGGAGCGGGAGTTTTCGGCTCTCTTTGCCGAGGTTGCTTCCCACGTGGCTCACGAGATCCGGAATCCTCTTGGTACGATTGGTGGTTTTGCATCGCTTCTTGAACGTGAGTTCGCGGTCGACGACCGACGTAGGCACTGGGTGCGCAAGATAATCGACGCTGTGGCACGTCTCGATCGGATGGTCACGCAGTTGCACCTGTACGTGCAACCGGTCAAGGCCCAGGTGCGCCCTGCGGATCTTGTCGAAAAGACGCGCGAGGCGTTCGAGTTCGCGGAAATCAAGTTCGGAGCTCAGGAGAACAACGTTGTGTTCGAGTACAGTTTTCCCGAGGAGCCCGTGTACGTGCTCATCGATCCCCATTGGTGGCAGGAGGTGGTGTTGACGATTTCGGCCAACGCCATCCAGGCCATGAAGCGTGGCGGGCGCGTTAGCATCCGTGTAGAGGCCGACGGCAACACAGCGACCGTCGTTGTTCAGGATGAGGGAGGGGGCATTGACCGCGAAATGGACGGGAAGATCTTTTACCCCTTCTTTTCCTCCAAGCCCGACGGCACGGGACTGGGGCTGAATGTGGCCAGGAAACTGCTTCGGTCGATGGGAGCCGGCATCGATGTGAGCAGTGAGCCGGGACGGGGGACGAGCGTGCGAATGGCCTTCGAAAGGGTTTAGCAAGTTCTGGGGCCGGGCCAGATGCGGGGTTTTTGGAATGGCGCTGGGGAGGCTCGGCCCCGTTCGATTCTTCAAGCAATTACGGAGGGAAAAAGCTACATGACGCGGCGAGTGCTACTGATCGAGGACGACCCCGGAGAACAGGATCTGATTGCCGAAGTGCTGAGTTTGCGCGGTTGCCGGGTGGACAAAGCGTCCACGGGCAACGAAGGGCTTCGGTTGCTCGAGCGCAATTTCTACGATCTTGTACTGTGCGACGTGAAATTACCAGACCTGAGTGGCTTGGATGTGCTGGTCAAGGCGCGCGAGTTCGACTCGGATCTTGGGGTGATCATCATTACGGCTTACCCGAGTGTGCCGAGTGCCGTTACAGCCATCCAGCGGGGAGCTTATGACTACTTACAAAAACCACTGAACGTGGACCATCTGGAACACACCCTCGATCGCTATTTCCAGTACTACGAACTTGTGCGCGAGAACCGGCGCCTGCGCATGGAACTAAAAAAGGCCTACAGCTTCGATTCGCTGGTGGGCAAAAGCCAGGTGATGCAAGATATCTTCGAACGCATCCGGATGGTGGCGGACAGCCGGGCGACGGTGCTGATCACGGGCGAAAGTGGTACAGGAAAGGAACTGGTCGCAAGAGCCATCCACTACAACAGTTCCCGTCGCAACAAGCCGTTCATCAAGACGAACTGCGCTGCTCTTCCGGAAGGGCTGATCGAGAGCGAGCTTTTTGGCCACGAAAAGGGGGCGTTCACGGGAGCGTACAAGGCGCGCAAGGGGCGGTTTGAGTTGGCGAACGGGGGTACCTTGTTCCTGGACGAGATCAGCGAAATAAGCATCGGCCTGCAAGCGAAACTCCTGCGCGTGTTACAGGAACGTGAATTTGAGCGCGTGGGCACAGCGGAAACTGTGAAGGTGGACGTGCGAGTGATTGCCACCACGAACCGGGACCTGCGACAGGAAATCCGTGAAGGTCGTTTCCGTGAAGACCTGTACTTCCGCTTGAACGTTGTTCCCATTCATTTGCCGCCGCTGCGGGAACGGCGAGAGGACATCCCCCTCCTTGTTGAACATTTCATCCAGAAGTACGCCGAAGAGAACGGGAAGCGGATCGAAGGCATCAGCGAGCGGGCTTTGGAATTGATGATGCAGTACGATTGGCCCGGTAATGTACGCGAGCTGGAGAACGCTGTTGAGCAGGCCGTTGTGTTGTCGCGGGGGCCCATTCTCGGCCCGGAGCTGTTCAATTTCCTGGACAATGTTGCTGTGGGAGGGGGCTACAGCGACTTCGACCTTTCCAAAATGACACTCAAAGAACTGGAGAAAGTCGCTATCTTGAAAGCTCTACAGGACACAGGCGGCAACCGCACGCACGCGGCCCGGAGACTTGGCATCAGCGTGCGTACCCTGCGGAACAAGTTGCGTGAGTACCGAATGGCTGGTGAAGAAGAAGTTTCGCGTGTAGCATAACCGGGGATGGACGAAGACCTGGCCCTTGGTCCCCTTGTTTTCGCCTTTTCCAGAGTCTGGCCTCCCGGGGGTGCCCTCACGAACGTGCATTTGGATCCGACAGCGTGCTGAGGCCGCAAACCGGCGCGGACCGAGACGTCCGGCCCGCGCGTGGATGCGCCTCGCCTTTCACTGGCAGGTAGAAACAAGCGGAGGGGACTGGGAGGGCCGTGTTCTTCTACCACATTCTCCGGAATCGGCGTCCTGGAACCTGTTCAGAAAAGACGAGCTTCTGCCAGTACTGGGCAGAGCCGGTTTCGAACGCTTTTCAACGGCATGTGGGGAGGCACGCCTTGGTTAAGGCAGACGAGGCGCTCGAGTTCAGCTCCGACCAGTCAAGGTGAAGCAGTGCTCGGTGAACTTTCGGTTTTAAACCCCGTCGGCCAAGACGAAGGTGTCACTAAGCTCGGCAGATTCCCGTGTTGAACGCCTCTGGATCCCTCTCATTCGCCCTCTTTGCGGTAAAGTTCGTCGCACCCCCGACGATACTCTTAGAGAAGCCGGGCAAACCAAACCTCCAGAAAGAACGGATTGCGAGAATGACGGAGTGGCACGAGCAGGAGTCGACCGGCGGTGGAATGCTGCAGCTGGTCAGCTTCTTCCTCGGGAATGAGGAATACGCGATCGATGTGCTCCGGGTGCAGGGCATCGATCGCGTAACGGAAATTACGCGCGTTCCCCGTGCGCCGGAGTTCGTGGAAGGGGTCATCAATCTGCGTGGGAAGATTGTGCCAATCATTGATTTGCGGCGGCGAATCGGGCTGCCGTCGAAAGCTCCGGACCGGGACAGTCGCATCATTGTTGTTGAGATGGGGCGCGAAGTTGTTGGTCTCCGGGTGGACAGCGTCAGGGAAGTGCTGCGTGTACCGCGCGGCCTCACAGAACCCCCTCCGGACATGACGAACGCCGAAAGCAACGACTTCGTCGAAGCTGTGGGCAAACTGGATGACCGTCTCATTTTGATTTTGAACGTCGACCGCATCCTCGACAGCTCAGAACGCCAGGCGCTGCGGGATTTCTCCGAGAATGCATGAGCCTTCGCCGCCGTACACCGGTGGGCGCTACCTGAAGCGCGAACGGGCACCGGGCTGCGCTGAGAAACCGTGCGGAGGGGGAAAGGGCAGGGACCGCCGTTTGTTCGAGTGCACGATGGCTGACTACCAGGCGTTCTGGATAAGACAGGCTGTAACCGTGCAGCGGCCGTGGGCCACTGCTGTCTCACATTGTGGAAGGTGGGTTCGTAACTGCAACACTTGCTACGTGCAAAGGAGGTGACGAATGCGTTTCCTCGCGGTGGATGACTCTCCCACCATGCTGCGGATCATCAGCAACACGTTGCAACGCATCGGCTACAACGACGTGGAACAGGCCTCCAACGGGCTGGAGGCTCTACAAAAGCTTGAGAAGCAGCCGGTGGACGTGGTGATCACGGACTGGAACATGCCGGAAATGGATGGTCTGGAGCTTGTAAAGGCCATGCGGAGCAACCCAAAACTCAAGGACATCCCGGTCCTGATGGTCACGACACGTGGAGTGAAAGAGGACATTGTCGAAGCTGTGAAGGCGGGAGCGTGTAGTTACATCGTCAAGCCTTTTACACCTCAGGTGCTAAAAGAAAAGATCCAGCAGATCACCTCATGATGGGTGAGGGAAGGTCGGCGAGCGGGAAAGGTAAGATGATGCGCGAAAACGAAACGGGGAACATGGGACAGGACGGGCTGGATGCCCTTTTGAACCGGGTGGCTGAAGTCGAGGCGCTTTTCGTTCTCGTCAGGCGGATTGTACCCTTTGTTGAAGACCTGGCGCGTTTTGTCCACGATGTAGCGCCCATGCTTCGCAAGGCCAGCCAGTCGCTGCGGGAATCTTCCAACAAGATGCCCCGGGCAGCGGAGCATCTTTCAAATGTGACAGAAGCAACCGAGCTGGCCACGTCCGAAGTTCTCGATCGGCTCGACAGGATTCTGAACGAAGTGTCGAACGTTGATGCCTTCGCGGACTCGTACGCTTCGTTTCGGCGAAGTTTTGCGGCCAGTTGCAGGCGTCTTGATCAGATTGCCGAAAGCCTGCAGGACGGTAGAATGCTTGCAGCAGAGGGAGCGCTGGCCATTTCCAGACTGGTGACGCGGTTGCAGGAGCGAGCCAGGGAGTTGCCGCCTCCAGCAACACTACGTAACGAGGCACAGACCATCAGGGACGAAGCGTACGAAATCATGAGTGCCCTGCAGGTACAGGACATCACTGCTCAACAGCTGATGGCGGCGTACGAGCTCATTCGCTCTGTCCAGGAGAAGATCAACGGTTTGTTGAACGATCTGTTCAACGTGGATGGCGAGCTGGTGCCGAAACGCAAGGTGGCCTACGACGCCAACGCAATTCTTTCACTGCAAAACACGGAGGCGCGCCAGGCCCACGTGGATGCAGTGCTTGAGAGCGAAACAACGCGCGCCAACGCGACCGAACACAACGGCGAGCGTGCCGAAACACAGGCCGACGTCGATGAAATCCTGCGCCAAATGGCCAAGTCGTGAAACTTCGTGGGTAGCCACTGCGGACTTTAGAGGCAACTCTTTTCACAAACTCTACAGCAGATGCCCGGGGTACGATGCCAGACACCGACGACAATCTTGATTTTCTGAAGGACGTTCTCGACGATTACCTGGTTGAGACCGGCGAGCTGGTGGAACAGCTCGAGAGTGACCTGGTCGCGCTGGAGTCGCGCCCGACTGACGCTGACCTTCTCAACCAGATCTTTCGGGCGATGCACACCATCAAAGGCACGTCCTCTTTCCTCGGCTTCGAGCGGATGACGGAGCTCACGCACCGCGCCGAAGACGTGCTCAACCTGCTGCGTCACGGCGAGATGGAAGTTGACGCTCGAGTGATGGACGTGCTGCTGCAAGTGGTAGACTGGATTCGGCGTTTGCTTGAGCACATTCGTGAAGAGGCCAACGACGGCGACGAGGACCTGAGCGGCATCCTTGCGGCTCTGAACGGCCTGCTCGAGAGGGACACCGCTTCGGCGGATGCGGGCAACTCTGAAGCTCCAAAGCCTGCTGCCGGGCCACAGGAGACCCGGGGAAATGTGACCGCAGAAGCATCGGAAGAATCAGACATTCCCGAGGAAAAGGATGCTTCTCAAAAGGAGAAAGAAAGCGCCGAAGGGAAATCGGCAGCGACTCCTCATCCCGAGCTAACTTCGAGCGCGGAGCCCTCAGACGCTGCAGAGAGTAAGCCGTCGGCGAAAGCGGAGCGGCGGGCTCCTGTCAAATCGGAAGACAAAGGGCCGCAGACGGTACGGGTGCCGGTGGAGCGACTCGATGAAATCATGGATTTGGTCGGAGAGTTAGTGCTGGCGCGAAACCGTCTGATGCAGGTCACAGGAAGTCTGGCAAAGGAGCGCCGGGCAGGAGACAGCCGGTTCCGAGCTCAAGAGCTCGAACAGCTTGGCCAGGCCAGCGAGCAAATTCACTTTGTGACAGCGCAGCTTCAGGAAGTGGTGATGCGGACGCGCATGCTGCCCATTGCCAACGCGTTCAAACGTTTCCCCCGGATGGTCCGCGATTTGGCCCGGGAGTCAGGCAAAGAGGTGAACCTGGTCCTCGAAGGGGAAGAAACAGAGCTCGACAAATCGCTGCTGGAGCTGATTGCCGACCCGCTGGTGCACCTGGTACGGAATGCGGTGGATCACGGGATCGAGCCACCCGACGAGCGCGAAAAAGCCGGGAAGCCACGTCAGGGAACGGTTACCCTGAGCGCCACGCAGGAGGGAAACCACGTGCTGGTGTCGATCGCCGACGACGGCCGCGGCATCGACCCGGAACGAATCAAGGCGGTTGCCGTGGAAAAGGGGCTCATCTCGCCCGAAGAAGCTCGCGGCCTGTCGGAACGCGACGCCTACAACCTGATTTTCCTACCCGGTTTCTCGACAGCGAAAAAGGTGACGGGGACATCCGGACGCGGCGTGGGCATGGACGTTGTGAAAACGAACATCACCCGGCTCAGCGGTCAGATCGAGGTCGAATCCGAAGTGGGTAAGGGTACGCGGTTTGTGGTGCGTCTGCCGCTCACACTGGCCATCACACCGGCGCTGCTGGCAGAGGTGGCTGGTGAAGTGCTGGTGATCCCGTTGGCTTCGGTTTTGGAAACGGCCCGACTTCGCGATTTCACGCTGGTCACGATTCAGGGGCAGCGTGCCATGCGCTTGCGCGAAGCGGTGTTGCCGCTGATTGACCTTGGTCAGGTGCTTGAGCTGAGGAACGAGCCGTTCGGGTCCGACGGCTACGCCGTGGTGATTGGGCTTGCCAATCGTCGGGTTGGCCTTGTGGTCGACGATTTGTTGGGGCAAGAAGAGATCGTTGTCAAACCGCTGGGACAGTACCTGGGCAAGATGCCGGCGCTGGCTGGAGCGACCATTTTGGGGGATGGTAAGGTGCGCATGGTTCTTGATGTTGGCGACGTGCTGGAACTGGCCCGAAAGAACGCTCCAAAGCGTCAAGTAACGGAGGTTGTCGAGGAGCCGGCTCTCCAACCTGCTTGATGCTTGGCCCGTGAGTGCGGCGGACTGAGAGACGGGGAAATTGCCCCGTCACCTTTACTTGCACGACCAGAACAGCGGCAGCGCAGCCAGCCAAACGCCGAGCGTCTCTTTCAGTCCCCTCGTTGTGGACTGCACTGGACTCGCTCTTGCGAAAGTTGCCTTCCTTTTGTTTGTACCCAGTTTGCCCGACAATTCAAAGAATTTCTTTTGGCAGTGTGATTTTGAAGCGCGTCAATCCGTGCTCTGTAGCCTGGGATGCCGCCAAAAGTGCTGCGCGCATCCCAAGGAGACAGGTGAGCCCGTTCTGCGGTGACCCGGGCCATCGGTGGCGCCACGGGGAGGTGACACTCTGCATTCTGGCCAAGGTGACTGTGAGGACGGACGGGGGCTTCTGCAGACGAGTGGCACCCGACCTTGCCTAAAGAGCAGAAAGCTCCTGCCCTAACCCAGAAACGATTTCGCCAGCAAGAGCCAAGGCGCTCTGAGGTGCCCACGAGTTCCTACGGGGAAGTGGGAAAATCCCTGGAAAAGTTCGGGTTGACTTTTCCGGGGGAATGCAGTAGCTTAGATATCGAAGACTTTAAAATTACCGATCCAAGGTCTACGGCAAGAGAGGGGCATTTTTGCCATGATGGATGAGGAAAAGACCGTGGAGATGCTCAAGGCTTTGGCCAACCCGCACCGGTTGCAGATTTTTCTGACGATTCGAAAGTTTTCTGAAATCCGGGAGGAAGGGGCCAGCGAAGAAGACGCCATGCCGTGCGTCGAAGTGCTGAGTAAACAGCTCCCCATTTCGCAGTCGACACTTTCGCTGCATCTCAAAGAACTGCGAAGAGCAGGCCTCATCCGCACAGAACGCCGGGGCAAGCACTTGTACTGCCGGGTGAACTACGCAGCACTCGATGCGCTGAGATCGGTTTTGGGCGAAGAGCAGGCGGCATCCAGCTGGAAGAGGGAGACGTAGTACTGAAGTACAAACGTGCTCCAGCGGATGACGGAGGAATCGATGCGACGTGTGTGGCCGCCGTTGCTTTACTTTCTGACCGCGTTCTCGCTGGCTTTGGTGGCCGGCTGTGCGAAACGCGCGCCGACCGAAGCCAGTGGCGATGAAATGGCAACGTGCGAGGGGTGCCATTTGAGTAAAGCTCTCCTGCAAGCCACAGCATCTGTTGAAGTTTCTGTGCTGACAGTTAAGACAGCGAGAGGAGGCGATGGCACCGTCTCGCCGTTGGAAGTGTGGGAAAAGGTCGCGGTGGGGAGGGGGTTTCTGAAGGGATTGCACGGTCGGAAGGGGTGCGTCGCTTGCCACGGCGGCAAAGAAGGTGCGGGTACAAAAGATGAACTCCACACCGGGATGGTGGCCTACCCGTCTGATGGCAGCGGTACGAAAAACGTGTGTAGCCCGTGTCATGAGGACATCGACGTGCGCCACGCCCGCAGCCTACACGGCACCCAAAGTGGCTACCTCTACGCAATTCTCAGGCGCAGCGGAGCGACCGCCGTGGACGCGAATGCACAGGCCATGTTCGACAAACAGTGCAGCTCGTGTCACACGAGCTGCGGACAGTGTCACGTCAGTCGTCCACGTGCGGTCGGCGGTGGGCTCATCTGGACCCACGAGGTACATCGAACACCTTCACAAACGGACAACTGCATTGCTTGCCACGGCAGTGGAGCTGGAGCGGAGTACCGCGGCCAGTATCCCGGCATCGAGGCTGATACTCACTACCAGCGCGGTATGACGTGTCTTGCCTGCCATTCCAAGGAGGAGCTGCACGGGGACGGTCAGACCTACAACAACCGCTACGACGTGGCCTCAATGCCTTCCTGCCGTGACTGTCACCCGGAAGTAACGACGCAGGACACCGTGGTGTACCACCAGTACATGGCGGACAAAGTGCAGTGCCAGGTTTGCCACAGTCAACCCTACACGAATTGCTACAGCTGTCACGTTGGCCGAGAACAAAAGGGGCTGCGATTCCCATCCGAGCTTGATTTTCGGATTGGTAGAAACCCGCGGCAGAGCGCAAAGCGGCCCTGGGACTACGTGGTGCTGCGGCACATTCCAATTGCTCCGGACAGCTACGACGCGTGGGGCGTTACCCTGTCGCAGTACACTTCGTGCCCGACTTGGGTGTACGCCAGTCCACACAACATCCAACGACTGACACCGCAGACGGGCTACGGAAAGCGGTGCGACACCTGCCACGGCAAGAAAGACTACTTTTTGACTCCAGAGTACATTCAGCAGAAGGTTGACGAGGGGGTGATGGTGGCCGAAGAAGTTGAGGCGAACCAGCCCGTCGTTGTGACGCAACCGTCCGGGACCAGATTGGTTGGATTCTGAGCGGGTTGCAGGCGAGTAGCTCTACGTTACTGCTGGCAGTGCGGCTGCGGAAAGTTGAACGTGACGAAACCGGAGGTCATGCGCTCTGAGACCATCGGCAAAGCTCCGGATTACCGCATGAGCAGTGCTTGAGCACTGCGTGTCACGGTCCCGACGCTGCTCGGCAACGTGAATGACGACATCCCCACCAACAACTGCTTCGTACACACCGTTTGCAAACGCGAACACTACGCCGTTGGCCACATCCCTGGCGCCATCAACATTTTCTTCCGCGGCATCGCAAAGGAAGAGAACCTGAAGAAACTGGTCCCCGACAAGCACATCGTGACTTACTGCTACACAGGGCACACGGGGGAACTGGCGGCCACGGCTCTGGCAATGCTTGGTTACCATGCCACGAGCCTGAAGTTTGGCATCATGTCCCGGACCAAGGATCAGAGTGTTCGGGCTGCGGCTGCCTTCAGCGAAGAAGCGGACGCACACGACTACCCCTTGCACACGGGCAGCAACCTGTAATCCAGGTCGGGTTTCGATGTGGAGGTAGGTACAACACTCTTGGGCGAGTGACGCAAGTCCCTCGCCCAAGAGTGCAACGACGTTTTGGCCGGTCTCAACAACTGAGAGGCTGAAAATGTTCAGAATCGTCCACGCGGGACGACGGCGGTTTGCAGCTGCATTGCTGCTGCTGGCGGTTGCGACACTCGGTCTGGGGATTGGTACGGGAGGCGTACAGGCTCGGTCCGTCCGTGCTCGACTGAACACGGCAGTCTACACGTGGCAGAGCGTTCCGGGCACGGCCGGGTCAGCAACCCACGTCCGGGTCTACCAGGTCGTGAACCTGAACGTCGGCCGAATTGTGACGCCGCGACTCTCATTCCACATGTACACGGCTGCGGTGTCAGACCTGAACAGCAAAATTCTGGGCGATCCGCGGTTTTGGCTTTACAGCGCCTATTTCAGGTACCATTTGCCGGCGGCCGAGATTCGGCTGGGCCGCCAGCGCGTGTTTGCAGGGGTTGGGTTCGGGACCATTGATGGGCTGCGACTGATCGGAAGAGCCTTTGGACGGGTCGAAATCGACGTCTTTGGAGGACCGCGGATTCCCTTGGACAACGGTTTTGGTGTCACTGCGTTCAGCGGAAACGGCATGTGGGGTGGCCGCTTGCGGACAATCGGCTGGCAGAACACCAGAATCGCTCTCAGTTTCGTCGAGAAGAACCGGCAACGGTTTGCGGTGCTGGAGCCCAGGGAGTTTGTAACCGACTGCACCTTGCTCAAAGCTGTGAATTCCCTTGAACAGCGGCGAGTTGGTTTGGACGTGTGGCAACGCTTTGGGGAAGAGACTTCTCTTGGCACCCGGCTGGACTACGACTTGCTCATGAGGCGCGTACAGCGGGCGGAGCTGAATGGCCGAACCAGCCTCGGCTCTCTTCGGCTTGGGATCGACTACATCTTCAGGAATCCACTTGTCAACGCGAACTCGATTTTTAGCGTTTTCGCTCAGGAAAGCAATTGGGAAGTTGCCGGGCGTGTACTCTACTTTTTTACGCCTTCTACGGGCGTGTTTGTGCGGGTGGCACACGTGGCACTCGAGGGCATCTCAACGAACCGGGTGACGTTTGGCTTACGTGCCAAAGGTGGCTACCTCGGCCTTAGCACGAACAGCGGTTACGGTGGCGACCGCTGGGGACTGGTGGGAGACTACCGTTGGCGCCTGAGCAAGAAACTGTGGCTCAACCTGGGTTCCAACTACGGCATCTACCGTTACTACGGACTGGACGGCGACTGGGAGCACACTCTGGCAGCCTACTTCGGGGTCACCTGCTGGTTGCGACGAGGCCTGCGGCTCGACGCAGAAGTGCAAGGACTCCAGAACCAGCACGTGAGTTCGGACCTGCGTTTCGTTGTTCGACTGAGCACAGTCCTTCGCAAACGGTAGATTTGGGCGAGCGCACACGGCGACCGTTTGTGTCCGAAGAAGCGTTGAGGTCATCTGGGACTTTGGGCCGCGGAAACTGCTTGCGGAGCAGCGTTTTTGAGTGGGAGCAACAGCGATGGGAACCTGGTCGAACGCGTCGTTTCGAGCCGCAGTGGCTGTTGTGACGTTGGGGTTTCTGGTTAGCCTCGGTTTGGCGGGGCAGCAGCGCAGGGATGTGATCAAGTTCTCGCATCGTTTCCATCTCAAGGGAGCAGGGGCGGAGTGCGGGACGTGTCACCCGAAGGCAAAGGAAAGCACGGAATCCGGGGATAACTTGCTTCCAGGGATGGAACAGTGCGGAACCTGCCATGATGTTCAGGATCAAAACAATTGCACGCAGTGTCACTACTCAACCGAAAAACTGGAGCCTTTCGAGAACCCGGTTCGCGCGTTCCGGTTCAGCCACAAGGAGCACTTGGCCACGGGCACCGTCACCTGCCAAAATTGCCACAAGAGCATGGCGGAAATCGACTACGCGGACGGGACGAAGATGCCTCCGAAAGAGTCATGTAACGTTTGCCACAACGGCACAGTGGTGAACCAGGAATGCCAGCTTTGTCACACCAGCACGGTACAGGTACTGCCGCTCAGCCACACAGCGGACTGGTCGCACGAGCACATGATTCAGGTCCGCTCAGGTAATGAAAAGGATTGCGCGCATTGCCACATCAGCGACGAATGCCAGGATTGTCACGAGAACGTGGATTTGGCGACAGCGAATCTGTTGCCGTACCGGTATTTTTCGGGTTACCGACTGGCAGAAACCGGGAAACGCCCTCTGGTGGTTAGCAAAGTTCACGATTTGAACTACCGCTACTGGCACGCCATCGACGCGGAAGGAAAGGCGGAACAGTGCAACGTTTGCCACGCGACCTCAACATCCTGTACCCGGTGCCACTTGGAAAAAACGGCGGGAGGGGCGTTTGCACACAGGCCTGCCTGGCACGGGGGAGCCGATTGGGGGGCCATCCGTGGAGGAGTTGGCACCGGTGGTGGTCGGCATGCCGAACTGGCTCGCAGGGACATTGAGCGCTGTGCGGCCTGCCACGACGTGGAAGGCTCTGACCCCACCTGCTTGATGTGCCACAGCGATTTCGACGGAGTCAAAGGAACTGATCCCCGTACCCATGGTTCGGGATTCGCGGATCGCTTAGGTGAAGGCGCAGTGTTTCACCACGATGACGGCGCCGTGTGCTACAACTGCCACGTGAACACGCGCAGCCCTGGCGAGGGATTTTGCAGTTACTGCCACGGGAAGAAGTGAGAGGGGTTCAAACCCTGGTTCAGACAGATTCGTCAGGCCGTCCCGGCTGACTGATCGGGGACGGCGTTTTCCTTTGGACCTGCGGTATCCGTCGTCTGATTTCGGGACGCGTCAAAGAGCATTCGAGCGCAGTACCGCCTCTTTGAGTTCCGAATGGCGTCGGGAACAGCGCGCTGTGTGTGCGTTCTCTCCGGGAAATATCTGGGTTGCCCACCTCCTGGGAAGTCGCTGCCTCGCGAAGGAGCGCGGCACTCTTCCCCGCTACTCTTTCCCAGGCAAGAGAAATGTCGCCGTTACCGCGGCAGCAGCTGCGACGACAAACGTCATGATGCGTGCTGTGATGACCTGTTCCAGCCCTGAGCTGATCCACAGGACTGTGAAGAGCAGGCCGGTGACGATGGTGACGAGCACGGCTCGACCGTGGAATTTTCTCCAGAAAAGGGTGAGCAGGATGATCACCGAGAATGTGCCCCCAATGCCTGCCCAGACGTAGCCTACGATCGTGTAGATCAGTCGCGAGGGTGAAAGGTAAGCGAGGAGCAGAGCGATGACAGCCAGCGTGGCTGTGGCAGCACGGGAACGGATGAGGTCGCGACGGCTATCGGACTGGCCCGAAGGGGATCTGAGGATATTCTCGGCTAATTCCGTGGAGGAAAGGATGAGCAAGGAATCCGCAGTGGAAATCATGGCTGCGATGGCGCCGGTGATTAAGATGCCGGCCAGCGCAGGCGGGAAGAGTGCTAACATGACTTTGGGCATCACGTACTCGGGGTCTGCGAGCCCTTTGGGGCCGAAAAGGGCGAGACCAATCCAGCCGATGGAAAGCGCCCCGATGTACGCGATGACTGTCCACAAGATCCCGATGTTGCGGCCCATTCGGGCGTTGCGGTCGTCCCTGATGGCCATGAAGCGCATGCTGAGCTGGGGTTGCCCGCCCAGGTAGCCAAAAAACCAGGAGAGACCGCCTAGGACGGTTACTCCAAGCGCGAAGCCGCTGGTTGCACCTGTGAGCGACGAGTATCCGGGGCCAGCCAGCCGCAAAGCCTCCGTGACCGAGTGAGCGAAAACGTCGGGGCGACTGCTCAGCGCCAGAAAGCCAACGATGGGACCGATCACCAGGGTAGTGATCATGACCAGCGCCTGAACCACGTCAGTGTACACAACGCTGCGAAAGCCCCCGTACACCGTGTAAGGAATGATCACTGCCGCCGTGACGAGCATGCCAACGTGTGGGTCCAGATGGAACATGGTGAACAGCGTTTTCCCTCCTCCCAAGAACTGCGCGCCGACGTAGAAGAAAAAGAAAAAAACGATTGTGAGACTACCCAGTGTGCGGATCCACCTCTCGGACTCCGCATGCTTGCGGGCGATGTACTCGGTGAAGGTTTTGACCTGGAAGTGTTCAGCTTCTCGACGGAGCCGCCAGGCGATGCCTGCCCAAGCCGTTACGATGCCAAGCACGCAGCCAAGGGCTGTCCACACGCCGACCAGGCCGGAGGCATAAGCGAAGCCGGGCAGACCAAGCAGTGCCCACGACGACTCTCCGGTGGCCCGCTCCGAAAGGGCCGCGGCCCAGCCGGGCAAATTTCGGCCTGCGATGGCGTAGTCCGTGTCCGTCTTGACTTTACGGCCCTGATACAGCCCCCACAAAACCAGCAGCACCAGGTACCCGATCATGACGATCAGTAGCTGGACGGATTGTGCCATTTTTCTCCTCCTTGCGTTGGTTCGCACAAATATGACACATTGTTGGGAATTTTGCAATTCCTGGTTTGATTGGAGTCCCTCGATTTCTACGTGTCAATTTGGGCAGACGCTCAAACGGTTTTCGTTTCCTCTCGAGGCGGTTCCCGGCTGGCCAGGGTGACCGCCGCGAAAACGCTTTGACCTGCCTCGCGACGGCGGGATCCTCGACAACGCCCGATTCCACTGCGCTGAAACGGTTGTTGTCCACCGGCCGAGCCGGCGTTTCTCACCGATGCGCGCTTCCGCGCGGCCAGGGCTGGTTTTCGCGACAAAGAGTGGAAAAACGTTTCCGCGGAACTCGAGCGAGTCCTGAGAGGGATTGGGGGACGGTTTTTCGCCGTGTGGTAGGTTTCATCGTAATCGGTAACTTTCACGCTGCGCCAAACCAGGGTCGCAAGAATCGGCTTTGTTCACCCTGCGAGCCACCTTCGTGTTGGAGTTGCCTTCAACCATCTTTTTCTCAGAAAATCGATTCTCAGGAAGTCGACGGAATCGCCGAACCCCGCGATCTCTCTCTCTGTGCCTTTACTTCTCGAAAGCGCAGTCTTTTGTAGGCGAGGAAAAGAGTGTCCCGCAGAGTGCAGCGCAAGAGGGAAGCTTTGTCAAGGTCTGCTGCGCGCGTGCTGGAGGTTTGCCACTTACTTGCGGCGACTCGTCCTTCCCTTAGCACCGAGAGTGCGTGTGCCCCCGGCGCGGGCTCTCACCCGCGGATCCGTCGGTGCTACTCCGGTCCTTTGGTGCTTCTCCATTCGCGGGAAGGGTTGGAAGGCGTCCCGGCCTCTCGCCAAGGTTCCGGCGAGGTCGCACAGCGCCCTTGAGCACCGCAAAATGCGAGCGGCTGCAAAGCGTGCGCGGTTCCGGCGAGTCGAGCGGGGTTGCGTAGGGTCTCATGTTCTCCCGTCCATGTGACCTGGAAAAGAAAGTCGATGGAAAAAGTGTTGGATTTGATCAAACAATTTTGTAAGCTTAAGATGTCGATGCATTCTGATGCATGAATACATGATAAGGAGGTACCATGCCAAGATGGATGCGCTCAGGACCTGGGCCACCACTTTTCCCCCCGGGGGCAGGGACAACCCTGGCTGATCTGTTCGCTGCTTTGGCCTCTGACGTCAGAATTCGGATCCTGGAGGTCTTGAGGTCTGAACCCAGGTTTGGCTGGGAGCTGCAGCCCAATCTCGGTCTGGACCAATCGGTTGTCTCGAGACACTTGGCGGTTCTGCGGAGGGTTGGACTGGTTC
>CAZXXS010000083.1:0-46311 GCA_964644845.1 uncultured Cytophagia bacterium | reverse complement strand
GCGAGTCGACGTGGCTCCACGTGAAGATCACAGAACCGACTGAAGGAGCTCGGCCACCGCGGAATCGGTCCCGAAAAGCCAACATCTTCCGGTAGGTCAAGCATTTGCGGGCGATTTATTGTTGACAAATTCGAGAAAATTTGCTAATCTCACTTTGGGTTTCGCGATTGCGAATTTTGATGCAACAACTCAACCATTCGGCCCCGGTAAGACCGGGTAGCCGATTGTTTTTTGGGGCGAGTTGCTGCAAATGTCGCATCTCTCTGTTTGCTTCGTTGGACAACGAGGGGTTCAGCCGATGGCACAGTCTTTCGGAAAGGAGGTGATGCCTGCTTGGTGAACGGGGGTCAAGTCGTTGGAGGAGAAGCACGAGGAAGTTCAAACATGAGGAGGCAGAACATGAGGAAAACGCAAAAGGGAGCGTGGCTTGTGCCGGTGCTCGCGCTCGTTTTCCTGCTGCCGTTAGTTCTCAACGCGGCGGAAAACGGCGAGAACAAGTTCATCAAGACATTCGGTACGGCCATGCCGGATCCGGTTCGGACCGCGTGGGACATCGTGCGGTTGCCGGATTTGAACGACAACGGTGTCGACGAACTGCTGGTCTGCACCGACGCAGAGGATGGCAGCGGTGGCGCCGACTTCTACATCTACGAGCGGACCGACAACAACAAGTTTGACGTAGTCTGGCACTACCGGGCGGAGGATTGCCGCTACGAGTACGGTGGCGGTGTCGGCGACGTCGACAACGACGGGCTGCCGGAAGTGATTCTCTGCTTGCGGGTCAGTCCGGGACAAAATGGCCTCCGCTTCTTCGAGGTCGACCCAACACTGCCCGGATTCCCACTTCCTGACTTCCCCACCAGCGAGTACGACCTGCTGGACGGCCAGGGTGCGAGCATCGACCAGGTAGCTGTTTGGGATCTCGACAAGGATGACAAGAACGAACTCGTTGTCCTTGAGACTAATCTGGATGAAGTTTGGGTGCTCGAAGAGACGACCGGCGACATCTCGTTCCCGGATTTCAAGGTCGAGATGCGTGACTCGACAATCAGCTACAGCCCCTGGGGCGTGACCATCGGCGATTTTGACAACGACGGTTACTGGGACCTGGCCGTTGGCGAGTGGGATTACAACGGTTTGGCCATTTGGGAAAATACGGACGTCGACACGTACGAACTCCGTTTCTACCGTCATTTGACGGCCGGTTACGCGGACGGCGTCTCGCTCCGGAGCTTGCGTCATTACGACTTCAACCACGACGGGTTCGCTGAATTGGTCTACCCGACCTACTCTGACACGGGCATCGTGTTCATCATCACGAACCCCGGCGAGCTGTCGGAAATGGACTCCACGGACGTACATCCTGTGGCTACGTTAGGAACGCGTCTGGTTGGCGCTCAGATTGGTGATCAAGATTGGACGGGCCCAGGCCACGATGGTCGCGACATTTACATGGCCGCCCGGGACGACTCCTGCGTGATCGATCTGGAGTACGTCGGTGGCGTCGAGGGGGACGTCACGGATCCGAATAATTGGGTGCCGTACACGATCTACGAGGCTCCACAGCGCTTCCAGGATGTCGAAGTTGGTGATTTCGACATGGATGGTCGCCGCGAAGTTGCGGTTGCCTTTGCTGGGAGCAATGACCCCGAGGCTTTGACCTACCTTGAGCATGAACCGCTCCAGAACTTCGGTCTGCAGCCCGTGTGGCACGATCCAACCCAGGAAGAGGATCCAAACGACGCCATCAAGGGCAACCCGCGTGGATTCTTCGTGGGTTCAGACGTGGATCAGGACGGCAAGAAAGAAATCTTCGCCACTCAGTACCCGGGAACAGTGGTTGGCTACGAAGTGGTTGGCGACAACACCCTGGAGTGGATCTGGACGGACAGCACGGCCAAGCCAATTTACGCAGGAAGTTCTCCACGTAATGTGGTGGTCGGAGACATCGACGGTAACGGCAAACAGGAAGTGATTTTCCACATGGGTGGCATTGTTGCCGATCACCAGGACAGCGTCGGCTTCTACTTTTTCGAGTGGAACGGAAGCGACAATGGGTTTGGGGCTCCCGAAGGTGGGCCAACCTACATCCTGCCTGACAACCAGATTCAGCCCGACATCACTGACACCCGTTTCAGCGAGCACATCTGGATCGCTGATGTGGACAACGACGGTCACCAGGAGATGCTGTTCCCGGCAAACGGCTCGGGTAGCGGTCCCACGACCGATTTCTTCACAATCTTCTCCTGTGTGGATGGAGAACTCGGAGGCTTTCCGGTTTTCAAGACTGAGGGCTTCTGGGATCGTCCCACTCTGGACCTTGGTGGTTCCATCATTGGAGCCACAGCCGCCGATTACGACGGTGACGGCGTGCTCGAGCCAGTAATGCTACCCTGGGACCTGGGCAAGATTGTCCTCTTCGACGCTGTACAACCCGATAGCTTTGTTTTCCGCACTGTACGTCTGGACACCAGTGGTGCCGACGCGGTCTTCTACGTCACCATTGGCCACTACGATGTCGATGGCGACGGTCGCGAAGAACTGATGGGGGCCGAATACGCCGGCCACGGACGTGTAGTGTTGGTGAATGTTCCGGAAGGTGGTCTGAATGCCTTCAACCCGGATGATCCGACGCAGGTTGCAGAGATCCGGGAAACCACCGGCGGCGCGACTTTTAACAACGTTTTGGGCGACATCAACGGTGACGGCCGTCCGGAGTTGTTCTTCTGCGGCTACACCCGGGGCATCGTCAACGCTCTCGAGTACAACGGTGCAGGCGACATTACGGACCCGGCCAGCTGGGTGACAAAAGAGGCGTTCTACGACGAGTCCTTTGTACCCAAGCCCCGCTTCGAAGACTACCCGGACTCTGCGAGCTGGCAGGCTGACTTGGATGAGTGGAACGACGGTGACATCAGCCTCATTCACGGCTCCTTCGGCCTGAAGATGTCCAACGATCTGGACGGGGATGGGAAGAAAGAACTGGTCATTAGCACCATCCAGTCGCACTGGTCCGACACCTGGCTCTGGGTGCTCGAGGCCTCTCAACCCAGCGGCGTGAAGCTCGAACGCTGGCGTGTGATCACCCCGAAGGACTACAAATTGGCCCAGAACTACCCGAATCCGTTCAATATGTCCACAACCATTGAGTACACCTTGCCGCTGGACAAACGTGTGACGGTTCGGATCTACAACGCGATGGGCCAGGTTGTACGTACGCTGGTTGATCATAAGTTGCAACGCAAAGGCAGCCACCGCGTCATTTGGGACGGTCGTGACGATTTCGGACGCGAAGTGGCTAGCGGCACGTACATGTACAGTCTCGAGGTTGGTAACGTCAAGCATGTCAAGCGCATGACGCTGCTTAAGTAACGCTCGAGAAAAGGTTTCTGTAAAACGCGAAGGCCTTGTCCTGGATTCCGGACAAGGCCTTCTGTTTCTCGGGGATGTCCCCAGTCCCGTCAAAGTGTGGAAAGACAGCTCAAATCCAAAGCGTCACCCTGCTCACGAGCGACCTCGGGTTTTGAAAACTGACGTGGTTCAGGTCAAGACTGTCTGTCAACACATTAAGAAGCCCGGACAACTGCAGTTGCCCGGGCTCGGTGAAGTTTACGCTTTGGTCAGCAAAGATTGCGTGCTCGTTATTGGTTGTCCGGTTTGGGCTCCTGCTGTTTCTTCTCCTGTTTTTTCTTTGCTTCCTGTTCCAGGATGTTGCGTAGCCGCTCCAGCTCACGTTCTGCTTTTCTGCGCTCCGCCTTGATCCGTTCGAGCTCTTTCTCAGCGGACTCGGCTTCGCGCTGCTCTCTGATGACTTTTTCGAACAGCTTCCGGCGCTCCTCGGCTTTCTGCATCAGAATGTCGCGCTCACTCACCTTGTACACCCGTGTGGGCAACAGAATGACGTGCATCCCGATGTTGACACGCCAGCTTGCGTAGTTAGGCATGTCAGGAATTTTGCGAACACCCATGAAACCGTAGAGTGTCTCATCTTTGTCAGGACTAATTCTAAGATCAACACTCGCGTCGAAAGCCAACCACCGATACGGTTTGTAGGTCACGCCTGGCGAAACGTAGGCAAAATCTTCGCGGCTGTAAGCCGTCACAGGTGGCTTGCGCAGGAACTTCGTACCAAAAACCTGAAGCCAGTAATCGAACTTGTCCGTCGGGTAGCGCAACCCAAAACCGTAGGAAAGCGTCTGTGTCGGGTCGATGACCCGAATCGTGTCGACATCGTCAGGCGCCAAGCTCAGTTTCTTCCCTACATCATTGTGGTTGTTGTAGTTAAGGTTCACGTGGAAATTGAAAGCATCTTCAGGATACAAAGGATCGAGAGTGTAACTCAGCAGGCCCGTGAAGCCCCACTCCCAAGTGCCAGCCGAATACGGCTCGAAAACAATGTTGTGGTCTTTGGCCGTTGGAATGCGTGTGTTAGCCGCAATGCCGTAGGAAATGGAACTCCCCTGAGATCCAAACGATCCGAACTTGACGCTCAGGAAAATGTCATCAGGAATGTTGTATCCAGGAGCACGTTTGTTCGTGTCCTGGTACATGATTGGCGAGAAAGAGGCCTCAATGTGGCGACTAATTCCGTACGTAAAATACAACGTCCCCTGCACATCCCAAAAAGTGACGGCGCTTGTGATCCCCTGCCCTGCCTGGATTTTCCCGACCTTTCCAAAAAAACGCGTGTGGCTGTACATCGTGAGGTAGCCGGGTTCGTTGACCCAGGCAGCTCGTACGTACGGCAAGCCCCTGCCTCCGTTCAGGTGCTGCGCGAAAGTCGCATTTGCACCAAAAACCACTGCAGCGATAAGCAGCACCAGCACCCACTTGCGACTCTTCATCATCCTGACCTCCAACGAGCTGTTCAATCTTCCTGATTGCTCGGCAAGTTTGCTTACCTAATGTACCCTAAAAACACGCCAGTTGGATTCGGCACCGGAGTTCTTCTCGGGACCAATCACGTCGACGCGCCAGCGGTAGCCTTTCCCGGCCTCAAGCGAGTCAGCCACCGCGGTGCTGTCGAAGTTGAAAGCGACCTGCTCCGCCAGGGTGCCGTAGTCCGGCCACACGCTGGCAAACCACACCTTCTTATCGGTATCAACCTCGAAGAGCTTTAGGACATATCCAACCGGGGTCTGCCCGACTTGCCACCTGAAGGTCGGCCTGCGACCTGTCGTCTCAACGAGAGCAAAAGGTTTCTCGAGCAAACGGTACGAAAAGGTGTCCGACGGCGTGCTGTCACGCCAGCCCGGGGCGACTGCAACAACAAAATACCAATATCTTGTTCCAATTTCAACGTCTTCGTCCAGGAAAATCGTGTCCTTGCCCGAAATCTTAGCGACTTGTTCAAATTCTTGACGCTTTTCCTGACGGCGCCACACCTCGATTGCCGCATCTTGAACAGCGTACAGTTCCCACTCCACCTGAATCGCATCCCGTTCGGGTACCGCATCCAGCCCTCGCTCATCCTCCGAGAAATCATCCGGGGGGGGAAGTAGTCGCGGCGTCGGTAGGGTTCGCTCGACGGTTTCCCCCAGCTTGTCACAGCTAAGTGTGGCCAACACAGCCACCATTATCAGTAGCACCAAGGACTTCATCAGAAGCTCCAGGTTACGTCAATCCTTTGGGTTTCGCCCAAAGCTGCATTGCTCGTGCCGTAGGATAGCCCAAAATGCCCGAACCAAAAGTTAAGGGCAAAACCAGGCTGTCTATCCCGCATTCCGACCGTCAGCCGAACAGATTTGTAGCCCAGTCGCACTCCGACAGCTCCAGGAAGATCCCTTCCTCCCTCCAATTGTGAGTACCAGGTGGCCTCGAAGCTGCGGGCCAAACTCATTCCGTAGGAAAATCCCCAGGCCCAAGAATACAACCGCGACTGTCTTACGCGATTACTCCAGACCAGTGTTGTGTTTCCGACGTCACGTCCAACCCAAGCAACGTTCAGACAGCCAAGCCACCACGTTTCCGAAAATTGTCGCAGATCAATCTTCACACCGGCGCCGACGTCAAAACCTGCGCCGCGTGCGGACATCACATCCAAAGACTGAAAAAGCATTTTGAAATCCAAACCAACGTACGGAAACAAATCGATTTTTTCAACAAACCAGTTCAGTCCTATCCGCACCGGAAAGCCACGCCCAAACGCCCCGACCACTGCAACTTCGTCGTCAGAGAAGTAACCAAGTGTACCGGTTCCCGGTAGGTTCGCCGCTCCCTCGAGTCTCTCCAAGAAACTGGCCGAGCCCAGTTCGCCGTAACGTGGAATGTCATCGACTGCAAAGCGTACAATCGCTACCCCGAATCCGGCACCTCCCCTCAGAGGTATTCGGGCAAAGAATCCTTGCTGGTGAGCCAGACCCGAACCAAAACCACCGTACAATCCGCCGTACGTGAGCTGGATTTCCGGACGGGCGCCAAAAATGACGTTCGCCGGACTCGCGAAGACAGACGACGGGCCTTCGCCCGAGGCTACGCCGTTGACACCAAGGGCCACCGAATGGGCGTCCACCGGAACGTCCAGGAAGTCCGCAACGTAAATGTCGCCGGAACGACAGAGCCGTGGACTCAGCCACGCGAGCAACGTCACGAAAGCCAAACAGATACCTGCCCCAATTTTGCGAAGGCTACGGAACACGAGCAATCTTCCCCACATGAGTCAACCATTTGCCCTCCGAAAGAACGGACAATTTAAAAAAGTACACGCCGTACGCCACGTCTTGTCCGTGCTGGTCTTTGCCGTCCCAAACGACCTCGTGGTAGCCCGCACCGAACAAATTGGGATCCTCACTGTCCGCGGGACCTAAGGTTCGCACTTTGCGCCCAGAAGTTGAGAAAACACTGAGGCTAAAACGCTCAAAACCTTGCGCCGTTCTGAACGCAAAAACCGTTTGCTCGTCAAAGGGGTTCGGGAAGTTGCCGACAAAAGTGAGCTTTTGCTCGGTAGAAACCTCAAACGAAAGATCAACAGGTGCAGACCAATTGCCTACGGCGTCTGGAACCTGAACGCTAAGCACATGACGTCCACCCTCATCCGGGGCTTCCACCTTGACAACAACTTGCGAACGGTTTGCCGTTGTGACACTTGCCTGCGCACCCAGCTGAAGTTTCCTGCCGTCAAGTACCAGGATCCATTCTGTCGCCGGTGCCACGCCATTCAGATCCACAGCAACGATCTCGACGGCCGAGTGAGGAGACACTGCTCCATCCGAAACCAGCGGTCTTCCCTCGGCAAGGAATCGAATCGAAGGCCCCGCGCTGTCGTTAACCCGGAAGAGCCCCAAAAACCCAGAAGCCACTAACACCTTCCAGGGACTACCACGCTCGCTGGATCGCAAAGCTGTCCAAACACCCGCGGAGGAGTCGTAAAGGCACAAACGAAGCTCGTTCCCGCCTACATCGGCTTGCAGGGAGCGCACATCAAGACGAACAAGCTCAGGACCTAACTGACGCACAAAGAGAGCAGAGGTGGAAACTGGTTCGAGATTGCCTTGTGCCTCCAGATCCGGTGGTAGGCGCCGCAGCTCCACCTGCACCGTTCCTGTTTCCTTTCCAAACACTGCCAAGGCAAAACCGCCGACTGCCACTGTGTCAGCAGCACCTGGAACGTTTTCTAGCCTCCCATTGACGATTCGCAGGTAGCTACTGACCAGTCGGCGCTCCGCCTCCGCGAGAACTTGTCCGGCCAGGTCAAGCACTTCTGCCCGCAGGTTGAGACTGCCAAACGGTGGAGCAAACGGCAGGGCCACCCAGGCGTTTCCGAATGGCGCAAGGGTTAGCGTGTCCGCTCCGAGAGCCTGCCATTCCGTCCCCTCGTCGAATCGCCACAACAGCCTGACTGCGACCTGTTTCTCTTCAGCCGTTTGATTCGTCAGGCTGATTTCTGCAAACACCTTGCCTCCGCTGTCCCGCAATCCGAAGCTACTCCACCGCAGTCTGACCGGATCGCGAGGCTGAACGCCAAAACGCAGTGCTTTCCTCACAAGCAGCAGGCTGTCTGCGGAGCGGAAGCTAAACGCTACTGCGTAGTCACCCGGAGCGAGAAAACCGATTCGGCCGCGCGACTTCCAAATTCCCGCGGTTTCTGTTGGCTCCAGAACCAGGGTTTGTACGGGGATCGACCCCGTAACCTCCCCGAAAGCGTCCTCGGTCAATCCCGCGATCTTGAGCCAAAATTCGACAGAGTCTCCCTCAGCGGGTCGCGGTGGTTCCCACCAGATCGAATCGATCGAACTGGCTCCGGACGCTACGTCTGTGAAACCGTGGGCCAGACCACCGGTGGACTCAGCGTACCCTACCAACCGAACGGCCAGCGATTCCACCTGCGAGGCAGCGGGCTCGGGTACCGTCAGAGAGATTGGTCCAGTCTCCCCACTCAGCTCGTATTCAGCCAGTGGCATCAGAAAATTCGGCCACAGAAGCTGCACACGATGCAGGTTAGCGTTGGCACGGACTTGTAAAGAAATCGAATTCCTGGCTTCGTGAATCGCACGAACCTCAATTTCCCTCCGGGGCAGCAGAATTGGCGTGGCAGGATCTCCCAGCAAAGTGTACTGATTTACCATTGTTGTCGCCAGCGAGCTCCCGAAGCGGTCGTAGTAACGCGTCTTCGCGACCCGAACGGCTTCACCAAGCGTGTGCACAGCCGTGTCCTGCAAGGCATGGACAAGCTCGTTCAACAAATAGTAGTCGTTCCAGATCCACCCCAACCCGGCCGATCCCAAAACTGCGATTGCGCCTCCTGCCGGATGCAACACCAGAGCGTTTCCCAGACAGTGTGGACCAGCCTCAAACGCGCCCGTGAAACAGGTCATGCTTGTCACGAAAGGCAATTTGTCGCCGTTAGCGATTTTCGGCACTTCGTCGAAAGTCAGCAGGCGGGCATCCGCCCAAACCATGCCACCGCCATGCCCCATGAAATTGATGAGTCCAACACCGTCGTTCCAGTAAGCAAGCAGGTCTTCCGATCCTCCAAGAAAGGGAGGCGTTGAAGGCGCCGCGTCAAGCCGGCGTAAATCGAAACCGCGATCCCAACGATTTTCCAGAATCGTTTGCGTTTGCTGCTTGAACACGCGATCCATCCCCGCAATCATCAGGATCCGATTGTGCCAAATTCCATCCTTTTGGCTCTGGTACCGCCACAGCTTCCGCACGACCAGGCTCAACTCGGCGAGATTTGCCACAGGGAGTCTGCCCACCGCAATCTCAGGGTGCGCATCAAGGGTAGAAGCCGTGACGAACTGATTGTCGCTTGGCAAAGCGCCGTACTTGACCGTCTGGACAATCGGGGCCGGGACCAAAACACCCGGATTACCAAAACACTCGCGACGTCTCCGCGACGCGCCGACGAGAAGCAGAAATCGTGGAGGCTTTGGCCAATCCCGCAACAAACGCCGGGTGAACCTCTGAATCGCAAGGGGAGAGTAGATCCCCCAATTGAAATTGTCGTAAATCGACTCGGTGGAGACCTTCCAAACGCGCAGGCCATCGTGACGACGCAGGGTAACCAGACTGTCGATGGCTGGACTGTTCAGGAAACTGTCCGGAGCAACGACAAGGTAGTCTACGCCCGCTCCTGAAGTCCAGAGGATCGGGTAGCTCGCACCTTTGATTGCACGCGGCACTCTTTTCCTCGTCACCGCCACCGCGACGTAGTGCACGCTTTCACTTTCTACCTGATCTTCAAACTCGATTCGCCAGAATTGCTCGATTCCTTGTTTGGTTTCTTCCTCTACCAACTCCAGCTTCGTCCCAAAGAACTTGCCGACGCCGATCTTGTAAACATCCACATCATCGCTCGTGAAGCCTTCCAGCTGAAAGCGCACCCGGCTGCCAACAGCAAACGACGGCACGGTGAATTCGAGTTCATCATTCCACGCCTTGTACTGCCGTGGGTAGGTCAACTCGAACCAGTTGAACAGGATCTCGTTCGCTTCATCTGGATTGAGATTCAGGACAGAAAATTCGTTAACGCCCGGCTGCAAAGCGTCGGCGTAGAGTGGAAAGTTCTCGCTCGTCTCGGTGATCAGCAGATTCTGATCTGTCCAGTGAAGAACTTGGCCTACGTCCTGGGTACCAAGAACCAGTCGCGCCGCATGTTGTCCGAGGTCCCCGTACGTCCGCCCGTGCAGACAGGCCCTGACTTTGACGATCATCGCGGTTGTAGTGTCAGGCCACGGAAGTTCGAACTGAAAAGACTGCAGGTGCCCCCCGGTAATCCGCCCCCAGAACCAGTGATCCCGCTCAACGGGGTAAGGAACCCGGCCGAGACGAAAGAAACCACGGTCTTCCTCAAAATGTTCGGTCCAGGGAAACCACCGGGGCCGGTAGGCGGGCAACTTCGTCGGACTGCCAGACAAAGCGATAAGGCGCTCTGCGGGGCCAGCTGAGGTCTCCACAAGCCAGTAGGCATTCACACGCGTGTAGTTGCTGTAGTAAATGTCGGGTGCGTCGGCGCGTGGCTGCGGACGGTAAGGTTCCCCCCAGAATTCGATCGCGTCGTCCCCATCGAACAGGCCGTCGCCATCCCGATCGTCCACCCAGATCGGCACTTGCTTGCCTTGGCAGAAGAGCTGTAAAGCTGAACACGGAACGCCGCGCCAGTCGAAACCACTGTCCAGCAGTGCGGAAACACTGACACGGTACACACCCCGCTTGTCCACGTAGAACTTGACGGGCCTCCGGATCCGAGGCAACTGTTGAAACCAATCCGAGCTACTTTCCCCCACTGTTTCCGTTTCAAACCGTGATTCGGTTCGCGTCTCCACACCCGGCTGACGGTGACCGGCAAGCGGCTCTTTTTCTAACCCCTCCTCGGTGATGGCCACATCCCAGTCCGTTCCAGCTCCCAACGGTGCCTTCTGAAGAACGTTCCTCGACAGCACGTCTTCGCCCGCCGCGGACCATCGGCCAACCAGGCACAACACCGTCACTCCGGTAACGGCCAACGCCAACGTGGTTCGAGCCAGTCTGTCAGTTCTGCTCAAAAGATGTCTCATGTCCCCGTGAAGAAATCAGGCTGCCTGTCTTCGTTTCCCCTACGAGCACACAATTATTTAGCCGCATCCCAAGAATTGTGCAAAACGCGTGCTTAGCAGCGCCGTCGCCTCGTGTCAGGGGCTAACGCTTTTGACACGAAATCTCTGGCACTTTGCCGGTCGTCCGGATCTCACAAGTCCAGTCACCGACTTGCGCCCTCCACCCGAGTTTGCCAGATGTAGTTTTGACGACCGTTTCTTTCGCTTTATCGGGATCGAGGATGTCCAGAACTGTGAGCAACTCTACGGACTTCGCTTGCTCGGCGATCACCTCTGCAAAAATGTGGCCAAATTTCCCCTTCTGCTGCTTCAACATCAGCTGTCCCTTCCGCGTCCGCAAAGGAACGTTCGCTTCCAGCCAGCCTCGGAGCAGCGCTCGTGGTCTTCCCAGCCAGAAACCGTCCGCAGACACCTCAACATTGCCAAGCCCGTCTCTGTTGTCCGGGAAAAACCGAATCGAAGCTTGAACTGGCTTCACGGCTCGAATCTGATCAAAAACCACCAGCCAGTTCGGTTTCAACCAGACCAATGTCCGCTGCACCTGCTCAACCGACGGGTCAACTAAGGCGTACGCCTGCGTAGCGTCGCTACTCAGAGCCAACCACTGGTCCCGATCAATGTAGCGGACAATCTTCGCCTTGGCTCGCGATGAATTGGTGCCTTCTTTCCCATCAATGTAGTCGTGACCTTTCCCGTTGATGAGCACTCCATTGTGAGCCCCTGTCAACCGCAAAAGCCATTTTGGATCGAACCGACTGTACGCTGCCCCGGAGGGGTCTCGCAGCAGCCACTCGCCTTTCGCCTTCAAAACCAGCGTGTTACGGTCCGCGTGCTCGTGATTTGCTGGTCCTCCGCTTCGAAATGCCACAACGGTGTCAGCATCGCCCCAACCACTTCGCCAAACGACCCAACCCGTCGCCATACGTACGCTCGCCAGATGTTTGGGCCAGCTTGCGGCCATCGGAACATCTGGATCCACAGCCAGGAACGCAAACTCGTTCCACGTACCAGCCCGTTCAAGGGCAGCGCGTTGCGCGACGGGATCGCGGAGTTTGGCGGCGATCCAGGCCATCGCCGTCATGCGAAAACTGTACTTTGCATCTGAGAAATTGACGATGTCGGCCGTCTTGCCGTCGCGTACGCGCAAAGACACGTGGTTGCCCGAACCGACAGAGGCTCGCCCAGCCTGCAAGGCGAGCGCAAAGTCCACTTGGCCAGGCAGGTTCAGTTCGTCGAACAGGTCGGGACCACCCGTTTGCTCAAGAGCCCAAAGGAAAGTCAACAGTTCTTCTGTAGCGTAGCCCCAGTATGAAATGCCTTCCGGGTAACTTCCGTCCGGCAGGTAAACGTTGCGACAAAACCAGCGTGCGTGGGTTGTGGCAATGTCCAGCCATTCCTCCGCACGTCGATCCCGTCCGATCAGGTGCAACGCGCCAACACCGAGGGCAGCAAGTGGCACGGCGTGCAAATTGGTCGATCGCAAAATCCAGGGCCAGTGGGACAAGTCGAGGCTCTGAAAGTTGACCTTCGCGTCCTTTGCGAACCCCCAACCGTGAACCTGCTCCGGATGATCCATTCCCCAGAGCGTCCGGTAGCAGGGCAAACACCCTTTTTCGGCAAGGTCGTTTTGTGTCCTCTGTCTAACCGACTCCGGAAGACGATCGCCCAAAAGTTCCAGGGCGTAGACCACACTCTTGACACATTCCGGCGCGCGTTGCAGACCGATCACCTCCTCGCCGTCTACAAAATAGTCCCAGGCGGGGAATCGGTGTAACACGTTAAGAGCGGCCAAGGCTACATCTGTTCGATCCGAAAGTCCAGACGCAGTCAACACAGCGGCACTCCGCAACGCTCGACAGATTTTCGGGATGTCCCAGATCCTGTTTGCGAAACTCGCTTCTGAGTTGAGGAAGTGCAAAGTCTCCTTGTCACACCGCGCGAAAAGATCGGGGAGTACGTCGGAGAAATACGGTTGGCGTAGATTGTACCGGATTCTCTCAAGATCCCGGGGCCGAACCAAGACCGGCTGGTTTCTACGCTTCTGGCTTCTCGCGAACCCAGAACTCGCGTACCCTGCCACCCCTGGAAGTACCACCCCTCCAAATGCGCCGGCCAACATCAACCTCGCGAATTCGCGGCGCGACAGTGCCGTTGAGTCTCTTTTGTCACTCATTCCTCAGTCTCCTTCGGTGAGCTTTCCATTCCAATTAGGTCGGAACTTCATCACTGGCAGTTGGATCAAGTTACATTGCCGGAGTGCTCGTGCACCCCGAAATCCTAACCGTAGGCGCAGTAAGGAACCGCACAAACTCGGGTTCCATTTTTCTCCCTGCTAGAGCGAGACAATCCTTTCAACCGCGAAGTGGCAAACGAAACAATGTACGCACCCCCTCGCTGCGATTCAACCAGAATCGCTCTCACCTCCACTTGCTCTGCCGGCGCAGCCTGCGTGTCTGCGCTCAAAGTCCAGGACCATTCCGGTGCAAACAGGATCCGCCGGGACGCGAGCACGGGAGCTCCCCCGGAAACAAACAAGTTTGCATACCACGCAACTGTGCAGTTAGGGTCAAGCGGTCGGCTGAGGCCTGATTTTGCCCACCGAACAAGTCAACCTTTTGCGAGCAAGGGGAGTAGGTGAACCAACCGTTCCGGGCTGTCCCCGGCCACCTGGGCTCCAATCTTCGGCAAAGACGAAGAGGGAACGCTCGGTTTCTGCCTTAGCCTCAAGAGGAAGCTGCCAGCAGCAACCCCATGTTCTCGCCTGGAAATTGGGCGATTCCATGTCCAGAAGCAACCTTGTAAAATTGGCCATTTCGCAGTAAATTTCGCCGGCTAACAATTCGACCTGTGTAACAGCGAGGTCTCGAAGTTGGAGTGGTTTCGAGAAGCCTTTGATCAACACTACTTGACCGTCTATGCCAGGCGTGACGCAAAAGAGGCCAAACGTCAAGTGGCATTCTTGTTGAATCAGCTCGGTTTGCCGGTTGGTGCATGGGTTCTGGACCTGGGCTGCGGTACAGGTCGACATGCGGTGGAGTTGAGTCGGCGAAATTTTCGGGTCGTGTGTCTGGATTTGTCGTTTGTCCTCCTGAAGTTAATCGAAAGGGAGGAAAACCAGTCGCTCTGGAAGCTCCGTGCCGACATGCGGCACCTCCCAATTGGGAAACCGTTTGACGCAGTCGTGAGCTTCTTCACCAGTTTCGGCTACTTCGACAGCAGTCACGACGACCTCAAAGTCCTCCGCGAAGTGGTCGGGTCGCTTCGCCGGGGGGGCGCTTTCTTTCTGGATCTGCCTAACCCGCTCCACTTGCGCAGTACCCTCATTCCGTACAGCGAGGAACGCCGAAACGGTCTGATCCTTCGGCAGTGGCGCTGGTACAATCCTCAAACCCGTCGTGTGGAAAAGCAAATCGTCATTCAGAAAAAGAACGGAATCAGGAGAGTGCGCGAATCTGTCCGCTGCTACACCCTCGAGGAAATTCGAAATCTGCTGCTAAGAGCCGGGCTGTCCGTCGAGCGGGTTTGGGGAGATTTCGATGGACAACCCTACGGACAGTCGAGTCCAAGAATTCTTACCCTTTCGAGGAAACTCAGCGAGGTTGCCCCATGATCACCGTACCTCTCGAACACGTGCCGGGTACACCGCGAATCACCCAAACATTCCTCCGGTCGTTTGAAGAAGTGAGCTTCTTCTACACCTGGAAACCGTCACTCACCCTGGACTGGCTAGCAGTAGCTCAACGTCCCCGCGCCTTCGCAGCAGATCGGAACAGGGTAGCCGACGTCCTTGAGCGACAAAATCGTGCTTTTGGCATGGGAACGAAGACTTTTGAAAACATCAAATCGCTGCGGGAACCCGACACGGTGGCTGCTGTGACGGGACAGCAAATGGGGTACTTGGGTGGCCCTCTTTTCGTCGCTTACAAAGCTCTGACCGCCACGGTTCTCGCCGAACAGATCGAGAGTAAAACGGGTCTTCGCTGTGTTCCTGTGTTCTACTTCGTTTCCGAGGACCACGACTTTGAAGAGGTACGTCACGCTCGGATCCTGGACACGAATTTCGACCTACGCATTCTCTCGCTGCCCGAAGACCGAAGGCGTGTGCCTATCTCAGCTCGTGCCCTTCCGGAGAACGTGCTTGAACACCTGGAACAGCTGTCCTCTTGCCTCCCACAAACCGACTTCACCGGTGAGCTTCTGGAGCAACTGAGGGAATCCTACACCCCTGGCACAACCCTGAATGTTGCCTTTGGAAAGTGGGCGTCCAATTTGCTCGCCGATTTGGGAGTTATTTTCCTCGATCCCTCGGATCCAGAGCTCAAAAAACTGGCGCTGGATTTGTTCCTGCGAGAACTGGAATCGTCTCCTTCGAGCAAAGCCTTGCAGCAACGCGACGAGCAGATCAAAGCCGCAGGATTTGAACGGCAAATTCAGACTCGGGGTGGTCGACTGAATTTTTTCTACCTGGAAGGCGAACGTCACACAATTTTCGACGACGGCGAGCAAGTGAGCATTCCTTCGCTGGGACGCACATTCGAACGCAAAGAGTTTGCTCAGCATCTGGAAACCGCACCGGAGAAAATCAGTCCCAACGTGGTTCTGAGACCACTGTTCCAGGACGCTCTGGTACCAACCGTGGTTTACGTGGGAGGACCGGGCGAGATCGCTTACTACGCACAGTTAAGCGCAGTTTACGAAGCGTTCGGAGGCAAAATGGCGGTCATCTGGCCACGGCCAGGGTTTACTTTGCTCGAACCAGGCGTGCGTCGTTACCTGGAGAAGCTCGGCGTGGAACCAACCCGGATCTGGGAAAGGGGAATGCAGCTCGCCACAGAGCTGGCCCAACAGGCGCTTCCAAAGGAAATTACGGAAGGATTCGCGCAACTTCGGGATGTACTGGCGACAAGGTGGTCCCACGTAGTGCGACACGCAGTTGAAATTGATCCGACGTTGGAGGGCTACCTGGAAGGTGCAAAGGGACGCATTTTCAAGATTCTTAGTGATTCGGAGAAGAAAATCGCCGCCGCCCAACGTCGGCGAGACGAGGTTCGCACCCGACAGACGAAAGCTGTCGTCAACAGCATCGCACCACTCAACACACCTCAGGAACGGGTGCTTGCGGGTCTGCCATTCCTGGCCAAACACGGCAAAGAACTCTACGCCACAATCCGCAGGAATATTCGGCTGGACCGGCATGTTCACACGTTTCTTGATCTTTAGCCATTAGCGGCGTGGGCATGTGGCAACCAAGAGCATGGTCCAGGCTTCCTCCAACACTTTGACGTGGCCTTTACCCAACTCCTGTGCTGCCCAGCGGTTTCCTGACACCGATACGCAGTTTAGCCTTGTTTCTGTTCAAGGAGTGTTGAGATGCAACTCGATGTCCTGGCATTCGAAGCCCACCCCGACGACGTAGAGTTGAGTTGTGGCGGCACGCTGGCCAAAATGGCCAGACAAGGTTACGCCGTTGGCGTAGTTTCGCTTACCGGCGCCGAGCTCGGCACCCGCGGCACACCAGAGGAACGACGTCGTGAATTTGAGGTGAGCGCAAAGACGCTCGGACTCCGCAGCTGGGAGATTCTGGGCATCCCCGATGGCATGGTTGCAAACTCAGCTGAAAACCGCGAAAAAATCGTACGAGTTCTTCGACGCCATCGCCCCCAAATCGTCCTCGCCCCCTACTGGTTCGACCGTCACCCAGACCACGCCAATACTTCCACCGTGGTACGCGAGGCGTGTTTCCTCGCGGGGCTGCTAAAAATCGAAACGGGACAGCAGCCCTACCGTCCCGGGACCATCGTGTACTACCCTTTGCACTACGAGTTTACCCCTTCGTTTGTTGTCGACGTGACCGACGTTTTCGAGACGAAACTCGCCGCGATTCACTGCTACACGTCCCAATTCCACACCCGGGGCACCCGGCCGGACAACGAGCCGGAAACTTACATCAGCAGTGCGGAATTCTTGCAGATCATCGAAGCGCGTGCTCGTTACTGGGGTTCGAAAATCGGCGTCATGTACGGCGAGCCCTTCCTCTGGACAGGGCCGATCCCTGTGGAAGATCTTCCGAGCACGTTTGCGAAAATCACCGACTTGCGCTGATCTGGCCGGTGCAAGAGGAGAACATGGCAGGGAAACTGAAAATCGGAATCGTTTGCTACCCGAGCCAGGGTGGCAGCGGCGTCATCGCCACAGAACTGGCTATTTCGTTAGCAAAGCGTGGTCACCACGTGCATTTGTTCAGCTACGCCCGTCCGTTCCGCCTGTCGCAATTCCACCAGAACCTCTTGATGCACGAAGTAGAAGTCGCGGCTTACCCGCTCCTCAAATACCCGCCCTACAGCCTGGCACTGGCGACAAAACTTGTCGAAGTGACAAAACACTGCAAGCTGGACATTATCCACGCCCACTACGCTGTTCCACACGCCACCAGCGCTTACTTAGCCCGGCAACTGCTTGCGCCACATGTGCCTAAGGTGGTCACAACGCTGCACGGAACTGACATTACGCTTGTCGGAGCGGACCCTGCCTACCGACCAGTGGTTAAGTTTTCGGTGGAACAATCCGACGGTGTTACGGCTGTCTCACACTACCTGCGGCGGCGAACTCTCGAGGAGTTCGACGTGGCGAACGAGATCGCTGTCATCCCGAACTTCGTCGACACACAGCGTTTCAGTGGTGTCGTTCAGGCGTGCGAACGACGTCGCTTCGCGCCCAACGACGAGCCTCTGCTCGTACACGCTTCCAACTTCCGCCCCGTCAAACGCATCAGCGACGTAGTGAGGATCTTTGCCCGGGTTCGCGAGGAAATGCCTGCCAAGTTGCTGATGATCGGCGAAGGCCCCGAACGAATGATGGCTCAACAGCTCCTGCGCGAGTTCAAGCTTTTCGACGATGTCTTCTTTCTCGGGGAACAGGAGTTTCCGGAGAACATCTACGCGTGCGCAGATGTTTTTCTTCTCCCCAGTGAACAGGAGAGCTTCGGTTTGGCCGCACTGGAAGCCATGAGTTCCGGCGTACCCGTAGTGGCCAGTGACGTAGGCGGTTTGCCTGAAGTGATTGTCCACGGAGAATGCGGTTTTCTCCACCCGGTGGGCGACGTGGCAGGGATGGCCGCCAGCGTGCTGCAGCTACTTCGTCATCCTGACCTACACACCCGTTTCCGCGTAGCGGCAAGAAAACGAGCGGTTGAGTATTTTGAACAGACGAAAATCGTGCAACAGTACGAAGAGTTTTATCTCAATGTGCTGCAAAGCTGAACAGCCCGGTGCCAAAAGGGACGAACGGTCTGTACACAAGCGCCTCCGCGCCATGTCAGACGAACGCGTTTTGGACCCGACGACATCCGCACGTTCGGTCAAAACAAAAAAGCGACCTTTCTCGGGTCGCTTTCCGTCGTGGGCGATACTGGATTCGAACCAGTGACCTCTGGTATGTGAGACCAGCGCTCTAACCAACTGAGCTAATCGCCCCAAACGCACGCAAAGATAAGAAAAACAGCCCATCTTGTCAAGGTTTTTGTCCTCAGTCGCTTACCGATTTTTTCCGCCCAAATCTTCGTACACTCCCCCCGGTGGTAGCGGGCTAACGCAGAAAAAGCGTTTCGTGTTTCCACCAGAAACCGTCATCCCCCCAACTCCCTCTGTCCCCGTTTGGTTGCGTGCGAATGCAAGCGAACTTCTGCCGGTCGTCGCACCAGGACCAGCGGACAGGCGCCCCGCCGCAGGGAAGCGTAAAAAGCTTCGACCATCCCTTCGGGCAAGCGATCAACCAGATCCGACAGAGCGTTGACCCCACGGAAAGCTATTTGCATCCGCGGCGGCAGTCGAGGTCCGAAACGTGGACGAAGGAAAAGGTCGGCAGTCTCAAGATCTACCGTATTCGGCGCGACCAAAAGCTTGCGAACTGCTCAGATGCGATCATGTTTTGTGACGCCACCGGTCCCAGCTTCATTCCGTGTCCAGCACCTGGGAGCTTACGGTGACCAACATCAACGCAGAGCAGTCTACAAAGCTCCGCTTCGGCTTGCGAGCACAGGGTAACTCCCTGACCGTTTACATTCGGGTTCTCAGGGGCCTCTCAAGCGATCCGCAAGCCCTGGCTCCCCGTCGCGACGGCTGTACGGGCAATGCGCAGAACATCCTCAAGGACCCTCTACCTCCAAAACGAAAATGGTAGCGGCCCCGAAGCCGTTTCCGCTTGACATTGTTGCAGACCTGGCCTATATTCAACAAAAGCTTCAAGTTGTCCGCTGGTCGGTCTTTGCCTCAAGGGATCATCGCCGCCAAGGTAGGGAGGTGCAACATGGCCAATCTTTTTATCGCCAGCGAAATCGTTGCCATGAACGTGACAGAGGAGCGAAACGGTTACGAGTTTTACAAAACGCTGGCAGCCAATGCCAAGACGCAGAAGTTACGTGACGCTGCTCGCCGAATTTCGGAGCAAGAAAAACGACATGAACAGCGTTTCCGGCGATGGCTGGAGGAGCTTGGTGAGCACCAGCCTGTGGAATCGTATCCGGGCGAGTACGACGCCTACGTGAAGGCGCTTCTCTCCAACACGACGTTCACAGATGAAGAAGCTGCCCGCAAAGCAGCCGCAGAAGCGGAGACAGATGCGAAGGCCGTGGAAGTGGCTTTGCAAATGGAGAAGAACACCCTTCTGCTGTTGCAAGAGCTGCGCAAACACATTCCCGAAAAGGATCTGCGGCTGGTGGACGAGACTGTCCGGGAGGAAGAAGATCACCTGGTGGAACTTACTCAGCTTAGGAACGAACTTCAGGGAAGAAACTGAACCGCGGGCCGCTGCACAGCGCCTCCACCCGTTCGCAACCCAGTAGAGTGGCTTTCCGGGCTCGGGACATACAGCACTGCTTGGGCCACGGGGAGCGGTTCAGCGAACAAGGCCAGTACGCGACAGCAACAACGAATTTCAGCTCGGAAAAAACAGGGAAAACGGGAGAGGGAAACTCACAAGAACAAAGCGGGGAAACGAAGGACAGCTCAAAGCCGAAAGGTCGAACACGCATGCGTCTTTGGGTGGTGGTGAACCCGTCGTCGGGGCATGGAGACGGTCAGAAACGGGCTCCAGAAGCCGTCCAGAAACTCCGGGATTGCGGAGTAGAACTGGATGTCGTTGTGTCCCAGCGTCCGCAGCACGTGTACGAGCTCACTCACCAGTTTGAGCCGGCCAACTACCACGGGGCAGTGGCCGTCGGTGGTGACGGCACACTGTTCGAGTTGATCAACGGCTTGATGCGGACTCACGGGCGAATCCCCTTTCCGATCGGGCAAATTCCTGTGGGCACTGGCAATTCGCTGGCGCGGGACTTGTTCCCAGATTCGTTGAACAGCGCCGTTGAGGCCATCTGCGCAGGCCGCACGAAGCCGCTGGACGTCATTCGCTACACGACGCAGAACTCCGAAGCTTACTTTACGAACATCATGGGGGTTGGCTTTGTGTCGGACATCAACGCGCGGGCATTTCGCTTCCAGTGGATGGGCATGACGGCCTACGCACTGGCCACATTGCTCGAGATCGCAAGGCCGCGCTTTGCCCACACTCGCATCTGGGTGGACGGTGCCGAAGTCTTGAACGAGCCAACCCTTTTTGCCGAGATTTGCAACTCCAGGTACACCGGCGGAAACATGCTAATGGCACCAAACGCAAAGATCGACGACGGCCTGTTCGACCTCGTTGTGTGCTTGCCGATGAAGCGCCTGCGCTTACTCCGTTCGTTTCCCAAGATCTTCTCCGGAACCCACCTCGAGCTGCCCGAGGTCAGGTTTTTCCGGGGCAAACGGGCCAGGATCGAAACCGAGCCGCCAAAGCGGCTTTCGCCCGATGGCGAGGTTTTCGACGAAACACCCGTCGAACTGGAGTGTTTGCCGGGCTTCGTCGAGGTGTTTGCGTGAAAACAACCGCCATCTCGCTCATCCGCTGGGTTCTTGGCCTCGCTGTCTTCGCCGTTGCCGCGCTTACTGTGCTTATCGCTGCTTTTCTGCTTCCCACACGGCACCTGAACCGGGTGATCAGGTGGGGATGTCGCGCGGTCCTGTGGGCAACCGGCGTTCGTGTGCAGGTTGAACACGAGACCCCTTTGACGGGCGGTCCCTTTCTTTTCGTCGGGAATCACGTAAACATTTTCGATCCATTTGTTTACGGCGGCTACCTGCCCCGGCCCGTACGCGGCGTTGAGCTGGAAAGCCATTTTCGCTGGCCGCTGTACGGAGCCGTGATCCGCAGGATTGGCAACGTGCCCATTCGCCAGCGCCCCGGGCGGAGCGTTCTTGAAAGTTACGACAAAGCCGGCCGTCTGATCCGCCAGGGCATCTCCGTTGTTATCCTGCCCGAGGGGCACCGCACGCTCACCGGTCGGCTGGGCTCGTTCACACGGGCCCCCTTTCGATTTGCAAAGGACCTGGGGCTCGACGTTGTGCCCGTGGCGCTGGTCGGGGCTTACCGAATCAAGCGGAAAAGTTCCTGGCACATTCGGCCGGACAAAGTCGTTCTCAAAATCGGCCGACCTGTTCGTGCAGAGGAGATCAAGCAATTGAGCGATTCCGAGCTTCGTCATCTTCTGCGCCAACGCGTGGAGGCGCTCCTCGAAGACGGGCAAGACTCCCGGGGTTCCGCCGACAAAAACGCGTGAGTGTGTAGCTTTGGTCGAGCTCTCAGGCCACACAGATCTCGAAATACCGCCGTCCTGGTCGCTGGCACTGCGAAGAATCGTAGAAAATCCCGGTGTTATTCTGGTGGTAGGGGGCACAAGTTCCGGGAAAACTACGTTCTGTAAACTCCTTGCGCTTGATGGCGTAAAGGCCGGCTTGCGGGTCAGCTACGTGGACGCGGACATCGGACAGTCCACCGTGGGACCACCGGGCTGCATTGGCTGGGCTATCGTCTCGACGCGTGGTGCTCTGCGAGAGCAGGCCCTGTGGTTCATCGGAGCGTTTTCGCCCGCTGGACACTTACCCGAGGTAATCACCGGCACACACGCCCTGGTCGACCGGGCTCTACAACACGATTCGCAGCTGGTTGTTGTCGATTCGACCGGGTTGGTCCGCGGGTGGACCGGGTTTCAGCTGAAAACGTCCAAGGCCCAGCTCCTGCGTCCACGGCATCTGGTCCTTTTCCGGAAAAAGCAGGAACTTGGGCCACTGTCAACCGTTCTCTCGGGGTTGCACGGAGTGCGTGTTCACAGACTTCGTGTTCCCGCTGGCGTACGGGAACGCGACACCGCCGAAAGGCGCGCCTACAGGGAGGTTCGGTTTCGCGAGTTCTTAGCGGGCTGCAGCGAGCTGAGTTTTCCTTTCCCCGACCTCTTCCTGTGGGGACGAAACTGGTTCCAGTCTGGTGTTCCACTGAACCAGGCAGAACGTGCAGAACTGGAACAGCGCCTGCAAATGACGCTGGTTCACGCCGAACGAACGGCAGGGCTGACCTTCGTCGTTCGGGCGTCCTGGCAGGCGAAGCGCTACGCGGAATCAGTGCCTGCTTCCAGGCAAAGAGGGGTGCGTTTCCTTCCCATTGATGCCTGGGTGGGTAGACTGTGCGCCGTTGAGCGCGAGCCAGGCGATGCCGTGGCGGTCGGGAAACTTTTGTCGGTGGATTTTCGCACGAGAACAATTCGTCTGTTAGGCAAACGCTTCACCCGGGGACACGGCAGTCTTCTCCGAATCGGAGCGAAAATCCCGGTGTAACTGCAGGTGGCTGCCGCACAACCGGAAAGCTGCGAGGACACAAAATCATGGCCAAAGTGCTTCCCAAACTGAAAACACGTGTTACCGAACTCCTTGGCATTGAACATCCCATCATCCAGGGGGGCATGGCCTGGGTTGCTGACCACAATCTCGTCGTACCCGTCAGCGAAGCCGGTGGGCTGGGCGTAATTGGCGCAGGCTCGATGACGCCGTCGCAGCTTGTGGGCGAAATCATGGCCGTCAGGGCGGGTACGTCCAAGCCTTTCGCGGTGAACGTGCCCATGACCCGCCCAGACGCGGCCAAACTCATCCGCATTTGTCTTGAACAGGACGTGAAAATTGTTTTCACGTCCGCCGGCAACCCGGCCGTATTCACACCACAGCTCAAAGAAAAGGAAGTTACGGTTATCCACGTCGTTCCAAGCGTCCGTCACGCACTTAAGGCAGAGCGGGCGGGTGTCGATGCCGTGGTGGCCGAAGGGTGGGAAGCTGGCGGACACGTGAGCCACGAAGAAACCTGCACCCTGACACTTGTGCCTCAGGTGGTCGATGCCCTCCAGATTCCGGTGATTGCGGCAGGCGGAATTGCCGACGCAAGAGGTTTCGTGGCAGCCCTCGCTTTAGGAGCCGAAGCTGTGCAAATCGGTACACGTTTCGCCGCTACGGTTGAAGCAAACTGCAGCATTTACTACAAGAACGCAATCGTTCGAGCGGAAGACGCAGCCACCGTGGTAGTGACGCGCTCCATTCAGCCAACGCGGGTGATTCGAAACGCCTTTGCTGAACAGCTTCTGCGCGCTGAACAACGCGGTGTCCAGGAACCCCAGCTTCGCGAAATGCTTGGCGAAGGCCGTTCGCGCCTCGGCATCATCGACGGGGACCTCAGCGAGGGCCTTCTGGAAGCGGGGCAGAGTGCAGGGCTTGTTAAGTCGCTGCGCACGGTGGAACTCATCTTTGAAGAGTTCCTCGACGGGTACCGCCAAGTGCTCAAAAGGCTGGAGGAACTGCAGCAACGGAGGTAGGCGATGCCGACGTTTCCTAAAGCCGGTCCGGAAAACACGGAAGAAAGCCTGGCCATCGCCTTCGACGCGGCTGAAAAGTACGGGCTTCGACACCTGGTGGTGGCGTCCACTTACGGTGACACGGCGCGAATCGCGTTCAACATGTTCCGTAGCCACCCCGTGCAGCTCGTGATCGTGACTCACAACACGGGGTTTAAGAGGCCCGGGGAACAGCAGTTCGACCCCGAGCTCCGTGAGCAGCTGCAGCGCGCAGGTGTGCCCGTGATCACTGGAACGATGCCCTTTCGCACGATCAGCAGAGCCATCCGCGATCGCCTTGGTGGCAGCGACACGGACCTGGTGGCAAACAGCCTGCGCATCCTGTGCGAAGGCGTGAAGGTGTGCGTTGAAATCGCTTGCATGGCTTGCGATGCTGGTGTTGTGCCTCCGGAGGACCTCGTGACCGTGGCAGGAACAGGCCGTGGAGCCGACACCGTTGCCGTGGTCAAGGCGCAACCGTCAAACCGCTTTTTCGACGTGCGTGTGCGAGAAATCGTGGCCAAACCGTGGGAGTTCTGATTCCCCAAGGAGCAAACCGCCAAATCGTGAGGACGTCGGACTCAGATCTTGACGCAGGTCGTCAAAAACTGCTTCATCAAGTTCTTACTGAACACGATTTCGGTTGTCGCGTTGAACAAACACACGGACAAACACATCCCGCTCCGAACGTGCGTGGGCTGTCGCTCGATTCGCCCCAAGAGCGAGCTCTTGCGCCTGGTTCGGACGCCTGAGGGCAATTTTGAGATTGACCCGAAACAACGAAAACCCGGGCGGGGGGCGTATATCTGTTTGAAACTGGAATGCGCCGCGCGAATGAAGAAACGCAAGGCTCTGGACCGCTCCTTCCGACAGTCCGTGCCACGCGACTTTTACGAGGAAGTGACTGCTTATGTCCGAAAACAACTTGAGTCACAAAATTGACGTGCTCCTTGGGTTCGCACACAAGGCGCGGAAGCTCGTCACGGGAAGCACAGCCACCGAGGTTAGTTTGCGACGCGGCAGGCTGCGCGTGCTCATCCTGGCCTCCGACGCTTCCAGATCCACCACACAGCGATTTGTCAGGCTCGCAGCCCGCGCCAACGTCCCTGCGTTCGTCTACGGTACGAAGATCAGCTTCGGCCAGCTTCTCGGCAAAGGGCCCGTCGGGGTACTTGGGGTTGAAACACCAACGTTTTCTAAACCCCTTCTCGATTTTCTCCGTCGATCCCAAGAGGCCCACGTACCGGAAGTGCCCCGTTCCAGAAAGCGAAGGAAAGAGGCAAAACCGACCAAACCATCACCCAAGCATTCAACAACCGCAAAAGAATCCGAACAGAGCGATTATGTCCCGAGAAACCCACACCGGCACCCGAGTCGATCCGCGACCCGAAAACTCCGCCGACGCTGAACTTCGGCAGAAACGTGAACAGACGGCGTGGTTCGTCGAAAAACTGGAGGAACACTTCGGCGAACCCGTGTGGAAAGGACGTCGGAATCCCGTCGACAGCTTGATCAAGACCGTTCTTTCCCAGAGCACCAACGACCGCAACCGTGATCGCGCTTACGACGAACTCCGAAGACGATTCCCAACCTGGGCAGAGGTGGCCTCGGCGGATCCACGCGAGATTGCCGAGGCAATTCGCGTGGCCGGCCTTGCCAACCAAAAGAGCGTCCGCATCCGCGACATCCTCCGATGGCTGGCGCAACACAACGGTGGGTTTGAACTCGAGAAGCTCTGCGGAATGGACATTCGCGAGGCACTCGGCTGGCTCGGTCATTTGAAGGGCATCGGCGTCAAAACCCTTGCAGTGGTTCTCATGTTCGCCTGCGGTCGCGACGTTTTCCCCGTCGACACCCACGTGCACCGGATCGTCCGTCGCCTCGGTCTTGTGCCAGAAAACGCCGACCCGGTGAAAACCTTTTGGCAAATGGCGGAGTTCGTCCCTCCCGGCAAGAGTTACTCGTTTCACATGAACCTGCTCAAGCTCGGTAGAACCATTTGCAAAGCCCGAAATCCAAGCTGCAAGGTGTGCCCTTTGCGCGAGAAGTGCCGCCACTACGCCCAAATTGCGGCCAGTTTGCCAGAAAACCAGATTTTTTAGCTTGGAAAAGCATCCGATGAGAAAGTCCGTCGTTGCTCTTCTTTCGCTCGGCTTCTTCCTGCCCTCTGTCCTTTTTGCCCAGGTTCGGTGGGACCCGCCAAGCCCCACACCATCGGTTGCAATCACGATCAGCATCGGGCATTGTACCAAGTCGGGTAAGCTCCACTGGGGGGTCAACGGTTGGAAACAACCGATTCAAGCCTACTGGCCGGCAGGCACCACACCCTGGGGCGATGGTGCTGCGGTCGAAAGCCCCCTGGAAGGACCGGACTCCACAGGCACTTGCCGCATCACGCTTGGCCCGTTCGACAATCCTGACCAGCCCGTGGACGTTCTCGATTTCGTCATTCACTGGTCTGACGACACGTGGGACAACAACAACGGTAACGACTACCACGTCCGAATTGTGTCTGGTATTTCTTGGGAGCCCGCCCGGCCCAACGTGAACGACACCATCACCATTCGTGTCGATCCGGCTACGCAGGGCGGCTGGCTACACTGGGGGGTGAATCCCGGTGACCACCCGTGGACGACACCCATCCGTCTCTACTGGCCCGATGCGACAGCTCTGTGGACAGACGGGATCGCAGTGGAAACGCCTCTTTTGGGTCCCAGCCCGGCTGGCGTGTGCTCAGTTCGCGTGGGCCCGTTCAACAGTGGCCAGCAGGTCGTACAGGCAGTGGATTTCGTGATTCACTGGGCCGACGACACGTGGGACAACAACCAGGGACAGGACTACCACATTCCCGTAGACCTTCAGCCGGCGGACGGAAGCCTCACCGTGCACATCACCGAACCAGCGTCTGACTCCGCTGTGAGCGGTGACGTTGAAATTCGGGCTACTGCGACGGGGAGCGATGTGATCGAGCTGTGGATTGATGGTGCGCAGCGCACGGTAGCTTCGGGAACTGAGCTGTTCTGGACCTGGAACACCGAGGGAATCAGCTACGGCAAACATGACATCGTGGCTGTAGCCAAGAAGTTTGGCGTTTCGCAACGGGTTGCCCTGGACGTTGTGTCGGTGTGGATCCTACCTCATTTCGAAATCGCCGCGCCACCGTCTGGCACAGTGCCAGGGGCAACAGACAACGGAGATGGAACAGTCACATTCGCGCTTTTCGCTCCCGGGAAACGGTTCGTCACGCTCATCGGCGACTTCAACGATTGGGATGGTTCCGCCGACGTCATGAACCGCACGGAGGACGGTTTGTGGTGGTTGGTGAAGTCGCTGTCGCCCGGTACGTACCGCTACCAGTACCTGATCGATGGCAGCCAGCGCCTGGCTGACCCGTACGCACGGGATGTGGACTGGACCTACCAGGGTCGCGAGGACTGGCGTCCGGAAAACGCCCGGGCAGTGTTGAAAGTCGGGGCCGAACCCTACCGGTGGCACGACGCCGGATTCACGCGTCCAAGCTGGTACAGTTACGTGATTTACGAAACCCACGTGGGCGATTTCGCGGGAACTTTTTCGGGCATGACGGCCAAACTGGACTACCTGGAGGCACTGGGAGTCAACGCCATCGAACTCATGCCCTGTTACGAATTCCCCGGCGGCGACAGCTGGGGCTACAATCCCGCTTTCTACTTCGCGCCCGAATCCGCCTACGGCACCCCCGAAGACATGAAACGCCTGGTGGACGAAGCCCACCGTCGCGGCATCGCCGTGTTCATGGACATGGTTTTCAACCACGTCGACGCAACCTCGCCCCTGGCACAACTTTACCTAAACGACCTCGACGCCAGCCCTTACTTCCACGCTTCAGGCAACCCCTGGGGTTTTCCGGACTTCGACCACACCAAACCGGCAACGCAACGCCTCTTCCGCGACGTCGTGTTGTACTGGATGAACGAGTATCACATCGACGGTTACCGTTACGATGCTTTGCGTTTCATCTCCTGGGACGGCATCCGCTCGTTCAGCAGCACCGTAGAGCAAGCCGATCCACGGTTCTACCAGATTGCCGAATACCTGCCTCAAGATCCGGCGCTCGTCCGCGAGACGCCGATCGACGCCGAATGGCACGACACTTTCCACGATCAGATGAAGCTCAACCTGCGCGGCTTCGGGGCAACAGGCACTTCGAAAGCCGTGGACTACAACCTCGACGGCTTTGGCGACCCGACGCATGTCATCAATTTCACAACGAACCACGACGAGCAGCGCACCATCTACGAGTGCACCACTTACGCCGGGTGCGACTACGCCACAGCCGTAAAGTACGAGAAAATGACAGGTGCAGTGCTTCTAACAGCCGCGGGTGTACCGATGCTCTACCACGGCCAGGAGTGGGGTGAGGACTTGCCGAAAATCGTCGGCAAAAATCCAATCGACTGGTCCAAACCGACTCGTGAGCCCTGGAAAGGCATTCTCGCCTACTACCGGGGTCTCCTTGCACTAAGAGCCCAGCTACCGGCCTTGCGGAGTCGAAACATCAAAATCGACCGAGTGTACACCTCCAAACGTACGATCGTGTACCACAGGTGGGAGGCTGACGAATCCGTTGTGATTGTGGCAAACTTCAGCCGAGAGCGGCAGAGTGTGGACGTTCCCTTTCCAGCCGAAGGTACCTGGTACGAGTTCACGCGCGACGACACCGTGGTCGTAACGGGTCCAGGCATCGCTGGCTACCAAATCGACGGGCCGGAAACGCACATTTTCACCCAACGTCGGCTGTGGACGGGCGTGCGCGAGGACCGCAAATGCGGCGTTCCAGGGCGGTTCAAGTTGACACAACCACACCCGAATCCGTTCAACAGCACCGTCGCGTTCTCGGTACACGTCCCAAGAAAGGGACGTCTCACGTTGCGCGTGTTTAACAGCCTGGGCCAGCGTGTGGCAACCCTTTGGGACGGGCCGATCCAGACCGGCGTGCGCAGGTTTCGCTGGGACCCTGCATCGTCTGGTCTGAGCAGTGGCTTGTACGTGTTACGGGCCCGGTACGGTGCCCAACTGTCCACGGCTAAGCTCATCTACTTGCGTTAGCACATCCACTGTGCAGGGAACTTCGGTGTTCTTTTCTCGTACGTAGAACAGAGCCGCGCTGTTTTGAATCCGAACAGACCTCGACCCACCACGTTAGCTTCGCAAGACACACCGGGACGGAGCCTTTCGTCCTGGTTCTGACTCTCGAACTACGTGAGGCAGGTTTTGCTCGCAGGCGTTCAACGGAGGAAACACGGGTCTTTTTATCGCAACCGTGTCAAGTCGGGCGCAGCGGAGTTCGCAAACTGCCCTTTTCCAGGAAAAGCCAACGAGCCGAGGAACACCAGTAACAGCACTTTGCTGGCAAGTCATGAACAGAAAGTCGGTTCTGGAGACAGGCTGTGTAGTCTGCAGCGGGTAATTTGAGTTTTTGACAGATTCTTGGCTTGCACCCTGAACAATCTCCCGGTACGCGGTGACCAAAATGACCAAGAAATTCGTGTGGACACTCTTGCTGCTGAGCCTACCGGTAACGGTCTTTGCGACCTCCGATGGACCTCAGCTTCGGCCTTCCTCCGAAGAGGAAGACTTCTCAGTGGCACGGGGCATGTTCCAGGACGGCCTGTACCGTCTGGCAGCAGACCAGCTCCAGGAGTTTCTGCAGAAGTACCCAAACGGTTCCCACGCCGGCGACGCCCAGTTTTTGCTGGCCGAGTGTCACTTCAACCTCCAAAACTACAGCGAAGCCGTCCGTGAGTACCGCAAGCTTCTGACCGACTACCCCGCCGTGGGATACCGCGACCAGGCACAATTTCGTCTGGGGCAGGCCTATTTTTACCTCTCACGTTACGCCGAAGCTGAACAGGCTCTGCGCGCCTTTCTGAAGCAGTTTCCGAGTTCTCCCCTCCTTGCCGAAGCTCACTACTGGTTGGGCGAAACCCTCTACCGGCAGCAGAAGTACAACGAGGCGTTGCAGGCCTACGCTCGTTCTGTGCAAGAAAATCCCAAGTCGCCCGTCGCTGACTACGCCTACTACTCGATCGGTTGGATCTACGAAAAACAGGGGGACTACGCAAAAGCTCGTGCAGCTTACGCGAAAATCCTCTCGGACTACCCGAAAAGCGAACTCAAAGGTTCCGCGTTTTACCGAATCGGCTTTTGCTTTTTCTCAGAAGGCGATTTCAGCAAAGCCGCCAAGGCGTTGCGCTCAGCAGTGGAACGTTTCCCCGGCCACGAAAAGCGTCTGGAAGCGCAGTTTCTGCTCGCAGAGTCCCTGCTTCGTTCCGGCGACGCGGACGGCGCCATCCAGGTCTACCGGGATCTGACAGACCCGGTCGTGGGAAAAGACCTGGTAGACGAAGCGTGGTACGGACTCGGCTGGAGCTACCTTCAGAAGAAGCAGTACACCGACGCAATCGTCGCTTTCCGCAAAGCACTCGACGTGAGCGCTTCCGACGAGGTAAAAGCGTCGGCGCTCTACCAGATTGGTCAGGCCTACAAAGCTTCCGGAAAAGCAGATCAAGCCACGCAAACGTTCCAGGAACTGGTGGACCAATTTCCGAAGAGCAAAGAAGCGCCGGGCGCGCTTTACGAGCTCGGGAGTCTCGCTTTTCAGGATCAGCGCTACGACGAAGCGTCAGCTGCTTTTGAGCAAATCGTCCGCGTGTACCCGCAGGCAGAACTCGCACCGGACGCTCAGCTGATGGTTGGCGAGTGCCGACTGGCGAGCGGGGATCTCGAAGGCGCCGTGGCTGCGTACAAGCTTGTGGAGCGCAAGTTTCCGGAAGCCGGGGTAGTACCACGCGCCCTTTTTAAGCTCGGGTGGGCTCAGTACCAGCGCCAAGCTTACGAAGCCGCCATCGAAACGTTCGACAAGCTCATCAGCACCTACCCAGGCAACGAACTCGTGGACGACGCACTCTTCTGGAAGGCCGAGGCACTCTACCGCCTGAAGCGTTGGCCCGAAGCTAAGCTTGTGTACGAGCAAGTCATTGAGAAATTTCCGCGGTCAGACAGGTTTGCAGAGTCCGTCTACGGAAAGGGATGGTGCGAGTTGAAAATGGGCCTGTTTGCGGACGCTGCTAAGTCGTTCGCACTGGCACGACAGAAGGCAACAGATGCCCAGCTCAAGGCGGACGCTGTTCTACGCCAGGCCGACGCGCAGTTTAACCTCAAAGCGTACAACGACGCGCGCCGACTCTACAAACAGGTCCTCAGCCTCACAAAGGATCCCTCGCGTCGGGCCGAAGCTCTCTTTCAAATGGCCGTCTGCTCGTTTCGTACCGAGAGCTACCAGGATGCCCTGACAACCTTTCAGGAAGTCGTGAAGCGCTACCCGGACAAGCCGTTAGCTGCCGAAGCGCTGTTCTGGGTTGGACGAACGCTCTTTAAGCTCGAACGCTACAGCGAAGCCATCGACGTCTTCAATCAGCTGCAAAGTAGGTACCCGGGTAGCGAGTTCGTCGACGACGCCGCGTACTACATTGCAGACTGCTACTACAACATGGGTCGGTACCAGGATGCCGCCCACCAGTACCGCTACGTGATCGACGCTTTCCCAGATGGCGACATGACTCGCGACGCCATCAGCGGCTTGCAGTGGTCACTGCTGCAGCTGGGCCAGGTCGACAGTGTTCTGGCTCTTGCCGATCGGTTCATCGCGCGCTACCCCGATAAGAGCCTGGCCGTTGAGCTTATGCAGCGCAAAGCGGAGCTCTTCTTCAATCTCGGTCGTTACGGTGAAGCCATCGATGAGTACAGACGTCTGCTCAGAGCCTACCCCGACTCCAAAGCGGCGGAATCCGCCTGGCTCTGGATTGGAGAAGCTTACCTGAAGTTGGACGACAGTCAGCGCGCCGTGGATGCGTTTGTGCGCCAGTGGCAGGAGTTTCCGAAAAGTAAAGCTGCGCCCGAAGCTCTTTTGAGAGCGGCGCAAACCTTCCGCGACGAAGGCCACGTCGAGGACGCTGCCAGCTACTTTCAGCGTGTCTGGCAAACTTACCCGAACAGCCCTCTCGCTCCCGTTGCGCTTGTGGAGGCTGGCAAGCTTGCCCTTGACCAGGGAGAACTCGAAAAGGCGCGCGCCCTCTTCGAGCGGGCGGCTGTGGACTACAGCGAGAGCGCCTCGCTGGCCGAAGCTCGGCTTGGGCTGGCAAAGGTAGACTTTCAGTCCGGCGCTGTGGACCGCGCACGGCAGCAGTTGCGGAGCCTGCTAAAAGAAGCGGAAGGTGCAGTGGCTGCCGAAACGCAGTACTGGCTGGGAGAATGCGACTTCGCGCAGGGAAATTTCGAAAAGGCAGCTGTGGAGTTTCTTAAAGTCAAGTACCTGTACCCCTCGTACCCGGATTGGGTCGCCAAAGCGACCTTGCGGGCGGCCGAGGCCAACGAAAAGCTGGAGAACTGGAGCGAGGCACGGAAGCTGTACAGAAGCCTGCTGTCCGCTCAGGATCAGGAAGTCGTGAAGCTGGCACAAGCAAAGTTGCAGGAGCTCGTCGGAAAGTGAGCCGAATGCGCCTACGACCTGTCTACCCTTCTTGGGCTCTGGCAGTAGCTGCTCTTTTTCTCACTGCCACAGGTGGATTGTTTGCGCAGGAAAGCAAACCGCAGCCTCCGCCAACACGGCTGCCGACCAGGACCGACACGCTGCGCACATCCGAAAAACAGACACCAAAGGCATCAGTCCAGGAGCGTTCCCGTCTGGAGTTGCCCGACGTGCTGATCGTGGGACAAGATCGCACGCGTCGCTTGAGTGGCGAAAAATTGTACGGCGGCGCGGTGTCGGTTCAACTGCGCGAACGCCATCAGGAGTACAAGCCGGTGCGCTTTTCGCTGGAAACCGTCGGGCAAAAGGAGATGGGTCGACACCCAACCCGGCTGCGTTCGGCGGGCCTGGAGTGGCTGGCAAGCTACGGTGACTTTCGCTCGGCCCGCGCACTGGCGACACACTGGGCCCAGCGCGACCGTTGGAGTTACCAGATTTCGGGAAACTTCGACCGCAGCGACGGGCAGTACCCGAACTCGGAGTACACGACCTGGGCCTTGAGCGGCAGGGCCAGCCGCGATTTTTCGGAAACGGCTTCGGCCAGAGCAACGCTTGCCTTCGGCAAACAGCGTTACGGCATGAACAGTGCCCTCGTCGACCGGAAAGCCGACTTTGTGGACCTGTCTGTCGACGGCAATCAACAGCTGAACAACCGGCTCGGACTCCGCTTCGACGCCACTTACCGGAGCCTCGACCTCAGCCAGATGGCCGACGTGGCGCGCTCCCCCCTGCAGTGGCGCTCCAGCGGACACTGGATGCATTTCGACGCCACGGGAGACGTTTCAGTTGGTGTAGCCAGTCTGGCCGTCAGCCTCGGCTACACGGGCAATCGCTTTCGCCCGGCGGACTTCGACTCGCTCAAATCCGGAAACGACTTGACAACGCTCGGGGCCGAGCTGGACTTCCCCGTCGCAGAGCGGGCCTCTGTGGCTGTAGGGGCTGAGTTAGCCACACACAAGCCTCTGACCGGTCAGCGTTCTACACGGGCTTTTTACCTGGTGCGAACAGCCCTCAGCCTCAGTGAGCAACTCGGGATCTTCGCTGAAGTCCGCTCCGGCTACCGGCTGTTGGTGCCTCACCAGCTTTGGTTGGACAACCGGTTCCTCGACCCCTTCAGTGTCGACTGGAGCGCCGAACGCGTCGAACCCGAAATTACGTTCGGGGGTGAGTTACGACTCGTACGCGGCACGCGAATCCGCGCCAAAGTCAGCCGGTCTACGCATTTTGATGCGCCCTTTTGGGAACTGCGTGTAGATACTTCCGGCACACCTGGTAGCACCGGCACAACGGTCTTTGGTCTCGCTCGGCTCGCCAAGCTCGAACGGAATCTCATCTCCCTTGGGCTGGATTTCTTCCCCAGTTCAGCGGTAGACATTTCCGTGGACCTCAATCAGGTGAGCGAGGAGCTGGCTGGGCAGCCTTTCGCGGCGTCTCTGCCCAGCTTTTCACGTCGGCCTTTCTTGCCGCACTGGAGCGTACCCGTTCGGGTGTCCTGGCGAGCTGCACGTAGCGTGCGCTTTGGCCTTCTTGGCACCTGGATCAAAGGCCGTACAGCAACGCTGGATGGATCCGAAACGCTGCCGGATTACGTTTCGCTGCAAGCGAATGCCGAGGTTCTGCTCACGAAGGGTGTCATGCTTCGTCTGGAGGTGCGAAACCTCCTGAACGACAACGTCATTCTGTGGCCAGGGCACCCAGAATTTGGGCGCTTGCTGGCCCTGGGCCTTCACGGAACCTGGTAGCGGTCCTTGCAGCCCGCTGCAATCTCACCCTGGACTGGCCAAAGCAAGCTGGGCAGGTTGTTCTACCGCTTGGGGTTGGACGCCCAAGCATCGTCGAGAAGCACGGTTCAAAGTGAATCGGGTACGCAGGAGGATCGCCGCAACGCGACACCGTAGGACAGACACTACACTGGATCTGAACACGCAGGAGGAAGAATGTCGCTGATCGACATCCTGGTCAAAGGCGGCGTGTTGATGATTTTCATCGGCCTCTGTTCCGTCATCGCCGTCGCCGTTGTCATCGAACGCTGGTGGACTTTGCGCAAGGTCCAGATCAACACTGCCGCTTTCATCCTGCAGGTGAAGAACCTGCTGCTCAAGGATCGGATTGAAGAAGCCATCGCCTTGGCCAAGCGCACACCGGGGCCCGTGGCCAAGATCACCAAGGCTGCCATCGAGAAACACGACCGGCCCAGAGAAGAAATCAAAGAAGCGATCGAAGCGGCGGGGAAAGCAGAGATCTTTCAACTCGAACGGAATCTCGGGGCACTGGGCACTGTAGCTGCCATCAGCCCGCTGATCGGTTTTCTCGGGACGGTGACGGGAATGATCCGGGCCTTCATGCAGGTTCAGGCCCAGGCCGGGAATGTAGACGCTTCGGTACTGGCCGGGGGCATCTGGGAAGCGCTGATCACAACCGCTGCGGGCCTGACCGTTGGCATCCCGGCTTTGATCTTCTACAACTGGCTCCAGGGGAAAATTGAGCGGGTTGTGTTCGAAATGCAGGTGAGCTCCACAGAAATTCTCGACATGTTGCTGGAACGGGAGAGGGTTCATGGAATTTCGGACTAACAGGAAACTGATGACCACATTCTCGGCCATTTCGCTGACCGACATTGTGTTGCTTCTCCTGATTTTTTTCCTGCTCTCCAGTTCCTACATTGTACAGCCGGGAATCAAGGTGCGTTTGCCGAAAGCGGCTTCCACAGAAACAGCACAGCAAAAACAAATCGTCCTCACGATCACGCGGGACCAGGAAATCTTCCTGAACGGGAGGCGCACACTGCTCGGGGAGCTTGGCGGTCAACTTCAGAAGCTTTTGGCAGAGAAACCGGATCAGCTGGTGGTTATCCGGGCTGACAAAGACCTGACACTGGCCAAAACGATCGAAGTAATCGACCTGGCCAAAACGGCTGGGGCAAGCCGCTTTTTCATCGCAACGCAACCGGGCAAGTAGACATCATGGCTGACCTCTCTTCACCCAAATCCTGGAAATTCGACTGGTGGAGAGCGTTACTCTACTCCGCTCTGTTCCACGTCACTCTGCTTCTGCTGCTGGCGTTCGTGCCCATCAGGTTTCACTTCGAACCGCCAGAGTTTACGGAGATCAGTTTCGCTGTTCTTTCCCCACCGGCTCCTGCCAGGCGCCCTCCAGCAAAGCCAGCCGCAACAGCAAAGAAAGAGGTCACGGAACAGCCTTCTGCGGCTCAGCAGGCCGACCGAGGATCGGAACTGATCAAGCTGCCGAAACGCCGGATGCTTGAACCAGAGGAGCCCAAACTCAGCGCTCGCGACGCGGGGAAACTCTCGCCCAGCGAAATGCCGAGTGCACTGGTTCCCGACAAGATCGAGGCACACCGTCTGCCCGGAGACCTCACGCATGCCCTCTCCGGAACTGGCGGAGACAAGCTGCTTCCCACCCCGACGCCAACACAGGAAGAGGCCAAGGTGACGCCTGCACCCGTTCCCAAAACCAGTGCAGGCAAAGCGCAGCCATTCGTAATCGAGGGGGAAGCGGCCAAACGAACAATTTTGGTAAAGGTGATCCCCAAGTACCCGGAAGGAATCAACCGGGAAGCAGTGGTTCGCATCCGTTTCACCGTGTTGCCCAACGGCATGGTTGGTCGAGCTGTGCTCGTGCGCAAAAGCGGCGAAGCCACGCTCGAACGCATCACGTTAGCCGCCTTCCGGCAGTGGCGATTCAACGCTCTACCCCCGGACGTACCCCAGGTTGAACAGGAAGGCATCATCACGTTCCGGTGGGTGTTGAAGTGACGGGGTGCTCGCGCGTTGGTGTCGCAGTAGTTCAACCTGTCCACCTGTAAGCCCTTTGCCAGGATGTCAACCAACAGCCTCGACGTTCACCTTGCGGTTGGCGCTGCCCGTTACACAAGTCGCTGTGGGAACAAGCAAGGGAGGTGAACCATGGGCAAGATCCTGATCATCACGGGAGATGCCGCAGAATCGCTGGAAGTGATGTACCCCTACCAGCGTTTGAAAGAGGAAGGCTACGACGTGGACATCGCAGCACCAACGAAGAAGGTGCTGCAAGCGGTCGTGCACGATTTCGAACCAGGGTTCGACACGTACACGGAGAAGCTGGGTTACCGCGTGCCCGTCGACATCGCTTTCAAGGATGTAAATGCCGCTGACTACGAGGGTTTGGTCATCCCTGGCGGTCGGGCACCCGAGTGGATCCGCAACGACGAATCCCTGCCGAACATCGTGAAACACTTCTTCGATGCTGGCAAGCCTGTAGCTGCCATCTGTCACGCGGCCCTCATTCTGGGGGCGTACGGACTCATCAAGGGGAAAACCGTGACGGCCTACCCAGCGCTGAAAGCCGACGTGGAGAATGCCGGTGCAACCTTCCTCGACCAGGAAGTCGTGGTGGACGGCAATCTGGTGACGTCCAGGGCGTGGCCAGACCACCCTGGCTTCATGCGCGAATTCATCAAACTGTTGAAGAAATAACAGCCATTCCCAAACCGCTTCTGGCCGTGGTTGCCCAGCTCACGGGGAACCACGGCTTTTTTTGTTTGTTCTACGGCCAATGCACCGTCCAGAGATCACAAGCTACGTCGCAGGAAAACCAACGGACATCGGTTCGGGGCACCCCCACTTTCTTGTCGTGTTTGTCCCTGGCTCGGCTCCCGAACCACGTTCACCGGCAAAATGCAACCGCATCTTGCCCCAAAAGCCAAACCCAGAACAAACTCGCACGTCGAGAATCGCCGTGATACCCGGCCGAGGTGGCCACACACTTGGTCCGACCACCCACCTTTCACGTTCGGGCGCCACCTGCAGGTGCTCGGCCTGCGGGCTCAAATGGCTGCCCAGCCTCTGGCCCGTTTCACCGCTTCTTTCCACTTCGCATACAGACGCTCGCGTTCTACCCGGTCAAGCCTGGATTCGAACACGCGATCGGTTTTTCGAACGCTGAGGAACTCGTCCCACGTCCAGATCCCGGCCGTGATTCCGGCGATGCCGGCCGCACCAAGGGCCGTCGTCTCTGTCACAACCGGTCGCTCGACTACAACGTCCAAGATGTCAGCCTGGAACTGCATCAGGAAGTTGTTCTGGCTTGCCCCGCCATCCACCCGCAGCGTTTGGAGCTTCTTACCAGCCAGCTTCTGCATTTCCTCGACCACGTCGCGTGTCTGGTAAGCGATAGCCTCCAGGGTAGCACGCGCCAGGTGCTCCCGCTTGGTGCCGCGGGTCAAGCCAATGATCATGCCTCGAGCCGTAGGGTCCCAGTACGGTGCTCCGAGCCCAACCAGGGCTGGCACAAAGTAGACCCCCTCGTTCGAGGCGAGGGATGAAGCCAGGGGCTCCGTGTCGGCCGAATTCTCGATGATTTTCAGCCCGTCGCGCAGCCACTGCACACTCGAACCACCCACGAAAACGCTGCCCTCGAGTGCGTACGTCGTCTCGCCGTCGATTTCCCATGCCACAGTGCTCACGAGCTTTCCCGGCTCACTCGGGTTCTTCCCGGTAGAAGTCATGGCGAACAGACCCGTACCGTAGGTGTTTTTAACTACACCTTCCTGCCACCCACCCTGTGCAAAAAGTGACGCTTGCTGGTCACCAAGGATACCCGTGATCGGGATGGCCCGTCCCCCGGTCAGGGATGGATCCGTTTCACCGAACGGGCTTCCACTCGCCTTCACCTCCGGCAAAATGCCTTCGGGCACGCCAAAGATGGTCAAGAGTTCCGGATCGAAGCGCTTCTCGCGGATGTTGAAAAGCAACGTGCGCGAGGCGTTACTTGGCTCCGTCGCGTGCACTTTGCCACCGGTCAAATTCCACAAAATCCATGTGTCGACGGTACCGAACGCAAGGTTCCCGTCCCGGGCTAACTCTTCCGCTCCCGACACGTTTTCGAGCAACCACCGAATCTTTGTAGCGGAGAAGTACGGATCGAGCGGCAAACCGGTTCTCGCTCGAATGACGCTCTCGTGGTCAGCCAGCCGCTGGCAAATGTCTGCGGTTCGTCGGCACTGCCAAACGATCGCGTTGTAAATCGGTTTTCCACTACGGCGGTCCCACAGAACCGTTGTCTCACGCTGGTTGGTGATGCCAATGGTCTCGACGTTCGTGGCTCCGACTTCGCTGAGGACGTCTCTTAAAGCCCGAAACGTGGTATCGACAATGTCTTGAGGATTGTGTTCCACCCACCCCGGCTTCGGGAAAATCTGGGGGAATTCGTAGTAGGACTTGGCCAGGATCTCGCCGTCCCGCGAAAAGGCAATCACCCGATTCCCCGTCGTGCCCAGATCAAGAGCCAAGACGACCTTCATGCTTCGCCCTCCCCTTCGATGAAATCCCGGATAAACAGGTAGACGAACTTCTCCGCGTCGTAGCGCCCGTGAATTACATCCCAAAGACATTTGGCCAGCGAGGCAGAAACGTGGTGCTTCTCCACGATCGTCAGCGCAGTCTTCAGCGTGTTGTACCCCTCCGGCAGCACACCCATTTCCTGGCGAATACGAGCGAGATCGTAGCCCTTCGCCAAAAGCGTTCCCATTCTGCGGTTGTGACTGTGCTCGCTCAGAGATGTTGCCAGCAAGTCGCCCATTCCGGCCAGGTACGCAAACGTCTGAGGCCTCGCGCCAAGGGCCTCCCCGATCCTCGTCATTTCTTCAAGGGCGATGGTCAAATACGACGAGCGAAAGTTCACACTTTTGATCCCCTTGCCGTCGAAAATGCCCAGGCCGATGGCGTAGATGTTCTTGAGAATCCCGCCGAGCTCCACACCCACCGCGTCGTCCGAGAAGCGAGTTCGGAAGTGATCGTTGTCGAGTAAGTGCGCAACGGCCATCAGCGTCACCTTCTCGTGCCCGGCCAAAACGACAACAGTGGGCATGCCCTTCGAAAATTCGTTGGCAATCGACGGTCCGGACAACATCACACGAGGATTCTGGGGAAACAACACCCCCAGCGTCTGAAAAGCGGTCATCGTGGTGACTGCATCGATTCCCTTAGCCAGATTTACAATGATCGCGGTCCGCGGCAGTTTGCCCGCCACAGGCTCAAGCGTCTTACGAATGAAGACCGAAGGAATCGCCACAAAAAGCACATCGCTGGAACTCACGACGTCTTCGAGATCCACCGTGGCACGAAGTCTGGGATGAAGCTCAACACCGGGTAAGAACCTGTCGTTGCGACGTTCACGAAGTATTTGTTCAACCACCTCGCGGTTAACCTCCCAACCCAACACGTCAAAGCCGTTCTCAGCCACGAGGTTAGCCATGGCACAGCCCATGTTGCCCAGACCGACGAATCCAACCTGCATGTTGTGCCTCCGAACCTCAACCATTCTTCAGTGTACCCAGCAGTCTTTTCGCAACGCGGACCTGCTCAGCGTTCGTTTTGTCAGAACCCACACACTCCCTTCCTGACAGTTCTCCGCACCGGCCAACAAGCTCGTTAACCGCCGCCCACAACCAGGTTTACCCTTTCGACGGCGTCTTTGAAATTGCGTGTGCCTCCTCCCTGACTGACGATTTCCAGGACCCGTGAGGTGTCTTGCACCACCACCCCCGAGACGTAAGTGATCCCACGGCGGCGAAAAGGTTCCCTGATGAGTGGCGTGGACGGTCCCAGAACAGCGACAACTTCTGCCGAGCGTGCAGCCTGGATCAGCAGATCGAAGGTGTGGTTGATCAACGTTGTCGCGGAAATCACCACGGCCTGACAGGTGGGCAACAATTCAAATGCTGCCCAATCCGGGTAGACATCGGCCTCGTCCGTCAGGCGCCGCTCGAAAATCAACACTCTCCTGACGTGCTCCCGCAATTTAGCAATCACCGGACCAAAGTAACCAACCATGCCAACGGTCCAGTCCGGTTGTACAGCAAGCAGGTCAGCAAGGTCGCCCTTCACAAGGTCGCCTTCGTCGGGTCGCACGAGGGCGTTGACGGTTGCCAAACCCAACGCACTGCGCAACACGTGAGGCCTCAGAAGCCAGCCTAACAGCTCCGTGGCAGGGCGCCCAACTAACGTACCTGCTTCATCCAGGAGACTGCACGTAACGCCAGCTTCGGCTCGAAATGAGTACGCGAGTCCGCAGCTGCCGGAATCGAGCAGCACAGCCGTGTAACCGAGACCGATCCGCACGTCTGCGACAGTGCGTGACCTTGCCTCCGCTTCAACGCTGTCCACGAGCTCGCGTAGAATATTTCCGTTCACGCCCGACCTCTTCTCCTCGCTTGATCGCGACAAACGCGCCAAGACGAGATTCTTTCCGCTTCACGCACCCGAATTGGGTCTCTCTCCCGTCTTGGAAGCCACCATCCTGAGAACTCGTCAACATTCCTTCCCCGACTCTCTCCCCAAACGGCTGGGAACAAAAATCGCTCTTTTTCGCGAACCCCAGTCCGGGCAGTGCCGTCTCTTGCTCAATCCCAGAATTCCCACCAGACGCCCCAGCGGTAGGAAAGTGGATCGTCCGGAAAACCCGGCGCTCGTTCCAACCGTCTGTCAAAGAGCTGAGTGACCTGAAAAAACAGGTTGGCGTCCTTGAACCTGACGACGACGCGCACCGACGGACTCGTTCCAGCGGGGACAGAGAAGCCGCTTGGGAAGTCTGCGTAGCCGACTGAGCCGAGTGGAAGAACCGGTGTTCGCCTGGAAATGAACTCCACAAGTCCGAGGAGGCGTACATCCAGGTCTCCCTGGAACAGCACGCGTCGTACGCCTAAGGCAGCCAGACTGTAGACACGGGGCAATCCAGGCAAAGGATTCGCGTAGAAATCAACTTTTGCTCGACCAAAGACGGTGTGCGTTGCTGCTCGAGCGACTGCCAGCGTGAGGGTCGCGCTGCTGCGTTCAGAAACCGGGACAGTCCAACCGTTCTGCTCGTCGTAACCTACTCCAGGCAGGCTTGCCGCCCGCACAGCACCGATTTCGGCAAACCAGGCCCACCCGGTCGCTCCACCTCTCAAACGCATAGCCGCTTTTGTTCTACGAACCAGGGATGCCTGATGCGAATCCAGCCGTGAGCACTGGGGCACGTCCGGCGAACACAGCCAGGTGTCGCTCGACAGCTGAATCCGGGTCCGGACACCGCGGAAGGTCCTGGTCAAAGCAAGAACAGCCTCCGGCTCAGTTTTCCCAAAAGCACCGTACACACCACCTGCCAGTCCACCACCGAACTCGAGGTTCCAACCAGCGGCGCCAGACAACCGTTGCAGCATCCGTGTTTGCCAGCGCGTGGTCGCTTCTTCCCCGCCGCCTTCCAGCTCCTCGGCAAAACGAGTAAGCGAGCCCGAAATTCGGAGGCCGTTCCTTCTGTACAAAACGTGCACCTGCCCCTCACGCAACTCGCTCACCGAAGCGGGACAACTGGCATCCCAGTAGCTGCGCTCGGCTCTACCCCACCCACCGGCTACAGTCACCGTCAGCTCCCGTTTTCCAAGCGAATCCGGCACCCAAGTCGCTTCCAAGATGTGGTCCGTCCAGGCGTTTTTCTGATGCTTGGCAACCGGAGACGAGGAGAATCGCAAGAAGTTCCCAATCGGCAACCCAAAACCAGGATCAGGTGAATCGACGTCTCTCGCGTAGTGCCTCCCCCAGTAGCGCACCCGCCAGGTCGGGCTCGCCGTCCAGCTAACACGCCAAACGTACAACTGATTCCGAAGCCCCGAGAACAGCTCGTAGCCTCCGTACAGATCGTGAGCCCCCTCGACCCAGAGCCGTACTCCGGGGTGCACCTTCTCCGTGAAACGAACAGCGACTTGGCTCAGCCCGTAAGCACCTGTTGTGTAACCGACGCGCGTGTACGGACGGCAGGGAGCTTTCCACGGAAATTCTGCCAGGAGCTGCGAAGGCGGCCCGGCGAGGTACGTGCTACCCTCAACGGGTGCCACGAGAGCATGAGTTCCTGCAGGCCACGTACTCCAATCCCACATCGGTGGCGAGACTGCTGGATCCAAAAACGCGTGGAGCCCCAACGAAACCCGAAACAGTCCATCCTCCACGAGCTGGCTTGCCTGCCCAAATCCGCCGTAACGAAGCAGGTAGTGACCCGGCAACCAGCGTGCCACTTCGCCGAGGTCCCTGGATCCAAGCAGGAGGAAATCGGCAAAATGGAGAGAGTCGACGGAAACGACAGAAAAACCCGCCCCGGCCGTGTCCGGTGCCGGGCTGTAGTCCCTGGGCAATTCCTGAGCGTGCAAAATGCCCCCAGCGAAGCCGAAGACAACCAGGGCCAGCAAAACCGTGCACGGCTTTCGGCGTCTCACCGTTCCAGGCATGAGTTCAAGGCCTCAGCCTGCTTCGCAGGTGGGTTGCCAGTGCAGGTAACACCGTGGCAAACACCAGTGTGTTCCAGCCGATGTGAACCAGGTAAAAACCGAGCCCAAAAAGGGCGGACACCAAGAGCTTTTTCAGGGTAATCCCGCTGAAAACCAGGAAACTCGCGGTGGTTACCAGGTCGAAGGCGAGCGTTACAAACAGCCCGACGAGTCCAAAAACAAGGTGAAGCCGCAAACCACGATGCCAAGCGTTGACCGCGTTTCCCAACCACCCTCCAACGAAGCCGGCGAACGCCATCCCGAGCAGCTGCGCAACAAGCAACGGGGGAGCCGCCAGACCGTACGGACTGGTCAGCGAGTAAAGGAATTCAGCGCTCAGACCCACCAGTACACCAGCGGCCGGTCCAAAAAGGTAGCCAGCAAGAAAAATCGACGCTGTAACCAGCTCTACGTTCGGTACTGTAGCGAGCGCGTAGCCGAGAGCCACAGTGGCAGCTGTCCACAAGGCCAGAAGGGTAATCGTGCGAGCTGAAACCTGTTTGGCCATGATCAACCGAAGAGCTTGGCAATTTCGTCCTGGTCGTAGCGTGGCAGGGGCACCTCCTGTTCTTCGAACACGAGTACCCGCCCCTCCTCTGAGGGCACGATTTTCCCGATCACGGCAGCTCGGATTCCTGCCTCTTTCAGCGCCCGCACCACCTGTTCACTCGTCTCTGGCGCAACGGCAATCAACAGGGCCCCGGAAGCAATTGCGCCCAGGGGATCCAGACCGAATTCGTCGCACAGCAGTTTTGCCTCAGGCAACATGGGAATGCGATCGAACCAAACTCTTACCCCCACGCCGGCAGCGTCTGCGAGCTCGTGCACACCGGTGGCCAGCCCCCCTTCCGTAGGGTCGTGCATGGCGTGAACCTCGCCCGCTTGCGTAGCCACACGGGCATCTCGTAGTACACTGATACCGGGATCCCTCAGGAAATTCCGCGCCCTGTTTACCAGCTCCTCTGAAAACGTAGCTGCAAGGTAGTCCGCCTTCTCCCTGGCGATGATTGAGGCCGCCTCGATTGCAATTCCCTTGGTGAGAATCAGATCGTCGCCGACCGATGCGCCCCCGGTTGTCACCAGCCGGTCTTTGCTCACTTCGCCCAACATGCTCCCGACCACGATTGGCCGGTCCAAGCCGTAAGTTACCTCCGTGTGTCCGCCGCAGAATGCCACGCCCAGCTGAGCGCAGGCGTCGTGCAGTTGTTGAAAAACCTTCTCGACCAGAGACTCGTCCGTCTTGCCCTCCGGCAAAAGAACGGTAGCGAGAAACCACTTTGGCTCGCCGCCAGAGCAGGCAATGTCGTTGGCGTTCACATTGATGGCGTAGTAGCCGACATCCTCCGCGACGAACGTGATTGGGTCGGTTTTCGCGAGGAGGTAGCGGTCGCCAAAATCAATCGCCGTGGTGTCCTCACCAATCCTGGGTCCAACCACAACGCGTGGATCCGAAATGGTGTACTGATCCAGCAAACGCGCCAACAGCGCCGGAGGGAGCTTCCCCACGGGCAAACCAGTCCACACGTTTTCGGCTGAGGTTTCCGTCATGGCATCCTCTCGATCTCGAAAACCACAGTTCCTCCGCCGGTCAGAAACTCAGGATCAAGGCACTGAACGTACGCGCAGCCCTCCCGAGGACCACCCAGACCGAGCTCAACTGGGGGCACACCGCGTGCAAGCGCTGCGTAGTACGGCATCACGGAGGCCAGTGCGTGCATGCAAACACGTTGCCCGGTCGGCACATCAAGCTGGTAGCCTTCGCGAATGAAGAATCGATCCCCTACCCGGTAGACGGGACAGTGGCCCCGGATCTCAACAACGGTCACGCGGAGATCGCTTTTCATCCAGAACCTCCCCAAGTGAACCGACCAACCGTTGCGCGCCACTTCGGAACACACCCCGCCGAGAGCATGCCCACAAGGCAAGAGCACAAGGGCCCACAACTACATCCCTCACGCTACACAGAGGGGCTCCGTAGGGAGCAAGTTCAACCGTGGCAAAAGTGGCGACAAGCCGGTTCAGTGGAACCGACCCTGCTCGTAAACCTCGGGGGCCCAACGGTGTCGGCGTGTGCCCGCGCACAGTAGACATGTTGTCAGCGGACAGAAGTTCAAACGGGAAAGTGCCTCGCTCAGTTTTCGTCCCCCTGCAACCGAAGGCGTGGACACCCGCGTACCGGCAGTGTGTTCCCTTTCCGCAGCCGCGGTTCAGCCGCAAAGTACGTTGCCACCATTGACGTTCACAATCTCGCCAGTCATGTAGGTAGCTAAATCCGAGGCCAGAAACAGAATCGGGCCGGCAATTTCTTCTGCCTTTCCAGGTCGCCGCAACGGAATGATGGACGTGATCTTGTCCCCTTCTTCTTCGAGCGCTTCCGCGGACATTTCGGTATCCACCCACCCGGGTGCCACCGCGTTCACAAGAATGTTGTACGGCGCCAGCTCAACAGCGAGAGACTTCGTGAAACTGATGATGGCGCCCTTGGTCGCTGCGTAGTGGGAATGAAACGCTTCTCCCCGCTGGCCAGCCGTGCTCGACAGGTTGATGATTCGCCCTCCGCCCCGGCGCTTCATGTGCGGCACCACCGCGCGCGTACAGTAGAATACCCCACGCAGGTTGATGTCCATCGTCTCGTTCCACACTTCGTCCGGCATGGTGTCGATTTCCCCGTAAGTCCAAATGCCGGCATTGTTCACCAGGATGTCAATTCGCCCGAATTCGCGGACGACCGTCTCCACCATCGCTTCAACTTCCCCGCGATCCGCGACATTTGCCTTTACTGCCAGAGCCTTGCGACCAGAATTCCTGATTTGGTCAACCAGTTCCTCCGCAGGAGCTTTCGTCCGGTTGTAGTTAAGCACCACCGTAGCGCCGGCGTCGCTCATGAGTTTCGCCGTCGCGTACCCAATGCCTCGAGAAGCTCCGGTGATCAAAGCCACTTTCCCTTCCAAGCGAATCATTGCCGCGTCCTGTCCTCCTGGCTTGTTCACTGGGTTCCACCTCAGACGTCACGAGTCAATTTACATTTTGCGGCTGAAAAAGTAAAGTAAAACACCTCCGGAAGGATTCCCCCATTTCCCAACCAGAACTCTTGGCCACCTCCGGGCGGCCTGGCTCCTGCTGGCAAAACCGTTTTCGGGCCAAGACAGGCACTTGGAGATCACTCTGCGCCTCCGCCGCGGATTGGGAATCGCCACCCAATCCAGGTGAAAGTCGATTGTAACCGGTTCGGTTCCCGTCTCGCTTTGGCGTTTCCACCTGAAATCGCCCGGGAATTCACTTCCAGGGCGGTCTGGAGACGGTCTGGAACTTCCGGCTCGACCCTTGCGCGCAGAAGGTAAGCTCATCGTGCAGCCAAGCTCAGACTCTTAGCCACAGCTTAAGCCAAACACCACCCCTTACCCCCCGTGCCCACCTGCACATTTGCGAGGGACTCTTCCTCCCAAAAACCGTCCCACCGCGAGGGGTACCTTTTCGACCAAAGCACTAAGGAGCAGGCGTATCAACACGAAGGTCGTTAAAACGGACCGAAGTTCCAGTACACGGCACAGTAAAGCCCTTGAAGTTTCTCCGACGGTTTGGATTGCTAGTGTCAACCTGCGAGCGTTGCCGCTACGCAGGTTTCGCCTCGGTCGCCACGTTGCTGAAACTCAAATCAACGGCGTCG
>CAZXXS010000082.1:0-46180 GCA_964644845.1 uncultured Cytophagia bacterium | reverse complement strand
TGCCGTCGCAGACATTCGTCACCTCACCGACCTGATCCTCAATTCTGCCCCGTCTTTTCTCGTCCTTCGGCAGTTAGACGACACCTAAGCCAAGAAGTTTCCGGAAATGCTGCTCGTGTCACGTGACGAAGTGCACATGCATCCAGGCTGAACGACGTCCACCATCTCATTCCGAATCAGCACAAGGCAAGCCGAGCCACCCGGACCTGGCACGGACAAGCCAGGAACACGTCTGGCTGTCGGTCAACGGGCCAAGGGATTTCGGGTTCTCCACGGCCCCACGGAAAAGCGCTCGGGTCCGAAAGGCGCTGTTCTGCGGGAATCGTTCAAAATCCTCAGCTTCTTGCGCCCTCAAGCGCGCCAGCTCAGTCTCATCGGTGGGCGAATCGCACTCCCGACCCGCCCCTTTGCTTGTCCTGCTCTGGGAGTCTGTTTACTACCCTGTCCGACCTCTGCTGTTTCTCGTGGAGAACTGAAGGGATTTTCCGGTCAACTTAGCGCTTGACACAGGTACGTGAACGGTTTATTTTTGCACTACCACTCCTATCTGCCATCCTGTTGCAATGAGGGGAACTGCTGAGTAGCGTTCGGGGAACTCACCATGCACATGCTCGACGATCCACGGGAGAAAGGGGGCTCGAACCGCCATTGGGGGGCAGACAAGTGCTGTCCTTTCAGTAAGCTTCTGTTCGCCTTTGTGGTGACGTTTCTACTCGCCTCTGGTTGCTCACGTTTCGAATTCGACAACGTGCCGCTCAATTTGAGCCTGCGGTGTCCCCGAACACCTCGGGATGTCCGAACGTTTCCGCATGTGTCGAATTCCCAGTCGCTATTTTTCGGGGATTACAACGGCGACGGTCTGGACGAACTGGTTGAGATTCTCAATCATGAGCCGGACTCAAAGGGTCTGTCGTTGCTGCAACTGAAAAACCACGAGTTCAAAGCCGTGCGCGCCCTGAATGTTCCGGGGCGGTTCACCGTCCTGGGCATGGCAGATGCCGACAGCGACGCCGATCTGGACGTCTTCTTCACCGTTCAGCTCTCCGACTCGTTTTTTGCTGGCTACCTGCCTTTCACCAAAAAGCCCGGACACGTTTTTCTCCTAGGAACGACCGAGGAATTCCCAGGTGGCCGGGCCGAGCATTGCAGCCTCGAAGGCGTTTCCGTGCTAACGGATTTCAGAAGCGACGGCAACGCAATCTTCGTCAGAGTTCTTACACCCTGGACACGGGCACCGCGTTACGTGGGGCTCTACTTCCTGGGGGACAGCAGTCGCGTCGACGTTCCGATGGGCGGTATGCCCATCAGCTACTCCGTTGCCGACATCAACAATGACGGGCACAAAGAGCTGCTTGTCGGCACCTACGCACCGGGCAACGGAGCCAAGGCCAATGGCATGTCGGATGCCTCCTCATGGCTCGTCGTCCTTTCCGACAGCGGAAAGATCCTCCACAAACAGCAGATCGGGGACTACGGCGGTAAGGTCTTCCTCTCGCCTCACCCGGTTTTTTCGTCTCCAGACTCGCCACCCTCGGTGCTACTTGTCAGCGCTTGCTACGGAGCCAAACCAAAGAAGCTGGACTTCGTCGGGCTGTGGTCCTGGAACAGCCGAGACGAATTCCGGAAGATCTCGTTCCCAGAAGGTTTAGTAGACAGAAAACCGCTTTTCTACTCCGATCCGTACACGGGCAACCAGCACGTTGTTCTGCTGACAAGGACCGGCTCGCTGGTGGACGTCGACGCGAAATTGCGCATCGTGCGCACGAAAAAACTCGGCTTCATCAAGAACCCGTCCGAGACGGCTCTGTTTCTGGCGGAGGATTTGGACGGCGATCGGCGCCCCGAACTTGTACTCGGAGATGGCAGCTTCTTCTACATCTTTTCTGCGGATTTCCGCCCCCTCGCGATCGGCAGAGGGCTACCCCTTTTCCAGGTGTTTCACATCGGGAAATCGAAGCCCCCGCTTTTCTGTTACATTCACAAGCAGGAAGGGACCTACCACTTCGTACACCTCGAGAAGAATCCCTTGTACATCGGTGTTCGGGTTGCAGTTGCGGGGGTTTTGCTGTTCGTCGCTGTTGTCCTCCCGCTGTCTGTCCGTAGTCTTCGTCGTCGCGCGGCAAGGGAAAAGGCAGCACGTACCAACGCCTTCCGCGCCTGGACTCTCGAGGCCATGGACACCGGTACTGTAATCTTCGACGCGGCGGGCAAACTTGTCAGCATCAATCGCAAGGCAAGGGAAATGCTGGCACTGCCAGGCCAGGTTTCTGGTACCCTTAACGGCTTTGCGAAGCAGTTGCACGGCACCGGGCTGGAGCGCGTGGCCGAATTGCTACGTTCGCTGGAGAAACGAAACCGCGACAAAATCGAGACAGAATTCACCGTCAAACGTGGCAGTACCACCCAGCTGTGGCTTGTGTCCGCAGAGCTCCTGCGCGACACCAGCGGCCGCGTGGTTGGCAAAGCCGTGGCCCTCCGTGACGTCACCGAGACCGTGCGCTCGCAGCAGATCATGAGCTGGGTGAATCTGGCCCGTCGCCTCGCCCACGAAGTCAAAACGCCCATCGCGTCGATCCTTCTGGCCGCGGAAAAAATCAGGCGTTTGCTGAAAAACGTACCGACCCGAGAGGAGAAGCGCCTGCAAACCTACTTCGACCTGCTTTTCCGCGAAATCGAGCGCACCCGGGAACTGGCCGAAACGATGATGCAGGTCACGGACCTGGAGCGCAGCAAACGGGAACCTGTTGATGTGAACGCTGTCGTTCGCGAGGCTGTGGAGCTGCTCGCCCCGCAGGCAAGTACCGGCGTGGACATTGAGGTGGCGCTGGCAGAGGATCTACCGGCCGTTGAGGGGAGTCGAGCTCAAATCGCCCTGGCCGTGACCAACGTCCTCAAGAACGCCATCCAGGCGGTGGACACGGAGGGCACGGTCAAGGTGCGCACATTCGTGGCACACGGGTTGCAAGACCTGTGTCGCTCGGACGGGGCGTACGTAGCCGTGGAAATCGCAGACAGCGGCGAAGGTATCCCAGAGGAAGTGCGCGACAAGATTTTCGAACCTTATTTCAGCCGGAAACACAGTGGTACAGGCCTGGGTCTGGCCATTGTGAAGACCATTCTGGACGACCACAAAGGCTGCGTTGAGTTCGAAAGCTCACCGGGCGTGGGCACCACCTTCTGGCTCTACTTCCCAGCCAAAAGCAACGGTGTCGACTCAAGGCCGGAGGGAAAACCCGAGTAGGGAAGCTTATGGCACTTGCACACAAGATTCTCGTCGTCGAAGACGACCCGAACTTCGCCTTTCTCGTAAAAGACACACTGGAGGAAGAAGAAGGGTACACGGTGACCACCGTCGGGAGCGGTGAAGAGGCCCTCAAAACACTTGAAACGGGAGCAACGTGGGATCTGATGCTCCTGGATTTGCGTCTCCCAGGGATCGACGGCCTCGAAACGCTCGAAAAGGTGCTCCAGATCGCTCCGGACATGGCCGTGATCCTGATCAGCGGACACGGTGACATCGAAACCGCCGTCAAGGCCGTGAAGAAAGGCGCCTACGACTTCCTGGAAAAGCCCGTCAAATCTGATCGGCTGCGCCTCACGGTCAGGAGAGCGCTGGATTTCATCGATTTACAACGTGATCGCGACCGCTACCTTGAGGAGATGCGGTCCCGGTACCAGCTCATCGGGGTCAGCGAGGCGATGAAACGCATCCTCACCGTGGTCGATCGCGTGGCAGCCACTGATGTCACCGTTCTGATCACGGGCGAAAGCGGAACGGGAAAAGAAATGGTCGCGCGGGCCATCCATCTGAACAGCTCGCGCGCGCCAAAACCTTTTGTGCAGGTAAACTGTGCTGCCCTACCCGACTCCCTTTTGGAAAGCGAGCTCTTCGGACATGTCAAGGGGGCGTTTACTGGAGCGTTGCACAGCCACGAAGGCAAGTTCCAGCAGGCCAAAGGGGGAACGCTGTTTCTGGACGAGATCGGCGATCTCAGTCCGGCAGCGCAGGCAAAGGTTCTGCGAGCCATCGAAAGCCGGGAGGTAACGAAGGTTGGCGGCGAACGCACCGAGCAGGTCGACGTCCGCCTGATCGTGGCCACAAACCGGGATTTGGCCAAGATGGTTCGTGAGGGAAGTTTTCGCGAGGACCTCTACCATCGCATCAACGTGGTGGCCATCCACATTCCGCCGCTACGACAACGCCCGGACGACATCATCCCACTGGCAAAAGCGTTTCTCGAGCACTTTGCATCGGTCTACAATCGAAAGCCCCCCGCTCTGACGCCCGATGCCCAAGGGGTGCTACTGAGCCACAGCTGGCCCGGAAACGTCCGCGAGCTGCGAAACATCATGGAAAAAGCCACCATTCTGCTGGATACGGATGAGCTTCACGGGCACGACCTGGCGCAACTCATCGAGGGCACGGTCGCGACCATGGGAGAAGTCGAAGCCGGGGGGTTCAAAGAAGCGAAACGGGCCTTCGAGCGCACCTACCTTCTGGTTCAGCTGGAGCGGCACGGCTGGAACATCGCGCAGACAGCGCGGGCCATCGGCGTAGAGCGTAGCCACCTGTACAAGATGATGGAGAGACTGGACATCGACGTCAAAAAAGACGTGGCCCAAGCAAATTAGGCAGTACCCGCTTCCGGGAAGGAAGAGTAGCTGTTGGCCTTGTCGTAAACCACCGTTCGCTTTCGTGTCATCCCCCCTTCACCTGTCACGCCGTTGTACCTGTGTCAATTTCTCACGTGCCAGAGCTACGAGGTGTGTCAACACCCACACAGGCGCAGATGCTCACCGGTGCTGCAGGTGCATGTCCGCTGTGCCGAAATCAGCGAGGTAGACGTCTCCGCTTCGACTCGTCGCTCTACCTGCGGAGATCCGTCGTCAAGGCAAAATTGCTCTGCAAAGCACCTTCCAGTACACATCCCGGTGTGCCAACGCGCCGAAGTAACCGTTGCTACCGCAGGTTACAGGAGGGTCCTCTCGCTCGCGGAAACTGAAAAGCAGGTTTTCTCCAGGTGAGGCGGCCGCCGAAGGGTTTGACTGCTTTTGCCGTTCTTTCCAAGAAGCTTGTGGGAAAATCCCAAACCTAGGAAACCACGGAGCCCCAAAGGACGCAGAGACGTGACAAAGTTCGTTCAACAAGTGACTGTGTCGACGAGGCTTCCAAACCGCAGTTGCCCTGCCGGACCTGTTGGGCAGTGCGGCAGGATTCAGTCTTTGGTCTGTTTCAAGTAACTTCGGTTTAGGAGCCTTGTGAAAAAGCGCAGACAATCCACAGAGGCTCCGAGGGCATAGAGGCCGCGCAGAGAACTGCGTGCACAGATGCGCCGTCCGAGTGCTACATGCCAGCTTCGCAGGGGCATGTAGCTTATGCCGCACACGAAAGGTTCGCGCAACTCGAATGAAATCCAGCTGTTACGTAAGTACTCATTTCCCTGACCGGAATGGTCAGCATTACCGTTCTCTCGTTGCTCAACAGCAGACCCCGCTGGTTCCCCCTGCCTGCTTCCTCCGTGCGCTCTGAGTCTCGGTGGTTCGGGCCCTTTTCGCAAACTTTCTAAGAACCACCACCAACCCGAAGCAACGATCTGAACCCCTTTTGGGTAGACCAACCGGCTGTTCTCCCTTCGTGTGAACGCACGGCCACGGTCTGCCGTCCTGACGGGACGAAAACGCGATTCTTCAGAAGAACAGTGTTTTTTCCGCTTGCTGTTTAACCAGTTCCCACCAGGTAAGGGTGGCAAGGACCGCCAGAAGAATAAACCGTCCGCGCAGAAGACGACTCACATGACCGGGGAAAGCGCAAGGCTCTGACAAAACTTACGTCCCGCGAGCGTACCTCAAGGGCACGGCGGAGCAAGACCGCCCCTTCTCGTCCCGAGTCGGGTCCGGAGAGCAAATCGAACGCATGAGCCGCAAGCGGGTGGAATAACTACGGAATCTGGAAGAAGAAACTAATCTCCCAGCGTCTCGGTGGCATCAAATTGCTTTCCATTGGCGCGTAGTTGTAGTTGAAAAGGTTGCGACAGGTAAGCTGCAGAGCTGTTTTCCCCCAGTGCAAGCGCAAACTCGCGTCCCAGAACTTCATTGGCACCCTCTGGTTAATCGGGTAGATCTTTACCTGGTCAATCTTGCTGGCGTAACGATGTTCAATCAGCACATCCCAACGCGGGCAAGACAGCCCGATTTGACTGTGAGTTAGCAGTTTCGGCCGGTAAGGTAGCGGATCGTGAAATTGAAGCTCTTCGTGGTGCATCCACGTTACGGAGGCCCGCAACGCTCCGGTAGCATGCTTGCCGAGCAAATGAAGGGGCATGGAGAGCTCAGATACCATTTCCAGACCCTGGATGCGAGCACGTGGAACGTTGCGAAACTGGATGTTTCCTCGGATGAGATCCAGGTGAGCCTCGATAAGCTGGTCGTAATCGGTGCGGAAAACCGAGGCATCCACGACCCAATCTCGCGTCACGTAGTGACGTACCCCGGCCTCGAAGGCCCACGAACGTTCCGAGCGCAGGGCAGGATTTGCTTTGATGGTGAAATTCATGACTTCGAGTTCCAGAAATCGTTCCACGATGGTGGCCGCACGGAACCCACTCCCCAAGGAAGCCCGCAGCGCCGTGTGCTGCCCTGCATGCCAGTTGAGGCCGAGCCGGGGACTGAGCAGATCCTCTCGCCGGGTGCCATCCAGCACGTACCGGTCGTAGCGCAAGCCAGCCGTGAGTCGCACGCGCGGCAGTACTCGCCACTCATCCTGCAGGTAGGGCGCCAAGTAAACACCGAGGTGATCGCCAAAGTAGCGGGTACTACCTCCGTCCCGTTGAATCTGCAAACCGAGCGTTACGCTGTGACCTTGACCTGGGATCCAGTCCAGCTGTAGCTCGCCTCCACTTCCGAAGGCAGGGTTGAAAGCCCCAGGTTGCCCGAACTGGTTGCCCATCAGGGTTCGCACCACCGACACGCGCGCCTGCACAGCCAGCGCTGCTGACAGCGGCAACGTCAATCGGGAATAAGCACTTAGCTGATCGACATGAGCCCGGTTTTCGAGCTGGCTGGGATCGACCTCGTACGGGTGGTTTTGTCCCTTCCACTGGATGAAGAAACCTTGACTTACCCAGCTGCCGCTCACGTAGTTTGTCCAGCGCCCACCGCCGTGCAAGTGATAGTCGACTTTCAGCGTGCCGCCCAGCTTCTTGGCATCGCCGAGTTGTCGGTAGCCTGTGTCCATTGTTCGGCTGAGAGATAACCGTACGGCCACCGCCTGGTAACGTTTTCCGTAGCTAAGCGTCTGGTGTGTGTAGTGCAGCCGTCCCCAGTCCGTCCATTCCCACTGTCTGAAAGCCGGGCGGTCGTACTTGCCAACGGTAACGCGGTAACGAAAACGCCCGCGTGGATCCGGATCCTTCGTGATGATGTTCACAATCCCGCCCAAGGCAGCGGCTCCCCAAAGTGCCGAGCCGGCGCCTTTCACAACCTCGATCTGTTTCACATCCTCCGGAGAAACCAGGTCCCAGTTGAATTCCCCGGTGTCGCTGGCGTAGACCGGTACCCCATCCAGCAAAAGCAGAACTTTGTTGCCCGCCCCAAATGTGAAACCTGTGGATCCACGAACGTTGATCTGGTTGCCAACAAAATGCACTCCGGGCGTCATTTCAAGAGCCTGTTTCAAGTCGAGTGGATTTCGCTGCCGAATGTCTTCTGCGGTTACCACAGAAAGCGAAACAGGGCTCTCCATCACACTCTGACGCATTTTCGTTGCGGAAACCACGACTGGCTCCAGTTGCACCACCGCCGGTCTCAACCGTACCACGAGTGGCGTGTTCGAATGCTCCGGCACCTGCACGTGTTTCAACACAGCGGTTCTGTACCCCATCATCGACACACGCAGTGTGTACCGACCCGGGGGAATCTGCCCGATCTCAAACCAGCCCCGCACGTCAGCGGCGGCGCCCAGCTGTGTTCCCTCCACCCACACGTTCGCTCCGGCAAGCGCCTCGCCCGTCTTGGCGTCCAGCACCTGCCCGCGGATTCGGCTACCGGAGGTCAGCGCTTGGATTGTTGAAGGACTCTGCCAGACTACGACGACCAGAGCGCACGCCAGAAACATTTTGGGCCACAACTTCACGGAGTGATCCCCCGCCAGCTTGCACGAATGTCCACCCCCCTGACCGTTTCGCCCGGACCCACCGTCACAACACCGGGGCAACCCTGCACTTCGTAGAAACCCAGCGTCTTGAAATCACTAAGCGGAGCACGTTTCGCCAGCCAAAAAACAGCAATGTACTTGTACGTACCGTGCCTGACAGGGAGCCGGTAGTGGAACGGGTTCCCCTGCACGCTGAAATCCAAACTCCTCAGCAGCACCAAGTAGTCCGTACTCTTGCGTGGAACCTCCGCGTAAGCGGCAACCGCCGTCGCTTCCGTGTTTTCGGGGTAAGGCCCGTCAAAAGTGATTGTACCCTCGATACCGGCGTCCCTGTCCACCACCGACCAGTTGGCGTAAAGGTTGATCTCAAACTCCGGATTTTCCGGCGTGAGCTCAAACCCCACCGGCCGGAATTCGTGAAAAGGGTCGAGGGGCAAAGCCAAAATGTCAGCAAGGTTAGAGCGCGTCTTTGTGCCGTACCACCACAGGCCGATGGCTTCGTATTTCCCAAAAGGGAGTTCCATCTCGTAGTCGACCGTGTCGTGCCTGGTGTCCACGGAGTTCGGACTGTGGTACAATTCGTTGATGGCGTGCGGTGGAAACTGCGGTGCAACGATGAGGTACACCCCCTGGGTGTCAGCCGGACGGTCGCCACGGTAAATGATCTTGCCGTGTACCCTACCCGGCAACGGTGAAATGCCGTAGTCCACCGTGCAACGGATCGCCAGGCTCGTAAGCGCAGCGACCAACAGGGCAGCCTTGGGGAAGTGCCTGAACAACCCGGGTGGCATGTCCCTAACCCGAACGGTCAGCGCAACAACGTCAGTTTTCGCGAAATCACCTGGCCATCTGCCCAAACGCGCAACAAGTAAGTGCCGCTCGGGAGATCCCGTCCAGCGTCGTCACGGCCGTCCCAGGTCAGCCGGTGGATCCCGCGACTGAGCTTCGCGTCCACAAGCACCCGTCGGGTTCTACCAAGTTGATCAACAATTGTGGCTCTGAGTCGAGCCTCTCGTGGCAGGGAGAAACGGATTTGCGTCGCAGCGTTGAACGGGTTTGGGTAAGCGGGTTGCAGACTGAATGCTGCGAGCAAGTTGGGCGCAGGTTCGGCAACACGGGTTTGCCCGTAGGTTTGAGCGTGGGTTTCCACAGTCAGAGGGTGCGCGACGGCTTGAACCAGGTCTTCCACCTCCGTTCTGTCGATGTTGCCAGGCAAGAAGTAGGCCTGAAAATCGAGCCGCAAGTTTGGACGCTCCGACTTGCCGGTAGCCAGAATGCCGATGTCACCGTACGACACGCTGTCCTCGCCAGTGTCGCCTCCGTCCACTTGGGTCCCGTCAGCCTGCCCCCCGTTCTTGTTGTCGAGGTAGTAGAGCACCTGACGTTGGCCCAAGGTGTCTGCGAAACTCACGTAGGTGAACAGTGTACCCTGGTCGCCCGTCGCCGCAAACCACTCTCGAATGGGCAAGTCTACCTTCCGGTTTACCGTGTCCGGTTCTCCATCGATCACCACCCCGTCGTTGTAGCGATTCATCCAGCGCATCCCCGTTGCCGCAGCGTTGAAGTCCCAGCTCTGACGCAGCAGATCCAGTTCTACATCCACAGACTCCCCGAGGTTTGAAAGATCGGCACCGCCGGCCAAGGTAACGGAGTACGGGTAGAATTTGGTTACTACGGGGAAACGAGCATCGTCAAACACGTAGACGCCGAACTTAATCGCTTGTAGGGCCCTCCGAACCAAACGGACGACCGGTCTTCGGGTTGTTCGTGTGGAATCCTGGTAAATGAACAGATTGTCGCGCTCGTTGGCGGCCTGTGGGTTCCAGTCACGACCAAAGGGTAGGGAAAGCGAGAAAACAGTGAGCAGACCAACCATTCGAATCTTCTGTGTGTCGAAAAAATCCACACCTGAACCCCAGGGCGGCAACACGGCCATGTCTTCCACAAGTCCCGTTTCACGGCCAAGGCGAACTTCGTACGAAGCCGTTGAGACACGGTCCTGTCCGGCGTCGTAGGAAAAGTGGTAAGGTTCTGGATTTCCGTTTCGAAAAACAGAGGCGCGGTAAAGGTAGCCCCAAGCCGCCCGCCCGGAAAGCGGATCGACCACCTTGATTTCCACACGTGGGTGAGTGCAAGTCTCGGGCACGTCGAGCCACACGTTTGGCCCTGCACGGTCACCCAAGTCCTTGCACATGAACACCAGTTCGTCGTCGGCATCCAGCAAACCGTCGTCTTCAGCGAAGTACAAAAGCCTTTGCGACCCGGGATCCCAGGGGTCAGGTGCCAAAACCCTTTCGTCGATTTGCAAGGGCACCCTCTGCCAGTCCTGCGAAGCCGAAGCGTACACAAAAAGTGCAAGCTGGTCGACTGGCGCCCCGGTGAGGGCAGAAACGGCTTTCCCATGTACCACCACCGGCTGGTACTGCCGGGCCCCGGTGAGTCCCGTGGCAGCCGCCATAGGCGTTAGTGTGCCAGCCAGAAAGCAAACACAAAGGCAAACCCGAAGACACCGGGACCAAACTCCTTTTGCTAACATGACCTCCTCCTGAGCAAAAGTCGACCAGCAGGGACCGAACTCAATCCACGATGCTGGCAGCCGAACAAACGATGGGCCTCCCTGCCGTCTGAACCCACGGTCAAATTAAGCTTTTGGTCAAAAAAGAAGGCGATTCAGGTCACATCTGTGCGAATTGCGTGCCACAGTAAGACATGTTTGCAGGTAGGTTAGGATCGAAGAAAGTGGCCGGAGAAACTGCGCCAGGAGTAAATAAAGTTTTCTTTCAACCACTGAACGCCAAGTTGCCGAAGGTTGACGCCGTGTCACGCGGCCGAGGGGACGCGATTTACAGGCAACACTTGTGAAATGCAGAAGATTTTTGCTTGCGTCTTGTAACAACTTTTTGTACTTTGGCCCGGGTTTTGGAGAGGCTCTTCGCCAAATGCCAGAGAGAGGGTTGGACAAGAACGAAAGGGGGCTTTCAGATGCGCAGGACGATTAGCATCTGCAAAGCCGATCTTTCCTCAGCGAAGACCGGCGGGTGCAGCGTTGTTCACGTCGTGAAGCGCATCGGACGCGGGTACGCTTTGGCTTTTCTTACCGCTTTGGTCCTGTGTCCGGTGTCTGCGCAATCCCAAACGTTGAACACGGGACCGGGGCTTCCCTACGTTCGCGCAGCCTGGATTGACCCACCTGGGCGCGTTCGTGTGCACGCGCACACGCGCGTTTTCACCAAGCCAAGTCTCCTCAAGGGGAAAAGGCTTCCACAAACCGTTGTATACTGGGATGTTCAGGGGGCAATTGGCGTCTCCTACACAACGCCGTACAACATCGAGCTAACCTTCACACCTCATCTTTACCAGGACACACACAAAGGGCCCACGGGTTTCAATGTGCCCGACGACGTTTTCCTTTCGGCCAAGTACGGCACCCAGAAAAGACAAGATCAGCCGTTCAATTTTGCCTTCGCGGTGGATGGTCGGGTGCCTCTGGGACGCTACCACAACCTCATTTTGGAACCGTACTCCGCAGGTACATTTCAGTGGGGATTGACCGGAATCGTTTCTTTTCGCCCGTTCTACAACAACCTGCCGTCGGATCAAGCCTTTCACCTGAGCCTTGGTTTCACCGATTACGGCGATTACGGGGCGAAACTGACTGAAGCCCCACCAGATCAGGACCGGATCCGGGTCAAGAACACAACGCGTTCCGTCAACCTTGGCTTTGGGGCCTCGCTGGACCGTGGACCGGTTTCCTACTGGTTGCAAGCTTTTGGCTCTCACTTTCTCGTGCCGCCACCCGCGACGGCTTACAGCCGCGAAGACTACTTCTACCTCTCACCCGGCTTTAGCTACGAGCTTTTTCCGGGACTCGTGGCCGAATTCGCTCTCGACATTCGCCTGCTGGGCGGCACCGACGAAACGGACTACACCACACCGGTCCGCCGCATTTCAGCACTCCCGAACTACCCTGGCTGGCGCTTCAACGTCGGTCTAAGAGCGAAATTTACGTTTCCTGGAGACTACGACGGCACCCGCCCGAGAGGCCGGGGTGAAGGTGCACCACTGGCCGCTGTCCTTGATGAGCTGGAGCACCTCCGGGACAAACTCGACCGAGCCAAGAGCGAAATTGCCGATCTTCGGCGTGAACTCAGCGACCTGAATCAGCGGTACTACGCGCAGCGATCGGGACAGTCGAACTCCAACAAGGTTGTCGTGCTGCCACGGGGGCTGATGAGCGACAGCGCTCGAACCAACCCGTTGCGGGATTCCGCCTTTCGGTACCTACCACCCAGCGTCCGCTACCTCATGGTTTTCAGCATCGGTTTGGCCAACTACCGAACCGGGGATTATGCCAAGGCCCGCATCATTTTTCGCGATCTCATCCGGCTTGATCCCCAGAACCCGTACGCAGACAACGCGGCTTACTGGCTTGGACGCACCTACGAAAACGAAGGGCGCATCCAGGACGCCATCGACGCCTACATCAGGGCGTCGAACCTTCCCGATGGCGACCGGAGACCTTACGCTTGGATCAACATTGCTGCCTGTTTGTTCAAGCTGGGTCGCTACAGTGAGGGCAAAACCATCCTGAAAGAACTGGTGAAACGCTACCCGAATTACCGGATGGAACCTGCTGTCACGGGATTGCTTGCCAAGCTCGAGAAAATCGACCTACCGAAACCGTAATCTACAGCCAAGGCGGGCACAACAGCACCCCCAAAAGCTGTTGGGCGGCACGACTCGTTTTGCCCTTACACGCCGCTCAATGCAAGGCGCTGGTCAACGGCACGGAAAAGTCCTGGATTTTCGGCACTTCTGGCCCTCTCTGGAGTTTACGACGAGCCCCGTTGTCCGGCCAGAGGGTCCTACTTCCTCCACGACTCACATACCCGAAAACCGCCACGGCAAATACATTTCTGTGGCGCCCAAGAGAACCAGCGTCCCAAGTGTTGCTCCACATCTTTCTCCGAGCCACCTGTAGTTGGTTACAGCTGACGAAAATTGGCCTAAGAATCTGTTTTGTTGGGAAGCACAAGAACCAGTCTTGCATCAGGACTTGCTACTCAGAACCGGTTCCCTCCGAAGGTTTGGAAAAGCTGCGGGTTCGCCCGGCTTTCTCCATTTGCGCATCTTTGTGCGAACGAAGCGAAGATTCAGCGCAGGCGTTGGATCCCATTTCGGGACGGAACCCCTTGCCGAACCCAACCCCCCGGACACCGTCAGTCCCCCAGCCTACTGATTTCCCATCTACTCCATGCTGAGCCAACGCGGGGCTTCAGCTTTGGCACCTTCTGCGTTAACGAAGGGTTTGTAGATCAACTGAGCTCGGAAGCCGTGCGTCTTGTCCAGACACGGTTCGGGTACGATGAGCTGGAAATCCCAGGTGGGTTTAGCCTCGCCCCCACCTGCCGGAAACTGTGAGAAACGAATTCTGCGGTCGTCGCCGAAAACGTAGGTAAGAACCATTTTAGGAAAGCAACCGAAGAAGAAAGGCAGGACATTACGGTAGTCCGAAAAGTGATTTGCCAGAATTGCTTGGAAGTTCTGTGCAAACCAGAACGTTAAGAATTCCTTGAATGGAGACGTGTGTGCTGGCTACCCCCTGCTTTTTCGACAAAGCACCGACCCAGTGTTGCTCGGGGTGGGCACAGCTGATGCCCCAAAGCCAGATTCTCTTCTCCTCCGGTGCGTAGACGTCGCTTGCCAAAACAAACCAGCGCAACCGTAATTGAAGAACGTCAAGTCCCGGAATCGACAGCGAAAGGCGACGCCAACGGCATTGGGCCCTACGACCTCGAAACGCGTCCAGCTCCGGACACGCAAGCTCGGTGTAAGCACCGGGTTGAGCTCCACCGCCCGATCCGTTAACTGGCGTAACTGAAGAGCGGCATGTTTGGGCTCGAACATGTCCCGCAAGCTATCCCGGGTAAAACTGTGTTCCAGGTCGAGAGCCGCGTAGGCAGGTACGAAAATCGGTTTGAGCCCTTCCGTGTGCACAAGCCAAGCAATTCCGTTGTAGCCCGGTCGGTGTTGAGGCGGCACTTCGCTGTTGTCAACAGACTGGCCGTAAAATTCCCCGCGCGAATCACGACAGCTGTCCCGAACTGCGGCCACACCTGCTCAACCCAGCGATCAAACCGGTCACAAGGATGACCTCAACCGGCCCAGGAATCCGCCCGACAGTCACAAAATCACCTCACGGTCCAGGCTTCTGTACTGGATGGCCTCGCTCACGTGCTGCGGCAAAATCCGCTCTTCCCCTTCGAGATCAGCGATCGTCCGCGCCACCTTCAAAATTCGGTCGTAAGCCCGGGCCGAGAGACCAAGCTTTGTGATCGCCATTCGCAAAAGCTCCTGACTTTCGGGCCCAACTTTGCAGAACTTGCGAATTTCTCTTGTCTGCATGTGGGCGTTTGCAAAAATGTGTGGGTAGTCGCGAAAACGCAGCAGTTGCCGCTGCCGAGCTCGAATGACGCGCTGGCGAATCACTTCGGAGGGCTCACCTGTTGGTTTCCCAGCCAAATCCTCGTAAGGTACAGCCGGAACCTCGACGTGAATGTCGATCCGATCGAGCAACGGACCGGAAATGCGCGAACGGTAACGCTGGATCTGCGGGAGTGAGCACGTACATTCGTGGTTTGGATCTGTGAGGTAGCCGCACGGGCAGGGGTTCATGGCTGCCGCCAGCATGAATTTGGCGGGGTACGTCACAGAAACAGCCGCCCGGGCGATGGTCACGCGCCCGTCTTCCAGCGGTTGACGCAGTACTTCCAGCACGTTCCGCTTGAACTCGGGCAGCTCGTCCAGAAAAAGTACGCCGTGGTGGGCAAGACTTACTTCACCCGGCTTCGGAATGTGTCCTCCCCCAATCAGACCGGCATCGCTGATCGTGTGGTGCGGCGACCGGAAGGGGCGCGTTGCAACCAGGGCCGTGTCGGGTGGTAGTATTCCTGCAACAGAGTGAATCTTCGTGGTCTCCAGTGCCTCCTCAAGCGTCAGATCTGGTAAGATGGTGGGCAACCGTTTGGCCAGCATGGTCTTGCCCGAACCCGGTGGGCCAATCATGATGATGTTGTGTGCACCGGCGGCCGCCACTTCCAAAGCTCGCTTCACGTGCTCCTGACCCCGCACGTCCGTGAAATCCACCAAGTATGCTCGACTTCGGTCAAACACCTCCCGCATGTCGAGTCGAAAAGGCTGCAGCTCGATTCTTCCGGCCAAGAATTCAACAACCTCACGCAGGTTGTGAGCTGGGTACACCGCCGGGCCAGCTGCCAGGGCAGCCTCTTTGACGTTCGCAGGTGGAACCAGCATGGCCCTGAAGCCCTCTTTCTTGGCCATCACCGCCATTGGTAGTACCCCGTGTACGGGCTGCACTTGCCCGTCAAGTGAAAGTTCACCCACCAAGAGAACGTCGTTCAGCATGTCGCTCTCGAACACGCGCGCAGAGAGAAGCACACCAACCGCTACGGGAAGGTCAAATCCACTCCCCTCTTTGCGAATGTCGGCAGGCGCCAGATTGATTGTGAAACGTGTCACGGAGACGTGGTAACCGGAGTTCTTGATCGCGGCCATCACACGATCTTTCGACTCTTTGGCCGCTCCCTCCGGAAGGCCGACCACCGAAAAATGCGGCAATCCCCCTTCGCGGTGTACCTCAACGCGTACCACGTACGCGTCGATTCCCAGCACTGCAGCGCTTAGCGCTCGCCCAAGCATGACACCCCCACGGTTTCTGTTTTGCAGATCACCTCCAGCGACCGGCGCCTCCCCCTTGTTCAGCGGCGGTTACCTTCAACACCGGGAATTGAAGAAAACGACGAGCCTACGACAGGTCCGAACAGCCCGCTCCACAGCCAATCCCCGCGTGGTCGGAATAGTTTTCGCCCGACGACCACTCGGCACCGGCATCTACATCGGCGCCGCAGCGACGCGACGCTTCCGCTCACCGGTACGCCCCAATCCGACCGCTGAAACCATCCCCCCAAGACAGGGAAAATCAAGATGCCTTCCCCGCGCGAGCGAGTCCGCGTCGCCGTGACAGCGACCACACTCTGCTGACTGCCACCTGACTTCTTTGCAAACTGCCAACAATTTTCGAGATCCAGCAACCGTCCCGGTGAGTCTACTTCCTCAACGTCTTCGGGACAAGCCGAACAGCAAAAAGCAAAAGCAGCTGCAGGATTCTCGTAGGTTGTCACACAACGACAGAGAGATTTCGCTACTTCACCCGCTTGAAAATGTGGTAACCCTCAGCCGTCTTCACGATTCCGCTGATTTCGCCCGGCTTCAACTTGCGAATGGCCTGGTCGAATTCAGGTGCAAAATCTCCGGGGTAGAAGTATCCCAAATCGCCCCCCTGCTGAGCTGTGGGTCCAATTGAGTACTTTCTCGCCAGCTCCTGAAAATCCGCCCCTGCCTTGAGCTGCTTCAGAATCTCTTCCGCTTGCTGACGGGTTTTCACCATGATGTGGTACGCGCGCATCGCGCCAGCCAAGTTTTTCGGGCGCACCGGCGTCGTCGATTCCTTCCAGATCCAACCCGTCACCTGTACCTTGACCCATTTGTCCGTCTCGGCCAGCACCACCAGTTCCGTACCCTTGTTCAGCTTCGCGATCACTTTGCCGCGGGGCGTGTCGCGAAGATTTTCCTTCTCCGCCGCTACGTACAGCCTCCGAACCACCCCCTGGGCCACTACCAATGCGTAACTCATGCCTACCAAGGCCAGTACCAGTGCGAAAAGAAAAACCCACTTCCGTTTTAGCATTCCAGTCCTCCCGTTTGCGAATCAAACCGAACTACTGAGACGCACATTCCATTCAAAGCCAAGCAGCGGAACGCCCCAACGCAACCCACCACCTCCCCACAAGTCTCCAACGCTAAAGCGCCCGCGAACGGTCCGTTCGTCACAACATTTCCCGCGTCTACCAGGCTCACATTTCATCCCACCGAACACGTCGAGCAAGTCTCACGAACCGAGGCAAAGTACGGTGCCCCGTCGGGCAAAACTCCGCGCTGAAGGCCAAAGCGCGCTGACGAGCCAGCTCCAGCGGGAAGTGCCGATTCGCAGGCATGACCGGTGGGTTCAGTCGACCTTGACCGCACGTGCTGAGGGTTGCTTCTCCAGCAAAGCGCGCACTTCGTCGTGCTTCGGGATACCAACCCTACCCCCGATTTTGCGGCACTTGAGAGCCGCAGCCGCGGCCGAAAAGCGCACCACTTCAGCGAGCGACCAACCCTTTGTCAAACCGTACACGAATGCCCCGTGAAAGACGTCGCCAGCACCTGTTGTGTCCACAGCCTTCACCGAAAATGCCGGCTGTTTCCAGACCTGGCCGTTCTCACCAAAAAACGCGCCTTCCGGACCACACGTCACAACCGCAGCTTTCGCTCCCCAATCGAGAAGCTTCCGCACCCCACCAGCGGGGTCCGTGCCCGGCCAAAAGGCGTCCACAAAGGTCTGAGAAACGACGGGGAAATCGGCCAGTTCCAGGAAGGCCTCCGTTTGCTCGCGCGTGTTGCCAAGATCAAGCACAATTTGCGAACCCGAGCTCTTGGCTTTGCGCACGACCTCCAGGGCCACCTCCGTCTCCCGAGCGTCGGTCAGCAAGTAGGTTCCTTCCGAGATCAAATCCTGCCGTACTTCCTTGGGACGCAGATTTGCTGTGTTTGTACGGTCCAGTGCCACAGTCCGTTTGGCTGTGGAGCGATCGATCCAGATGTAGGCCCTGGCAGTCCGCGAATGTGGATCGATCACTGCGCCGGACACGTCGACACCGAAACTCTCTAACTCCCCAAGGACTGTTCGACCGCATTCGTCGGAACCAACCTTTCCAACGAAGGTAACGCGGGAACCGAGCCGGGCCATGGTGGCCAACGCCGTGGGCACTGGTCCACCACCCTGCACTGAAAACTCGAGCAAATCCAGCTTTTCATCTGGACTCGGAAAGTGCGGAAGGAGCGCCAGGTGGTCCAGAGCGCAAATGCCCACGCCAACACAATCGAAGTACTTTCGCCGGTTCTCTTCCATTCATTCCCTCTCGGTTGACGCCGTGACCTCTGCGGGAGTCAGCACAACGTTCAGATCAAGCCTTTTCCCCTGGGCCACCGTCACTTTGTCGCGCCAGAGTGCGTGCCTTGGCGCCTCAATTCGTAGAGTGTACGTTCCGGGCTCCAGGAGGCAACGGTAACGCCCGAAAAACGGGTCGGTGTGCCGCCGAGCTCCAGGTCCCTCACCGAGCTCTTCGATCCACACCGTAGCTACGAGCGGCCTTTGCGTGACACCGTCGACAACCTTCAACGACAATCCCGTACCACGGACACGGTCAAGGAGGTAGAAAGCCGTTTTGACCGCCTCGCCTACCAGGCGTGGGACCCGCTCAATTTGCGGAAAGTACTGGTCACCAACTTCGACAGTGAAATCGAGGCACGACAGTGCACCGTAAAGCCAGCAGGAGCTCTGTCCAACCCGTCCGTTCAAGGGGTAGACTTCGTAATGCCCCCCTTTGCTCGCCCCAGCGACCCGTGCCATTTCCGCGGCCATCCTTCGGATCAGCTTTTCATCGACCGGTGGAGAGAAGTTCGTCCACGGGTACAGCACCGCTTCCCCGTGGCTGTGGAAGCTAATGCCAGCCACGGGTCGCACCTGTGTAGCTAAATCGCGAATGGCCTGTGTCTCCGGCTCGGAAAAAGGCCGCGGTCCCCGGTAGAACCAGCTGGAAGGACGACCGTCGCCGCCGAGTGACCAGTTGAAGGCAAAGTTACGGTTCAAATCCACGCCGTCCACACGCGGGTCGAATGCACCGTCACCGTCGTTGTCTTCCAGATTTTTTCTCCACCACGGAAAACGGACGTGTTCGCTGAGAATGTAGTCGTAGCCGTCCGGATTCACCAACGGCACAACGAAGATCTGTGTTTCTCGGACCCACTCTGTGACAGCGGGTTTCCTTCCGTACCCCCTAACCAGTTCCTCAGCCACGCGCAGACAGGCCAGGATGCCCAAAGGCTCCCGTGCATGCATTCCACCGGTAAAAAGAACAGAGGGCTCGTCTTCTTCCTGTTCCGGTTCGTCCGAGATCTTCAAGGCCCAAATTGACCGTCTGTGAAAAGCGCTCTTGCCGATCGGGAAAACGTGACAGATCTCCGGGTGGGTACGCGCAAGCTCGAAAATGCGCTGTTCGATTTGCTCGACCGAGGGCCACCCCGCTGGGGCCGTCCCACTGGTGTCCACCTCCACAATCAGTGCCACCTCGTAACCGCGCTGGCGCAGTTCCAGAAGCTGCTTTCCGGACACGCTGACGTCGACGTAATCCTTCGAACGCTCCACAAACCGCTTGAGTCCCAGTTCGTGGAGCGCCGTCGTGTCTGCCGGACTGCTCAGGTACACGCGCACGCTCAGACGCCGGTGCTTCTCTTCTTGTCCAGCCTGGTGGGCCCCCAGGAAGAATGGCAGGAAAACAGCAACCAGCAGTCCCGCAATCGAGACGTACCGTAGCTTCTTTCGCCAATCCGTGTTTTTCCCAAAGATGCAGTTCACTGTGGCCCCAAAACCCGCCGTTGTGTGTAACCCAATTCGTCAGCAAGCCCCCGCCCTCGTAGTGAATTCTCCCCAACTCCATCTTTGTTTCAACATCCGGTCAGACAGCCCGGGATCACCAGCTTGTCCGGCCGCTGACCCTGCACACCGGGTGAGAATCAAAACCCACCCGTGTCAGGACGAAATCCTCTCCAGCACAGTGGCTTGAATCTCCTCAGCCAGGCCCTGCGCCTTTTGGAGAAGTTTTTCGGCTTCCTGTTCGTGGTCTTCAGCCCATTCCCTGTCTTCCAGCTCTCTCGTGTTCACGAGAACATTCAAGTAAGCACCCTTCGCGGCCGCCAGGGCAACCGCCGCAGCGGTTCCAGCATCGCTCACAGCGTTGGCATTCCCCAATTCCGCGACTGAACGGGTCAATTCCAGCACAGAAACCGCTGTTTCCAGCACCTCCAGTGGCACCGAAGCGGCGCCCTTGGTCGCTTCTTCGATGGCACGTTCCCGCTCCGCTTTCTGCTCGTCCGTGCGTTTCGGAAGTCCAAAAGCAGCCATCACTTTGTCAAACGCCTCGGAGTCACGGTCAATCGCGCGAAGAAGCGCATCCTTCTTTTTCTGGGCCTTAATCGCCACCTCTTTCATGGTCTCCCAGCTGACCTCGTAGTCCTTCTTGCCGACTGTTAGGTTGGCCACCATTGCAGTCAGAGCGGCACCTAGCGCTCCGGCCAGCGCAGCCACGCTCCCTCCGCCTGGGGTTGGGCTCTCCATCGAGACGCTGTCAGCGAAATCGCCCGAGGGCAAATTTGCGAGTGCTCCACGGGGCTCCCGAATCCGGTACTCGATGATTTTTTGCTTCGGGTCGAAAGGTGCAAACTCGCTCATTCCCATGCTTTGAACGGCCACGCGAATCAGCTCCGCTTCCGGGACCCCCGGCGACTTACCCTGCTTTTCCAGAAAGTAGCGTCCGGCAGCCAGCATTGCCTGCAGCGGGATCAATCCAACCAGCTCGCTTCCCGTGACACGCAACCCAAGCTTCTCCGCTTCCTTGCAGATCTCATCGAAGGCCACGTGCGGCGGCGTCACCTTCCAGTTCACCAAGTTCATCGAGACCTGCGCGCAGGCGTACTCGTCGATGTACCAACCAACAGCTTTGACCGCTTTCAGCTTGCCCGGTACACGCACAATGTTGCCTGCCTGGTCGCGGATGATTTTCCCGTCTTTGTCGCGCTTCGCACGCCCCATCTCGCGGATGTTGAGTGCAATTTCCTGAGCCAGCTTGCGGTCGCGTGTGTTCAGATTCACGTTGTAAGCAATCAAAAACTCACGCGCGCCGATCACCGTCGCACCGCTCTTCGGGTTGAATTCCGCCGGACCGTAGTCGGGTGTCCAATTCGGATCTTTCAGCTTCTCAGGCAGACCCTCGTACTCACCTTTGCGAATGTCGGCCAGGTTGCGCCGTTCCGGACGAGTGGCAGCTTCTTCGTAGAGGTAAACGGGGATGCCAAGCTCCTCACCCACACGCTTCCCTAACCGGTGCGCCAACTCCACGCAGTCTTGCATCGTGACACCGGAAACCGGAACAAACGGACAAACGTCAGTGGCCCCGATCCGTGGGTGTTCCCCTTGGTGCTTGCGCATGTCGATGAGTTCGGCGGCTTTCTTGATGGCCCGGAACGCGGCCTCGACAACAGCATCCGGCTCGCCAACAAACGTAACGACCGTTCGGTTGGTAGCAGCTCCCGGATCCACGTCCAGAAGCATGACGCCTTCCGTCTGGCGGATTTCGTCCGCAATTGCCTCGATGACGGCTTTGTTTCGACCTTCGCTGAAATTCGGAACGCACTCGACAATCTTTTCCATGGTCCTCCCAGATTTCAGTCCCTCTTCCCCATTTCCAAGCCGAAGCTCAAGTCCGTCGGAGATCAAAGCCGTTCCGTGCTGATCCTGTCGAGGATCAACCGCAGAAACACGTAGCCTTACCCCCACTCAGGACGTGCCAGAACCGTCAATTCTCCAGAATTTCGGTTAGAGCGCTTTGATCCGGTATCCCTTAATCTCCGGGTCGTTGTTGAAAATCCACGCCACCACTTCCCCAATCCGAATGTCGTCGTAGAGGTACTGGCGGCGTGTGATGGCTGCAGAACCTTCTGTGGTCAGTCCCGCTGCCGAACGTAACATCTGACTAAAGCGTTGCCGCCAGACTTCCATGTTTTCAGGCCGAAGGTCGACCCAACCTTTCTTCGCCCAGCGGTCCACGTCTTCCGGCGTTACGGGCAACACCCATTCACCCCGGTATTCCGGAATGTTCATCCTGGGTCCGCGAATCAAGCGTTTGCCGTCCGGTGTAAGGATTGGCACACCAATCGAGGTAATTGTGTCTCGAATTTCGTTTCTCTGCACGTAGTTGAACAAAGAGCGTGACAAGGCCTCCGCCGAATGCTGAAGCACGTTTTCCAGGGTTTTGTACTTGACACGCAAAAGGTGCGCTTCGTAAAGCAGTTTGCTCAACTCCGGCGGACCAAGTTGCCCAAGGGCGACACTCCAGGTCCCGGTTTTCTTTTCCAGCGCTTTCAGCTCCTCGAGAACCGGCGCTCGCAAGATTCCGGCTCGGTAGCTCGGATTCATCACAGCGCCGTCCACGGCAGCGATGACGTCTTTGCCTGTGTTGCGCCCTTGAATCTCGTGAACCACGTTCTCGGCAATCTCCTCGGGAGTCACGAACTCCATCTGGTACAGAGCCGTGATGGCCTCGAATTCGCCGAGTGTGAAAAACCCGTTTTCGCCCGTGTCCACACCGGCAGCCATCAATTCGCCCTTCACCTCGTAGTCAGGTTGAAAAGAAAGGTCGAGCTGCTCGCCAAGCGGCTCGACACGGCTTTTGTAGATGTACACGGGTTTGCCCTGTCGCCGCACGGTGCGAAAGTCCACACGTCGGTAGCCAATCATGGCCCCCGGTTTGACTTCCTTCACAATGGGGCCGCCAGGCGTACGGGCCATCAGGAACATCAGGCCTGTGTGCGCAAAGGCCACGGCCGTTTTCGTCATCAGCTTTGCACTGGGTTTGTCTTCGCTGTGCGTGTACGGAATGTTGAGCCCCATCCCGCCCGTACCAGTGGTCCCAATCTTGAGGTAGAGACGAACTCCCGCCTCAACCATGGCCTCCCACAGAAGTTGCACGTGGCGAATCAACTGCGGAATGGATTGGCTCACGAGCAGAAGCTCCAATTTCTTGACGCTCACTTTGCCCAAAGCACGCGCTTCTTTGCTCTTCTCCGGCGGCAAGGCCATTTGAGACAGAATGTTGTCCACTTCAATTGAGCTGGTGTAAACGTCCTGGTAACTGATGGCCGTGGCCGTGTTGATGGAATCCACGATGATGTCCGGCCGGTAGCGCAAAATGATGTCGACCAGGGTAGAGTCCTTGTACGCTCTGTCTTTGTCGCCGAAAACATCTTGGAAAAGTTTCTTGCTGTTCTCCAAACTCTCGAGGATCTCGCGCCGGCTCTTGGTGCTGAACTCCTTCCGGACGAAAACATCTCCCCAACAACCATCGAATGTCACGTTGGGAAACTCGCGGCGAAGCTCTTTGAGGACTTCTCGCACCTCCCGCTGGTAAAGTGCAGCAATGACGATCATGCGCGGCTTCAGATCCGCCGCAATTTGCCTGGCAACCTGGGAACCCACCAGGCCAGCACCACCGAGAATCAGGACGTTGGCATCCTTCCAGTCCATGGCCACCCTCGCCGCTCAGTTCACCGCTTTGCCATTCCCCGAAACCGGGAACAGCACCACACCTTGCAAGCCGAGCTTCCTGCGTGCAAAATCACTTCGAACACGCGGCTGTAGCAGTCCGAAATTGTCGATCCGCCGCACAGCGAACTACCCGTGCATCCACGAAAGCCTCAATTTGCTGAAGTCCGGCTAGAAACAGAAAACGGACGCCGCACACAGCGCATCTTTTTGCCTCAGACTCCCGGCCCACACGATTCTACGCGTCTTCTTCGGCAAGGCGACGTACCTCCTGTTCGAGCACGTCCACGATTTCCGACTCACGGACCTTACGAACAATTTGTCCCTTGCGAAAGAGCAGCGCCGAATGTTTTCCGCAGGCTACCCCCACGTCCGCACCACGGGCTTCGCCAGGACCGTTCACCGCGCAACCCATCACAGCCACGTGCAAGGGTGTCTTCACGTCAGCCAGCCGCGCTTCCAGCTCCTCTACGATCGGAATGAGATCCACCTCCACCCTTGCACACGTTGGGCAAGAAACGATCGTCACGCCTTGCCGACGCAATCCCAGCGCTTTCAGAATTTCGATGCCGACTTTGACTTCCTGAACTGGATCAGCCGTCAGGGACACGCGGATTGTGTCGCCAATCCCTTCCGCCAGCAGTATGCCGAGGCCAACGGATGACTTCACCGTACCCGTGAGCAGCGTGCCGGCCTCCGTAATCCCCAGGTGCAAAGGGCACTCCATTTCTTCTGCAGCCAATCGGTACGCGGCCACTGTCGTCAGCACATCCGAGGCCTTCAACGAAACGACGACGTCGTAGAAGTTCTGCCGGTAACAGAGGTCAACGTGACGAAGTGCGCTCTCCACCATGGCCTCAGGTGTTGGGCCCCCGTATTTTTCCAAAAGATCTTTCTCGAGAGAACCTGCATTTACCCCAACACGAATGGGGATTCCCCGCTCCGCGGCACGGTCCAGTACAGCGCGAACACGGTCTTCCCGGCCGATGTTGCCCGGATTAATGCGCACTTTGGCAACCCCGGCATCAATGGCAGCCAGAGCGAGCCGGTAGTCGAAGTGAATGTCCGCCACGACGGGGATGTCTATCTGCTCCAGGATGACTGGCAACGCCTCGGCAGAGGCGCGGTCCGGAACCGACACCCGAGCGATTTCGCAACCGGCAGCCTTAAGCTCGCGCAACTGTTCGACAGTAGCTTCCACATCGCTGGTCTTCGTGTTCGTCATCGACTGGACCGACACGGGAGCTCCGCCCCCAACCAGCACGTCGCCAACCTTCACCTGGCGCGTTTCGTCTCGCGTTCTCCGTTTCCTCATGGCGCTGCCATTTTAGGAAAAGAACGCCTGAATGTCAAGCTGTTCGTGGAAACAGGCTTTACCGTACGGTTTCCCCGAATCCCGGGTTTCGATGCTCGAGGTCGTCCCAAATCTTCGAGCCAAACGCAGTGTGCTGAACGGGTTGTCTGTTTTTCACCTGCCAGTGCAAAGCTCCCGGCTCTCGTCCGGAAAACCGGGTAAAGTCGTTTCCCCCGCGGACGGTCCCTCAGTGTCGGCGAGATTCCCGGGCTTCAGTTCACAGGGGGGTTCCGGGGCGTGGGCCCCAGCGCTTTCTCGGCGTGCCTCGTCTTCTGCACGAAACGGGTTTCCGTTTGTGGCCTCCTGACACAAAAAGAGCTCTGCCGCCCAGGCACCCGTTGGCCTTCGCTGCGCGTTTTTGCGGGACTTGCAAGTTCGGATTCGTCGGGTCCTTCGCCAGCCCTCGGCTGGACCGGGGTCAAGCACAGCGACTCCTGAAACAGAGCGGTCACCTCACCGAAGAGCAAAGTCCTGTTAGCGTCAAAAGTTGTCTTTAGCAGTACGGCCAGACCGAACGCAACTTCGTGGGCTCCGAGAAATTCGGCCACAGCCGAGTTCTCGGGGTTACACCTCGCAAGATCAACGCGCCGTCCGACTCAGCACCGACCTACTGTCGCTACGGCTGCGTCCCACACCATCAGGAGCGTCGCCCGTTCTTGTACAATCCGAACCTTCCGAGCACCTGTTCGGGGATTTTCTGCTCCCCCGGTCCAAGCAAGTACCTCTTCCGGATGCGTCCTGCCGCCCACTCGCGCGCTCCTCGTTGCAATTTGAAAAGCTTGATGTCCGAAAAAGACGACATTTAGAGCCCCAGACGTTTCAAAAAGCAAACCCGGCACGGATTTATTGCAATCGCGACACAAGAGTGAAATGGGCAACTGGTGAAGTCAAATTGTTTTTCAAGGACTTACCACCGTCGAGTTCCTCGGATTTCAGGGCAAATCGGTCTCTGCTGGCACAACCCTTGTAAAAGGAAGGAGTGGTTCCGGGAAAAGGGGGGATGAAGGTTTCCTCAAACCTTCGAGGGCGCTCAGCAACAGGGGGAAAGGGGGAAGAAGCACGGGGGAGCAGTTAGGGGGCAACGGGGGTAACGAACTGGGATGGGGGGTCAAGGCCGGTCTCCGACGGCGCAAGCGGAGCTGGCCTTTTCTTTTTCGCTCTTTCGGGGACTCGTGCGTTCAAGGCGGGACGCTCCCTTTCGCAACCCGAACAGCGAGCTCGCAGCACTGGCCCGCTGTTTCGTTCGATCCGGTAAGGGTTTGTCCTTTCACACGCTTCCGCCGGTCGCCGCTGCTTTCTCACGTGGTCGCGACCTCAGCCGCGCACTACTGGAGCAGCGATTCCACCCTGCCCAGCAAGGCCTCAGCCGCTCCTGCTTCGGGCGCCTCCGCAAAGACACGTAAACGCCCAGCACTACCGAGGATCCAGATCCAGACGTCGCCCTTATCCGCAGTCCACTTCGCTTCGATCTGCGTGTCTCCGAGTTCGACCTGCAGGACTTTTTCCAGCCTGCCGAAACCGGGAACTTCGAGCACGTCGAAGTTCGTGAGGCGCCTACCGGATGCCTCATCGTGCGGCATGAGCCGCCAGACCAATCTGCTCCGGCCCAAGCGGCGTCGCACGTCTTCAACCCATTCGCTCAGCGGAACTCGTTTTCTGGCCAGCCCCTGCAGAAGCACCAAAGCTGAGAAGATCCCGTCAGGCACCGAAACCTTCCCCGTCAGTAGTTGCCCAAGTTCTCCCAAGCCGATTCGTCCGTCAGAACCTTCCGTAGCCACAGCGGCTGACACGCCCCACATTCCGGCCGTCACTCGTCTCAACGTGACCCTTTCCTGCCGAGCCAGACGCTCCGCCCGCCGGGTCACCCCCTCGGAAACCAGCACAGTGGTCTGCGCTCTTTGCCGAAGCGCGCTTTCGAGCAGCAGTAGTTGGAGATCGCCCGGGTCAACGGGCGTACCTTTTTCGTCCACGACGGCCAGCGCCTCGCCGCCACCGCTGAGGGCAATCCCAAGATGCCACTTGCCTCGCCCCACCTGTAAAGACAGCTCGAACAGATCGCTCCCCTGTGGCAGAACCGGTCGGTTGTAGAACGTCGGGAGCGGCAACCCGTAGATTGTGGCCACGCGCGCCACGTTGTCCCGCAGAACTTCCTCCAGCAGACGGTCCCCGACCCCGCCGTTCGCGTCGATCAACACCTGCAACTGCGCACTGCGTAGCTCGCGCGTCCGAGCCAACCCGCGGTAGAAATTCAAGAGATCGCTGCGGAAATCTCTCCTGGAAACCCTGTCGGCTGCCGCATCCTGAGCGTGCGCAGCACCTACGCGCTGGGGAAGTCTCGGACTTTTGCTGACAGGAATCACCACGATGCCCGTACAATCAACCGGTTCCGAGAGCCCAGTCACTACCAGTGCGGCTTCAGCTGTCCCCAGCTGGATTGCAAGGGCCGGTCCCGCGAGAGGACAAGCCTGCGTCGCCAGGACCACGTTATGGCCGCGCGTAGCAAGCTCAGTGGCGAGCCGTTCCGCCCAGCTACGAGCTCCCGAACGGTGGTCAAAACCAACAGCCCACCTGTTCGCCCCTCGATCCAGACAGGCGCGCAGAATTTCGGCCTGCAGATCATCCGGGAGTTCTTCCTCCGGAGTCGACGGACACACCATCCAGCCGTAGGATCCTCGGCACCACACGGCAACAGACATGAGCTCACTTCCCTTCGGGTTGCGACAGGAACTCTCGACCATTCTGGCCAGCTACGGACCACACCGGTTAGCGAAATTGCTTCCCAAGAAACCGAAACGGCTCTTTTCCACAGCAGCCGACCACACCGATGAGGACACCTGATTTCGCCCAGAGCACTCGCAAGCCTTCTGCCGTCACAGCGCCCAACTCTCGCAAACGAGCGCAGGAGGGGCGCTTTCCTCCAGCCACCGCGGCCGAGGGAACGTTTGAACCAATCTGCCGTGGTCGCCCCGTGGCAGCTTCAAAGACTTTTTGAGACATTCGCAGCACTCGCACGCCTCGCCCCACAAACGACTGTGTTAAAAACGCAACGACGACAGCGAGAAAATGTTTCAAAAACCAAACCAGGAATGAATACTGATTCAGGTGCGTCTTCGGAGCCGCTACAAAAAGAGCGTAAATGCTTGTTATTCCTCACACAATCCAATCACCCTTTGACCTGTGATTCGACTCTTCGAATGGCCTCTACTGGCACAGTGGTTGTAAAAAGAAGAACTGAAGGGGGGACAAAAGGAAAAGGGGGACCAAAACCCCGCTGTCCAACCCTCAAAGCCGTCATGCGCCAAACGGGGGGTAGTACCCATTCAAAGGGGGCTAAGGCCGGCCTCCGGAAGTTTCAGGAGGCTGGCCTCGCTTTTCCTTTCCAACAGGTGAACCACAGGTGAGCTTTAGCAACACACCCGGTCTCAAACGGAGAATTTTGGCGCGTCCTCCCCAAGCAAACGAGTTTTTCGCGTACAAACCCGTACGTACCCCAGAGGCTCAGGGATTTCTCCCCTTCACAGGAAAAAGTAAACTGGTCGGCCCTTGAGTGCACACATTTCCTCGAGAACCCAGCGTCCTCCGCAACCGGTCACGTCCGCTGTTTCCCCGAGCTCTTGATCCACGACCAGATCCGCTGCCAAAGCTCTTTTTTCCCCGTCTTCCTCACAGCGGAGAACGGAAGAACTTCCAGCGCTCCGAGCGCAAGAAACGTTTCCCGGTGCTTCTTCAACGCGCGCTGGAGAGCGGAGGAGGAGAGTTTGTCGCTCTTTGTCGCTGCAACCAGAAAGGGAATTTGGAGATCTGCTAACCACCTGGCCATCTGCACATCCAGTTCAGTGGGCTCGTGCCTGGCGTCCACGATGACAACGGCGCCCCGCAGCTGCTCTGACGTCTCAAAGTACGTCTCGATTAGCCGGCGCCACTGCCGCCGCATGGCCTCGGAAACCTTCGCAAAGCCGTAACCGGGCAAATCCACCAGGTACAGCTTTTCTTCCACCCGGTAGAAATTGATCGTGCGCGTTTTTCCTGGGGTGGAACTCGTCTGCGCCAGCCGTTTTTTCCCGAGTAGCGTGTTGATGAGACTGGACTTCCCTACATTCGAACGGCCTGCGAAGGCTACCTCCGGCAGGCCGTCCTTGGGAAGTTCTTCGGCGTTGCCAACCGCCTTGTGAAATGTCGCGTTCACGACTTCGCGGCTTTCGCTTTCTTTCTGCGGCTCTTAGCCGATTTCGTGGTCGTTTTGCCTGCTTTGTCTGCAGGTGCGGGCGCGCCATCCACAAACGCCAGTTCCAGCACTTCGTCCATCCGCTCCACCATCCGGATTTCAAGGCCCTTCCGAAGCGGCGTGGGAAGTTCTTTGATCTCTTTTTCGTTCTTCTTGGGGACAACCACACACCGAATGCCTGCCCTCTGAGCGGCCAGCAGTTTCTCGTTCAACCCGCCGACGGCCAGTACGTTACCCCTCAGCGTGATCTCTCCGGTCATGGCCACATCGGGCCGAACGCGACGCCCGGACAGGGCCGAAATCAGCGCCGTAGCCAAGGTCACCCCGGCCGACGGGCCATCCTTCGGAATCGCGCCTTCCGGCACGTGCACGTGGATTTCCGATTTGTCGAACACAGCCGGATCAATTCCGTAACGTTCGGCGTTGGCGCGTGCGTAGGTGAGCGCAGCCCGAGCTGATTCACGCATCACCTCACCAAGCTGCCCGGTGAGAATCACGTCCTTGTTGCCAGGCACCACGGACGCCTCCACCATCAGCAGCTCTCCGCCGTACTGCGTCCAGGCGAGGCCAGTTGCAGCACCCAGCAGCGGCTCCGACTCCGCCGAAGTGTCCTGGTACTTTGGCATGCCGAGGTACTTTTGCACCGAGCGTCCTGTGATCACGATGCTTTTCTTACCGTTTCCTTTGGCCACTTCCTTGGCAACTTTCCGGCAGATGGAACCGATCTCTCGCTCGAGATTCCGCACACCCGCCTCGCGCGTGTACTCACGAATCAGGCGCAGGATTGCCGAATCCGTGAACCGAACGCGCTCCGGACTGAGGCCGTGTTCCTTGAGCTGGCGCGGTACCAGAAAACCACGGGCGATCTGAAGCTTCTCGTGCTCCAGGTAGCCCGGCAGTTCAATGATTTCCATTCGATCCTGCAACGGCTCCGGGATGTTGTGCCGCACGTTGGCGGTAGTGATGAACAACACCTCGGACAGATCGTAGTCCACGTCGAGGTAGTGGTCGTTGAAAGCCTTGTTCTGCTCGGGATCCAGAACTTCAAGCAAAGCAGCTGCCGGGTCACCCCGGAAGTCGACGCTCATTTTGTCCACTTCGTCGAGGAGGAAAACGGGATTCACCGTGCCAGCCCGTTTCATCCCCTGAATGATCTTTCCGGGCATCGAACCAATGTAGGTCCTGCGGTGACCCCGGATTTCTGCTTCATCGCGCACACCACCCAGGGACACGCGCACGAATTTGCGCCCCATGGCCCGCGCAATCGATCGCCCCAGGGAGGTCTTACCCACGCCCGGGGGCCCCACAAGGCAAAGGATTGGCCCTTTCATGCGGCCCACGAGCTTCAGTACAGCCAGGTGCTCGAGAATCCGCTCCTTCGGTTTCTTCAAGCCGTAGTGGTCTTCGTCAAGAATCCGCTTTGCCTCGTCGATGTCCAGGTTGTCTTCGGTGCGATCCTTCCACGGCACGGAGAGCAACCAGTCCAGGTAGTTGCGCGAAACGGTCGCTTCGGGCGACATGGGTGGTGTTTTGCGGATTTTGTCGAGCTCGTCCAGCGCTTTCTGCTCGACTTCTTCAGGCATGCCCGCTTCCGCAATCTTCTTGCGCAACTCGGCCAGTTCAGTGTCGGCTTCGGCCTCCTCGCCCAGCTCTTCCTGAATGGCCCGCATTTGCTCCTGCAAGTAGTAGTTACGCTGGGAGCGCTGAATCCGACTGCGCACCCGCTCCTCGATGTTTTTCTCAAGCTCCAGGATCTGCTTTTCGGACTCGAGCACCTCCAGCAAAGCCAAAAACTGGTCCATTAGTGTAGGCGCTTCGAGCAACACCTGTTTGGTCGCAACGTCGCGCATCAAATGCGCTGACATGAAATCGGCCAAATGCTGGGCGGAGGTAATCTGCTCCAGCGAAATCAGAACCTCCTCCGGGATCTCCCGGTGAAGCTTGACGTACTGGGTAAACAGCGTCTTGGCGTGGCGAACTGTGGCTTCCAGTTCGGGCGTCATTCGGTCCGTCTTCTGAATCACGTCCAGAGTGGCGCTGAAATACTCCTGGTTGCGGAGAAACCGACGCACACGGGCGCGAACCAGTCCTTCCACCAGCACCTTCAGGAGCCCGTTCGGCAACTTCAGCACCTGCAGCACACGAGCCGCCACACCGATGCGGTACAAGTCATCCTTCTTGGGTTCGTTTTGCTGCTCGTCCTTTTGCGCCAGCAAAAGAATGATGCGATCGCCGTTCGCAGCTTCCTGAATCGCTCGCACCGAGCGTTCCCTGCCAACCAGCAGAGGGATGATCATGCGCGGGAAAACCACAACATCCTTCAGCGGCAAAATGGGCAATCGCTCGCTGATCTGAACGGGTTCCTCGTCTTCCCCCTGCGACGGCGACATCACAGGGAATTCGTCAAACTGCTCTTCCAGTTGTTCTTGATCGGAGTCTTCGACCATCGGGATTTCGATTGTTTTTCGCTTCTCAGCCACAGCGTACCTTCACCTCTCAAATACTTCCTTCCGTTCCGTGCCATCCAGCCCGTTCTTTTCGCTCCTTCCACCGAGATGACGGACTTCTGCTTGATTATCGGCCTCTGGCCGCTTTCCTTCTGGCGCAGAAGCCCTTTGGATGAATCCCTACTCCAACTCGCTTCACGCTGAACCCGCCGGATACACCTCCTTTACGCTGTCTTAACGTACCCCATGTTCAACGGAAAAGCCCAAATGAAAAAATCTCCCACCTCCCTGGTACCCAACGGACGCGGAAGATTTCTCTGGAAAATTCGCTGTCTGTCCTGGCCTGTTCCCCTGCGGCGTCGTCGCCTAACGTACCCGCGCTTCAGAACGGCACCCCAAAACCGTGGCGTTCCCTGACTGCTTTCGGCTTCCGTTCCCCACGGCACTACGCCCGACGCCGTACCTCCCGGTACACAACCTCTGGCTCAGCTTCGCCTCGTACGGCCTCTGGGGTAATCCGTACCGCTTTCACGTCGCGACGCGACGGGATCTGAAACATCACATCCAGCATTACCTGTTCCATCACGGCCCGAAGCCCCCGGGCGCCTGTTCCCCGCTTCATGGCCAGCCGGACAATTTCCCGAAGCGCCTCATCCTCGAACTGAAGATCTACGCCGTCCAGTTCCAGCAGACGCTTGTACTGGCGAATCAACGAGTTTTTCGGCTCCGAGAGAATCTTGATCATCGACTCCTCGTCGAGCTCTTCCAGCGTGGAAATCACCGGCAGCCGTCCAACCAGTTCAGGGATGAGCCCGTAGCGCAACAGGTCCTCGGGTTCCACGTGCTTCAGAACCTCGCCAATCGACTTGTCTTTCTTGCCGTGAATTTCGGCGCCAAAACCTACCTCTCGCTTCCCAATGCGGGCACTGACGATGTGCTCGAGACCCTCGAAGGCGCCACCGCAGATGAAAAGAATGTTCGTTGTGTCAATGTTGATCAGGTTTTGCTCTGGGTGCTTTCGACCACCTTTGGGAGGAACCGCCGCCACGGTTCCTTCGAGGATCTTTAACAACGCCTGCTGTACGCCTTCCCCCGACACGTCGCGCGTAATCGACGGGTTCCCGTTTTTCCGACCGATCTTGTCGATCTCATCGATGTAGACGATGCCCTGCTCAGCCCGCTCCACGTCGTAATCTGCCGCTTGTAGCAAGCGCACCAGAATGTTTTCCACGTCCTCGCCGACGTAGCCGGCTTCTGTAAGTGTCGTGGCGTCAGCAATGGTAAATGGAACGTGGAGGAAACGCGCCAGCGTTTGGGCAATCAACGTCTTGCCGGTGCCCGTGGGGCCAATCAACAGAATGTTGCTCTTTTGGATTTCGACTTCGTCAAAGGGATCCGATGCTTCGATCCTCTTGTAGTGGTTGTAAACCGCTACAGCGACAACCTTCTTGGCCTGCTCCTGACCGATGACGTAATCATCGAGTTCGCGCTTGATCTCCTCCGGTGTGGGCAGCCTGCTCCGCCCAAGACTGACCCTGCGGCGCTGGCTGTCGCGAATGATGTCGGCCGCACTCCGTACACACTCGTTGCAAATGTAAACATCTGGCCCTGAGACCATCGCTTCTACTTGCTCTGCGCTCTTGCCGCAGAAGCTGCAAACAATCTGGCGCCGTTGCCGCTGCCGCCCGGTCTTAGTCATGAGGGTCCCCGATCACTTCGACTTTTTCTTGTCGGAAGCTTTCCTCACCAGCACTTCGTCGATGATGCCGTACTCCTTCGCTTCCTCGGCCGACATGAAGAAATTGCGGTCAGTGTCTTTGGCGATCTTCTCGATGGGCTGGCCCGTGTGTTCCGAGAGAATTTGATTCAGCCGATCCCGCAACGTCAGGATTTCCCGCGCGTGGATCTCGATGTCCGTCGCCTGACCCTGAGCACCACCCAGCGGCTGGTGAATCATGATTCGCGAATGAGGCAACGCCGAACGTTTACCTGGTGCTCCTGCTGCAAGCAGCAGTGCTCCCATGCTGCTCGCCTGCCCCATGCAAATGGTGGCCACGTCGGGTCGAATGTACTGCATGGTGTCGTAGATCGCCAGCCCCGAGGTTACGTAGCCGCCAGGAGTGTTCAAGTACAGGTAAATGTCCTTCTCCGGATCTTCGGCTTCTAAAAAGAGCATTTGCGCAATCACAAGGCTGGCCACTGCGTCATCAATGGCCGTGCCAATGAAAATGATTCGTTCCTTGAGTAAACGTGAGAAAATGTCGTACGCGCGCTCGCCCCGACCCGTCTGTTCTACAACAATCGGTACAAGTCCCATTTCAGTCGTTCACCTCGTAGCATGCGTTACGGAACAACGACGCCGCTCTCCCGGCTCTCCTTTTCTTCCAAAGCAGCGCCTTCTTCGCTCTCCTCTACTGCTGGGGTTTCCACCTTTGATTCCACGTAGAAGGACGTGGTTGTCTCTCGAATCTTGACTTTCGAAGCGACCGTGTCGAGCAACTTGGCCTCTTCCAAGTCGTAGCGCAGGTCGCTCCGCGCCTCGTCGGACGCGTAGCGCTGGCGAATCTCCTCCGCCCGGTCTGGATTGGCCTTGATCATCTCCTCGATTTCCATGTCCACGTCGTCGTCGCTGACGCTCAGTCCAAGCTCCTTGACCAGATGGTCCCGGATCAACGACCACTTCAGCATCCAGATCACGTCAGGCCGGATCTCGCGCTCAATTTCCTCACGGCTGCGTGGCCGGTCCGGATGACGTTTGCGCTCATTCTCCACGGCGGCTTCGAGTGCCCTCTTCAGCACACTCTCAGGAACGGCCACGTCCACCGCTTTCACCAGCTCGTTCTTCAGGTTCCGGATGAAAAGCTCACGAGAGGTTTGGGCCGCTTCCACCTCCAGCTGTCGCCGAACGTGCTCGCGCAATTCGTCCAGCGTCTCAAAATCACCAACATCCTTCGCAAACTCGTCGTCCAACTCCGGAACTTCTTCCCTCTGGACCTCCTCGACCTCAACCTGAAAGACCCTCTCCCGCTCCGCGCTCTCGCCCTCCGCAGAGGAGCCGCTCCTTTCCACGAACCGAAGTTGCCGTGTCTCACCGGCTTTTACACCCTCGAGCTGTCGCGCAATCGAATCGGGCCTGTCGGTGTCGTTAGGAATTCGGATTACCTGGGCTTGCTCGCCGCGGCCAACCAGCGGCACACCGGAGCTGTCCAGCTCTCTGAACTTCGCCTTGATGATGTCCCCGGGCTGGGCACCATCTTCGACGTTCATCAGCACGGTTTCCCGCCGCTGCAGTTGTTTCAACGCGGTTTCGACATCCTCATCCGTAACCTGAATGTTCACTCGCTCGACTTCGAGCTCCGAAAGGTCAATTTCGCCGATCTCGGGAGCAACTTCGAACTCAATCCGAACCTTTAGATGCTGACCCGGTTTGTACTCGGCGATGCTGACCTGCGCCCTGCTGATTGGATGCAGCTTGTGCTCGTCCAGGACTTCGGAGTAAACATCCTGCGCCAACTCTTCAGCGAGGTCTTCGAGAACTGATCTCTCGTACATCTTCTTGATCAGGCTCATCGGCACGCGGCCCGGGCGAAACCCCTGGATCTTCGCCCGCCTTCGTAGACTTTGTAGTCGCTGCTCGAGCTCCGAATCCACCTTAGCGGCAGGGAACGTGAGCTCGATGGCCCGTTTTGCACCGTCGAGTTCCAGAACCTCTGCTGTGTAGTCTTCTGGCATCGAAGTTTCTGACCTTTCCGGTTTTGTCAAGGCTTAGACGTGCTTGTTTTGTGGATTCTGAATCCCGGACTCCAACCGGGTCAGTAGTGCGAGAGGGGGGACTCGAACCCCCATGCCCTTTCGGGCACTAGATCCTAAGTCTAGCGCGTCTACCAGTTCCGCCACTCTCGCCTGGCTAAACCCAATCGAGACCGTCCGAATATAAAGATTTGCCCCTGCAATGTCAACCCTTTTACCTTCGGATGCAGGCTGTTTTTCTCAAATGAAAACAAAGCGTTGCACTGAAAAGCAACGGGGAAGACTCGTGGAAGGGATGTGACATTTATGGCAAACGCGAAAGAGGCTGTGCGCAAGTACCGGGCCCACCTTCGTCCCCACGGCGCGTGACGCGGTACACACTTCGGCGCAAGCACACACGGCCACTACCAGGCTCTCGCACCAGGCAGGAGCGGCCTCCAGTTTCTTTCGCAGAAAGGTGGAGCGGCATCCCCACAAAAGGCAAGTCCGCACGAGAGAGACCATCCTTTCCCGGACACAAAACGCGGACCCGGGGCTGCAAAGCAGTCCTTTCGCCTTCGAAGAGCGCGCCTGCAGCGCCTTCCTCCGAGGCCCGCCGGGTCGTGGACGTTACTTTGCCATCGACGGCTCCGTAGGAGCGTGGATGATCGCATCCAGTTGGTCCCGCCACCGGTCCAGCAGATCCACGATGCGTTTGTCGAACTTTTGACCGGCTGACGCGCGCAGGCGCTCGATGGCCATTTCGCTGGAAAGAGGTTTGCGGTAGGGTCGAATCCACGTCATGGCTTCGTAGGCATCTGCCACGGCAACGATCTTTGCCTCAAGCGAAATGCTGTCCTCTGTGAGGCCCTGCGGGTAGCCGCTGCCGTCCAGCCGTTCGTGGTGGCTGAGGATCGCGGGAACCAGGTCGCTCAGTTCGTCAAGCGGTTCCACGATGCGAGCCCCCAGTTCAGGATGGATGCGGATCTGCGCGAATTCTTCCTCCGTCAGGGGTCGCGGAAGCAAAAGGAGCTGCTCGTGTACCCCTACTTTACCGATGTCGTGCAGGAGTCCAGCCAGTTCGATTCTTCGTACTTCGGGGGAAGAAAAACCGAGCTTCTCAGCCAGAAAAGCGGAAATTTGCGCCACACGGCGCGAGTGTCCCTCCGTGTACTTGTCCTTAGCTTCCAAGGTGAAAATCAGTGTCTGGATGGTACTGAGGAGCAATCGGCGCAGTTGGCGCGATCGGTCGATCAGCTCTTCCGTGCGGCGCACGACCTTGTTCTCCAGCGCCTCACGGTACAACTGAAGTTCGCGCTCCATCCGCCGCTTTTCGAGGGCTTTCCTCACGGACAGCCCGAGTTCGTCCAGATTCAGCGGCTTAAGCAGGTAGTCGAACGCCCCCAGCTTCAAAGCTTGAACGGCCGTGTCTGTGTCCGAAAATCCCGTGACCATGATGAAAGCCGTGTCAGGCGAGAACGCTTTGGCTCGTCGGTAGAGTTCAATTCCCGAGATGTCGGGCATCTGAATGTCGGCCAACACCACATCGTAGCCGTGGTGCTGTAGCATTTGCAACGCTTCTCGCCCGGAGGCGGCAACGTCCGAGGCAATGCCCTCGCGCTTGAGAAAACGGGTAATGAGTTCACGGGTAAGCGGCTCGTCGTCAACGACGAGTACGGTAGCTTGTGCCCCGGTACCCTCGCCTTCCATGGCCCGGTCCTCACAGTTGGTGTTCCCTGCCCGTCGCCTCCCCCTCTAAGGACCAACCGTGACCTGTATCACAAAGCGACAACAAAATAAGAAAAGCTTTCACTTGAGTCAAGTGAAAACCGCCAAAAAGTGCACAGAAATTCGGGTAGATGCCCACAACACCGTCATGATGGCGCACACTTCAGCCGAGAAAGGTTGTTTCACTGTTTCCGGTGCACGGCGTGGAACAGCGCGTAAAGTTTCTGAAGTGCCGGTCCCCCTGCAGCTGAGTCAACCACTGGTGCACGTCGCCGCGGGAGCCTCCGAAGAACCGACGCGCTGTGCCGTGGGGAACGAAAAGAATGACACACACTTCCGGCTTGAAACAGCCGATTTCCTGCGAAGAGTGGCATTGCCAAAACCCATTTTGCGGGTTGGCTACCGAGCTCGTGCAGGTCGTCGGGCCGAGGGAACCGCGTCCCGAGCCAACAACGGCTACATTGCCCCGGTGCCGCGCAACACAGCAGGAACCGTTTTGAGGAGAATCCGCAGATCCAGTCCCAGCGACCAATTGTCGATGTACTCCAGATCAAGACGCATCCACTGATCGAAGGGGATCTCGCTCCTTCCGGAAACCTGCCACGAACACGTGATGCCTGGCCGCACACTGAAACGTCGTCGGACCCAGTCCTGATCAAACCGACTAACATCCCGGAGTGGCAGCGGACGTGGGCCCACAAGGCTCATGTCGCCCTTCAACACGTTGATGAGCTGGGGCAATTCATCGATGCTGAGTCTTCGCAGCCAGCGACCGACAGGGGTCACTCGAGGGTCACGCTGCATCTTGAAAACGGGGCCAGGAACTTCGTTTTTGTCTTCCAACTCAGCCTGCCGCCGCTCGGCGTCGACAACCATCGTGCGGAATTTGTAGATTTCGAAAATACGTTTGTTGTAACCCATTCTCTTTTGTTTGAAGAAAACAGGGCCCGGAGAAGTGAGCTTGATGAGCAAAGCCGCCAGAAGGAAAACCGGGGCAAGCAGAATCAACAACAGTGCGGACACAACGACGTCAATTGTCCGTTTCGCCCACATGTGGTAGAGGTGCTGGTCGGAACCTGTGTACAGGGTCAGGATGAGCGTACCGTCCAGGTCTGCGGACGTCGTTTTCGCCAGGTTGAGATCGAAGAGATCCGACGGGATGCGCACAAGAACGCCTTGCTCCTCACACACAGCGAGAATCTGGCGGATTTCCTCGTAGTGGGACTTGATCGGAAGCGTGATGAAAACTTCATCGACCACGTTGTCGACGAGGTAGCGACCGAAATCCGAAGTGTTACAAAGGTACGGCAGTCCGTCCAGCGCGGATCCTACCCGGTTGTCCACGTAGCCTTTGATGTGGTAACCGAAATCGGGCCGTGAGCGTAACTTTGCTAGCAAGCGCTCAGCGCGCCGGCCGCTGCCTACAATCACCACGTGCCGCAAGTTCCTTCCCCGCAAACGAACCCGTCGCAAAGCGCGGCGTGCCAGTTTTCGCGCCAGAACGGTGCCCACAAAAGCCAGTCCGCCGAAAGACAACAGGTACACCCACCCGACTGCTGAAAGGCCAAGGAAAGTGGCCAGTGCGGCCGACCACACGGTTCCCAGCGCAGTGGCTTTCAGCAGCTGCCTCGCCTCACCGTGGTCCTGCTCCAAACGGCGCGACAGGTAGAGTCCGTTCGACCCGAAAACAACAAGAAATCCCACCAGGGTACTCAGCAGAAAAGCCACCCCGCTCGCGGAAGGCGGCCACTGCAAGGGCGTGGCCCGTCCAAGCAAAGATGTAGCTGTACTGGCCAGCACGGAGGCGGCGAGAATCACTGCCGCGTCGAAAACCTGGTAAGAAGCGACAAACCGGTGTCGCCGGTAACTGATCATCGTTGAGTGACCTCCCTGGGTTGCAGCTTAAGTGCGACGTCTGTTTCGCCGCACAAAGTCCGTCGCTTCCCCTCCCAGGGAGATGCAAATCCCCTCCGCACACGGGCGCTCTGCTACGCCACCCTCAGCACCTGCGTCTGCGTCGTGGGGTAGAAGCAATCCGAAACACGTCGGGTACGCCTAACCAACCGCTTTTTGACCTGCGATTTCACCGTTTCCTGCGCGCTCAACAGCCAGAACCGCTCGCGTGCCTGCCAGGGGCGGCCCCTTGCTTTAAAAACCCCGACACTTCCGGGGCTTCCCCTTCCAGGATTGCAACGAACTTTTCCAGCTCCCGCCGGGTGCTCTCCAGCCACGTTTGCTTTTCCGCCCGGCTGCGGTCGCTTCCCCTGAGCAAACCGTTCAGCCTTTCACGGAGATCCCCGCCGGGGTCCTGGCGCGACTGCGAATTGCACTTCAAACAGGCCTCGTCCAGAACCTCAACGAGCTCGTAGTACGTCACAGGCCCAGGAATCGCCTCGTTGGTCTCCACGTCGACCACGTGGACACGCCTCGAAGAAAGGGGCAGAAGGAACACGGCAGGTCCGGCAGAAACACCCGGAACGGCCCGTACCGCCTCATTCCAGCCGCTGCTGTCCGTAGTCACGATCACGCCGCAGCGAGAAGACTTGATGGCCTGCACAAGCTCCGCTTCCGAATCGACAAAGTCGATCGCGAAGCCTTTTGCTTCTGCGTAGGCCCAGAAAGCATCCTCCCGAACGCATCGGTAAGCAACAACGTGTTTCTTCTTCGGCATCGAGGCTCCACTCCGTCTAACCGGTTTCCACACCTCTCCAGTCTGGCGAGGACCGGGCAAGAGGTTGCACTTCCCCTGAAATGGGGATTTGTTCAAACGCAAGAATCAGCGAAAGCGGTGTCCGGTGACCGCCTGCCATTCCGGGCACGAAACAAGGCGCTACCAACCGCCAGACCGTGCACTTTGTTCGTTACAATTGCTGTACCACTTTTCGGGGTGAAGGCGAAGCCTGTCGCCAAAGGCGTGAGTGCACTAACCTGTTTCATTTGGAGACGCAGACAAATGTGAGGCAAGGCAATTGCCCCAGCAGGGAGGAAAAAACGAGTGCAAAACCGGCGACCGTTCAAAAGTCCTGGCGTTTCCGGCGGTCCCGCAGCTGGACGCTGTCCCCCTCGTCGTCGACTCCCCAAAGCCCCGGGGGCAGCACCAGTAGGTTTACGGAGGGATTAGCTGGAAAAGTACAACTACGCCGCTGTTCCCACCAGCACGGCGTAGGCGTCCAGGGCCAAGCACGTAAAACCCAAACAAGCCCCCTTGCAGCGGGCAGAGGTTGCCTGCCACCGGGTCCGGAGCGACACACATCGTGGCTCTGCCCGGAACTCAGGCGGAAGTTGCTGCCGCCTTGGCGCTGGTGGAAGCCACGCGGCGGAACTGACGGCCGTTCGTTGGCCGAAGCCCGTAGCGGTCCATCTTGCTGTACAGCGTTCCCCGGCTGATTCCAAGCAAGCTGGCAGCCCGGGAAAGGTTCCAGCCGGTCTTCTCGAGGGCGATTTTGATTAACGTAGCTTCCGCCTCGCGCAGTGCGAGCGAGTGAAGGTGCAGGAACGCTGCGTCGCGCTCGCCAGGCTGCAACAGATGCTCAGGGAGATCGCCGACTTCAATCCTGCGACCGCTGCAGCGGAGCACAGCACCTTCGATCACATTGCGGAGTTCCCGAACATTTCCTGGCCACGCGTAACTGACGAAAATTCGCATGACTTCCGCCGACACACCGAAGACCGGCTTCTGCATGTCGTTTGAGAAGCTGGAGATGAAGTGTTCCACAAGGATCGGGATGTCCTCACGCCGTTCCCGAAGCGGCGGGATGTGAATGGGTGAGACGCTGAGGCGAAAGTAGAGTTCTTCGTCGAACTGCCCGCGGCTCACGGCGTCCCACAGATTGTGCCGCGTTGTGGCAATCACGCGAATGCCTCTTTCCCTCAGGTTTTCCTGGTTGTGTTCCACGTACTCCAGTAGCCGCAACAGGCGTTTTTGCCCCGCCGGCCGGAGCATGGCCACCTCGTTTACGAGAAGAGTACCGCCACGGCAGAGTTCTTCGACGTCTTTCTTGCGGCCGTGGAAACCGTTCCCAGGGACTACCTGAGGTTCCTCCAAAAAGGGAAGACGCAACCCCGCAAATTCCGACGCACTCACCAGGACAAGCGGTCTCAACCGCCACATGCCGGAAAGATGGATGGCACTGGCAAGCAACTTCTTGCCGGTACCAGGTTCTCCAGTGATCAGGACAGGATCGCCTGTGTTGGCCGCTTTTTCAACCTTTGCCAGGATCTTCTTCAGCACTTTTGACGTTCCGACGATCCCGTCAAGGCCGTAGTAGTCCGAGAGGCGTTCGTACAGCCATTGGTTGGCCAGGTCCAGGGCGCGCTTCTCAGCAAGCTGGCGTACAGACTCGGCCAGCACTCCTGGGTCCACCCCGCGAGGAAAATGGATCGCGCCGTTTTCGCGCCCTTCGGCTACTTCCTGCAGCGTTGCTTGAGCCTGGTCGGAGAGGAGCACGGTGGCCGTTCTGGGCACAAAAGAGTGGAGCATCTCTGCAAAATTCCCGGACGTCAGCGCATCCCCATCGGCAACAACAAGGTCCACGCCCTCCGCCAAGGGTCCTTCCATTCCAAAGCCTCGCCTGGCGGTAACAACTTCGTGGCCGTCCTGTTTCAGTTTCTCACTGACCGGAATCGACAAGCGCGGTTCCAGCCCCACCAACAGAACACGAAGAGGCAGCATCTTTCCTCCTGAAAATCGTGGCAAGGCAGCCCTGCTTATTTCACTCGTGTCCTGGCTACTGGGCAAGCCAGTCCAACGCCTCCCCTCCGCGCACAGCTCGACCACACCCTGCTTACCCTGAAACAGTAGCCGGAAGGTCCCACCCAGTGTCCCCACTCCAGAGTCTTGCGACATTTACGGACACGGGCGAGCTTTTGCGGAAACGTAATCGGGGTTACGGTGAATTTTGTCCGTCCGGCGGAGAAAGAGAGTGGCTCAACGGTTGCAGCGGGTCCCTGTTACGGGACGGATCACGGGGCGAATCGTCTACGGGTCGAAGGACAAGGTAGCTCAGCAGGACAAATCCAAGCAGGTACAGGATCGCAGCAGGGCGTCCCCAGCCGAGGCGGTCCACAATGACACCCCACAGGAAGGGCCCTGTGATATTGGCGAACCGACCGACCATGCTGTAAAGCCCGTAGAACTCCCCCAGGTACTCGGGGGGTGCGAGGCGAAGCATCAGAGGCCGATCTGCAGCCCAAGTTCCCCCAAGAGCAATCCCCGCCAGGCACGCCACAATCCAGAACAGCCAGGAGGGCAAGTGCAGGTAGGCAATCGCAGCAGCAGCCAGCAGGTCAACCATCCAGAGCAGCAACACGGCGTCCAAACTGCGCTTGGGGCTGGTTCGATCCACCACGATCCCCCAGAGAAAGCCACCGACCACCGCCGCGGCCACGGCTACCAGCAGCACAACCTGTGCCTGCGTTTCGGTGAACCCGACCTCGTTCGTCACGTAGATCCCCATGAAGACGATGACGGTGTTCACAGCGTCCGCGTAGAACAAACGGCCAAGCAAGAAACGAGGGAGGTCGCGATACTGTCGCACGTGTCGAAGCGTCGCAAAAACCTGACGAAAAGCCCCCACAACCTTCCGCCGACCGCTCCTGGATCTGGGTTTCGGTTGCTCTTTGACAAACAGAAAACAAGGTACAGCAAACACGAGGAACAGCACCGCGGTGAGACGAAACATGCCAGGGTAGCCAATTCGGTCGAGCAACAGGAGTCCGGATCCCACCCCGATGAAGGACCCCAGGTAGCCCAGTCCAATTCCGAGCCCTCCCACGCGGCCGCGATTTTCCTCGGTACTCACGTCCGCGAGAAGGGAATCGTAAAAGATCAACCCAGCCTGGAAAGCGTAGTTCGCGAACACGAAAAGTGCAAGCGAAAGCGTGAGCGCCGAGGTCCCCAGGAAGAAGGTCAGGGTCACGCACACCAGGGTCGACGCCACCAAAAATGGTTTGCGTCGACCGAACTGATCCGAAATTGCCCCGAGAAGCGGAGCCGTCAAAAACATCAGAAGCATCGAGAGGCTGTTGGCGTCGCCGTACGTGGCGTCGGTGCCCCCCATCACGTTGACGACGTAGAGCGAGTAGTACAGCGACACGATGTTCATCGAGAAAATCGTGTTGGCGAGGTCGTAGAGTGCCCAGGAAAAGACGGAAAGTCGGCTGAGTGCTCGATCCATTAGCCCGCTCGCGCAAACTCAGATGTTTCGGATGGCAGCGAAGGAAGGTACGGCGAACCCCCCTGAAGGTGTACAAACCAACCGGCAAACTCAATCCACTGAAAAAGCGGCAATCATTTTTTCGAGTCTGTTCGTGTGCTGGCGGTAAGCTTTGCCCTTGGGCACAACCACAACGAGCACGACTTCCTGGTTAAAAGCCTGGAAAAAACGGAACACCATCTTCCGGTTCTCACCCTCAACCACGATCTCGCGCAAACGCGAGAGGCCACCAATTTCCGCAGCCGTGTTGCGCACCTCCCGCAGGAGCATGGAAATTTCAACCAGCGGCGTTTCTTCCCTGGCCTCTTTTCTGGCCTGCGCCATCGGCAGCCCTTCTTGCGAAAACAGGTAAGCCGCCTCGTAGTTGCCCAGAGCAATGACTTCCGCCATTCTCCGTTCGATCATCGCCTGCGGCGACGTTTCTACGTCAAGCATGCTGAGCTCCAAACTTGCGTTTCCCCACCGCCGAAGTTTTGCTCCGGTTGATGCACTCCAGCGATCTCGTACCCCCACAGACGCTGCACCGAAGCGCAAGTCCACAAAAGCCTCGCCCCGCACAACCGTTCACCCGGCCAACCGCCAATCTTCGGAACCAGATCGTTGATTACACGGAAGCCACGCTGCGGGAGGTTACACCACTCGTTCCTTCAGCGTCGGTCGAGCCTGCACATTCTCGATCACAGCGTGAAGAACGCGGCGGAGAGTTTCCATCACCCCCCGCCCTTCCGTGGCAACCGCCTCAAACTGCGGGAAGCTGTAGTAGTTGAGTTTCTGTTGAAGCCAGTCGACCGGTGCCGCGTCGGGCAGATCCCGTTTGTTGTACTGGATCACAAAGGGGATCCGCTGCAGAGTTCTTCCCTGTTCGATTAGCCGTTCCTCAAGGTCCAGAAGGGACTCCAGGTTGTCCTCGATGCGCGAACGTTGAGAATCCGCCACAAACACAACACCGTCGGCACCGTTCAGGATGATTTTGCGACTGTAAGCGTAGTAAGACTGACCGGGCACGGTGTAAAGATTGAAGCGGGGTTTACGCCCCAAAACCTCGCCCAGGTGCAGCTGAAGGAAATCGAAAAAAAGGGTGCGTTCCTCCTGGGTCTGAAGTGTGACCAGCGATCCTCGGAGTCCAGGATCAAGGCGATTGTAAATGTACTTCAGGTTGGTAGTCTTGCCGCTAAGCGCCGGACCGTAGTAAACGATTTTGAAAACGATTTCTTTCGCAGCCCAATTGATGAACATCCGTCAATCGCCCAGGGACTTGTCAAGTTCACGCCCGAGGAGCGAACTGAATTCGACATCCAGAAAGGCTTCTTCCGCAAGCGGCTCGGTAGCTGTTTTTTCCAGCGCTTCGCCAAGCTTTTCGATGCCCCGTTTGGTGAACACACGCACCATGCCCAACGCAACGGTTTGGTCGAAAATGACGATCAGAAGGAAGTCCTGCAGTACCCGCGAAATGTAAACGTTTGTTTCTGTTCCCTCGTGGTACAGGAACCGGAATGCGTCATTTTCGCCGACCATTCGAGCAAGCTCGGACGTGGCGGAGAACTCACCAGCCGCCACTGCGCAAAGGGCACTGGCGTCGTAGCCGATGGTTTCACCACGCTGGGCGATCAAGTGGCCATTACCGTCTGCGAAAATGACCGCCCGCGCCCGTGTTTTGCTCACAAGTTCGTTCAGAATGTCGGTAATTCTGAGAAAAACATCTTCGGACAACGCAAAGCGCTTTCCGTTTCGACCCTTGGCCATTCTTCCGCTCTCCCTTTCGTTGCCCCCTACTGCCCAATCGCCAGCCGTGTTGCCAGAAACTCCGGAAGCCCAGCAGCCAGTATCTTGCGCTGGGTGGTTTGCACATCGTATGCCAAACGGCGCAGCTCAAAGGAATTTTCTTCTGTGTCCCAGAGCCCGTAGGCTGCCCGAGGGTCCCAATCCCTCGGCTGCCCTACGCTACCCACATTTACGATGTAGCGGTGGTCCGTCTCAAAGCTTACTTTCGCGGCCTGGAGGACATCGACAAAGCCCCGTGGGTCGAGGTCAAAAACGCCCGGGACGTGCGAATGCCCGACAAAACACAGAGCCTGGTCAAAACGCTCGAACGCTCGTCGGGCGTCACCCACCGAAAGAATGTAATTCCACTCTTCAGGCTCGACCGGGGAACCGTGCACCAGCCATCCCCCCAGGAAAGCATCCTCCAGCGGACACCTGCGAAGGTAGTCGCGGTTGGCTTCCGTCAAAACAGAACGCGTCCACAGTACAGCCTCGCGCGCGTAGATGTTGAAAACCGTGATGTCCGTCAAACCCAAAGCAGCGTAGTCGTGGTTGCCCGCCACGCACGCAAAGGCAATCTTGGACACAACTTCGGTACAGGGATTCGGATCGGGTCCGTAGCCAACTACATCCCCCAGACAAACCACCGTGTCGGCACCCACCCGATCGATGTCTTCGAGGACAGCTTCCAGCGCTTCCAGATTGGCGTGGATGTCAGAGATGACGGCGACTAACATTGCCTTCCCGCGGTTTTTGCGAATATACGCGTGCTCCCGCGGAATATCAAGCGAAAACGGGCATTCGAGGACTTTCTGGTTTGCTCGCGGAACCTCCTGGACATCGCTCCAGAGGCTTCTGACGCGGGTGCTGTCTCAGGGTTCTGCGTGACACTCGAGGTGCCTCCGAGACTCCCCTCGTGAACAACCAATTGAGTACGACAGACTCCTGTTGCGCTTGAGAGTAAGCCACCGCCAAAACCCGATCCCCCCGCACAGTGCGCCAATCGCCTGCGCCCAAGAAGGAAAGAACCGTAAATGGCGAATCCTGTCCAGACCGTGCGGGACCATTCCCTGCGAAAACGTGCACCGATTCTCAAGTTCTCACTGTGCCCTGGAAGCGATTTTGCCAGTAACAACCAAGTCTCTTCGTAGTTCCCACACGGTCCCACGGGAAACGGGGGTAACCCCTCGAATTTCCACTTGCACCAAAAAGGCAAGATTCGTAAATGTTACAAAAACCTTTGAGGTGCACGTGACAGAAGAGGAACCCACACTACTCGTCACCGGAGCCAG
>CAZXXS010000081.1:0-9321 GCA_964644845.1 uncultured Cytophagia bacterium | reverse complement strand
TTACCTGATGTCCTTGACACAGGGGGTTGAAGGCCGTTGCCCGTTTGGACATGTGGCTTCGGTCGTTTCCCGCCAAGACGTGCCCGCCAGTGAGAGGCTTCCCTGCGTATCCAACCGCGAACTGCGAGTCCTGCTAAAATTAACTTGCACTAATCCAGTAATTTGACTAAATTTGCCGACTGCTGGGCTAAGTGCGGAGGTGCTGCGTGTTTCAGGATCTGAGCGATCGGCTCGAGGGTGTGTTTCGGAGGCTGCGTGGCCGGGGGAAGCTTAGCGAGCGCGATGTCAGCGAAGCGCTGCGTGAAATCCGGCGCGCTCTGCTCGAGGCGGACGTGAACTACAAAGTGGCCAAGGAATTCGTAGAGCGCGTTCGCGGCAAGGCTGTAGGCCAGGAAGTTCTGCGCAGCATCACACCGGCACAACAAGTGGTCAAGATTGTACACGATGAGTTGGCCGCTTTGATGGGCGGGCGCGAAGTACCTTTGCGATTCGGTAACATTCCGCCCACGGGGATCATGCTCATCGGGTTGCAGGGATCTGGCAAGACCACCCTGGCGGGGAAGTTGGCCACCTTCCTGAAGAGAAAGGGACACCGACCCCTCTTGGTGGCGGCGGACGTGCGCAGACCGGCGGCCGTGAAACAGCTGCAGGTGGTCGGGGAGGCCGTTGGTGTTCCTGTGTTCGCCGAAGAGGGCGCTGACGCTGTCACGGTTTGTGTTGGTGCCGTAGCGGCGGCCCGACAGTCGGGGCGGGATGTGGCCATTTTCGACACCGCGGGGCGACTGCACATCGACGAAGAATTGATGCAGGAACTTGTGGAAATTCGTGAACGCGTCAAGCCGCAGGAAGTGCTTCTTGTGGCAGATGCGATGACCGGGCAAGATGCAGTCAACGTGGCCCAGGAGTTCTTACGGCATCTCGAGTACGATGGCATCGTACTGACAAAGATGGACGGCGATGCCCGGGGCGGCGCTGCCCTGTCCATGCGGGCTGTGACGGGCAAGCCAATCAAGTTTGTGGGCGTCGGAGAAAAGTTTGACGCCTTGGAGAAGTTTCACCCGGACCGCATGGCCTCGAGGATCCTGGGAATGGGCGATGTGGTCACGTTGGTCGAGAAGGCACAGCAGGCCGTCGACGAAGAAAAAGCGCGGAAGCTCGAAAAGCGGCTGCGTCGTAGTGAATTCACGCTGGAAGATTTTCTCGACCAGCTCCAGCAAGTCAAGAAAATGGGGCCGCTGGAAGAAATTCTTGGCATGATTCCAGGAATGAATGCCCGGAAATTGCGCGGCGTGCAAGTTGACGATCGTGCCCTTGTCCGAATCGAGGCAATCATCAACTCGATGACACCGGAAGAACGGCGGCGCCCGCAGATCATCGACGGCAGCCGTCGGCGCAGAATAGCGCGCGGCAGCGGAACTTCAGTCCAGGACGTGAACAGACTCTTGCGGGATTTCGAATCGATGCGCAAAATGATGCGTCGATTCGGTCGTGGCAAAGGATTCCCTGGCCTGCCTTTCTGAGACTTGTAGGACTCGGCCTCGTAGAGGGACTTGCCTCGGGAAAAGCGACGGATTGTGCTTTAGGGCGCAGCAAGTCACGTTCGAGGGGGCCAGCACGCGATTCGGGCGGCCGGTCAACCCATCGCCCTGAGCGGTACGGTGACCACCTTCGGGCGTGGCGAGGGTTGCTCAGAGCAAAAGATCAAGTGCGGTCTTGAGCTGGGGTGTTGGACTCCAGCTTTTGTGTGTGCGCTCGATGAAAATCGGCGATGAAACATCCGGCTGTGCTGGGGCTTCCAAGGTTAGTGCAGGATTGTGACGGATTTCTTGAGTTTTCGTTGTTCAAGCAGACAGGAGGAGAACTTTGGCTGTCAAACTACGTCTGACGAGGATGGGCAAGAAAAAACGTCCGTTCTACCGCATTGTGGCGGTGGATTCGCGGACGCAGCGTGACGGGCGGTTTCTGGAAAACCTGGGATTCTACAACCCAATGACGGAGCCGCCGGAAGTGCGGGTGGACGCTGAAAGGGCACTGCACTGGCTGCAACAGGGAGCGATCCCCACGGACACGGTTCGAAGTATTTTCAAGCGTGAAGGCATCATGTTTCGCTTCCACCTGCTGAAGTCGGGTTTGAGCGAAGAGAAAATGCAGGAAGAGCTGAAGAAGTGGGAAGTGTTGCAGCTCGAGAAGCAAAAGCGCCTCGAGGCAAAGCGCGCCCAGGAAGAAAGAGAAAAGCAGCAGATGGCCGAGAGCGCGGCCGAGGAAACAGCCGAAGAGACAGCTTCTGCAGATGAAGCAGCCGAGCGCACGGACGCTGAGGCTGAAGGCGAGTAGACCGTCTGAGTACGGGTTCGCACCCGGGCGAAACGGCTCGGGCGTACCTGCTCTGGTGCGAGCGGAGAGATGCGTCTGCACTCGGCCCGGGATGGAGGCCTTAAGCGCACTGAGCGTGGCGGTTGCGGAACCGTACAGGGTTCGCTTTGATGTTTCGCGGACCTGTTCTTTGACTCGGTCAAGACGAATCGGTTGGCCAGTGAACCATTTGCGAATTCCTTCGTGAAATAAGTGAGCGCCGCGACGCCGACTCCGACGACTCACAGCAAATGCGAAAATCCGTTCGGTGTCGAGAGGAAAGGAGGTTCGGGCGATGAAGGAATTCGTGGAGTTCATGGCCAAGCATCTTGTGGACGATCCCGACAGCGTCGAAGTAACGGAAATCTCCGGTGAGCGCACCAGCGTCTACGAATTGCGCGTACCGAAGGAAGAACTGGGCAGGGTAATCGGCCATCGCGGCAACATCGCTAAGGCGATGCGGGTTTTACTGGCGGCTGCTTGTGCGAAGCAGGGCAAGAAACGAGCAGTTCTGGAAATCCTGGAAAAGAAGGAGGAATGAGCGCGCCAGTCGCCAAATGGAGTGCGAGTGACGAATGGGTCGAGATCGGTTTCGTCGCGCGCCCCCACGGTCTGCGCGGCGAGCTGAAGGTGGTGGGTGTGGACCGCGAAATGACTCGTTTTCGTCACGTACGCGAGGTGCGACTCGAAGCGCGGGGCAGGGTTCTGGAAGGCGTTGTACGGCGTTTCCGGTCAAACGGACGGATTGTTTTCTTGCGTGTCTCTGGTGTTGAGACACGAGAGACGGCGGAAGAACTGCGCGGAGCGGTTGTGGCCGTCCGAAAATCAGAGTTACCGGAACTGGAAAGCGATGCCTACTACGCGTTCGACCTGGTTGGCTGTGAGGTCTTCTCGGCTGCGGGTGAGAGTGTTGGCGTTGTGGACCAGGTGCAAGAGTACCCTGCCAACGACGTACTGGTGGTGCGAAACGGAAAGCGGGAAGTCCTTGTGCCGCTGGTCGAGCCGGTGATTGCGGCAATCGACCCGGAGAGGCGGCGGATTGATCTGAAGGACATCGAAGGACTGCTGGAGTGAACCAGGTTCGCTTGCACATTCACCTGGTGACCGGATTCCCGAAGTTAGTACAGAGTCCATTGCAGGACAGCATCATCCGACGGGCTCAAACGAAAGGCCTGGTGCGGATCGACGTCTACGACCTGCGGCAGTACACATTTGACAAGCATCGGCAGATTGACGACTACCCGTACGGTGGTGGGCCGGGAATGGTTCTGAAGCCAGAGCCCATTTTCAGATGTGTGCGGGACATTACGAAGCGTTTCCGGCTGGAGAGGCCACGGGTCGTACTGTTGACGCCCGACGGGGAAAAGTACAATCAGCGGAAGGCTGAGGAGCTTTCCCGCTCCAGACACGTGATTCTAATCAGTGGACACTACAAGGGTGTAGATGAGCGTGTGCGCCAGGCTCTGGTGACGGATGAAATCTCGATCGGCGACTACGTGCTCTCGGGTGGTGAGTTGCCCGCACTTGTCGTGATCGATTCGATTGTGCGGCTCGTACCCGGCGTGTTGAGCGACTACGACTCGGCGGCCACGGATTCGTTCAGTACCGGCTTGCTCGATCACCCACACTACACGCGTCCGGAAGAGTACGAAGGCATGCGTGTTCCGGATGTGTTGTTGTCCGGGCATCACGCAGAGATTGCCCGGTGGCGTCGCGAGCAGGCGTTGGAGCGAACGAAACGACGCCGTCCGGACTTGTACGAGGAATTCATGAAGCAGAAAACACTGGACAGAGAAAATTAAGCGCTTCGTGGCGCAAGTAGGGAGGTCGACATGAACAAAGTGGATCTTGTAAGCGCAGCTCAGTTGAAGCCAGACGTACCCGAGTTCGGACCGGGTGACACGGTCGCCGTGCACGTGAAGGTGATCGAAGGTGACAAGGAGCGGATTCAGGTATTCCAGGGCGTTGTAATTTCGCGGCGCGGCAGCGGCATCAACGAAACCTTCACCGTTAGAAAGATTTCTGACGGCATCGGCGTGGAGCGCATTTTCCCCTTGCACTCGCCGAACGTTACCAAGATCGAACGCCTGCGCAGAGGAAAGGTGAGGCGTGCAAAGCTCTTCTACCTGCGTGGCCGCTCGGGCAAAGCTGCGAGGATCGAGGAGAAACGCTGACGGGGTCTTGGGGATGTAAGATGCAGGGTGAAACGAAACCGTTGTCGCGTTAAGACAACGGTTTTTTTGTTGTGGGAGGAGGAGGTCTACAAAGGGAGCCACCGCTCACAGACGAGTAACCTGGTGGGGCAACTGGCGAAGGGTGGCGAAGCGAATTCAGCCGACACGGGGTGTGCAAACGAAGCCTGTGGGAGAAGAGGAGACGGGGGACGGAAGCTCCGAACCTCGTGCAAGAGACTCCGCCTCGAGCGGTTGGCGGGAAACTCGTTGACGCCTATTTTCGAAGTGCGGTTGGATTGCTTCTGGACCACGCTAAGGTTGCAGATCGACACGAGAAACAAGGGGTGCCTTTCGGTTGCTTGCGTGGGCCCTGTAGTGCCTGCTGTGCGGGCATGAGGTTTCGGAGGGCGCGAATCGATTTGCGGAAGGATGGGTATTTTGCAGTGGCGGACGGAACGGACTCTTGACTAATCTGGTGTGAGGAGGCGATGGGCAAGTACACACGAATTGTGACAGAAGTACCGGGTCCGCGGTCCCGGGAACTGGCTCGTTTCCGCGAGGAGGCGGTACCGAATTCGGCGGCGACGTTGCACGGCATTTTCGTTGCGGAAGCAGAGGGGGCTCTGCTGCGAGACGTGGATGGCAACCAGTTCATCGATTTTACGTCCGGGATTGGGGTGTTGAATGTGGGGCATCGCCATCCCCGCGTCCTGAAAGCGGTGCGGGAACAACTCGACAAATTCACGCACACGTGTTTTCACGTCGTTGCGTACGAGCCGTACGTGTCCTTGGCTGAAGAAGTGAGCCGGCGTGTTCCCGGGAATTTTGAGAAGAAGACGTTTTTCGCGAACAGCGGAGCCGAGGCGATCGAGAACGCTGCTAAGATTGCGCGGGCCTACACCCGTCGACCCGCACTTGTGGCTTTCGAGCACGCATTTCACGGCCGGACTTATCTGGCTTTGTCGCTCACGGGCAAAGTGGTGCCGTACAAAGCGGGCCTCGGTCCCTTTGTTCCCGAAATCTACCACGTACCATTCCCGTACTGCTACCGTTGGCCGGAGTCGGATTCCGAAAGTTCGTGCGTGGAAAAGGCTTGGAGAAGGTTTGAGGGATTCTTCCAGCTGCACGTGGCGCCTGAGGACGTCGCGGCGATTTTCTTCGAGCCGGTGCTTGGCGAGGGTGGCTTCGTGCCAATGCCTGCGGAGTTCGCAAAACGCCTGCGCGCCTTCTGCGACGAACACGGCATCTTGCTTGTAGCTGACGAGATCCAGTCGGGCTGGGGACGTACGGGGAAATGGTTTGCCACCGAACATTTGGACATCACCGCGGACATCACCGTGTCGGCGAAATCCCTGGGCGGAGGGTTCCCGTTGAGTGCCGTTACGGGTCGCGCTGACGTGATGGATTCACCCCGGGTCGGCGGAATTGGTGGTACGTACGGCGGCAATGCTGTGAGTGTTGCCGCTGCTCTGGCGGCGATTGAGGTGATCGATTCCGAGGGTCTGGTTGAGCGTGCGGAAGAGCTGGGAAGGCTGATCCGCGGTCGCTTTGCGAAAATCGCAGAGCGCTTTCACTTCGTCGGTGATGTTCGTGGGCTGGGGGCCATGAACGCCTTAGAGCTTGTTCGGGACCGCGAGACGAAGGAACCTGCCCCTGAGCTGGTCAGGTCGGTGTTGAATTGCGCTGCGCAGCGAGGGCTGCTGCTTCTCAAAGCGGGAACCTACGGAAACGTCATCCGGACGTTGCCCGCGTTAAGCATCCCCGAAGATGTTCTGGACGAAGGTTTGGCGTTGCTGGAGAGTGCCTTTGAAGAAGTGTTACAAAAAGTTTCATGAACCCGCGGGAACGTGTGGCGTTAGTAAAATAGGCTTCATGGCAGGCCCTCCTTCCCAAGAAAAGCCCGTCCGGGCCAAAACCCGGCGGGCTTTTCGTATTTTCGGGGGGACCGAGTCACATTGTACTTACCTCGCGGGTGCACTCGAACGCTCGTGCCTTTCCAGAGGAAAGGCTGGGTTTTCGAGAGCTAAGCGGGCTGCTCGGCGTTGACTGAGTGAGGAAAGGCACCCAGGCGTGTCTGCGGATCTGTTGGCGTGTCGGTCTGCGGTAGGGCGTCCGCAGGCTGTTTGCCGATGTTTGCGGGAGATTGTTTGCGCGAGTGGCGCGGAACTGCGAAGAATGGAAAAGCAGAACGTGAAGGAGTCGCTCAAGCGCGCTCGTAGGTACGGCTCAGAGAGATTGCACCCGACTCTGATGTACTGACAGTGGCTTGTGCGCAAGAAATGGGCGGGGCTGGTGTAGTTAAGTAAGGCAGGGGAGAGACGCCGAGAGACTGGCGGTTTTTGAATCGTGGAGGTGGCCAACGACTCCGAGACGTCAAACGTGCGTCCGTCGGCGTGATCTTTTTGCCGCGACGGTTGGCGAAGGTGACGAACAGCGCGAAGGAGCGACTGGAGCGGAATTTTGTTGATGAAGGTGGTCCGAGGCGTGTCGTGGTAGACACGATCGAAAGCGCTCGTGGCAAGAACTCGGCTCTGCGTAGCGACGAAGAGCTAATCGCCCGGGTGGCCGGAGGAGACCGGGTGGCATTTGACCAGCTGGTTCGTCGCTACTACCGGAAAATCTACGCCACGTGTTTCCGACTCCTGAATAATCGCGAGGAGGCTGAAGACGCTGTTCAAGACGTTTTCCTGAAAATCTACAGGAACGCAAGCAGTTTCAAACAGGAAAAGCGCTTTTCGACCTGGGTCTACCGAGTTGCGGTGAATCACTGCCTGAACCGTCTGCGGTGGAAGAAGAAGCGGCGATGGCTGTCGCTGGACGGTTTCGTACGGAAGAACAACGAAGTGGAAAACGACGCGCGGCTCGGAGACTTTGTGGAAGAAAAGGACGTTCTACAGCCGGACGAACAGCTGCTACGCCAGGAACGGGCGTGGGCCGTAAGAAAGGCAATTGCGGCTCTACCAGAACAACAACGTGTGGCCGTCATTTTGCATCGGTACGAAGGGCTGTCGTACAAGGAAATTGCTGAGGTGATGGGAACTTCTGTTTCTTCGGTGGAGGCGAGGTTGCACCGTGCGAAAGTGGCGCTTGCAAAAAAGCTGGTAGAGTTGCTAGAACTCACGGAAAAGGACGGCGCCAGGGTTGGACTTGAAGATGGTTCACAACGCGAACGAATGGTGGAAAGAAACGAAAGGGATGTGAGGGGAGAGCCGTAAGGAAACGAGATGCGGGGGATAGGGAGCTTCGCGCAAGTTTTGGCCTGTTGCGGTGTATTTACAGGCGAGACAAGGTGAAGGAAAATGATCTGCAAGAAAGTACAAAAACTTCTCGTTGAGGAACTCGAAAGGCCGTTGAATAAGCGGGAAAGAGCTTTTGTGAGCGAACATCTCGCTACCTGTGCGGAGTGCCAGAGGATTGCACAGGGACTCGACCTGGTGGAGGAGTTGCTGGACGAGTGGCACATCCCGGAAGTGGACGAGGGGTTGCCGCTCCGGGTGATGAGTCGCCTGACTGCTGAAGAAGGCAGGGCGGAAACCTCGTCCTTGTGGAAACTTGGTTGGTTGCAGAAAGTGCTTGTTCCAGCGATTGTAGCAGCGGGCCTGGTGCTGGGCTTTCTGCTTGGTAGCGAGCTGGAACGTGCGGCTGGGCCGTCGCATGCTTCTGGAGCCACCGTGACCCAAGACCTGGAGTTTTTCTCCGATCCACAGAGCGGTTCCTTGACCGAGGCATTTGAGGCCGTAACGCTGGCGAGCACAGGGAGGTAGGGATGCGGCAGAAATGGTTGCTCTACGCTTTGCTCTTTTCGGTCGCCATTAACATCGCGGCGGTAGGAACACTTGTGTACTACTGGGTCGGACCTCACGGGAGATCCGCGGCATGGCCACCGAAATCCCATCGCGGTGGGTTCGAGGAGACGTTAGGGCTCAGCTCTTCACAGAAAGTGGCACTGGATTCTCTTCGAGCGAGGTACTTCCGGGAACTGAGGCCACTGCGGCGTCAACTTCACAAGGAGCGGCGACGCCTGTCCGAGCTGATGGAGAAGGACACGGTTGACTCTCTGGCTCTCAAAACCGAAGCGAGGAGGATCGCGGAGCTGCAGGCTCAAATGGAATTGCTGACGATGAAGCACATTCGCGAGATGGCAAACGTGATGACACCGGAACAGAAGGAGAAATTTCACAAATTACTGCGCGAACGGATGTGGCGCCACCATCCAAAGCGGTAAGGGGGTTGCAACGAAGGAAGAAAAGGAAGCAAACCAAAGGAGGTAAGCAATGAGGAAGAACATCGCCGTTGCAGTGATCGTAGGTTTGTTGCTGGCCACTTCGGGAGTCGTCTTGGCTCAACCGGGTGTGGCTGGAGGTCCAGAGATGGGTCGCGTGTGGGCCCGACTCAACCTGACCGACGACCAGCGCAAACAAATTCAGGACCTTCACCTGAAGCTGGCCAAGGAGACGCTCCCCTTGCGGAACGAGCTCGGTGTGAAACGCCTGGAGCTGAAAGAGTTGATGATGGCCGACAAACCGAACCTCAAGGCCATCGAGAGCAAGATTGACGAGATCAAGAAATTGGAAGCTGCCCTGCAGAAAAAGCGGGTGGCGAACAGACTGGCCGTGCGCAGCATTCTGACGCCGGAACAACAGAAAGAGCTGGTCAAGTTGCGCCAGCTGGGTAAAATGAAGCACCACGGTAAGAAAAGCATGCACCGGCCAGGCTGCATGCACGGGCATGGCATGATGATGCCGCACAAGCCGATGCGTAGTCCCGGCCTGATGCCACCCCAGGGGCCGTAAGA
>CAZXXS010000080.1:0-47448 GCA_964644845.1 uncultured Cytophagia bacterium | reverse complement strand
CAGGTCGCGGCCGGTGTACACCAGGTGACCTGGGACGGCAGGGACGACGCAGGCCAGGCTGTAGCCAGCGGCTTGTACATCTACCGCCTGCGTGCCGGTGACGTGGTGCTGCAGAAGAAGATGTTGCTGTTGAAGTAGTGGTGGCGGACCAGATCTGAAAGTGTTGCCCGAGGCTTGCTGGGGGCAGGCCCCGGACGTGTTCGGAGCAAGAAGTACAAGAGTCGGAGCCGTAAGGTGGCACCCGAGCGACTGCAGCTTGAAAACTTTGCCCAGATCCGCCGGGCCGACCTGGCCTTCGGGGACCTGACGATTCTCGTCGGGCCTCAGGCGACGGGTAAGAGTCTGGTGCTTCAGCTGTTCAAGTTGGTTGTCGATCGTGTGCGAATCGTTCGGACCATTCGCCGCTACGGTTTCGACTGGAACCGGGATGCCGGGCGCTTCTTTGCACTCTACTTCGGTGGTGGGATGGACCGTGCCTGGCGCGACGGGGAAACCCGGCTGAGCGTGAGAGGCTTGGAGTACAGCCCGCAGCAGCTGGCTTCATCCCGGGGTAAACAGAAGGCCGAACGTTTTTTTCTGATTCCTGCTCAAAGAGTGTTAACCTTGCGAGACGGCTGGCCGCGGGATTACATGAGCTACGGTGCCGGTGACCCTTTTGTAGTTCGTCAGTTCAGCGAGCATCTGCGCCAATTGATGGAAGCAGGGTTGGGCAAGGGTGCCGGACCGATTTTCCCGCAGCCGGGCCGGATGGCTGCAGCCCTGCGCCGTTACATTGCCGAAAGCGTTTTCGCGGGGGCCGAAGTGCGCCTTGAGATGGAAGAGCGGGACTCTCGGAAGACCGTCGTGCTCCAGTTGAGAGAAGAAACGCGACTGGGCTACATGACCTGGTCTGCCGGTCAGAGAGAATTCTTCCCGCTGCTCCTGGGGCTCTACTGGCTCATGCCTTCTTCGCACGTCTCTAAGAAGGCAGACGTCGAATGGGTGGCGATCGAGGAACCCGAAATGGGTCTCCACCCGGAGGCGATCTCAGCTTTTCTCCTGGCGGTCCTGGAACTACTGCGCCGCGGCTACAAGGTGATCATCACGACGCATTCGCCGCAGCTTCTTGAGCTTGTGTGGGCTATTCGGATTCTTCGCGAAAGGCCGGACTTCGAAAGGTCCATTGCGCAGATTTTTGCGGTCCGACGTTCACGCTTCGTGAATGAGCTGGCGGGAGTTGTTAAGACCAAGCTGCTGCACACTTTCTTCTTCAAAAGGGGTGGTGACGGGCTTGTGACGACAAAGGACATTTCTTCGCTTGATGCTGCCGCCACGGATCCGGATGTTTCCGATTGGGGGGGCTTAACGCAGTTTTCGACGCGGTTGTCGGACGTAGTGGCCGAAAGAGTGGCGGGGGCTGCGTGACACTGAGGGAAGCGGTGGAGGAGTGTGCGGACCTGGGGCCGGACTGTTTTGAACCCGGACTTCAGGCGCTGGGCAGCGACAGCCTGAAGATTCGGGTCAGCTCATCGCGTTCGTTACGAGGCAGTGTGAATTTCGACAAGTGTTTGCGTGAGAAGTACCCGAACGATCCGCAGTGGGACTACGGAATTGACGTTGGTGGAGAGGTGCTGTACGTGGAAGTTCATCCTGCGGATTCGGGAAATGTCAACGAGGTGCTGAACAAGCTCCGAAGTTTTCAGCGGTGGCGGCAAAAGGTTTCCTTCGGGCCCGTGGAAAACGAGCTCGGGTTCTGGTGGGTGGCGAGCGGGCGAATACACATCGTGAAGAAGTCCAGGTACTTTCGCCTGCTTGCGAGTATGGGCGTTAGGGGACCTTGCTCGATGCTGCAGGTCAAGCGCCGAGGAGAAATCTCCTGTTAAGGCGAGAAGGACTGAGAGAAAGGATGGGCCACAAACGCCGCGTGCCTTTGGCGACTTTGGTTTCGGTAGGGTTGAGCCTGCTGTTGTTGACCACAGTAGTCTCCTGCTCCCGCCGCTTTCCCGACGTGCCCAAGCCGAATTTGCCGCCGGACACGCATCTGTATCTTGAGAGTACGCGCACGCTGCGCACCACGACCAGTCAGCAAGTGCTGCACTGGTACGGTGACGATCCGGACGGCCTGGTGGTCGGGTTTCTTTACACCTTTGACGTCGAAGCCCCTGTGCCGGTGACGTGGGGCGGCGACACGCTCGCGGGCGTTTGGACCTTCACGACAGCGCAGTCGGACACTTTCGGTCTGCGCTTCATCAGTCAGGACACCACGTTCACGTTCCGCGTTGCCGCGGTGGACGACCAGTCTGCCGTCGACCCGACACCAGCGATGCAGCGTTTTCCGGTGAAAAACACGCCCCCCGAGGTGGAGTTCACGCTAAACAGCGACGTACCGGAGACAACGTTCACCGTGGCCTCGTTTTCCTGGCGAGGCACCGACCTGGACGGCGACGAAACGATCGTTGCCTACGAATGGGCTCTGGACGACACCTCTTCTGCGGACGCCTGGCACCGGGTTCCCAGCAAAGTCACGTTTTTGACCCTTCGCGAGGAAGACGGTTTGACGGAAGGGGACCACGTCTTCTACGTGCGTGCTGTTGATCTTTCGGGAAGTCGCAGCAAAACGGCGCGGATGCCACGCACCGAGGACAAAATCTGGCACGTGCGCAAACCCAAAAGTCGGTTCTTGCTAATCGACGACTACGCCCCGCTGGACAACTCCGCGGCTTTCTACGCGGATTTGCTCGCTGAGCTCCTGGGCCGGTTTGATGTCTGGGACATTAAAGCCGACCGCAACCGGGATAACGACCCGGATCTGTTGCCGAGCTCAGCCGCAACATTCACAGCAACGCTGGAGCTCTTCGATCGGGTTCTGTGGTACACAGACCAAAGCCCGACGCTCGAGTACGCGCAGATCTCGATCCCGGCATTTCTGCAAAAGGGTGGGAAGATCGTCATGTCGGCGTCTTTCCCGGAGTTTTTCAGCAGTCAAGGCAATCCGCTGGAGTTCTCTCCTGTTGACAGCCTTGGTTTTACCATCAACCGGGTGACGCCAGGTGTGGATTTGTTGCCGCAGAAAGTGGAGCTGGACACCTTGCGAACGAGCACGAATGTGTTCTTCGTGAAGACACTCGTTCCCAAACCGAGCTCGCTGGTTCTTTACCGCCTTTCCGAAAGCTCCCGGTGGCAGGGTCAGCCTGTGGTGGCTGTGGAAAACGCTGACCGGTCGTTTGTCTTTTTTGGCATGCCCTTACACAAGCTGGACGGCCGCAACACGGTACAATCGGTTCTGCGACACATTCTCGAGGTGGAATTTGGCGGCACTCCGTAAAAACTTGAAATTCCCTGGCTTGTCAGGGATGCTCTCGCTGTTCAGATTCCTGCTTGATTTGCGTCCCAGCGGGAAGACAGGTGCAGGACTGCGGGTGCCCGGCTTGGTGACGGTGTGGACGGTCGCGAGCTTGTTAGGTGCTCTGGGGACGCTGGTCATTCCGCACGGCGCCGTCGCTCAGGCAACCCGTGGCCGGATTCAAGGAAAGGTGATTGACAAGCAGACGAAAGAGCCGCTGCCCGGTGTGAACATCGTGGTTGTGGGAACCTACTACGGGGCCGCGAGCGGTGCAGACGGCAAGTACGTGATTCCCAACATGCGGCCGGGCACTTACCAGCTGCGTGCCCGGATGATCGGCTACCGTGAAGTCGAGGTAACCGGTGTAAAGGTTCGCGCCGGACAAACGGTGACGGTGAATTTCGAGCTTGAGCCGACCGTGCTCACGCTGGGGCAAGAAGTGGTCGTCGTGGGCGAAAAGCCACTGTTCGACATTGAGGAAACGGCCAGCAGACGGCGGCTGAGCAGCGAGGACCTTTCCGGGCTGATCGTGGAGAACGTGAAAGACGTTGTGGCTACTCAAGTCGGAGTGGTTCGGGCAGACGACGAAATCCACATCCGGGGCGGACGCTCCTACGAAAACGCTTACCTGATCGACGGCATTTCGGTTCAGGATCCTCTTGCCGGCACCGGGTTTGGCTTGCAACTCAGTTCCGAAGCGATTCAGGAAGTGGAAGTAATCACAGGGGGCTTCAACGCGGAGTACGGGCAGGCCATGTCGGGCATCATCAGCATCAAAACGAAGGAGGGTGGGGACCAGTACAAAGGGCTGGTAAGCTACAAACGGGATCACTTCGGCGACTACCGACCGGATCTGCCTCTGCTTGGCGAGCTGAGCACACGGAATCGCCATTCGTTCAACACGGACGTTGTGGATGTGAACTTGAGCGGACCCGAGCCGTTGACGCGCTACGTTCTGCCGCGTTTCGGCCTGAGTGTGCCCGGCAAACTTAGTTTTTTCACCAATGTCCACGTGTACCTTTCGGACACGTACATCAAGCACACGGCCAGGCAACTCTACTCGTCGATTTTCTACGGTACCCGTTTTGCGCCGCGGCAGGACAATCGCTGGGCATCGCTGTCGAAACTAACCTGGCGAATCGATCCGGTGCACAAGTTGGCCTTGTCGTACAGTCTGTCTGTGGACATCAACCAGAACACACAGAGTTTACAGACCCGTCTGGAATTTGTGCCGCCAGGACCGGGCTACCCTTACGAATTCCAGAAAAACCTGGACGAATTCAACACGTTCACGCACTTGAACGAACGCGTGGCTTTGATGTGGACACACACGCTAAGCCCGGCCACATTTTACGAGGTGAAACTGTCGCGCTACTTTACCCACCTACGCGCCGACGCACACGGCTTGCCTTGGTCGCAGTATGTGGAGCCCCAAGACATCGTCACGCGGCCGATCCAGTACTTTTTCAACAGCGACAGCTCGATCATTTCGGTAATTCCGGGTGACGGCTTTTGGGACTACGGCAACGCCTTCACCTGGCACGACCATTTCGTGGACGAGTGGACACTGAAGGCGGACCTCACCAGCTTGCGGGGCACGCAACACAAGTTCAAAACCGGCTTGGAAATGAGCTACGCCGACATGCAGCTGATTGACATCTACAAACCGTGGTTCGGCGGGCTTGGCTTGAACAACGATCTCTACCGCGTTTTCCCGAATTACGGGGCTTTCTACGTACAGGACAACATTACCTTCAAGGGTCTGATTGCGAACCTCGGTGTCCGGTTCGACTACTGGTTTCCTGGCAAGTTCGTCGAGGACGCGGTGAACAATCCGGACATCGTGACCATTTCGGAAGAAACGCGTCGTCGGTTCAAAGAGGACACGTTCAATTTCTTCGGCCGCCGCTGGAAAGGTCGTTTGAGTCCGCGCGTGGGCATTTCCCATCCGGTCAGCGACAATCAGATGCTGTTTTTCTCGTACGGCCATTTCTCCAAACGTCCGAAACCGCAGTTCGTTTACGCGAAGCTGGGTAAAACGAGTGCAAAGTCGACATTCCAGAAGTTCGGCAATCCCAACCTGAATCCCGAAACCACGGTGGCCTACGAACTGGGCTTGCGGCACAAGTTCACGCAGAACGACGTGTTGAGCGTTACGGCGTACTACAAGGACATCTTCGACTACGTCACGACGGTGACGTTTCGAGGACGCGGGCGACTTGCCGGACGAACCCTGATTACCTACCTGAACCTGGACTACTCCCGCGCCCGGGGCGTCGAAGTGGAGTACCGAAAGCGCGCCGGGAGGTACCTCTCGGGTTCAGTGAGTGCGTCGTACTCCCTGGCAACGGGAAAGAGCAGCTCTCCCGAAGATGCCGCTCTGGTGGTGCAGGGCAAACTGAACGAAAAGCCGATCAAAGAGAACTACCTCATCTGGGATCGACCGTGGCAGATTTCGGCTTACGCTACGTTCAACATGCCGAAAGGGAAGGGACCGCGCTTTGGGTTTTTCAAGGTTCCGGACAACTGGAGCCTGAGTTTGAATTTCTTTGGACAGGCGGGCAAACGCTACACGCCTTACTACCCGACCGGAAATGTGTTGCCGGACGGACGTCCGGAGTACGACGACGACCTGGATCACAACGGCGAGCCCGACGACCCCTGGGGCAAAGTGGCTTCGCCCTGGATCTGGCTGAACGCGAATTTCAACAAGTACTTTAAGGTTGGCGGTCTGGAATTGGTTTTCTCTGTGGAAGTGTTGAACCTGTTTGACCGGAAGAACTCCGACATCATCAACCCGGTTACCGGGCGGGCTTACGAGCTGGGCGATCCGACCCCGCCCAGCTGGAATGATCCGCTCTATCCCGACCGACAGGCGCCCCTGAAGCCCTACCCCTTCAATCCCGCGCGTTATCTGAATCCGCGTAACATTCGGGTGGGGCTAAGCGTGCGTTTTTAGAGTGACGGCACTTCAGTTGCAGAGGATAATGTGAGGCACCTGGCGAGAATCTCGCTGTTGACGATTGGCGTTCTGATTTTTTGTGCCAGCAACGTGAGGGCACAGCTCATCCCCGTCCTCGGTGGTCAGCGCGCTGGGACAGCGATGGCCACATTTCTGAAAATCGGCGTGGGCGCTCGCGCTGAGGGCATGGGAGGTGCGTTTGTCGCCGTTGGAACCGACGCCACGGCGCTCTACTGGAATCCGGCAGCCGTAGCTCAGTCGCCGAGGAATGAGCTGGTTTTTTCGCACACGAATTGGCCCGTCGAGATCCGCCACGAGTTCTTGGGTTACGTTCAGCACCTGGGAAGCGGCAATCACGTGGGGCTTTACGCCATTGCCCTGCACACGGACGACATGGAGGAAACGACGGAATTTCGCCCCCTGGGCACGGGCAACTTTTTCACGTACGGCGATCTGGCGGTTGGTCTTACGTTTGCAAGGAACATGACAGACCGTTTTTCTTTCGGGATCACCGTCAAAGGTATCCGCGAGACCCTTGCGGAGGTTCACGCCACGGGCGTGTTGTTGGATTTTGGAACGTTTTACTGGACTGGCTGGCGCACGGCGCGTTTCGCTGTCTCGGTATCCAATTTCGGGCCAAATCTTCGCCCCAGCGGGAGTCTCCGAACCCGGCAGGGCAAAGAAGTGAACCGATTTCAGGATTTCCCGCCGCCCACGATCTTTCGGATCGGCTTTGCCACCGAGCTCTGGCAAACAGCGGATTACCAAGTCACGACCTCGCTGCAACTGAACCACCCGAATGATGACGCGGAGAATCTGAACGTGGGCATTGAGTACGGTTGGCGCAGGATTCTTTGGCTCCGGGGCGGTTACCGATTGAACGTCGACGAACAGCGCTTTACGTTTGGTTTTGGACTGCGACTGCCGGTTTCGTTCGCGGATTTCCGCCTTCAGTACGCGTACACGGAATTCGGCAGGCTGGGTACGGCGCAGAGGATCACGGCATGCTTCGCTTTTTGAGAACCGCGGCCTCGGTTGGGTCGCCGATTTGGCTGACCCTGTGGCTGGCGGGTTGCTGGGTTGACAAGATGCCCATGCCCGCAGCCCCCGAGGGTGCAGGCCTCGCTGCTGTGAGCGACACGTTTTACGTGCAGATTTCGCCCGTGTGGGGCCCCGAAACGGGCTACGACTTCTCCGCCCCTTCGGATGTACTGCTGGGTCGCGAACCCCTTGTGTACGTAGCCGACACGGGGAACAACCGCATTGTCATGCTGGATCTGGCCGGCAACATTCTCGGAGTGTCGCAACCAGTTGAACACCCGCTGGCCCTGGCTCAGGACAGCAAATTGCGACTTTTAATTGCCAACGGTAGCAACCGTCTGTTCCGGATCGATCTGTACGCGGTTCATCACGACATTGGCGCCGCGGCGGTGGACACGCTGTACTGGGACATCGATCATCCACAGCGAGAGTTCACCGCTGTGGCTGCTTTTCTGGTGCGAAAACGGGGCAAAAGCACGATTTTTTACCGGGCTACGGCAACAGGACCCGCCCGCAGTGACAACGCCATTTTCAGCTTCGGTGAAAACGGGGAGTACCTGGGACCCGCCAACCTGGAGCCGAACGGAACCGGTATTTTCGCTGCTGCCACCCCAAGCGGCATCACGGCGGTAGAGGATTGGTCTGAGGATTTCATTTTCACGCAGGTGGGGAACAACAGTTTTAAAGTCCAGTGGATCACGACGAATCCGGAGATCGGTTTGACGCCGAAGCTGAACCCAGCCGACGGACCGCGGGACATCTTTGCGATCAACAAATTTGACAGACCTGAGGACGTAACGGTCGACCGCGAGAAGAACATCTACGTGATCGACGCTGGCCTGAACCGTCTACTGAAATTTTCGTCCACCGGGGTGGAGAGGCACTCTTTTGGGGAATTCGGTAGCGGGGAACGCCAGTTCAACCATCCGCAGGGCGTGGCGTTTTTCGACCGCACCGTTTACGTTGCCGACACGGGCAACAACCGGATCGTGCGGTTCAAACTGTCGACAGACGTGGGCGAGTAGCAAGAGGCAGCTGTTCTTAGAGTCAGGTTCCACGGCTTCAACTTTGCCGGCACCCGCCCGAGGCTGGTTTCATCAGTGCCAGCCTGTCAGGCCGGTGCTGGCTGTTCCGTAGCGAGCCACCGGGAAGTGCGCCCCGGCGGCCCGCCGCTCGCTTCGGAGCCCTAAACAGCCTCGTCCACCAGCTCCACGCGGAGCTCGATCTCTTTGGGGTCCTCCACGCCTTTCAGGCTTTGAATCATCCCAAGCACGACGTTGGCAAACATCTCGTTGACGAATTCGTTCAGGGGAATTTCCTCACCGTTGACGAAGAGGTGTGTTTCTTTTTCCACCTGTTTCCTCCTTAGCTGGTTCGGGTTTCCGTTTGCAGAACAGACCGCAGTGTTTCCGTGTCGATGTTTCGTCCGGTGATGATTGTGGCTGCTACGTCGTCTTGTCGATCCTGGCGGAGGAGTAGGGCCAACCCTACAACGGCGCTGCCCTCGGCAATCGTGTGCATCTTGTCCACCAGGTAGCGTAAGGCCGCGCGGATCTCGGTCTCCGAGACCAGGACAACTTCGTCGACGAATGTCTGGCAAGCCCGCAGCGTTCGTTCGCTGACGAACCGGCCCACAAGCCCATCCGCCAGGGTGTCGTTGAATGGTGTTTCCACCACCCTTCCTGTCTGGAGTGCCCTGAACATGGCTGGACTGGCCTCGGGCTGAACCCCGATCACCCGCACGCTCGGTCGCTGCGATTTGATGAAAGCTGCTACGCCTGCAATCAACCCGCCGCCGCCCACGGGGACGTAGACCGCTGTGATCTCCGGAATCTGTTGCAAAAGTTCAAGACCCAGTGTCCCCTGGCCGGCGATGACGTCCACGTCGTCGAACGCGTGGACGAACACGGCACGCCTGTGTTGCGCCCAGGTCTTCGCTTCCAGTTCGGCCTCGTCGTAATCGTTTCCCTTTACCACCACTTCGGCGCCCAGCAAACGCAGCGCTTCGATCTTGGCTGGTGAGGCGCCGCTTGGAAGGAAGACTCTGCACCGCGCCTGTCGCAGCGCCCCGGCGAAGGCAACACCAAGACCGTGGTTGCCGGCTGAGGCCGTGACCAGGCCGCGGTGGAGGGCCTTCTCCGGCAGACTCAGAACCTTGTTCAGCGCACCACGCACCTTGAAGCTGCCCGTGCGTTGCCAGCATTCCATTTTCAGGAAAACTGAGTGTCCGCCCGGAAGGTCCAATTGGGCCACTGGCGTCGTCCAAATGAACGGACGAATTCGCCCGTGTGCTGCGTGAACAGCAGCTGCGTCAGGGAGTGAGGTTTCTGGGCGATCTGTCAAGGAAGTGGCCTCAAGGTTGTTGCAGGTCGAACGAAAACGAAGGCGCTGAGGCCGGTCAACGCCGGTCTCAGCGCTCCGATAATTGACCGTGTCGGCCCCCAAGGAGAATTGGACCGTACGAGATGGGCGGTTTCGCTTCTTGAGGTGCCAGCGGCAGGGTCAAGATGGAACGCCCTGCCGAGTACAGGCCTCGGTTACACGATCCAGTTTCCAAGCAAAAGGACCGGGTCGGAAGTTCTTACAAAAAGCCGGTGCAACTGCGGTCCGGGAAGCGATTCTACGACGCAGGCTCTTTGGACGAACCGCGCTGTTCTTCAGCGTCCCCTTCTGAGGGAATAATCCCGTACTTCTTGGCGACCTTCTCGGCCTCGCGGATTTGCGAGACTTTGTACCGAAGCCTGTCTTTGTTCTTGAGGATCTTCAAAGCCACGCGTTTCCGCATCGTCATCCCTCCTTGGTTTGGTTCCGTACGAGTGGCTTCGGAGAACCTTAATCTGTAACGACACCGGTGACTGAACGCTTCGCCCCTCAGCGAAAGCGGAAAACACAACGGGACTGATTTTCTACACGTCCAACGGGTCTGCTGCGTTCCCGCTTAGTGCCGGGGCTTGAAGATGGCTCGGAAAACGTAACCAGCGATGCGCGGATTCTCGCGCAGGCGACGCACCGAGTAAGCGTACCATTCTTTGCCGAACGGTACGTACACCCGCAGGCGATGGTCGTCGCCCAGGATGATGCGGCGAAGCTGCTCGTCCACTCCGAGCAGCATCTGGAACTCGTAGTCCTCGGAGGCAAGGTTCAGCTCGTCGATCAGGCGGTAGCCTTCCCAAACGAGCCTTTCGTCGTGCGTTGCGATGGCGACGTAGCTTCCCTGACGCAGCAGAGTTTCCACAAGCAAAGTGAAGTTGCGGTTGATGATTTCTCTGTCTTTGTAAGCGATTTCCCGGGGCTCCACGTAGATCCCCTTGCAGATGCGGATGTTCGGTTTGAGCGGCAAGAGGTCACGGACGTCTTTGATGCTGCGGCGCAAGTAGGCCTGCAATGCCAGGCCGACGTTGTCGAAATCCTCACGTAAGCGCTTGTAAATGGCAATCGTGTCCGTTGTGCAACTGGAGTCCTCCATGTCAATGCGAACGAAGTTGCCCAAGGACGCCGCTTTTTCCACGACGCGGCGTGTGTTTTGGTAGCAAAACTCCTCTTCGATCTTCAAACCGAGCTGGGTGAGCTTGACTGAGATGTTGGAGTCGAGTTTCTCACGATCGATCGTGCCCAAAACCTCTTCGTAGGTCTGGGCTGCTGCTGTAGCCTGTTCGCGGCTTGTAACGCTTTCCCCCAGCACGTCCAGAGTGGCCATGGCGCCCTGTTTGTTCAGTTCGCGAACGACGCGAATGGCATCCTGAATGCTGGGGCCGGCGATGTACGGTTTGGAGAAGTAGCCCACAATCGGTTTCGGAATGAAGGGTAGCGCCGAGACAACCAACTGGTCGAGCAGATTCATGACCGAAGCCTCCGAGATTTGCTCACGTGCACAGCGCCAGCTGTCGGGAGAATTGGCACTTCCCTTCACCCGTAGCCCGCAAAACGCCCTGGCGAGCCGAGCCAGACGAGACCTGCACGGGCTTCCGTTTCCGAAGTGGCTCTCACGGTTTGACCCCCACCAGCAGGCCCGCTCGTGGCGGGTCGTCCAGCCACAGCTGTTTCAAGTGTCCGTAGCCGGCGTGTTGAAGCCAGCCTTTGACTTCGGTCCAGGTGTAGCATCTCCCACATTCGGAAGCGACCAGCATGTTCACCGCGAAGATTGCGTTCGCTGGCGGATGTGTTCGCGTGCCGTCCAGGAAGAAATCCCGAATCAGCAGATGACCGCCTTGTTCCAGCGCGTCGAAACAGCGCCCCAAAACGTGGCGGATCTGCGTTTCCCCGAGGCTGTGGATGATGCTGGACATGAGGATGACCTGGTAGGGGCCACCGTAGTCGTCGCTGAGGTAGTCGCCACCGAGGAATCGCATCCGGCCCTGGAGACCGTACCGCTGGGACGTGGCTTCCACGATTTCCTTCGTCTGGGGAAGATCAAAGACGGTTGCTTCGAGGCCAGGGTTCACGGCGCTGATTTCTGCCGCGTACACGCCGGGACCGCCACCGAGATCCAGGAGCGTGCGAACTCCGCTGAAATCGTAGGCCCGCAGAAGCTGCCGTACCCCTTGCTTTGCCAGATCAGCCATGCCCAAGATGAAAGCCCGGAACGCCCGCTCTTCGTTTGGCCGAGGGGCAGGCTGGCCTGTGCGCACGACATCGGGTAGATGCGTCCAGCGGGAGAGCAGGTGCAAGTTGTGGTCGAAAATGTGGCCAAGGTAGTCTGAGCAGCCGGGGACCAAGGCCGATGCCGCCAGCGATGAGTTCGTGTAGCGGTCGGCGTGTTTGCGGAGCAAGCCGATGGCAACCAGTGCATCCAGCAGGATTTCAGCGCCTCGGTGGGAAAGATGACTTTGTTTGGCGATGTCGTGAGCCGTCGCGGATCCAAGGCGATCCAAAAGCTCGAAGATCCCAAGCCGGTTCGCGGTCAGGAGAATCAGGGTTTGGCGGTAGGCCGTAGAAATGCGACGAAGGTCTTCCAGAGTACGCAACGGTACGGATGTCACATCCTTCCCTCCGCGTGTGCTCTTCGCTCGACGCAAGTTAACACGAGTAGCCGCAAAATGCAAGCAGAAGAGACCACCCGACTTGCTAAGGGGAACTTGACCGCGGCCTGATACTGCGTTACAAGGTGTGCCCCTGGAACAAGAACCCAACGGCGTTTTCGACTCTTGCCGCAGGTTGCGAATGCCGGCCAAACTTCCTCTTTCCGGAGCTCTGGAACTGTTTCGAAAGCGAATTCCCGGCGTCGCTGTTCTCACCGGACAGGGGTTTGATCGATCCTCGAGGGAGAGGTTGGCCCTCGTCGCTCAGCTTCGCGAGAGAGTGGTACTAAGCTGGTGTTCACGCCGAAACGGTAAAGTCCGCATTGCCTGTAGCGACGGGCAGCCCCGGCCCGAATGTGTGTGTTGGGCTGTGGGTTGGAACAATCTTCCCACTTGGTCAAATGTGCCGCGGGGAAGAAGCTTCGGTGGGCTTTGCTTGTGTAGATTCCGGCGGACTCCGGGAGGAACGACCCGATAACGACCTTCAACAAGTTCCTTGTTGGGTCCAGTGATGCCATTCGTGCGTTTTTCCTGAGTCCATCGATTTTGTTGCCGTGCTGTTACCCGCGCGTCAGGATGCTGACCACGGGTTTCCGTTGACGGCTCTGTGGGGAGGAACGGTTGTAACCCCACTGAAACAACCTCAGCTCTGCAAGAAAAATCCGAAACAGTTTGTAACACCTTTTCTCGCTTGCTTTTCAGGGGGCTGGAGCTTATATTTGGTCGACTTTTCAAAGCGAACAGAGCGGAGCGCGATGGGCAAAGTCATTGCGATTGCAAACCAAAAAGGCGGGGTGGGCAAGACGACCACGGCAGTGAACTTGTCCGCCTGCCTGGCTGTCGCAGAACACCCCACGCTCCTGGTCGATATTGATCCCCAGGCGAACAGCACCAGCGGCCTCGGTTTCGATCCGAAAAAAATCGAGAAAAGCATTTACGAGGTTCTGGTCCAGGGCGTCGAAGTTCCCTCCGTGGTCATGAATACGGAGCTGGATTTCCTGGACCTGGTGCCGTCGACCATTCGGCTGGTTGGCGCCGAAATCGAACTGGTCAGCGCGATTTCGCGGGAAAGTATTCTGCGACAGGCGATCGAGGAAGTGCGGGAACGGTACCAGTACGTGCTGGTAGATTGTCCGCCTTCGCTGGGTCTGTTGACCTTGAATGCGCTGACTGCTGCCGACTCCGTTCTCATCCCAATCCAGTGTGAATACTACGCCCTCGAGGGTCTTGGCCAGCTTCTCAACACGATTCGGCTGGTGCAGAAACACCTGAACCCGACCCTGGCCATTGAGGGTGTGCTTCTGACCATGTACGATGGGCGCCTCAACCTTTCCAGGCAGGTGGCCGATGAGGTGCGTCGCTACTTTGAGGACAAGGTTTTCCGGACGGTGATCAATCGGAACGTTAGACTGAGTGAGGCGCCAAGTTTTGGCAAGCCAATTATTCTGTACGACGCGGTGTCGACCGGTGCCGAAAACTACATGAGCCTTGCGGAGGAGATCATAACGAATGGGCAGCGCCAGGAGGACAGCGCTGGGGAAGGGCTTAGGAGCTCTGATACCCGACGTCGCGCCTGAGGACAGCGACCGCGCCCACACCCTCTCCGAGATCGAAATCGATCTCATCGACACGAATCCCTTCCAACCGCGCCTCTCATTTGATCCGCAAGCTCTGGAAGAACTGCGTCGCTCCATCGCCGAAAAGGGCGTCATCCAGCCGATCACGGTTCGGCGACACAATGGCCGCTACCAGCTGATTGCCGGTGAGCGCCGTCTGCGAGCCGCACGAAGCCTCGGACTCGCCACCATTCCCGCCTACGTGCTGGATGTTGAAACCGATGAGGAGATGCTGGAGCTCTCCATCATCGAAAACATCCACCGTGAGGACCTCAATCCCATTGAACTTGCCAAGGGGTATCAGCGTTTGATCGACGAATGTCACCTCACGCAGGAGGAGGTGGCGCAAAAGGTTGGTAAAGATCGCTCCACCGTGGCCAATTTTCTGCGCCTGTTGAAGCTGCCGGAGCAGATTCAGGAAAGCGTGAGCCGGGGGGAGCTAAGCATGGGGCACGCCCGGGCGCTGATCAATCTTGACGATCCAACCGAGCAACTGAACATCTGGCGCCGCGCCATCCGCGACAACCTTTCGGTACGGCGGGTGGAAGAACTGGTCCGGCAGGCAGCCAAACGGGTGCGGGCGAAACCTGTCGAGGTTTCGAAAGAAGCGACGTTGTCCCCTGAAGAGCGCGAGGTGGAGGACCGCTTGCGTCGGGCCTTAGCTACTCAAGTCCGCTTGTTGCCACGCAAGCGGGGCGGTAAGATCGAAATTGAGTACTACTCGGACGCGGATTTGACGCGTCTGGTGGAGCTGATCGAAGCTGGAGTCGAGAGTCTGTGATGGAAAAGCGGAACGGAAAATCGCGCCGTTCCAGTGGGTACACGGTCCTGATCGTCCCCAAAGACGAGCGGCCGACCATTTCGATTGACCTGAGCGTCAAACGCCTGCGCGCGGTGAAAATCCTTGGTGTTCTGCTCGGCGTGCACATTCTGGTCGGGTTTGTGCTCTACGCTGTCTCCGCTCACCTTTACCAGCGCAACCGCGAGTTGGAGTGGAACAACCGCCTTCTGGCCCAACAGGCCAAGCGTGTGGAAAAGGTGGCAGCGCAGTTCGCCGAACTGGAGCGTTCCGATCGTCGGATTCGGGCGCTACTGGGTTTGCAAAGGGATGTTGGCTTGCCGCCGGCTCCCAAGACCTCCTCGCCTGGAACAGAAGCGTTGCCACCGCTGGGCTCGTACCAATCCGGTGGCAGCACGGTTTCGGAACCGATCCCTCTTGGTCCCCAGCAACTGAATTACCTCATGGACAGGCCGTCCAGTTTCCACTTTCTGCTTCGGAATCTACCCACGCTTCTGCCGGTGGAAGGTTACCTGACTGCGGATTACGTTGTCGGTGTGGATGCTGCACGGCCACATTATGGCATCGACATTGCAGCGAAAAAAGGCACAGTGGTCCGTGCGGCGGGCGACGGCCTTATCGTGTTTGCGGACTGGACTGTTGATCTGGGGAACCTGGTCATAATTTACCATGGGGATGGCCTGTTTTCGTACTACGGCCACAATGAACGCATTCTAAAGCCCATCAGGACGTGGGTGCGGAAAGGCGAACCCATTGCCATTCTTGGGAGTTCAGGACGAAGCTCTGGTCCCCACTTGCATTTCGAAATCTGGAAGGACGGGCAACCGCAGGATCCGAAGCAGTACCTGCTGGCATTCGCCGCGGAGGCGAAGGCCAAAACGCAGGTGGGCTCGGACGTGAACAAACAGGCGATGTAGCGGGGTCGCGTGTTTGGACGGAAAGCCAACCGAACGCAGCAAAGAGAGGGCAGCATGGCGAAACGGGAGGAGTCCAACTTCGGCGTCAGCGGGGACCTGAACTCGATCATCGGCAAGGGCGCGATGCTCACCGGTGATCTGGAAGTCAAAAGCAGCATGCGTGTGGATGGCCACGTGAAGGGTAACCTCAAATGCGGTGATACGATCATCGTGGGCAAAGATGGGCGAGTGGAAGGCGAAATTGTGGCCAAGAACGCCGTGATTGGTGGGACGGTGAATGGCAAGATCGAAGCTGCAGATCGGGTTGTTCTGGAAGCCACAGCAGTGTTCACGGGCGATCTGAAAGCGGGTAAGCTGGTCATCGATGAAGGGGCCGTTTTCGACGGCCAGTGTAGCATGAAGACGGGTGCGAAACCGCAGTCTGCACAGCCGGTTTCGGAGAAGGGAAAAGAGTAGCCGGCCCGACTCTGGCTGTCCGGAAAAAACGGTCGGGTGTACCACCCCGACAGGCGGAGGTTAGGTCTTGCTTGGGAAAGCCTGGAAGGATGTCGGCCCCTACATCGATCTGGGCATGCGGCTGGCATTGACCGTTTTCCTGGGGCTGTTTCTGGGCTACAAACTTGACAGAAGAATAGGCACTCTGCCATTGTTCACCGTTGTGGGGAGTGTGTTGGGAATGATCGGGGGAATGTTGTCTGTTTATCAAAGTGTTTACGGCCGTAGGGACAAAGACGACGAGACGAAGACCTAATTGGCTAAGCGGTTCTTAGTCGCGACGCTCATCCTTCTTGTTGCTTTTGGGGTGGTCATTGGCTTCGCCGTGGAGAAGCCTGTTCCTCATTTGCTCAGCGCGGGGCTTGCTCTCACTCTGAGCCTGTCGAGCATTGCAGGGGGGTATGTGGCAAACCGATGGGCGTTTGGGCGCTCGCCAAAGGTGTTCATGGCGACACTTGTGGGTGGAATGTTGGCAAGGATTGCCTTCATTGCAGTCCTCCTGGTGTGGGTCGTCACCCACCTGAACATTCCGCTGCTAACGTTCTTCATTTGTCTGGCTGTGAGCTACCTGGTGTACCAGCTGGTTGAGGTGTGGACTGTAAACCAAGAACTGAAACAACTCAGGGCTTGATCGGAGGATTCCGGTGTCCCTCGCAATGTGGATGATGAACGTGGCGATGGCTGCCGAAGAGGTGGCCAAACACGGTGCTGAAGAAGCTGGCGGAAAAGCGGATTTCATCCTCGAAGAGGTTGCCGACCATGTTCTTGTTCCCCTACCCAAAGTACTTGGCATTGATCTCTCCATCACCAAACACGTGCTGATGGTCTGGATTTCGGCCGTGGTTGTCTTGCTTCTGTTCAGCCTCGCGCGTCGCGGTGCGGGACTTGTACCGCGGGGTTTGGCCAATTTCTTCGAGGCAATCGTGGCTTTCCTCCGCGACGACGTGATTACGCCGTACCTCGGCGACGATGCTAATCGTTACACGCCGTACATTCTGACGGTGTTCTTTTTCATCCTGACAATGAATCTGCTTGGTCTGGTTCCGATGGGCGCCACGGCCACATCGAACATCAGTGTGACGGCGGCGCTTGCTGTCATGACGTTTCTGATCGGTCAGGTGGCGGCCATCATTCGGAAAGGGCCATTTGGCTACATTAAACACTTCATTCCGCCGGGCATTCCGGCGTTTGTAGTGCCCATTCTGTTCATCGCGGAAATCATGGGGCTGTTTACGCGGCATTTTGCCCTGGCCATTCGTCTGTTTGCCAACATGGTTGCCGACCACATGGTTGTGTTTACCCTGCTTGGCTTGATCTTCATCTTCAACAATGTGCTGGTGGCTTTCTTTTCGGTGCCAGCTGCTGTAGCCATCGAACTGCTTGCGCTGTTGATTGCATTCATTCAGGCGTACATTTTTACCATGCTCTCTGCAGTATTCATTGGCATGGCTCTTTCAGAGGAACACTGAGAACGAAGTTGAGAGGATGAGTGAACGGCAAAAACAAGCAAACGGGAGGTAACAATGTGGTCTCTGGCTCTGGCGTACCTTGGTGCTGGATTGGGTGCTGGACTAGCGACGATCGGTGGTGGCTACGGTATCGGTCGTCTGGCAAGTGCCGCCATGGAAAGCACGGCGAGACAACCTGAAGCCGTCGGTGACATCCGTGGCATGATGATCCTGACCGCAGCCATGATCGAGGGTATCGCTTTGTTCTCCGTGATCGTGGCGGTCTTGCTCGTGTTTGTCGCCAAGGCAGCGTAAAAACGGATGAGCCTACGATGCTTCTAAACGTCAACACAGGGCTGATCTTCTGGACGGTTGTCACCTTCTTGCTCCTGCTCTTTACGCTGAAAAAGCTCGCCTGGAGTCCCATCCTGGGGGCGCTGGAGGAGCGTCAGAAACGCATCCAGGAAGACCTGGAGCGGGCAGAGAAGGCGAGAGCGGAGTCGGAGCAGCTCCTGGAGGAGCAGCGCCAGATGCTGCAGAAGGCTCGACAGGAGGCCCAGGAGATCATCGAGCGTGGTCGAAAAGCTGCGGAAGCAGCGCGACAGGAGTTGCTTGCCAAATCGAAGGAAGAGGCCGAGCAGCTTCTGGAGAAAGCCAAGCGCGAAATTGAGCTGAGCCGGGACAAGGCGCTGGAAGAAATTCGCAATCTGGCGGTTGACTTGTCCCTGGCAGCGGCCAGCAAGGTGATTCGCAAAGAGTTGGATCCTGACGAACACCGGCGCCTGGTTGAAGAGGCTCTGCAAGAAATGCGGGGGCTGTCATGAGAGCGGTGGCCCTGGCCGGACGCTACGCCCGAGCGCTCTTACTGAGTGCTGAGGACAAGGGCGAAACGGAGCGCGTGTTGGCGGAGCTTGCTGCTTTCGCCAAGGTTCTGGAAACCGAGCCGCGTTTGCGCCTGGTGTTGTTTTCGCCGGAGGTGGAACGCGACCGCAAGGAAGCGCTGGTAAAGGACCTGCTGAGCGGACAGGTCTCAGAGTTATTTCTGCGCTTTCTGTTGGTTCTGATCAAGGCCAATCGCCAGAACCTGCTGCCCGAAATCCTCGGCCAGTACGAGCAATTGCTCGATCAGCGGCTTGGGCGGGTGCGTGCGCGCACCACCACAGCCGTTCCCCTGCCCGATGATCTTCGCGAACAGCTTCGCCAGGCTCTCGCCAGAGCGCTCGACGCTCAGGTGGAGCTGTCCACGGACGTGGATCCCGAGATCCTGGGAGGTCTGGTTGTACGGGTGGACGGCAAAGTCTACGATGCCAGTGTGCGCCACCGATTGGAAATGATGCGTGAAACCCTGCTCAAGTCGGAGCTTCCCGCAGAGCAGAATCAGGGGTGAAGAATGGAAATTAGACCGGACGAAATAACCAAGATCATTCGTCGTCAGATCGAGGGGTTCGAACAGGTCGCCGAGGTTGAGGAAGTAGGGGAAGTGATCCAGGTTGGCGACGGCATTGCTCGTGTGTACGGCCTGGAGAAGGTCATGGCCAGCGAGCTGGTCGAGTTCCCCAACGGTGTCTTCGGCATGGCCCTGAACCTGGAAGAGGACAATGTCGGGTGCGTGCTCTTCGGGCCGGACCGCCTGGTGAAAGAAGGCGATGTGGTGAAACGCACCGGCCGGATCCTGCAGGTGCCCGTAGGCGAAGAATTGATCGGCCGCGTCGTGAACCCGCTTGGCATCCCGGTTGACGGAAAAGGACCGATCAATGCCAAGCAGTACAGCCCCATCGAACGCAAGGCTCCGGGTGTGGTGCTGCGGCAGCCCGTGAAAGAGCCGCTGCAAACGGGCCTAAAGGCGATCGACTCCATGATCCCGATCGGCCGGGGCCAGCGCGAGCTGATCATCGGCGACCGCCAAACGGGAAAGACGGCCATTGGTCTCGACACCATCATCAACCAGAAGGGCGGTGACGTCATCTGCGTGTACGTCGCCATTGGGCAGAAGGGTTCCACGGTGGCACGCGTGGTGAAGACGCTGGAAGACTACGGTGCCATGGAGCACAGCATCGTGATCGCCTCGACGGCCGAGGAACCTGCGCCGCTGCTGTTCATTGCTCCGTACGCGGGCGCGGCCATTGGCGAATATTTCCGCGACAGCGGCAGACACGCGTTGGTCATTTACGACGATTTGTCGAAACACGCGTGGGCGTACCGCCAGCTGTCGCTGTTGCTACGGCGTCCACCGGGTCGTGAGGCCTACCCTGGCGACATTTTCTACCTGCACTCGCGCCTCTTGGAGCGGGCTGCCAAGCTTTCCGACAAGCACGGCGGCGGCTCGTTGACGGCGCTACCGATTATCGAAACGCAGGCTGGCGACTACTCAGCCTACATTCCCACCAACGTGATCAGCATTACCGACGGTCAAATTTACCTGGAGCCTTCGCTGTTCTACGCTGGACAGCGACCGGCCATTAACGTCGGGATCTCGGTGTCGCGCGTGGGTGGAAATGCGCAGATCAAGGCCATGAAGCAAGTGGCCGGGCGCTTGCGTCTGGACATGGCTCAGTTCCGTGAACTGGAAGCCTTCGCGAAATTCGGATCGGACCTGGACAAGGCCACACTGGCTCAGATCAACCGTGGCCAACGAATGGTGGAGGTCCTGAAGCAGGATCAGTACGAGCCGTTGCCGGTTGAGAAACAGGTTGCCTACATCTTTCTGGGCGTCAACGGGTACCTGGATCAGGTGCCGATCGAAAAGGTAAAGCCTTTGGAGAAGGACTACTACCGTTTCCTGGAGACCAGTCATCCAGAGATCTTGAAAGAGATCGCCGACAAGAAAGAGATCTCGCCAGATCTCGAGAAGCGGATGCACGAGGCCTGCCAGGAGTTCATCAAGTCCTTCGTGTCCGAGCCGGAGTCGTAGAATGGCGACACTGAGAGACATCAAGCGGCGCATTGCCAGCGTTCGCAGCACGCAGCAGATCACCAAAGCCATGAAGATGGTGGCTGCAGCCAAGTTGCGAAAGGCCCAGGAGCGGCTGTACAAGGCGCGACCGTACGCGTACCAGATCGCGCAGGTCTTGGGGCATGTGGCGGCGCGGGTTGACCGCAGTGCGCATCCTCTATTGGCGGACCGCGAACCGAATCGGGTTGGCTACGTGGTCGTCACCGGGGATCGCGGGCTCTGCGGCAGCTTCAACACGAATATTCTGCGGCATGCCCACGAAGAGCTCGATTCGGTCCAGGCCGAAACGGTGGGGCTGATTACAGTAGGTCGGAAGGCGGTTCAGCACTTCGACAAAGAAGACGTTCAGGTGCTGGGTCGCTACATGAACTTTTTCAATGACCTTGACTTCTCGCACGCGATGGCTATTGCCGGCCTCATCCGTACGAAGTTTCTGGATCACGAGCTCGATCACATCTACGTCATCTACAACGAGTTCAAGTCGGCGGTACAGCAGCGCATTGTGGTGGAACAGATTCTACCCATCGTTCCGGAACTGCCGGAGAAGGAAAAGCATCCAAGTGACTACCTGTTTGAGCCTTCGCCGCAGGCCATTCTGGATCCACTGCTGGATCGTTACTTGAACGTACGTGTGTGGCGAATTCTGCTCGAGTCGTACGCAGCCGAGCAGGGCGCCCGGATGACGGCGATGGAGGCCGCGACGGAGAACGCGGAAGAGATGATTCACAACTTGATTCTCCACTACAACAAGGCACGGCAGGCGTCCATCACTAAGGAAATTATCGAGATTGTCAGCGGTGCTGAAGCACTGAAATCCTAATCGAACGAACTGAGGTTGCGTTCCATGAACGTCGGCAAGATCGTACAAATCATCGGCCCTGTCGTAGACGTGCGTTTCGAAGGGGACAGTCAGTTACCCACGATCCTGAACGCGCTGGAGATAAAGCGCGAGGATGGTAGTCGCCTGGTGTTGGAGGTGGCACAACATCTGGGCGAGGACACAGCCCGTTGCGTCGCAATGGATTCCACGGACGGGCTGGTGCGCGGGATGGAGGCTGTGGACACAGGCCAACCAATTTCGGTTCCCGTAGGTCCCGAGACGCTCGGCAGGCTGATGAACCTGACCGGTGATGCCATTGACGAACTGGGCGAAATCAAGACGGACAAGCGCTTTCCAATTCACCGAGATCCGCCCAAACTCGAGGATCTGAGCACCTCCTACGAGATGTTCGAGACGGGCATCAAGGTGATCGACTTGATTGAGCCTTACCCGAAGGGCGGCAAGGTCGGCCTCTTTGGCGGGGCTGGTGTGGGCAAAACGGTGTTGATCATGGAGTTGATCAACAACGTTGCCAAGGTGCACGGTGGTGTGTCTGTGTTTGGCGGCGTCGGCGAACGCACACGCGAGGGAAACGACCTTTGGCTCGAAATGATCGGCTCGGGTGTGATCAACTACGGGGCAAAGGCCAAGGAGTTCATCGAGACACGCGATCCGAAAGATGTGGACTGGGATGCTTTGCGCCAGTCGAAAGCAGCGCTCGTATTTGGGCAGATGAACGAACCTCCCGGCGCCCGCATGCGTGTGGGGCTCTCGGCACTGACGATTGCAGAGTATTTCCGGGACGAAGAAGGTAAGGACGTTCTGCTGTTCATCGACAACATCTTCCGGTTCACGCAAGCTGGTTCTGAGGTGTCGGCATTGCTGGGCCGCATGCCCTCCGCTGTGGGGTACCAGCCCACGTTGGCTACGGAGATGGGGCAGTTGCAGGAGCGCATCGCCTCAACTAAGCGCGGTTCGATCACCTCAGTTCAGGCGATCTACGTGCCTGCGGACGACATCACAGACCCGGCGCCAGCGACGACGTTCGCTCACCTGGATGCCACAACGGTCTTGTCGCGTCAGATCGCGGAGCTGGGCATCTACCCGGCGGTGGATCCTTTGGATTCCACCTCGCGGATTCTGGATCCGCGCATTGTGGGCGAAGAGCACTACAACGTGGCCCGAACGGTACAGCAGATTCTGCAACGCTACAAGGATCTTCAGGACATCATTGCCATCCTCGGCATGGACGAACTTTCCGACGAGGACAAACTGATCGTTGCCCGGGCACGCAAGATCCAGCGCTTCCTGTCGCAGCCGTTTTTCGTAGCTGAAGAGTTCACAGGGACGCCGGGCAAGTACGTGCCGCTGGAAGAGACGATTCGCGGCTTCAAGGGCATCATCGAAGGGCAGTACGACGACCTGCCCGAGCAGGCTTTCTACATGGTCGGCACCATTGATGAGGCCGTGGAGAAGGCAAAGACGCTACAAAGCTAACGGACCGAGCCATGCCGGAGGAGAAAACGTTCCAGTTCGAGATTGTGACGCCGGAAGGCAAAGTTTACTCCGAAGCAGTGGAGTCGGTGATCGCACCTGGTGTGGACGGCTACTTCGGAGTTCTCGCTGGACACACGCCGTTCATGACAGCCCTGAAGATCGGCGAAATTCGCGTGCGTAAGGGCGAGGAGACGGTGCTTTTTGCCACGACCGGGGGATTTGTGGAGGTGTTGCCGCACAGAATGACCTTGCTGGCCGAAACGGCTGAAGAGGCGAGCAGGATTGACGTGTCGCGGGCTCTCGCAGCCAAAGAACGGGCCGAGAAACGTCTGAAAAGTCGCACTCCGGATGTGGATGTGGAACGGGCTCGTCTGGCCTTGGCGCGGGCGATGAATCGACTGCGCGTGGCTCAACACGCCGGCGCGAGAATCGGCTGATCCTGCACAGGAAAGCGGCCGTTTCCGGTCCGCCGCGAGCCGAGCTTGTCGGAACGCTCGTTCTTGTTGCCGCCTCGAGTGTGGGCAGAGAAAAACACGGTGTCGTTCCAGCCGGTTCAAGAGGGCCCGGTGGGATGGATTACCAAGATACTGGGCCGTCAGGAGTTCCCCAGGGGCGGCCTTGGCTTTCAGAAATTTGTTCGGTAAGGACGGGAGGCGAGACGTGCAAAGTGTCTCGCCTTTTTTCTTTTTGTGCTGGAAAGGAAAGTAGACAACAACCCAGCACCGAATACCGTGCCCGACGAGGCCACAGCTTTTGGGATTGGGAGCCAGCTTTCTGAAACACAAACCGCGCATGCGCAACCAGGTAGAAGCTTGGGGGCAAGTAACAACGACCTCAGGTGGCTGACATCACAGTTGGTCAGTTCCAGAGTTCCCACGAAATGTGCGCCGCCGGAGCATCATGGCAAATCGCAAAGGTAGGGATCGTTGGGGAAATTTGCCGGTGAGTGCCGGGTTGCGAGCAGTGTTGTTGTGGCTGCCGCCCGTAGGTTCGTAGGTCGAAAAGGACATGTGTCAGGGAGGGGAAACAGACGCGTTCGGGGACGGGCTACTCGCTTTCGAGCACGTGGCGGATTTTTCGGAGGAGAGTCGGTGGACTGAAGGGCTTCTCGAGGTAATGAATTCCTGGCTGCAGGACGCCGCTCTTGACGATTTCGCTGTCTGTGTAGCCAGACATGTACAGTACTCGAGATTCCGGGCGGATTTTCTCCAGGTGTCGGACCATTTCCGGACCGCTCATCCGGGGCAGCACGACGTCGGCGAGGGTGAGATGGATGGGGCCGGTGTGGTCCTGGGCAATGCGAAGGCCTTCTCGAGCATCTCTTGCCTCGAGAACCTTGTACCCGTTGTCTCGAAGGACCCTGCTGATGGACTCCCTTACCCCTTCCTCATCTTCGACAAGTAAGATCGTTTCGCCACGGCCCAACAAGTTGGCTGCGTTTTCTTCCGTCATGCACCCGTCCTGAAGCTGTGGTGATTGTCCTTGTGCCGACGCTTCCGGCTGTGCGCAAGTCACCCCGCGTGCCGGACGCGCTGGTCCTCTCCGACGCGTTGTTGGATCTCGGACACATTCTCGGTTGTGACTCCCTTCCCCCCCGATAGGCATCTTCGGCTACGTACACAGGCCCGGGCAACCTGGCAGTCCAGCTCTGTCTGAAAGCGTTTTCGCGCTCAGCGTGTGCACCGTACCAGCAACAGCTGCTTCTGCGAGAGCCGCTCACGCCGGTTTCGACCGGGCGGACCCACTTCCGTTTGTGTTTTCCCTGTCTTCCAGGGCTTTTCGAACAGCGCGCGCCAGCGTTTCCGGCGTAAACGGCTTCTCGAGAAAGTGCGCTCCCGGTTCCAGAATAGCATCCCTGACGACGCGGTCGTCGGTGTACCCTGAGATGTAGAGAACAGGCACGTTCTGCTGTTCAAGCAGACGTGAAACAAGCTCGCGGCCGCTCATTTTCGGCATTACCACGTCGGTGACAACCAGGTCAATCTGGGTCTTGTGTTCTTGGAACAGCTTGAGCGCTTCTTCGGGACCGGATGCCGCCAGGATTACGTAGCCGTAGTCGGTCAAAACCTTTGTTGCGAGCTGGCGAATTTCCGCGTCGTCCTCCACGAGTAGGATGGTTTCGCTACCTCGCGGGCTGAAGGTGTCGGTTTTTTGTTTGCCGTCGCTCTCGTTCCCACCGACTTCGGGGAAGTACACTTTGATGGTGGTGCCGAAGCCGATCTCACTGTAAACCCAGATGTAGCCGTTACTTTGCTTTACCATTCCGTACACCGTTGCGAGGCCGAGGCCTGTCCCTGCGCCGATCTCCTTCGTCGTGAAGAAAGGCTCAAAGATGCGGTCAACGGTTGCCTTGTCCATTCCGACGCCGGTGTCCTCGATGGCAAGCATTACGTAACGCCCGGGATGAACCTGAGGATGGCGGCGAACGTACTCTGCCCCCAGATCAGCATTCCGGGTACGAATCGTGACCTTGCCGCCATCGGGCATGGCATCTCTGGAATTCAGAACCAGATTGATGACCGTTCGCTCGACGATGGACGGATCGAGTCGGGTCAGACGCAGGTTCGGCTCCAGATCGTAGTGCAGTTCGATGGCCTCTCCCACCAGACGCTGCAGCATCGAGTCCATGCCCTGGATGATGTCGTTGAGGTTCAGGATTCTTGGTTCGACGATTTGTTTGCGCCCGTAGGCCAGGAGCTGGCGCGTGATGTTGGCCGCGCGGTTGGCTGCTTTGTCGATTTCCAGCACGTCGTGGCGACGCGGATCATCTTCCGGTAGCGACGTAAGCAGGGTGTACGTGTAGCCCATGATGGTTGTCAAAAGATTGTTGAAATCGTGGGCTACGCCGCCGGCGAGTCGACCGATCGCCTCCATCTTCTGGGCACCGTAAAGTCGCTGTTGCAGCCGCTTGTTCTCGGTGACATCCACACCGGTACCGATGATCCAGCGGATGCCGTCGGAACTGTCGGGAAGGGCGGAGTAAACCCAGTTGATGCTTCGCTCTACGCCATTCTCGTCCTGCCAAGTGCTCTCGAACTCGACCGGAAACTGATCAAGACTGAGTTTGTCGCAGCTACCGATGGCTGCGCACAGCCCCTCAGCAATCCGTGGGAAATCCCGGAATGAGCGGCCCAGAACGTCTTCCGGACGCCGACCAATTACACGTTCGCCGGCCCGGTTGTAGCGAACAATCTTGCCTTCCCCGTCCATTACGATCATCAGTGCTGGCGCAGCTTCGAGGATGCTTGTGGAGAAATCGCGTTCCTCGCGAAGCCTGCGATTGCTCGTGAGGAGCACCACCAGGAAGCCGATGATCAGGGCCAGGGTGATGGACGTCCCGACGATGATGGCCCACCAGACCTCTAGGGACGCCGAAAGCACAGAAAGCCTCCTGTGTAGCCGAGGTTGGCTGTTACGTTAAGGCCGGAGTGAATGACCCAGGCTGTGCTCATCAGTTCGGTGTTAATCAGGAACCCGAAGGCGTACAGGAAAATCGTTCCGGAGAAATAAATCAAGACGCTCAGAGAAACCCAGAAGCGGTAGTCTCGGGAGAGAGGTAAATTCGTGGAGATGAGACCGATCCGCCACAAAGTGTAAATCGCTGCGGAAGAGAGCAAAATGCATTCCAGGGTCCGCACGAAGAAGTTGAACTGGTCTAAACTGCCCAGAACCGCCTGGCTTGCTGCCCAAAGGGTTACCATCGGGGCGATGCTAACGCGGAAAAGTTTGCCGACCCGAGGCTGGTCCTGCCAGTAGGAAAGGATGAGGACAAGCAACGAGTAGTCGACCAGAAAGTACAGATTGATCAGCCAGATGTTGCTAACCTTGAGGATGGCCATCGGGATGGACGCGACATCCAGGGCAAAGCCGAGGGTCAGCAGCAAGATCAGAAGCCGCATGTCTTTTCCTAACCTGCGGAAAAACAACAGGCCGACGAAAAGCGGCATGAGTCCCGAAACGATGGAGACAAAGCTGCTGAGCGGTACGGGCACGACGCTCTCTCAGCTTCTCAACGTTGCCACTTGACCACAGTACGGCGGACAGGGTAGTGACACCTCTGCGATGACACCGTCGATGAGGTCGTTTTCGTTGGCGTCAACGCCAACGAGGACGAGCGCTGGTTTGCCATCGTCTGTCAGTGCGTAGTAGTACCGAATGCCAACGCATCCCTCCTGGTCCAGAATTTTCTGAATGGTATCTTTCCCGAAAAAACCAGCGACAACTGCATCTTTCCCGGCCTTGCTACGGTAGTTTGCCGTCAGCTTGCGCGCTTCTTCGAGAGTGATCGAATGATCTTCTCGTCCTGTGAAAGCCATGTTCGCCTCCTTGCTTCAACAGATCCCAAGTTGTACTTCCGGGTGGCCCGTACCGCTCAACGTAGAGATTCAGGGGGGAACGCAGTACCGGTGGTACCAGGCATCAATCTGGTCCCGGTTGCTACGGCCAAAGTGGAAAAGAAGGCGGTATTTGAACGTTACGCTCCCATTCTGTGGAAGCCGAAAGTTGAACACCTGTCTTCCATTTGTGAAGTCGCGTAACCCAAAAGGATTGACAGCAAAAAGACCGTACCCGCGTGCCATCCAAGGCGCTGGATGGTTAAGATTGTCCGGGTGGTCCATGAAGACAAGTGTAAGTTCCTCGCCATTCTCGAGGGTGCCGAGCAGTGCAACCCACGGGGATCGTTTGCCCCAAACGCCTGCCTCGCGTGCTGCGCCGTAGGCATTCAGGTAGGAAGCGTGGCCCGGAGGAAACCACGCTGCCCTGGCCGTGTCCTTCTCGCCCTCGGTCAGGGCCGGAGAAACGCGCAACGCCAGAAAACCCTCTTTGGTGTCTTTGAACACCAGTGAACTGTGTGGAGCTGTAAGTCGGATCGTGAAGTCGATCCACCGATCGCGTTCATGGCCGCCGAAGCACATGACTCGATCTTCGAGCAAAAAAGGCTGCTGACTGTCTTCGACGACCCACTCCAGAACTGCATGAATTGTGCCACTGCTGAGATCGAGCGTGTTTGATACGGTCCTCACGATGCCTTTTGGTCCCGTCGGATACTTCGTGGTGCTCAGCGGTGCTCCCGGCCGGTTGCGGTAAACGGCCCACGTGTTCACACTCGTGCCCGTTTTTTCGATGACCACGTCGCCGTAGGCCAGCCAAAGCCCACGATGGTGAGGATGATCGGTGGTTTGTCGTTGAGTGGTGGAAGTGGCGAGAGGCCAATCACGTGTGATGGGGGTGCCTTTGGGACTCAGGATGGGCCATAGGATCGGTCGCGTCAGAATGACGTGATTTAACACCCCCCCTGTTCGCCAAGTTGCAAACAGCTGTCCTTCCACGAACACATCGGTGGTGCTCGGGTCGCGCTGCACGAAGCGGACGTGGCTCTGCGCGCCAACCGTGGTCGCGAGTGCCAGTGCCAGGAAAAATGCCAGCGCAGGCGAAAGACGGCGGGCCATGGCTTTCCCTCCCAGCGTTCGGGTTGCCCTGCAACTCAACTAAACATAGTCAAAATTAGGTACTTTGGCAACCGGCAATTCAAGGCACGGGTTGCCCCCATTTCCCCGTGGCAAGCTCTGGACACCTTAGAGCGGCCTGGCTCTTGCTGGAAAAATCGTTTCCAAGCCAAGGAAGGAGGTTAAGGATCGCTCCGATGCAGCTGAGGGATTGGAAAACGCCGGCTACGTTGGGTGGAAGCGGGTTTCCGCCTGAAACAGCCCCAGGAATGAATTCCTGGGCAGTCTGGAGAACACAGTCCGGAACCCTCGATTTCCGCTCTTGCTCCCAGAAATGCTGACTGACTGTGCCGGCAAGGTCAGACGACAGCTAAAGCCTGATGACAACCTTACTTGCCGTGCCCTTCTGCATAATTGCCAGACAACGCCCGACAAATCAAGAATGGTGCCCCGCTTCCCCGTAACAGAGTGGGAAGGGTTCACCGTTGCTGGCAGAAGCTTCCCTGGAGCGAGGCGGAGCTACTTGAACTTCCCGCGCCAACACCCGCCAGCTTCCCGGTGAACAGCTACCTCGGTTGGCAAAATCTCTGCGGCTCCGGGCGCTGGTTGAAAGGGCGCCTCGCGCTTCTTGCCGTGGGACTGCAGGCCGCAGTAGTCCCTGAGGTCACGGGACCTCAGAGGCCACGCATTGTGATCGCCCGTCGTTTTGCCTGGGAGTAGTGCGGTCCAACGGCTTGCCCCCTTCGCTTTGCAGTCTGCGGGATCGGGTACAACGCTGACACGTGAACACGATTTGGCTTTCGTGGTGCGACGTGGACGAAAGATGTTGGGAACCCTTTCGCGAATTCAGCCGAGAAAGCCTCACTGTTCAACGGGTGAATGCCTGGGTCCGGGCGGACGCTGAGAGTCGCTCTCACAGGCGACGAAATGAGGTTGGCTTGCGGCAGGAGAAACGGTTAGAGCGCGGTCGATTTGCTGTTCGACTGTAGACGGCAACAGCAGGAATGCGAATGGGTGCTGGTGCGGGGGAGAAGAGCCCAAACAGTAGGACAGCCGTGGTGCTACTTTGATCTTGGGCTTTTGGCGGGTTTTGTCTAAGTTTGTGCAATTTGGGACGGGGCTTAATTCGGGAACGACGAGAACTTGGAGGAAAGCATGGGAAGGGACTACATCCGGTACGGTATCCTGGGTTACGGACGATTCGCTGAGCGACGAATTGCGCCGTCGCTGAGGAGTTGCCGGCACAGTCGGCTGGTGGCTATCCAAAAGCGGGATGTTGAGGCCGCACGGGAGAAGGCAGAAGCAGCGGGGATCCCGAAATGGTACGGATCGGTGGAGGAGCTGGTGGCGGACCCGGAAATTGACGCAGTGTTTGTAGCCTCGGCCAACGCCCTGCACTACGAACAGACGCTTGTAGCCGCCAGGGCTGGCAAGCACGTGCTCGTGGAAAAGCCGATGGCTGTTTCTGCGGCGCAGTGTGAAGAAATGATCCAGGTCTGCCGCTCGGCAGGTGTGAAACTGGGTGTGGGACACAACATGCGTTACACCAACGCGGTGCGCTGGCTTCGGCAGCTGGTGCAGTCTGGCGAGTTGGGACGGGTGGCGAGCGTGACGGCGGTTTTCCACGTGGTGGCCGACCCCAAGTTGCGGACCTGGGTGTTCGACGGCAAACTCGCCGGTGGTGGTGCCTTTGCCGACTTGGGGGTGCACTTGGTCGACGCAGTTCGCTTTGTGTTGGGCGAAGAACTGCAACAAATCCGTGCGTTCCTTCGTAAAGAGCAGCAAGGGAGGGAGGTTGAGATCGGTGTCAGTGTGCTTGGAGCCACGGGCTCGGGTGCTCTGGTTCGTTTCGACACTTGGTTTGAGCTGCCGTTCCGAACGGAACTGGTACTGTACGGAACACAGAAAGCTGCAGGCATCGTGCGGTTCGATGCGCCCGAGAGAGCGGGGCTCGTGTTCGAAGATGTAGGTGACGGGAAACGGGAGCTGCGCGAGCTGCCACCGTCGGATCCGTACCGCGAAGAGATCGACCGGTTTTCTCTGGCGGTTCTCAGTGGTGTCGATCCTGACATTCCGGGCGAGGAGGGACTTGCGAATCAGCACATTCTCGACGCTGTTTACGACGTGGCTGTGGAGGTTTAGCCTGAATGAATGCCATCGAGCTGGTCGACGTCTGGAAATCATTTGGAGAAACCACAGCCGTTGCGGGTCTGGACCTGCTTGTGCCGCGCGGTTGCATTTTCGGACTCCTGGGCCCAAACGGGGCTGGCAAGACCACAACGATTCGAATGGTGATGGACATCATCGCACCGGACCACGGGGCAATTCGTGTGCTGGGGCAGCCAAATTCAGGAGAGGTTCTCGATCGTGTGGGCTACCTGCCGGAGGAACGCGGGCTGTACCCGAAGATGAAAGTTGTCGAATTGCTCGAACTGTTCGGTGTACTGAAGGGCTTGCCGCGACAGGAAGCGCGAAGTCGCGCTGGCGAATGGCTGAGTCGCTTTGGTCTGCAGGACTGGGCTGAGAACAAGGTGGAGCAACTGTCTCGCGGCATGCAGCAAAAAGTCATGTTCATCGGCACTGTTCTGCACCAGCCGGATGTGATCATTCTTGACGAGCCGTTCAGTGGTCTCGACCCGATCAGCAGCACGGAAGTGAAGGAAGTTATTCTGGGAGAAAAGAGGCGAGGGGCCACGATCGTTTTCTCCACGCACTTGATGGAGCAGGTTGAGAAGCTGTGCGACGAGATCTGTCTGATCAACGAGGGCAAAGCTGTGTTGCGGGGCCCGGTGGCTGAGGTGAAGAAACGGTTTGGCGCGCGCAATGTGCTGCTGGCCTACGACGGTCAGCCAGATTTCCTGTACGACACTTCGCTGGTGGCCCACTACGACGACTACGGTCACTACGTTGAAATTCGGCCCGCCGAAGGGGTGAGTCCGCAGGTTCTCCTTCAAAGAGCGGTCCGAGAGGTTGAGGTGCGACGGTTTGAGGTGAAAGAACCCAGCCTGCACGACATCTTCATTCAGGTGGTGAAAGGCGAGGCACGGCGGGAGGTGCCAGCATGAGTAAGACCCTCGCCCTCATTCGGAAAGAATTCCTGCAGCGTGTTCGTGGGAAGGGGTTCTGGATCGGAACACTTGCGTTGCCTGTGCTTTTGGTTGGGTTGAGTTTCGTTCCTGCGCTCCTGATGCACGTCAGCGCTGGCAAGAGGAACAACGTGGTGGTAGTCGACCTGACAAGGCGATTGGGTCAGGTTCTTCAGGCGGACGCCTCAGATTCCAAGTTGAAAATCCAGGTGGTAACGGCCGATTCAGCTCAGCTGCCTGTGCTGAAGAACCGCTTTTCCAAGCGAATCAGTCGGGGCGAGATCGAGGCTGTCTTATTTGTTCCCGCAAATGCCACAAAACCGGAGAACGTCAGCCTGGAATTGTACGCGAAGAATGTGAGCAACTTTGAGCTCAATCGAGCTCTGCGGACGCGAGTCTCGGAGGCCGTTGTCGAAGTCCGACTTGTGGACAGCGGTTTTGACCCCATGCTTGTGCGGCAGCTAACTCGTGGGTTGGATTTGAAGACCTTCAAAGTCGGAAAGGCCGGTGTGCAGCAACGCAGTGCCGGGGCTGAGTTCATGATTGTGTACCTTTTGGTTTTCTCGCTTTACATGACGCTGATTTTCTACGGTACCTTTGTGATGCGAGGCGTGATCGAGGAGAAAAGTTCGCGTGCTGTGGAGACGATCCTCTCAATGGTCCGGCCCGCGCAGCTGATGGCTGGCAAGATCCTCGGCATCGGCGCTGTGGGATTGGTGCAGTACTTTCTGTGGCTAATCATGATTGTGGTTTTCCTCACGCTTGGACAGCAGTGGCTGGGGAGCGCGATCGGCGTAGAAGGCTTTGTGGGCAGCATCCCACTGGGTACACTGGTGGCGTTTGTGGTGTTCTTCGTGCTCGGATACCTCCTTTTCTCCACGCTGTGGGCGGCGCTGGGATCGATCGTGAATTCAGAAAGCGAAGCTCAGCAGCTGCAATTTCCGCTTGTGATGTTACTTGTGATCCCTTTCATGGCCATGTTCTACGTGATCAACGCGCCGAACACAACGGTTAGCGTGGCGCTTTCACTGTTCCCGTTTTTTGCACCGATTCTGATGTTTCTGCGAATTGCTGTGGATCCGCCTGCATTCTGGCAAATTGCCCTGTCTGTAGCGCTTCTGGCGCTGACGATTTGGGTCGCGATCTTGGTTGTCGGGCGGATTTTCCGGGTTGGCATTTTGATGACTGGCAAACGTCCAACCCTTCCCGAGATTCTGCGTTGGCTTCGGCATGGGTAAATGGACAGCCCGGTGCACGCCTGGTTCCCGCTGGGGACGCACGAGGGCCAGGATGCCCGGGAAGTCATTCGGGAGCTTTACAATTCGGTGGATGCGGTGCTGATGCACTGTTTTGGCTAAACGTGGGTGGATTGGGAAAAACGCGGGAGGTGAACCACGATGAAGCGCTTTGCTGTGATCTTGCTCGTTGTGGGTCTTCTGGTCTCGAGCTCCAGTTTCGGCGCCGAGAAAGTGCGTGAAGGCGTTGGCGGATTTTTCCTGGGCCTCTCCTCGCGGAACGTAGAGTCTCTGAACGATCGTCTCCGTGCCGAGGGCTACGGAACGTTTCCGTCCACTTCCTTCAACTTTGGTGGCTGGGGATGGGGTGTGCGCGGCAACTGGGTATTTGGTGGATCCGGATCCGCGTTCATGAACCAGGAGAATGGACAAATTGCCAAAGCTACCCTCTCAGGGGGCATCGGCTTCTTCGAGCTGGGTTACAAACTGGAAGCGGCCAGGGCAAGTCAAGTTGTTGCTTTCGCCGGGATCGGTGGAGGGGGCTACACACTGAAGCTGGTACCTTTCGACGTCGAACAGGACTTCACACAAATTCTGAGACATCCTCGTACGGGATCCGAGATCACGGGCGGTCAGTTCCTGGCCAAGTTGGGGGTTCAGCTTGACTGGATTGGTCCAAAACTCGGAAAGGAGAAGCGTACCAGCGTGACGGTGGGAGTGCGTCTTGAGTACGTGCTTGGGTTGACGTCGCCGGTGTGGAAGGTCGAGGACGTAGACCTACGCAACCCACCGGATTTGTCGCTCGATGGGTTCCTGCTCAGCCTGGCCATCGGGTTCAAGGGCACGGAGAGGCGCTGCGATTGAGGCCGCGTTGACAAGACGTGAAGTTTAGTTGCCTGCGAAAACGGCACGTGGGCTCACAGCGCGGCGCTGCACAAGCGGACCAACCCGCGACAAGAGGCTGCTCGGGTTCGACCCGGAGACCAGAGCGCCAGTTTCACCGGGAGTGGGGCTTCGCCTCGGTGGGCACAAGGTCAGGCCGAAACGGGCAGCCTCTTTGCGCCGTGCCGGTGTGTTACGGCGTGCGCACGAGGTTCTGAGCTCACTTGGCAGGCTGGACGAGTGCTCTACAGAGCGAACGACAAGGCTGAGCGAGGCTCGCCAAGAATGGAGGACGTGTCACGGTGAAATGCGCCCGGTTCCTTTGGCCGGCCGTTGTAGCGATTGTTTTGATTTTCCCGCCCCAGACTGTGGATGCCGGCCGGTTGCCGTGGGACACGACAGTTCGGCGCGACGTGCCGCTACTGGCCGCTGGCCTCAGTCTCACGGCCGTCGGTCACACCCTGGCGGAAAGGGTTCCCCCGGTGAACCGGGTCCTGAACGACGAGGCCGAGGTCTTCATTTTTGACCGCAATTTCATTTTCCCGTACTGTGCTGGCTGGGGGCACGTTAGCGATGTTGCACTCGTTAGCTCGGTTCTTGCACCTCTGGGTGCGTACCTGTTGGTAGCCGGTTTGGATGCCGGGGGCGACTTGTCGCGACTTGGTTTGCTCCAGCTGGAGACGCTGTCGGTGGTGGCAGGTACCATGTACATCACCAAGGCTTTCACGCAGCGACCACGGCCCTACGTGTACCGGGACGACGCGCCGACACATCTGCTTCGAAGCCCGGATTCACGGGCCTCCTTCTTTTCGGGTCACGCAGCGCTTGCTTTCGCGGCCGCAGAGCTTCAGCGTCAGTTCGTGGAAGCCGCTGAAGGCCCTCGCTGGCTCGCCTGGGCAGGTTACGGTGTGGCGACGCTAACGGCCTGCGGTCGTGTTTTGGCCGGTGTTCATTTTCCCACGGACGTGCTTGTGGGAGCCGCTGCAGGGGTCGTGTGCGCGAAGGCTGTCCTGGCTTTGCACGAAAGAACCGGGGAAAGCGAGGGTGTTTCCACCCTTTCCGTCGGCATGTTGCGCTTCACGATTGCTTTCTGAGATCAGGATCCACGGATTTTTCCCCCGGAATATTTCCAGACAGTGGGCGCTACCTGGGGTCCGGCTACGGGACTCGCTCCAATCTGTGGAGCTGTTTTCCTTCAGCGGTGCGGCGTTACGGCCACTGCGGGCTCGTTGGGTAGCGGGGACGTCTACCTGTACCCTCCTTGGTGAGCTTTGTGCGCTGAAAGAACACCGGCTGTCCACACCTCAAAGCAACAGCCCCGTGCGTGGTTTTTGTGGACTTTACCCCCCAGGGAACCTCAGGGTTTGCAAGCTTGAACGAGGAGACAGTGCGATTGCTGTGGACCCAGCTACCGCGCCGAAGGGGCTCACCTTATTTGGGGTACGAATTGTTCGTGTGCAGGCGGGGTGGGACCAGGCGCCCGGAAAGAGCCGAACACTGGTCCCTGAGGACTGACCACAGCTCACAAGCGCGTGCGAGCGGGAATGGGTCCAAATCTGTGGTCCCGGCGTGTTTTGCACGCCACGGCGAAGTCGTTCTGGAGGCCACGGGGATCGGTAGCCGCGTGGCAAAGATGTGGAATCGTGCAGAAATGGGTGTGTTCGTCAGCAACAGGACAATGCCCAGCGGGCTATTTGCTGCTGGAGAGGCTGTTCGAAAACGCTCTGCGCTGGGGCAGAGGGGAAGAACTTCACCGCTCGACTCGATGTGCTGGGGATCTCAGAAAGACACCGTGCCCGCGACGCGGGTGCCAGTTCCGCAGAAGGTGTGGGTCAGCTTTGCCTTAGACAGGTCTTGAACTTTCCGGCGGAGGTTCTTACCTTAGCAAGCCCCCGTTGTGTGTCCGTTGAGAGAACGGTTTCTGTGAAAACGAAGTTGCCCCGGCCGTCGAGGTGTGGCCCGCAGTGGACGCGGACCGTGTGCGACCGCGGGGCTGGAACACGAAAGGGCTCTCAGCGGGGGGTACGGATCTAACCCGGAAACGCGACTGGTGACCAGTGCGAATCGAGGCGCGTGTGACTCGCAAGTTCTCACTGACCAGGCTTATCTTCGTTGGATTGTTCCTCGGCGCCGTGGCAGGGTGGCTTGCTGGTGAAACCATCCTCCCAGTTGCCAATTTGCTCGCCGAAATCTTCCTCAGGCTGCTTCGCATGGCCATCATGCCGCTGATCGTCACGTCCATCATCTCCGGCGTTCTCAGCGTCGGCAGTGCAGCGGGTTTGGGAAGACTGACGCTCAAGACCTTCACTTACTACGTTGCGAGCAGTCTGATGGCAATTGTCACCGGCCAGATCCTTGTGAATCTGCTCAAACCCGGAGTGGGAGCCAAGATCGGTCTGGAGCAAGCGCCGCAACGGATTGCTGCAGCCGAGCAGGGAGCGAGCGCATTCATCCTTCGAATGATCCCTGAGAATCCTTTTGAGTCCCTGGCCCGAGGCGATGTTCTGCCGGTGATTTTCTTCTCGATTTTGTTTGGTTACTTCGTTACGCGCCTGGCGGACAAGCAGCGGCTACAACTCACCGAGTTCTTTCAGGCCAGCTTCGATGCCATGCTGAAGCTCACACAGTTTGTGGTTTGGAGTGCACCTCTCGGTGTGTTCGGCATCATTGCTCGAATCGTGGCGCGCACTGGCTTTGAGGCGTTCCGGTCGCTGGGGTTTTACTTTCTGGTCGTGTTGCTCGGACTTGCGATCCACGCTTTCGTGAACTTGCCGCTGCTGGTCGCCCTTGTGGGACGGGTAAACCCTTACAAGCACTACAAGGGCATGCCGTCTGCGCTCTTGACAGCTTTTTCCACTTGCTCCACGATGGTAACCTTGCCGCTTACGATGCAGGCTGTCACCGGAAACTCTCGCGTGTCCAAAAAGATTGCCAGCTTTGTTCTCCCGATTGGTGCCACGGTAAACATGGATGGCACGGCACTTTACGAGTGTGTGGCGACGATTTTCATTGCCCAGGCTTACGGTTTTCACCTGACGTTTGGGGCACAACTCACCATCGTTTTCACTGCCCTTTTGGCCTCAATTGGAGCAGCCAGCGTGCCCATGAGTGGCCTTGTGATGATGTCCATCATCTTGAAAGCTGTCGGTCTTCCTCTGGAGGGTGTAGCCATCATTTTGGCAGTGGATCGCGTGCTGGACATGTTCCGCACGACCGTAAACGTGCTCAGCGACAGCTGTGGCTCGGTGATTGTGGCCCGGCTGGAAGGTGAAAGCCTGGAAGGCATCGGTACTCCACCCTCTGAAAAAGCGAATCTGAATTCTTCACAAAGCACAGGGGGCAGTGGGCATAAAGTCAACGACGCATCGGTTTAGCGGTTTCAACTCGACGGAATGGGTATTTTCTCTCCGGGGAGGATCTCATGAAACGCGCAGCGAACCTTACCCTGGTTTTCTCTGGGTTGCTGGTCCTTTTGACGCTGTCGGCCCGTGACGCCGTTCAGGCCGCGGGGACGAAACGGCTCACGTACGCACAGGCCTTTGAGTACGCTGAACCCAGACTGACAAAAGCACTGCCAGCAGTGTTGGGCTGGGCAGACGACGGCCACTACTACGAACTGCGCACGGATTCCTCGGACAAAGTTCAGAAACTCTACCTGGTGGACGCCGAGAGCGGTCAGGCAACGCGGTACCTGAATCCGGAGGATTTTCGGCCGGAGGTGCCGCGGCGGTTCAGCATCCTCCACCCAAGTGCCCACACCAAGGACTACCACGTGCTCATTTTCAGCCGCGACCACGATTTGTACTCGTTGAACACGGTGAGCAAGAAATTCCGGCGTTTGACCGCCAATCCGGGTGTGGAGAAGAACCCGACCCTTTCACCGGACGGCCATTTCGTAGCCTTTACCCGCGACCACAATTTGTTCACGATCGATCTCGAGACTGGACTCGAGTACCAGCTGACGAATGATGGGTCCGACGTCATCTACAACGGTTGGGCTTCGTGGGTCTACTACGAGGAAATCTTGGGCCGCTCGTCACGTTACCGCGCTTTTTGGTGGTCACCAGACGGTAAACGCTTGGCTTTTCTCCGATTCGACGACTCCCCTGTGCCACGTTTTCCAATCTTCCACGCTGGGGGTGTCCACGGCGAACTGGAGTGGGAGCGGTACCCAAAAGCGGGTGATCCAAATCCGAGGGTGCGACTTGGAATCGTTGCTGCTGAGGGCGGAAAAGTTGTGTGGGCCGATTTCGACGAAAACGCGGATGCGTACCTGGCCTGGCCTTTCTGGACTCCCGACGGCAACAAATTGACCGTACAGTGGATGAATCGAGACCAAACCGATCTTATCATTTACACCGTTGATCCCGAAACGGGGAAGAAAGAACAGTTGTACCACGAACACCAGGACACGTGGGTGGACTTTCTCACGGATCTCCATTTCCTTGAAGACGGTTCCGGTTTTTTGGTCCACTCCGACGTTGACGGCTGGAAACACCTCTACCTGTACGGCATGGACGGTAAACTCCGCAAACGTTTGACAAAAGGGAATTGGCAAGTTCGTTCCGTGTCGCTGGTCGACGAAAAGAACGGGTACGTTTACTTCACGGCGGACAAGGGGGAATCCTGGAACACCGAGCTGTTTCGCGTGAAGTTGTCCGGGGGTAAACTGGAGCAGTTGACGCAGGAACCGGGAACGCATTCGGTACGGATCTCGCCCGGTGGTTCGTATTTCATCGACACGTACAGCAACATCACGACTCCCAGGAAGATGCTGCTTCGCAGAGCAGACGGTTCTGTGCTGCGTGTGCTTGGGGACAGCAAGAAGCCAGAAATGGACGAGTACGCACTCGGCAAAACGGAACTGTTTCGGATTCCGATTTCCGATGGTTACCGGTTGCCTGCCCGCTGGATTCTTCCTCCTGGTTTTGACCCCGGCAGGCGTTACCCGGTCATCTTGTCCATCTACGGCGGTCCGGGCATGGGTACGGTTCGCAACGCCTTTCCTTGGGGACTGTCTGGGTTCTACCTGGCGCAGCAGGGGGCAATCGTACTCAGCATCGACCATCGAGGATCGGGACATTTCGGCAAAAAAGGCGTGGCCGAGATGTACAGGAATCTTGGCAAATGGGAAATGCACGATTGGCGCGAGGCCATGAAGTGGGTGTTGAAGAAACCCTTCGTCGACACAACCCACGTGGCCATCACCGGCGGCAGCTACGGTGGTTACGCTACGCTGATGGCTTTGACCGTTGATGCGTCGATCTTTACCCACGGTGTTTCACTTTATCCGGTGACGGATTGGCGGCTTTACGACACGGTGTACACCGAGCGCTACATGGACACGCCTGCCCAAAACCCGAAAGGCTACGAGTACGGTTCTGTGCTTACCCACGCAGACAGCTTGCGCGGCAAACTGCTGATTGTTCACGGGACCACTGACGACAACGTACACATGCAAAACACGCTGCAGCTTGTGGACAAGCTTGAACTGCTGGGCAAGCAATTCAATTTGATGCTCTACCCGGAAGAACGGCACGGAATCGGCAGGCGGCGACGTCACTTGAGTCGGCTCATCGTGGATTTCTGGGTGAAGAACGGGTTCATTCGGGCGGAAGAAGGGACGGGGAACGGATCCGTGCCACAATGACGCCATCTGGGAAGCGGCGTTGCCTCCCGAAGATGCCTCGAGGGAGTTGGGCGCTCCTGTTCGGGCGATGGCTGGCTCGCGAGTCGGGCGTTTGAGTAGTCGCGGGTGGCGATTGCCGCAGGGTGGGCGCCGGTGGAAGAGCAAAAGGGAGCAGTTTGGCGGTGACAAAAAGCCCAAGCTGCATTTCGCCGTCTGGAAGGACCAGGGGGCAAAACTGCGTTGAGGGATGGTAGGCGTTGCAACCGGTCCCTGCTAAAGCGGCAGATTCAGGCAGTCCGAATGGGGCATGAGGCTCCGCTACAGAAAGGGGGCCACGTCGCAAGCCGAACTCTCCCAGACGCTGCACCCGTGTACTGGTGTTGCCCTCGCGTGTTACCGCAACCCCACTGACCAATCTGCAGGCCAGAGGGTCTCATCAAAGGGTGATGTTCGCTCGGCACTCGTCTTGTGTGCCTGTCCTTTTTCCTTGCTGGCCTAAGGCCAATCGGGTAGAAGGCCGGAGCAACTTCCTCCCATTGAATTTTCGACCAGCACGGCCGGAAAAAGGTCTGCGAGCGGGTAACAGCTTCTCCCAAAACGCGCCGCCCCAATGGAGCAGCCAACCTGCGCGGTATTCGGCCCTCTCTGGTTGTTTTGGATCCCTCTGGCCTGCCGTTACTGAAGCCGGGGTGCAACATTACTTTGGCTTGTCTTGCCCCCGTCAGGGTAAACGTTGCAGCAGCACGTTCTCCAGGTTCATCGCATGGTTATTTGTGATCTGTTTGATGTGTACGCTGAGTACGTGCATGCCCGGCTTCAGGTCAACTGTGCCCACCGTGAAGGTTTTCGGGAACATGTTAGACCCCGAGACCTGTGTCTCTCCTGCAATTTCCTGGCTGTCCACCTGGACGACGAAAGGCAACCCTTTGAGACGCCAGCTCGCAGCGTAACTCATTCTGATTTCGTACCTACCCGGCTGATCGATGAAGAACTCCCACTCCGGGTAGTCATTTACGTTTTGCCAGTTCGTGAGCATGGTGTGTTTGTAAAAATGGTCCAGGTACGCCCGTTGTCCCATTCGTGAACGGATTTCGGCCATGTAAATGGGAAGCTCAACGACCCCGTTTTGATCGGCCTGGATCTTGTACGGGATGACCTCGGGTTTGCCCGCCAGCTCTACGGCGACGACGGTTGCGTCCAGGTCCGGTGCGCGTTCGGGCAGGTCGATGATGACATCGTTGCCCCGACGTTTGACGGAAAAGTCGTGTTTTTTGTCTACGAGCAGATACGCGCGCACCACTTTCGTTTTTAGACCGGGAAGGCGGAGTTTGTGGTCCAAGGGCCAGCCCATCACGTGCAAGTACAGGCGATTGCCCTTCACCGTGCAGCGACCGAAAAACGGAAGTTTGTTGAACACGCTTGCAGTGGTGCCGTAGATCGCCTCCGAGTTGACCTTCATCCACCGGCCGATGTACTTGAGCCGTGCGACAAACTCCGGCTGAATCGTGCCCTGGGGCGTCGGTCCGACATTCAGTAGCAGGTTGCCTCCCTTGCTGACGATCTCGATGAGCTGGCGAATGAGCTGGGTGCCGCTGTGGAACTCCGTTTCGTAGTGGTTGTAGCCCCAACTGTTCCAGTTCATCGTGTAACAGGCTTCCCAGAGCCTCGGAGAGCCGTCCGGGTTGGTGATGCCTGTAGCCGGCACGTAATTTTCGGGTGTGCCGAAGTCGCCGTGTCCGGGTGTTCGCTTGAAGAGGCGGTCATTGATCAGCATATTCGGCTTGAGTGATCGCAGCATTTTTTCAATTTCGAAAGCATGAAGCTCTTCCAGGCTGTGTTCCCACTCTCCGTCGAACCAGAGAATGGCAGGATCGTACTTGGTTACCAACTCACGCAGCTGGTTTTTCATGTACTCAATGTAGCGCTCCAGATCGGCTCCTTCTGTTGGGCGGTCGGTCTCCCAGTCGCGCCGGGGTAAATAGTCCGGGTGGTGCCAATCCATGATGGAGTAGTAGAACCCGAGGGGCATGTTTCTCCGGCGGCAGGCTTCCACAAGCATGCCCAGGGCGTCCTTGTGGTACTTGCTGTGCATGATGTCGTAGTCGGTGTACTTGCTGTCGAAGATGCAGAAGCCGTCGTGATGCTTGCTGGTGATCACCATGTAGCGCATTCCGGCCTCTTGGGCCAGCGCTACCCACTGGTCTGGGTTGTACTCCACGGGATTGAAATTGTCCACGTACCACTGGTATTCCTGCAGTGGGATGTGGCACAGCTGGCGGACCCACTCGTGGCGGCCCAGCATCGAGTACACACCCCAGTGGATGAACATGCCGAATTTCGCTTCGCGGAACCAGCGGGTGCGGTCGTTCTCCGACGGTCCGCTTGCCTGAGCTGCCGTTGTGACCAGAATGGTGAGCACCGACGTGAGGAGAGCTACTGCAAGGCCTTTGGACACTGAGACTGGTAATTTCGCCATGATGACACCTCCAGCAAGTTTGCCAGTACCGAACTGCGCACAACTCGGTAACGTTTAGCCCCGCTGTCCAAGCGTGCTGGCAGTCGCCGTGTGGGTAGAACGCGTTTCCGCCGGCACCTCTTCAATGCCTCGGTGACTAAGGTGCCTGAAGAGTCGGATCAGCTTGCGCGTGAGGGCTTTTATCCAGCAAATTCGCGGCGGCGAGCTCAGCGCATTTTGCCGGTGTAGCCGAACGCCAAACTGGCCATGTAACCGATGACTACACAGGTTACACTTCCGATGGCGGCGTGAAGGAAAAAGTGAATGGACGTGGATGTTTGCGCCCAGATCAGCACCACAACCGCTGCCGCTGCACCAACGAGTGTACCCGGCCCGTTAGCTTTTTTTGTAAAGACTGCGAGCAGAAAAACTCCCGAAAGGGCGCCGCCGAGGAAGCTCAGCAGTCGAAGGAACACGTCCCACAGAGAGGCAATTGGAACCGTGGCCAGGACCAGCGCTGTGACTGTTCCGAAAAAGCCAACCGCGGCTGTTACCCAACGCGCCAGCCGTAGGGCCGAGGGTTCGGACACGTGCCTGGCGAAACGCCGGTAGAAATCCGTAACTACAACGGCGGCCACGCTGTTCATGCTGCTGTCCAGCGACGACATGGATGCGGCGAAAAGCCCAGCAATCAAGAGCCCGGAAATGCCCGCGGGAAGTTGCTGTACAATGAACCAAGGGAAAATGGCGTCGGTCTGCAGGCCAGGATGCAACGCCTGGGGGTGGTGTTTGTAGAACACGTACAGAGCTGTACCGAGAAGGAAGAAAATGGCACTGGAAATCGGGCTCATGAGAGCGTTCATCCAGATGCTTTTTGCGGCCTGCTGCTCGTTGGGTGTCGTCAGGTAGCGCTGGATCACGGCCTGATCCGTGCTGTACGGGGCCAGCTGAGCGAAAAAGTTGCCAACCAGGATCACCCAGACCGACGCGACGGTGGCATCCCAGGTCCAGTTGAACATGTGGAACTTGTGGTTGCTGACAGCCACGTTCAGCAGCCCGGCGACCCCTCCGTCAATCCTTGTGAGAACCACCACGAGACTCAGAAAAGCCCCGCCAAGCAGAACGAGGACCTGCAGTACGTCCGTCCAAATGACCGCTTCGATGCCGCCCAGCACGGTGTACAGCACAGCAATCAAGCCCATCAGCAAGATGCTGGTGAGGACGTCGACACCAGTGACGGTTGCCAGAGCAATGGCAGGCAGGTACAAAACGATGGCCACTCGGCCGAGCTGGAACAACAGGAAGGCCGTGCTGCCGAACAGGCGCACAGCCAGATTGAAACGGGTTTCCAGGTACTCGTACGCCGTCGTGATCTTCAACCGCCGGAAAATTGGAAGGTAGTAACGGACCAGCAGAGGTGCGATCAGCAGAATGCAGATTGGCGACAGGTAAAATACCCAGTCCGTGGCGTACGATTTAGCTGGTACCGCCATGTAGGTGATGGCGCTCAGCTGGGTTCCGAAGATGCTGAGTCCCGCGGCCCACCACGGAATGCGCCGGCCGGCAACGAAGAAGTCGTCGGTGGACTTTTCCCTCCCCGAGAAGTAGAAGCCCATCACAATCAGGCCCAGAAAGTAGACTCCCAGAACGCTGAAGTCGAGTGCACCGAGGTGACGGGGAATGGACAACGGTTCGGCAGCCAGAACCCGAGGCGAACGATGACCGGGGCGATCTTCGCCGCCTGGAAGGACCATCAAGCCGCGCCAGGAACACGCCGTTGTCGTTACGAGGCCGACGGGAAGGGAATCGACCACGGCCCAGGTGTCCGTGATCGTGTGGTAGGCCAGAATCTCGCGGCGGAAGCCGGGGTGTTCCTCTTTCAACGCCCACATTTGGCGAGCGTACGCACCGTCATCTCCACCAAAAACCAGAATGTGGCTGTTGCCGTACGCGAGAGAGGGCGCCGCAACAACTGGGTGGGGGAGATCTGCTACGCGTTGCCAGCCGCTTTCGGGCTGGTAACGGTAGCCGTCTTGCAGGTAGTGACGCGCGGGTTTCCCAACCGAGTCAGGATGCAATTCAGCCCCGCCCATCACGTAGATTGCCCCTGCCTGAGCGGCTACCACCGAGAGGATCCGACCTGGGCCAGGCCAAGGAGGGAGTTCTTGCCAGCCCAAAAGCGTGTCCGAGAGGTCGAGCACCCACAGTTTGTTCAGGGCTTTGGGAATTGCCGGCGACGTTTGCCCTCCGGCCGCGTAGATCTTGCCGTCCAGGTACGCGGCTCCGAGGTAGGCAGCCGGTACCGGCAAACTGGGCAAGCCCCGGCGTTCCAGCTTCTGGCCGGACAAGCGCAGAAGCTGCACCGTGGGGAAATGCCGTTCCCCGTTGCTCCCTCCCAACAGGACAAGCCCGTCCGGGGTAGACACGCTGGCCCCGTACGCGAGCGGACCAACGAGAGAATCGACGCGCTGCCACCGAGCGCTGGGGGCGCTCAAAACAAAAACGTCGTGGTACCACACCTTCTTTCCGCCGGCGAACAGAGAAACGGGGAAATTCGTTCCACCTGCCACCACAAGCCGCCCCCCGACGGTACCGGAGAAATGACCAGCTGTGGCTCTCGGCAGTGGAGCAAGGTCTTGCCAGCGAAATAACCTGTGAAGGAGGTGCTCCTCGGCTTTGAGCGCGGAGGATCCGAGAAGCGCGACGAGCAAAATGGAAATGGCGGATTTCTTTGGACGAATGGGCATGTGTGAGACGCTTACTTGAGGTACACGAGCCGTTGAGTCAATCTTTGTGGGCCTGCCTGTAGCCTTACCAGGTAGATGCCGGAAGCACGGGTACCCGGTTCCCAACGAACTGTCCCCTGTGGGCCCTGAAGTTTCCACGCCGCTACGCGCCGTCCCGTGGCGTCGAAAACCGCGATTTCGGCGGGCTGGGCCGGGTCTACGTTGTACGCAAGCGTGACAAATGCGTTGAATGGATTCGGGTGCGCCGTCAGGTTGAGGGAGAGACAAGGATCACGTTCTGCGGCGAACCCCTTTTCTGAAACTCGGGATGGTGTCCCGGTGCCGAAAACGCCTTGCAGTTCGATCCTTACGTATTTTCGGACGTGAGCGGGAATGTGTTCCCCCTTGGCAAAGGACACATAAAGTTCCAGGTCTGTGGCATCCGTAACGGCGCTGACGAGCGTGGCTGGCACTCCGGCTTTCCGGGCGATTGTGATTGCTCCTTCGTCGTCGAGGGATCCGTACTGCTCTCTGAGGGCGTTGTACAAAAGCTCGTTGCCGCTGCCGTTGTGGTTCTTCCAGTAGATCGCGCCTGGAAGCGGAGTGTAGAAGGCGTTGCCGGCCCGGAGGTACGGTCGGTAAACGGGGACGCCGTCGGGAAAAGCGAAGGCACTGTCGTGGCCGGTGAAGAAAAGCCGCGTCCGTGAGCCCGGGGAGCTCGGGTCGGAGCAAGCGTAGTAGTACATGTTGGTGCGCTGGGCGTGAAGAATGAGCGATTCCGCCTCGGCCACGCTGGTTGCCTGCCACAGCACGTCCCACAACAGGTAGAGCATCGGTTCGCCGGCCAGGATCTCACGATCGTGAAAGTACCCCGCAATCTCGCTTACAGCCAGGCCTGCGGCGTTCAGCCCGGCAATGGCACCGAACACGCCAGCAAAACCAACCGTGGCGTGGGGTTGTCCCGTGGGGGTCCCGAATGCGTCTGTGGGGAGGAAAATAGCCACAACCGGGTAACGTTGCAGGCCGGTGGTCATGTTCCAGTCCAGATTCCGCATTTGGTAGGTGTGACCGTTTGTGGCCGGAGCGCTGGCCGCAAACAAAGAACAGCCGGACTCGGAGAGGTCAGGTACGGCCATGACCTGTTTCAAGGTTGTCAGGGTGATTTCCGGGTGACCGTAGTCGGAACAGGCATCGGCAAGGCCTTGCATCATTTCCAGGTAGCGAGTTGGGACGTACGGAAGGAGAGTGTGAGCTGCCACGGAAAGCAAATGGAGGTTCACGAAGGAGCTGATGGTCTGCAGGAAATTCGAAAGGTTAGCAGCGACTTGAGGTGCCAAGAGCTTTCCGTACCAGTAGCCCATCTGGTAGGGCGTACCACTCGTTGTAACCACCCAGACGGTGTCTTGGTCCTGGAAACGAAGCTCGAGCTGGCCCCAACCTCCAACGGCTTTTGGTGCGGGAATGGCGAATTGGGGTGTGCTGACAACGAGGGTAAAGAGAAGGATGCCGGCAAGACGTTTCACACGCGCTCCTTTCCTTCCGTTTGGACTGAACCAAGTGTACGCAGAAACGGGGACAAAATCAAGACCTTGGGAGGTAGAAACCGCGAGGTGTGGCGTCAGAGTGCGGAACAAGGGCAACACCAGGTGATTCTTGAGGCGACCAGTAGTGGCCCGGTCTGGGGGGATGGGTTCGCCGCCCCAGCGGAAACCCCGCGTTGGCTAGCTCAGTTTCCGCTGTTCTGGTCCAGCAGCCAGCGCAGGTCGAAGGCAGCAAACCGAATGCGTTCGTACGGGTGCGTTTCACCGCATTCGTAGAGGCAGAAAATCCGCCGAGATGCGTCGACGGCGAGTGAGGAGTAGGCTGCAGGTCCTGCGTGCAGGACGCGGGCCACAGGCCACGTGTGTCCGCCATCTGGGCTCAGGCGGACTGTCAGCCTCTCCCTGCGCGTACTGGCGGGGTTACTGAACAGTAACGTGTCACTGGCGGATTCAGACACGGGGCGGTAACGACAGACACTTGCCTGGCAAACAGGCTCAACGAGAGCGCTGTCGTGCCGAACGGGTGACCAGCTTCCACCGCTGTCACGGCTCCACGCCACGGCGCGGCGGTGCAAGCCTGCGTAACTGCGCATGTTCAGGTAGATGGTACCGTCGGAAAGCTCGGCCGCAGTACACTCGTTCGTCAGACTGTCGGCGCTGCCACCGATGTGCCAGGTTTGCCCGTGGTCGTCACTGAAGATGACGTGGGCGTGGTACAGGTGAGGACCAATCCTACCGTCAGGTGAAGCCACTGCGTGGTCACACGGGACCAACAACCGCCCGCTACGTAGCTGGATCCCGGCGCCAGGACCAGTAGCGTACCACGTCCAGTCCGGACGTTTCACCGAAGCGGTAATTTCCCTGGGTGCAGACCAGGTGACTCCGTCGTCGTAGCTCGAAGTCGCCCACACAGTGCGACTGCCCTGACCACGCATGATCCTGTTTTCGTTCGTGGTTCCGGGGTTGCAGGTCAACAGCAGGCAAACGGTACCGGTCGTCTTGTCCAGAACAGGGGCAGGATTGCCAACGGTGTTGGTGGAGTCGTCCCACAACACTCGAAGGGGACTCCACGTGAGCCCTCCGTCGTCGCTGCTCTTGAAGACGAGATCGATGTTTCCTGAGTCGCCAAGGCCGTGTTTACGGCCCTCGGCGAACGCGAGAAGACGACCGCTCTTTGTGATTAGCAGGGCCGGGATCCGAAACGTGTGGTAACCTGCCTCTCCGGCAACGAAGACGTCTCTCTGGTAGAGCTCTTGGCCGCACGAATCCACCGCTGCCAGAAACAGCAGGGCAACCAGTGACGAAACTACAGCGCGGGAGTAGTTCATCCCTCGAGTTCTTGGCTCAATTCACCTTGCCTGCCTTTTGTAACTTGGCCCAGGTGTCTTTGAGCGTCACGGTGCGGTTGAAAACCAGCCTGTCGTCCGTGGAATCCGGGTCCACGACGAAGTAACCCAGCCGCTCGAACTGGAAGCGCTCGCCCGGCTCGGCATCTGCCAGGCTGGGTTCCACGTAAGCCGTGACGATTTGCAGCGAGTCCGGGTTGATGTTGGCGGTGA
>CAZXXS010000079.1:0-14982 GCA_964644845.1 uncultured Cytophagia bacterium | reverse complement strand
TACGTCGGAATGGCGCCGCCTGAAGGCGGCTTCTTCTACCGGACTACCCACACAAGTAGAACCGGCTTCAGCCGGTCTCTGCCTGAGCTAGCCGAGGACTTCAGCCAAAGGCGAAAACTGGATGCCGAGCCGAATGCTGTTTCGGAAACGCCTTTCCGCCCGGGGATCCAATCCCTGGGCTACGTCGGAACGGCGCCGCCTGAAGGCGGCTCGCTCACGGAGAACGCAGCAGTACCCGGCGGAAACCCCACGGTGTGGTGCGTACCGACAGTAGCCCGCGCCCCGGGGCGCTTAGATGCTCACCAAAACAGAACCGGCTTCAGCCGGTTTTCATCTGACGTAGCCGGGGACTTCAGTCCTCGGCGAAAGGGTACATCCGCGCAGGCGGACGCGGGCGAGGTTCAGCAGCAGCAGCAGAATTTATTCTGCTGCGGTAAAACACACGTCGCGCGGGACACACGTACCCCTGCTCACCCTAAGAACCTCTGCGCGGTCAGCCTGTGGTGCGTTGCACGCTTCAGTTTCCACTGAGAGAAAATGTGGAGATGAAACGGGATCTGGAGACGCCCGCCCGGAGATCCAATCTCCAAACTCCGAAAAACAGCTCACGGCCTCAGGGCGCCTCAGCAATGCGCGGCTCCGACCTGGCATCATCTCACCGCTCCGAAGGCCCTAGTTTCCGTTTGCGGGCCCTTCAAGAAAAATGGGAGAGTTACTGTGCAGAAACTTCTTGCGCGTTCTGTTGCGCCGTCGTAACTTCCAACCGGACGACGGCCAGAGGACCGTGACAAGCCTGCTGTTAACGGACAACGCTTTACCCAGGGAGGCATCATGAAGCGAGTTGACCTGCTCTTTCCGGCTTTGGCGCTGCTACCCTTTGTGCTCAGTATGACGGCGGCGAATCTGCAGGCATCCAGTTCCGTGGATGAGCTCGGTCTGGTCCCAGCCCCGCAACACGTGGAACGCCTCTCGGGGCACTTCGCTTTCCCGACAACGCTCGCTTTGGTTGACCTGACCAGCGAGCCCGGTGTGCCCCCAGTGCTCAGCTACCTGCGAGAACAGCTGGCGCAACACGCCGGCATCACCTGTAACACTACGACTGTGGCTCCTTCTGGCAATTCAGCCGCCTTGATCCTGAAAACGATTTCGGACCCAGATCTCGGCGACGAAGGCTACAAACTCGAGATCCAACCGAACAGAATTCACATCCAGGCAAACAAACCGGCCGGACTTTTCTACGGCGTTCAAACACTTTTCCAGCTGATGCCGCCCGAGTTCCTCGGACAAAACGGCTCCCTTCCGTCCCCCGTCACAGTGCCGTGCGTGCGCGTGGTCGACAAACCGCGCTACGGCTGGCGTGGTCTCATGCTCGACGTCTCCCGCCACTTTTTCAGCAAAGAATTCATCAAGAAGCAAATCGACTTACTGGCCATGCACAAAATGAACCGCCTGCACTTGCACCTTACCGACGACCAAGGCTGGCGCATTGAGATCAAGAAGTACCCACGCCTGACGCAGATCAGTTCCTGGCGCCGCGAGCCAGACGGTCACATCGAAGGAGGCTACTACACCCAGGACGAACTGCGCGAACTGGTACGCTACGCGCAAAGCCGATTTGTGACCATCGTGCCGGAAATCGAAATGCCGGGGCACTGCACGGCGGCACTTGCCGCGTACCCCGAGCTTTCGTGCACCGGTGGTCCCTTTAGGGTGGCGATCGAATGGGGCATCCACAGGGACGTGTACTGCGCCGGTAACGACCAGGTCTTCCAGTTCCTGGAGGACGTGCTAACCGAAGTCATGGAGATTTTCCCTTCGAAATTCATTCATGTGGGCGGAGACGAAGTGCCGAAGGATCGCTGGCAACACTGCCCGAAGTGCCAGGCGCGAATCAAAGCCGAAGGGCTAAAGGACGAAGCAGAGCTGCAAAGTTACTTCATCCGGCGCATCGAGAAATTCCTGAACGCCCACGGCCGCCGACTGATCGGTTGGGACGAGATCCTCGAGGGCGGACTCGCTCCCAACGCTGTCGTCATGTCCTGGCGAGGAACCAAGGGGGGAATCGCGGCCGCTCAGGCAAACCACGACGTGGTGATGAGTCCCACGACCTACTGCTACTTCGATTACTACCAAGGAAATCCCCTTACAGAACCACTGGCCATCGGTGGGAACTTGCCGTTGGAAAAGGTCTACAAGTTCGACCCGACTCCCGAGGAGTTGCCGCCTGACAAGGCCAAGCACATCCTTGGCGGTCAGGCCAACGTTTGGACCGAGTACATTCCCACTCCACAGCAAGCAGAGTACATGATCTACCCGCGCCTCGCTGCAATGGCCGAAGACCTCTGGTCCCCGAAAGAGCAGCACAACTGGGAAAGCTTTGTAGCCCGCCTCCAGCATCAGCTACGGCGTTACGATGCCCTCGAGCTACACTACGCGCGCAGTCTGTTCGCGCCGGAGCTCGAAACAGCCTTCGATCCCACCCGTAAGGAACTGACCGTACGTCTGGCTCCCCATTTTCCGGGAAGCGAGGTACGCGTCGACCTCAGAGGCGACGGCCATTACCGGAAGGTCACAAAGCCCATCAAGCTCAGACACTCCGCCACGCTGAAGGCGAAGGCTTTCTTGCACGGCAAACCAGTCAGCGATGAGATCACCGTGACGTTTCTCGCCCACAAAGCATTGGGGAAACCCGTCACGCTCGGCGAGGAAACGCAGAACAACTACACGCTGACAGACGGCCTGTTCGGAACGCGCTTCACAAACGATGGGCGCTGGCAACGTGTAAAGAACGCGGATTTCGTGGCCACCGTCGATCTCGGCAAACCTGAACGAGTCGGTCGGATCAGCATTCGGTGCCTGCAAAACACCGGCCGCTACGTGTTCCTTCCAAAGAAGGTGGAATTCGCCGTTAGCGAAGACGGTGAAAACTTCAGAGAAATCGCCAGCGTGTTGAACCCCATCCCACCCGAAGGAACAGAAGAAATCGTTCGCGAATTCTCGTGCAGGATGCCTGACCTGAAGGTGAAAAAAGTCCGGGTAACGGCGAAGAACATCGGCGTCAGCCCCCTGGCCAAGATCAAGGGGGGCACCGACTCCTGGATCTTTGTGGATGAAATTGTCGTGGAGTAGCTGCGTCCACGGGGATCCGAGAGCTTGGAGGTGCAAGAAACTACTCGCGCCTCTTGAGGATTCCCGAAACAATGCGGCAGACCAACCTGTGGTTTGATTTGCTGGGCCATTTTGGCCATCTCGGTAGGGCCAGGTAGGAAGCAAGATGATGCCCGGAACCGTGCCTTACCCCAGAGGAGCACGTTTCGCCACGAAGGGGCCAGGTGAACAGGGTTTTCCACCCATCGACAACGCTTACACCCCTGGGACGTGCCAGGCCGTTTTGGGATAAGGCCTTCCCGCATGACTGGGAGGCAGGTTCGCAGTGGTCTCGGGCAGGAAAGAACGTCCGTGGAGAGCCTGCTCCGTTTTCTTGAGCAGGCTCTGGCCGATCCCCCAAGTGTTCAGGAGGCGTACTTTTTCCTGAACCTCGCGTAATCGTGAATGAAAATGCGCCTCCCGACGCGTTTGATGTCGCCCTGGCTTTCGAAGAACTTCAACGTGCGGCTGATGGTCTCTCGAGCCGTCCCTGCCATGTTGGCCATGTCGCGCTGAAGCGGGATTCTGGGGATGACCATCGTTGGGCCCAGGGAGCGGCCGCTTTGCTCGGCCAAGTGCACCAGGGTCGATGCGACACGTCCCACAGCATCCTGAAGCGTGAGACTGGCGATTTTTTCGTCGCACCGGCGCAGTCGGGCAGCCAGCTCACGCAGCAACGCGATGGCGATGCTGGGATGCTCGTTGAGAATGTTCAGAAAGTCGGATCGGCGAAGCGACATCAGTTCGCTGTCCTCGGTCGCCACAACAGAGGCCGAGCGCGTCTTGCCATCCAGTAGGGCCATTTCGCCGAAAAAATCGCCCTCGCGAAGAATCGACAGGATGACCTCACGTCCGTCCGGTGCGATGTGGGACACCTTCACCTCACCGCGCACAATCAGGAACAGCGTGCTTCCCTCTTCCTGCTCAGCCACGATCATTGTGTTTCGACGTACCCTGCGTGTTACACACTTGCTTACAATCTGCTGCAGGGCCTTGTCGCTCAATTCCGAGAACAGCGGTACCTTACGCAACAGGTTCGCGTTGTTCATCTCTCAACGTCTCCTTGCGGACTCCAATCGCTCTCCGTGTCCCTCTACTTTCGACCCTCTCCCCCTCCGACTGTAGATCAACACCTCTTTGAATTTTCTACGCCCGTTGTTCGCTTTTGGATCAACCTACGGTACAGGTGTTCGATTTCATCTGCCATGCGGTTCAAGTCGAAACGCTTTTTCGCCAGTGTAAGCGAGGCGGCGCCGAACCGTTGTCTCAGTTGCAAATCTTGAGCCAGCAAAATAATTTTTTCAGCAATGGCATCAACGGCCGTCGGTTCAAGCATGAATGCGTTGACCCCATCTTCCACCACATCCAGGACGCCGTCGCAGTTGCTGGTCACAATGGGTAGCCCTGCAGCCATGGCCTCGATCAAAACCAAACCAAAAGCCTCGGCGTGAGACGGAAAGACGAAAATGTCCATCGCCGACAGCACCTCTGGCACATCTTCGCGAAACCCGATGAAATGGATCTTGCCCCGGATTGGAGAACGCCGCCACCGCTGGTAAATGGTCTCTGCTTTGTCTTCTTCCCCCCGGGTCGGTTCACCAACCACAAGGAACGCTGCGTTCGGCACATGCTGCGCGACTTTCTCGGCCGCGGCAATGAATTCCAGATGCCCCTTGTGTGGTTCCAGGCGCCCCAGTGTGCCGACAACCAACGTGTCCCGTGCAAACCCTAAACTGCGCCGCACCTCATCCCGGGCGCGCCTGCGCCTCTGGAAATCCGCCACATCCACACCGTGATGAATCACGCCTACCTTCTCGCGGCTTAGCGGATGGGTAGCCAGCAGGTTGACCTCGATCACGCGCGAAATCGCAATCGCAAAATCCACGCGCTTGTACAGGTATCGGTGTAGAGGATCCCGTTTTGGTTTTTGCGTACCAATGTGCTTCACGAACACCAGGGGTACCCGCCTGAGGCCTTCCAGTGCAGGAACCACCTGCCACAGATCGCGGGAATAGTGCACGTGAACCACGTCCGGTTGAAACCGGCGTAGCAACACAGCCATGCGGATCGTTTGTCCAGGGGCCAGATACTTGCCCCCTTTAAACTGCACCGTGGGAAGCTGCAGCTTTCCACATTGATGGGTCAGCGGGCTACCCGGCTTGGCCGCGACAAGAAGGTCATGTCCTCGCTGCTGTAGCAGGCGGCTGAGCACCGCAACATGCATCTCCATGCCGCCCCAGGAATCCGAAGAGCAAACCTGGAGAATGCGCAAACTGTTGGCTCTCACGCTTTCTTTTTCCTGCCCATCGCATCCAGCTGTTCCCACATCCCGTACACCTTGCCCATGACCATTTCAGCCTGCTGCTGCAGCTCTTCCTTGTTTTTTGCGATGGGCTCCACCTCCGGCAGCTGGATTGGCTCACCGATCATGACGCGAATTTTACGCGGTCGAGGCAGAAAACTGTGGGGAGGCAGAACCCGGTCCGTTCCCCAAATGGCAACTGGCACGACCGGGCATTTGGCCAACTGTGCGAAGAGCACAAAACCGTTGCGTGGTTTTGGGGGTGGAGCATTGCGGTCCTTGCGCCGCGTACCCTCCGGAGCAATGAAGAGCACATCGCCCTTCTTCAGAAGCTCCACAGCGTGCTCAAACGCTTTGCGATCCAACCTGCCTCGCTTCACGGGGAAAACGTAGATGGCCCGCATGAACCAGCCCAGTACCGGGATTTTCACGAGTGTGTGTTTCACCATCACATGAACGCGGGTCCGAACAGCAAAAGATGATCCTACGGAATCCCAATGGCTCTGGTGGTTTACAACGGCAATGTAAGGGCCTTTCTTAGGCAGGTTCTCGAGGCCGTAGAGCTCGGCCCGATTGAAGATTTTGCCCAGTGCGCGCAGAAAATACACAGTCGGCCAGTAGGCCAGGACATCGCGCAGAAACGTCACGATTCGATTTTCACGCTTCGCCTGACTCAGCTTCTTTTCGAGCCTGGCGGCAACAACGGGCTGAGCTGCCGTACTGTCCTGAGTCATGCCTCCAACACCTCTTCAAGCCTCAAACACAGCAATTCACGCAAAAACCAACACTTGAGACGCCCAAAGATACCGCCTCCTGCACCAAAAAGCAAGCCGTTTTCCCACAGAGAATCAGCCTAACTTCCGCTACACCAACATGTGCAGACGAGGTTTTCTTGCCGTCCGTAGCCAAGGTGACAAAAACCCAGGCCCTTCCAGCTCCCCACGCACAAAGGCTCACGTGATGTGGGCGGACGCGAAGAGACTGTGCTCCGCTACGGACCGACAGCCCCCCTGGCCCTCGAGGACGCCCAGCTTGCTCTGCCGTTGCCACACGCTCTGAGCCTCCCAGCGACCGACCAACTGGACGTGTCCCGCCGCGGACACTTGGTGTACCCCTTCGTACGTTTTACCCCAACCGAATGCTCTTGGCTACCTCGTAGGCCCGCAGAATTTTCTCGATCGCGATCTCTTCAGCCACAGAATGCGATGTACACATGATCCAGCCACCGCGGCTCCCGAGAGTCTCGATCTTCGTCCGAACCAGGCGCTCCACCTCATCCAGACTCATGGATGGAAGCTCTCGAACATCGAGGCCACCGTACAAACACAGCCGCTCGCCGTACTTTTGGCGCACCTTTACCTGGTTCATCCCGGCCGATTCCTGCACCGGGTGCAAAATGCGTACGCCCAGGTCCACAAGGGTGTCGAGAACTGGTTCGATGAAGCCGTCGCTGTGCACCATCACGGGCACATCCCGCTCAGTGCCCACCTGAACAATCTTACGAAAACCAGGCAGGATAAGCTCGTACCAGTCTTTCGGATTGAACAACATCGTGCCGTTCTGTCCCCAGTCGTCGGAAATCAGTAGGATGTCCGCACCCAGGTCGATCGCGTTGTGCGCCACCCGTGCGGACCACTCGCCCAGGCGCTCGGAGAACTCCCGCACCTCATTTTTGTGCAGAGCAAACTCCAGCAGGGTTTGCTCTGTGTCCAAAAAGCCCTGCAAACCCTCGTACACACCGACGACCCAACCAAGGATCACCCGACCTCGCTGAAACTTGTGGCGTTCGATGGACTCAATCAAGCCGTAGTAGTAATCCTTTCCTGGGCGGTGAACCTGCGTGTACAGCCGAAAATCGTCCGGGTCTTCCCACGGCGTGTCGAGCACTTCCTCGATGCCCGAAAGGTAGTTGCCAGGTGAGCGCGGCATGTTGGTGAAGGCCATGAACAGGTCGGTGTCGAGCAGGTCCAGAAAAGGATCCATGCCACCGTACTTATCCTTGAGCATTTTCATCCAGTAATCGTCGATGATCCACAAGTCAAAGGGCACGCGGTCGGGAGTCTCGAAGTTGATGGCACGGAAGACGCGTTCTCGATGGGTCATGCCTGCCTCCGTTCTGTGAGCGGACTGGATTGGACCATTGAGCAACAAGGGGTACGCCCGTGCGTACCCCTTGTTCGTAACCCTGGAAACTACCTGAGTGGCGCCTTCTCAGTGGTTGTCTACTTGTCAGTCAACGCGGCCACGCCAGGTAGCGTCAAACCGGCAAGGAACTCCAGTGAAGCCCCGCCGCCGGTAGAAACGTGCGACACCTTGTCTGCCAGGCCAGCCTTGCGGATCGCGGCAGCCGAGTCGCCCCCACCCACAATCGTCACGGCTCCTTTAGCAGTAGCGTCGGCAAGGGCCTGCGCGACGGCAAACGTTCCTTTGGCAAACGGCTCTTTCTCAAAAACACCCATCGGACCGTTCCAAACCACCGTTTTGGCAGCGAGGATCTTTTCCCGGTACAAGTCCACCGTCTTCGGACCAATGTCCACACCGATCCAGCCGTCCGGCACGTCTGGACCGTCCGTCACTTTGGTCTCAGCCGATTCATCCACAGCAGTGGCCACAACATTGTCCACCGGAAGCAGCAACTCCACACCCTTCTTTCCGGCCTGCTCGAGAACATCTCTGGCCACAGGGATGCGGTCTTCTTCCAGTAGAGAGTTACCAATGTTGACGCCTTTTGCCTTGAAAAACGTGTAGCTCATGCCACCGCCGATCAGCAGAACGTCCACTTTTGGCAGGAGGTTGTTAATCACGTCGATCTTACCGCTGATCTTAGCTCCACCCATGATGGCGACGTACGGGTGTTCCGGATTGTGCACAGCTTTGCCAAGGTACTCCAGTTCCTTCTGCATCAGGTAACCGGCAGCGCACAGGTCGAAGTACTTTGTGACCCCCTCGGTGGAAGCGTGCGCCCGATGTGCAGTCCCAAAAGCATCATTCACGTAGATATCGCCGAGCTTGGCAAGCTGTTTGGCAAACTCGGGGTCGTTCGCCTCTTCGCCGGGGTGAAAACGCAAATTCTCGAGTAGCAGAACCTCGCCCGGCTTCAATTCTGAGGCCATTTTCTCAACCTCGGGACCAACGCAATCCGGCGCCATCTTCACTTCCTGACCGAGGAGTTCCGAAAGGCGTTTCGCCACTGGCTTGAGGCTGTACTTCTCGTTCCATTTGCCTTTAGGACGGCCGAGGTGTGACATCAGAACCAGCGAACCGCCCTCCTCGAGTACCTTCTTAATGCTCGGCAGCGCTGCCCGAATTCGCATGTCATCTGCAACCTGCCCATCTTCCGTGAGCGGCACGTTAAAATCCACACGCATGAGAACACGCTTGCCTTTCAGATCCAGGTCGTCAATTGTGAGCTTGTTCATCGGTTCTCCTCCGCTGTTTGGACAAGTGGAATTGCGCGTAGGGAAGGTGGCAAAAATGAGACAATCGTCGTCGTTCAGTCACTCGAACGCACACCCCACCAGCCAGGTTCAGAAATTGTGTAAAGAAATTCCCTCGGGAACCGCGCTTTTGGCCGCAGTCCGCGTGTCTCTGACCGAGAATGAGAGTTTGCCTTCCGCGTCAGCCGCGGAAGTGCTTCGGGTTCTAAACTCCGCCCATTCTGCAGACGGCTGCACCCGGGTACGGCCCCACTCGCCTTCCAAGCAACGACGCTCACGTCCGAGCTGAGCACCAGCGTAAGGCCACTGGACATTCCCCATTCGCTCCCAGCAAGCTGGGACACTGAACGTTGAGCTCCCGCCGTCTGTACTGAAACACAGAACATCCGGGCACCAGCGCCTCCGATCGCTGCCGGAGGCGCCGCACCCAGCTCAGTGTGTCGCCTCGATTTTCTCCAAGTCCTGCGCGTCGACCACGGCGATTGCGGCCATGTTTACGATCTCGTTCACGTCCGCACCGCGCTGGAGCACGTGCACAGATTTGCGCATCCCCATCAGGATCGGGCCAATCGCCTCAGCTCCGCCAAGGCGCATCAGCAGTTTGTACGAGATGTTGCCAGACTGCAAATCCGGGAAAATCAGCACGTTGGCACCGCCCTTCACGCGGCAGAACGGGTACGTTTCGTCGATGATCTGTGGCACCACTGCCGTATCGGCCTGCATTTCTCCGTCGATGACCAGCGTCGGATCCTTTTTGCGAGCAATCTCCACCGCCTGCGCCACCTTATCGCTCAGCGGATGCCGTGTGCTTCCAAAGTTCGAGAAGGACAACATGGCCACCTTCGGCTCCACATCGAACCGACGCGCCGTACTCGCAGAAAGCAGCGCGATCTCCGCCAGCTCCTCGGCAGTCGGCTCAATGTTCACCGTGGTATCGGCCAGAAACATGATTCGATCTTTCCAGAGCAGCACGTACAGACCAGCCACACGGTGCACACCTTCCCGCATTCGGATGATCTGCAAAGCGGGGCGGATGGTGTCCGGGTAGTGCATCGTCAGACCCGCCACAACGGCGTCGGCGTCGCCCATGTGGAGCATCATCGGCGCGAAGTAACGCGGCAAGGTTAGCAACTCCAGCGCCTCAGACATGGTCATGCCCTTCCGCTGACGCAGGCGGAACAGTTCGGCAGCGTACTCCTCGAACCGCGGGTGCTTCTCCGGGTCCACAAGGCGAGCCGTCCTCAGATCAAGATTTAGCGCGTTGATCCGGGCCTCGATGTGTTTTGTGTCGCCAAGCAAAATGGGTTGCGCGATGCCTTCGTCTTCGAGGATCTGGCTGGCCCGGAGAATTCGGTCGTGCTCGCCCTCGGGAAACACAACGCGTTTGGGCGAACGCTTGGCCTTGTTGATCATGAAACGCGTCACCTCGCGCAAACGGCCCAGGCGCGCCTCAAGCTGTTCCTTGTACTTCTCGATGTCGATTTTCAGTCGCGCCACACCACTGTCCATCGCCGCTTTGGCCACAGCGGGCGCCTCCCACAGGAGCACGCGCGGGTCAAACGGCTTGGGAATAATGTACTCCGGACCGAATTCCAGATGCTCCACGTCGTACGCTCTGCACACGGAATCGGGCACATCTTCTTTTGCGAGAGCCGCCAAGGCCTTCGCAGCTGCCACTTTCATCTCGTCGTTGATGGCCGTCGCCCGCACATCCAGGGCTCCACGGAAAATGAACGGGAATCCCAACACGTTGTTGACTTGATTTGGGTAGTCCGACCGTCCGGTGGCCATAATGACGTCCGGCCGCGCCGCCCTGGCGTCCTCGTAGGTGATTTCCGGATCCGGGTTGGCCATGGCGAAAATGATCGGTTTGTCAGCCATTGAGCGTACCATGTCTTTGGTCACACAATTGGCAATCGACAGGCCAACGAAAACGTCCGCCCCAACGAGGGCTTCCTCGAGCGTACGCAGCTCGGTCTCCTGGGCAAAACGTTCTTTGTAGGGATTCATCCCTTCTTTACGCCCCTTGTAAATGACGCCTTTGGAGTCGCACATGATGATGTTCTCTCGCCGGGCACCCAGCAAAATGTAGAACTCCGCGCAGGCCACACCCGCTGCCCCTGCGCCGTTCACAACAATCTTCACATCCTCAATCTTCTTGCCCTGAAGCTCGAGAGCATTTAGCAACGCAGCGCCAGAAATGATGGCCGTGCCGTGCTGGTCGTCGTGGAACACAGGAATGTGCAGCCTTTCCTTAAGCGTCTCCTCGATGTAGAAACACTCCGGAGCCTTGATGTCCTCCAGGTTGATTCCGCCGAACGTCGGTTCGAGCAGCTCACACACCCGGATGACGTCGTCTGGGTCTTTGGAATTGACCTCCAGATCGAACACGTCGATGTCGGCAAAGCGTTTGAACAAGACACCTTTGCCCTCCATCACCGGCTTGCCAGCCAGAGGCCCAATGTTGCCAAGGCCGAGAACCGCCGTGCCATTCGTGACCACGGCCACAAGATTGCCCTTTGCCGTGTACTCGTAGACCATGTCCGGGTCTCTTTCGATCTCACGGCACGGTTCGGCCACACCCGGCGTGTACGCCAGGGACAGATCGCGCTGCGTGATGCACGGCTTCGTCGCCACAACCTCAATTTTACCTTTCCGTCCACGGCTGTGGTACTCCAGAGCCTCTTCCCTTCGAATCATGTTTCCACCTCTCGTGCTAAGTCGCTTCAACTTCCTTCTTCCCTTGTTCCCCGGGCGTCAGTGACGCCCAACCTGACTCAGCCCCCTGACTGTTTTGGCCCCTACGCACAGAGACTCGAAGAGCCCCCTGCGCACCTACTAGGAGCCACAACGCCCCCGCTCCGCCCGCTTCACCGATTCAAAGCCCCGCCATGCTGCCCCCTCCACCCAACAAAAAAGGCCCATCGCTGGGCCAGGGTTTACCCTTCATTTGACCGAATTGTTAGAACAAGCCCAACGACGACCACCAGGCCAACGGCAAGAAACGCCAGCAATCCAACACGCCTCTTCCGAATTTCCTGCAACGCATCTTGACCAAACCGTTGGGGCCCCGCCAGCTTTCTCAAACCAGATCCAACCACGTTCAAAACCGGCTCAACCGAGAATTTGTGGATTTCGGTACGGGATTGAACCAGCGCGTTTCTGGCCTCACGCAACGAAAAGTCCGCCTCGTCCACGGGAATGCCAGTTTTCTCCACTCGAGCCAGAAGCAACGCCACATTTGCAATGCCCGTCCGCAGACTGTCGATCGCGCGGCGGATGCGCAGGACAGCGCGGTACCCAGCGCCGCCCTTTTCGTGACAGCTTCCACAAACCGCGTCATTTTCCACCCCGAGCATCGTGTCCAAAGTAGGGATGACAGCGTGGCTCGCGTGGCACACTTCGCACTGTCCAAGCCCCAGTTCAGCAAACGCCTCGCGGTGTGGGCTCAGCCGAAAGTACTTGTCGTTGGCCACGTGACACTGGCCGCATACGCGAGAAACGCTGTTTACCTGTGGAGGCAGAGCCCCGTGGTTTCCGTGACAGTCGTTGCAGGTCGGCGCACTCAGGTCGTTCTTTTCGAACATGGCGGCCGCATGCACACTGGTCCGCCACTCACTTTCCTGGTCCGCAGGCAAGCCGTAACGCGCCATCAGCTGGGCGTTACTGTGGCAGACTCCACACGTCGCTGCCACACGGGTCGGGTGTACAGAAGAACGTGGGTCCGACGGAGGCAACACACCATGGGCCGTGTGGCAACTACTGCACACAGCCACACTTTTGTCTCCCTTTCTCAGCAGCGTGCCGTGCCGACTGGTCCAGTACAGTTTCAACTGGTCAGTACGGAGTCCCGGTTTGTCCACTCGCATTAAAGCCACGTCGGCGTGGCATTTCCCGCACAGCTTTGGCACGTCCATCGGGTCGGGCACACCTACAAACCCCTTAGCCGGGCTCATCGCCAGTTCCGGTTCCTGGGCTTCGGGGTCACCCCCGTGACAATCAGCGCACGTGTAGCCGTGGCGGGCGTGGACATCTTCAATAGACGCTTTTGCAGGTTGAGCGAGTACGCTGTCGAGCTCGGCGTGACATCGAACACAGGAATTCGATGGTTCCCGAGACGCCGAACGCTCCTGAGCATTTGCAACTACTGCCAGAAGCAAACCAGACAGTAAGAGTGCGGTCGCAAGCCGCCCTACCATTTTCACCGAGGTTTCCCTCATCCCGCTGCAGGCAACACGTAAGCCAAAACCGTCATCAGCGCCATGAAGCTCAACGCAACAGCCCCAACGATCGTAAACACCCGATTCCTCTCCTCACGGGAGGACCAGCGATCCAAAAACGGCGCCAACAGCCAGAAGAGCCCGGCAGCGCCAAAACCCAGCACTGCCAGCACCTCGCCGTCGACGAAAAGTACCTTGCTCGGCACAAACTTCAACGCCTGAAACATAAACAGGAAATACCATTCCGGTCGGATTCCTGACGGTGCTGGTGCGAAAGGATCGGCCTTCGTGCCCACGTCCCAGGGAAAAAGGACCGCGAGCGTGACCAGCAGCAAGAAACCCAAAACCCATCCCACCAGGTCGCGGAGTAGAAAATCGGGAAAAAAACGGATCTCTTGCCGGACACCGTCCCTTTTGCAGAGATTCAGAGGGACGCTCATGCCCTGGATCTGAATCAGTACGAAGTGTAGCCCAAGAACCAAAAACGCCAGAGCTGGCAAAACAGCCACATGAAACCCGAAAAGGCGCGTCAAAGTACCACCCGTCACTTCCTCGCCGCCACGCAGGAAACGCTGGACGAAAGAGCCCACAATCGGGACAGCCGCTGCGATGTCCGTACCAACCTTTGTGGCAAAAAACGCGAGTTCATTCCAAGGCAATAAATAGCCCGTAAATCCAAAACCGAGAGCGACGAAAAGCATCAAAACTCCCGTCACCCACGTCAACTCACGGGGGCGCCTGTAAGCTTTGAGAAAAAACACGCTGAACATGTGGATGAACAAGCTACCAATGAAGAGATTGGCACCCCAGGAGTGGATGGAACGGATCAACCAGCCGAACGGCACTTCAGTCATGATGTAGCGAACACTTTCGTACGCCGTGCTCGCAGACGGTTGGTAGTAAAGCAGCAACAAAATCCCTGTGACGACCTGAATCAAGAAAAAGAACAGCGTGAGCCCCCCAAGATAGTACCACAGGCTGTACCTGTGTAGCGGAACGGTTTTCTCGGCCAGCAAAGTAAAAATCGGTCGGGCCTTCTCGTAGCGTTCATTCAACCATTCCTGGAATTCGAGTCTTGCCACGACCTCCTCGCTTCTCTCAGAATTCCTGCCTTACTTTTTCCGGGGATTTCGAATTCCAGGGCACAGATCCAGGTCAAGGTGCGAAAATGAGGCCTGCTGTCGGAACAAGCTAAGCCTCTTCCTCCGGAATGTGCGAGACGACAATCCTACCTTCGTTGGTCACGGTAACTCGAAAGGGCGTGAGAGGTCTCGGGGGCGGTCCGGAAACATTCTTCCCGTGGAGGTCGTAGTGGCCATTGTGGCAAGCGCACCAGATGTGCTGAAAGTCTGGACGGTACTGGACGGTGCATCCAAGATGCGTGCAAACCGCCGTGAACGCGCGCAAATCCCCCTCTGGTGTGCGAAGGATAATCCCCGGTTTCTTCCCGAACCGAAAAATCTTCCAAGTGTCCGGCGGAAAGTCGCCACGCCTACCTACCACAACGCTTGCCACCCTGGGTTCGGGCTGCTCCGGCGGCAGAATGTACCGGGCCACAGGGTAGAAAACCCCTGCCAAGAAAGCTGCCAGTCCCCCGCCAAGGATCCAACCGAGGACACCGCGTCGGGAGACTCTGGTTCCTCGCTCCCTTGGCTGGGCCATTACCTCCTCCGTCACTTGAGCGGTCCTTTGAGCGAACAGAGCGCCCCTCGCCCACCTCCCTGCGCTCCACTCGTCCAAATATCCGCCAATTTCAGGACAATGTCAAGCAAAAGCTTATTTAGCGCTTCCCCGAATTTTAACAGTCCTACTACGTGCCCCCTGAACCGGGATGCAAGCCGAAATTCACCCGCCACGAATTCTCCGGCCTCAGCTG
>CAZXXS010000078.1:0-93443 GCA_964644845.1 uncultured Cytophagia bacterium | reverse complement strand
TTGCTTCAGGCCGGCAAGGCTGTGGTCCGCGGCCATCCAGCCAGTCCTGTGCACATTCTCTACTCCGGTGTTTTGGGACGCCTCGGCGTGAAGCTCTGAGGTCACGGGCACCCGGGGTTCGAGGAAGTGAGAAATCTGCGACCCCAAGTGAGGGCACCGGGTGTCGGAATTGAGTCGCCGTTGCTGCGGCGTCTAAAAGGTTTGTGAAAAAAAGCCCGAACCACCGAGACTCAGAGCGCACGGAGGAAACACGCAGGGCGAGCCAACGCGGTCTGCTGTTGAGCAACGAGAGAACGGTAATGCTGACCATTCCGGTCAGGGAAATGAGCACTTACGTAACAGTGGGAGTCCATTCGAGTTGCACCAACCTTTCGTGTGCGGCATAAGCCACATGCCCCTGCGAAGCTGGCATGTAGCACTCGGACAGCGCATCTGTGCACGCAGTTCTCTGCGCGGCCTCTGTGCCCTCGGAGCCTCTGTGGTTTGTCTGCGCTTTTTCACAAGGCTCCTAAGTTTTGTCTGAATTCGGGCCTCGGGACGTGCGCTGGGTGGCGCAGCCGTACGCTGGCACGCACACGTTGGGACGAGGGGGGCTTCGCTTGTGCCACCAGCTGGGGCCGGACGTGAGGAGTGTGAAGGTTCCCATTCCCGCGCGATTTCGCGTGCACCAGGTTTGGGCTGTCGTGCGCGTACCTCCGCAGGCAGATTCGGCTGGTCCTGACTTTAGTTTTGCCCGGGAGGGTCGAAGATTTGGAGGCCTCAGTGGCGTTGTCGGATCTGCGCTTGTAGTCTACCATTCGTTTGAGTCCCCTCAGGGCGCCTGGGAACGCAGAAGTAGGATTGGGAGAACGGTTACACGCTACAGGGGGGCACAAACACTGCGAGGGGGCAGGTCTGGCACCAGTCTTGGAAAAGATCGGGGGTGGCGTTTTCCTGATGGCTGTCCTACTTTGCAGGTAGCGCTTGGGTAGGGAGCAAGATGTCCCCACCTTCCCGCGAATTCCCGAAAGGAGGTTGGGAAGCTCCTTGATTGGCAAAGTTCTTGCTTTTTTTGATGCTGTGCCTTATATTCGCGTCGCGTTTGCAGAAATGGTGAGCGTAGCTCAACGGCAGAGCACCAGGCTGTGGCCCTGGGGGTTGTGGGTTCGAATCCCATCGCTCACCCCGCAGTTTGCGCGTCCCCATCGTCTAGAGGCCTAGGACTCGGGATTTTCGATCCCGCAACGGGGGTTCGAATCCCCCTGGGGACGCAAAGGAAAAGGAAACGGCAAGACCCGCTGAGGGTGCTTGCCGTTTTGTGTTTTTGTGGGCACTGTGCAAGGAGAAAAAAGATTGCCGTGAAAGCCACCGACCCGTGTACTGCAAGTGCCGGGTCGGCAGTCTTGCAGGTACACAAACGCGGAAGCTGGGGGTCCCCTTCACCGGCTGCGCCTCAGACTCTCGAATTCTTTTTGCATTTTTTCGATGCGCTTTTGGAGCTCCTTCACTTGGTCCTGCAGACGCTCCAGTTTGCGGTTCAATTCATCCTGGAAGTTCTCTTTCTGGAGTCGCCGCTGCAACTCCAGATTGCTGCGCTGAAGCGCCTCCAGTTGTTTGCGTAAACTCTCCGGCAGACCTTTCGGGGTGAGGTAAAAGTTGCTTTCCCAGCTTCCCCCCTCGAGCTCCACGTCGAATGATTTGCGCCGGCCATCGCGGATTACGGTAATCGTGACCGTGTCGCCGGACTCGAAGTCCTGAAGAGCCTGGGCCACGTCGTCGGGCGTGTTGATTTCCTGGCCGTCGATTTCCACGATCACGTCGCCGGCTTTCAAACCGGCTTCGTCCGCAGGGCTCCCCGGTTCGACGGAAGTAATGAGCGCTCCGCGCGGTTCTTTGAGCTTGAAGTAGTGAGCCAAGTCCGGATTCAGCCCCTGCAACTCCACGCCGAGCCACGTTGGAAGGAAAGCCCGCTTGAGGAACTTCGGCACCAAAGGGGCAACTCTGTGAAACGGTGTTTTGGGCTTGCGACCAAGGACCACGTCCAGAGTTTTTCTTTTGCCCCTGCGTTCGATGACAATTTTCACCTTGTCGCCTGGTCTGTACTCTTCAAGCAACAGACTCAGGTCCTCGGGACCGCGGACGCGCTCGCCGTCAAAGGAAAGGATGACGTCGTGTCTGCGAATGCCCGCCCTGTCAGCCGGACTGTCGTCGACGACGTCAACCACAAAGACGCCGTCCCGGGTTCGTAGGTGGTACCTTTTCCTGACGGAACTCGACACCCTGCCCAGCCAAATGCCCAACCAGGCCCCGTCGTTGGCTTCTCTCAGGGCCACAGGCTGCCCTTCGAACCAACCTGAAATCGCCTGGGCATTCGAGCCAGAAGTTGCAGTTGCAAAAAGTGCGAGCAGAACAACAAGAACAAAACGACCGTTTCGCCGAGTCGTCCGATTTGCCATTTGCTTTTCTCCCTCGTGTGTTTGGCGTTGCCTTTCCGATTTTGAGACAATTCAGGGTCCCCGAAGGTTGCACGAAAATCTGCGTCCCGCCTGGTCAGCACAACCGGGAAGCTCGGGGAGACAGCGAGGGCCGGTGAGCTGGGTGCTGACAGCGAGAACGGCACGCGTACCGTTCGCCGGGTTTTGGACACACTTGTGTGTGGTGAACCCTGTGCACCGGAGACAGGTGCGAGAAATTTCCGTCTGGGGCCGCAGATTGGCGGGTTGTCCTGACGAAATGTGGCTGCACGTGCTGTGTTGCGACACCCATTTCCGCTCAACAGCTTTCGAAGTCTGGTTTTCAGCGAGAGCCACGCCTCGGGCTTCCCGGGCAGGTTGTCTTTGCCTCTGCGCAGGCAATGTCGGCGTTGTGCAGAAACAAATTCGCTGGGCTGGCGAAGACCGCTGTGCCCTCGCACTTCGCCGGGATCTTTCCCCAGACTTGCAGCTTTGCTGGTTTGGCTGTGTGTCCGTAACGGCCGACCGGCTTCGCTGAGGGATGTGGTTGTGTTGGAAACCGAAGCTCTGGGTGAGGCGTCTACGGTGAACTCCCGACGTGGGGGGACCCGCTGCCCCGAAGAGCGGGTGCCGCAAAACTGTTGAATGAGCGGGTCTGAAGCGAACTCAGCGGAGAAAGCAAATCTTGGCCACCCGGGTTTGCGGACCGGCAGTGATTTTAAGGAAGTAAACGCCGGAGGAGGCGGTTCGACCGTTGGTCGTTTGGCCTGTCCAGCGGATCCAGTGGATCCCGGGGGAAGCGTAGTTACGATCCTGCGACCAGACCAGCCGCCCGCGTACATCGTACACCTGAACGCGAACACGGGCCGGGTAAGCCAGGGAAAGCCCCGCCCGAATGGCCCGCTGGAACGGGTTCGGATGCGGAGGCAGAAGCCGAAACGTCCGTGGAGCGCGGTGACCGTCGCTGGCTACCGGTGCAGTTCGTTCGTACACCACGGCGAGGTCGTCCACAAGGAGCGTGTCTTCAACGTGCTCGTTGTAGGTACCGCCGGGAAAGTAGAAACGAAGTTCTGCGAGCTCGAGGGGGAAGTCAGGACTGGCAGCCGGATTTTGCCAGCCTGGCAGGAGCTTGCTCAGTGCACCGGTTTGCTTGGTCCACGTCTCGGTCGCTGCGGTGCTGCTGAGTCGAAGTTTGAAGTGCTCGCCCGTCGCGTCTTTGAACCAGACTTCCGGGACTACCCGGGTCCGACTCTTGAGTTCCAGTTTGAGAAGATCGGGCTGGCCACCGACGGGCAGAGCACGACTGAGAGAAGCGTACGGTGTGGAGCCAGACCGAACGAAGCTGACCTTCAGCCAGGCAGCACGGGGTGGCGAGACTGCTTCTTCCGTGTCGACGCGAGCTTCGCATTCCCAGAGGCGCAAATTCGCGCCACCAAACGTCCACAAACCTCGCAACTGGTCGAAGGTGTCGAGAACCACGGTGGCTGCAGTATCCACGGAAAGGGATGCCTGTGCCGTCCACTGAAGCAACCGTGCCTGGACGGTAGCACGTCCCCGAGAAATGGCGCGCACAAGACCTGGAGCGATCAGCTCCACTGCCTGCCCCGTAACGGACCAGGTGGGGGCTTTGGAATCGTAGTTCCAGCGTTGCGAGGCCTGAAAAAGAGCTGCGAGGCGAAACAAGCTCGTTTCACCGAGCTCCAGCCCCGTACCCGGTGGCTCGAGCCACAACGTGTCGACAGGAAAAACGCGCACAAAGGCGGAGTCCTGGAGAAAGCGAGTTTGCACCCGCACCCACCCTTTCGTTCGGCTGGGCGCAGCGCGAAAAGCACCGCTGGAATCGATGTTGCCCAACCCCGGGTCGCAGGACCAGCGGACTGGCACGCTGTCGGCAGCAAGCTCGACACCGTAGCGATCCCAGAACCGCACGCGGAACGCGAAGCTGGCCGCAACCGGGAGCACCACGCTGTCTGGCTCGAGGTCGAGCTGTGAAACTGTGTCGGCAGGGGCGGAGCTCACAACCAGAAGCGCGTTGGCGACCGGGCGCTCGCCGGAGGCGTCGGAAGGGCGGTTAACCACACTGTCGCGCACCACCATGGTTGTCGATCCCCCTCCGTCAAGGTTGACGGCCTGGTAAGCACCGAGGTCAAGCATCAACTGGGCCAGTTCTGGCAGGGTCATGCCTACACTCCAACCTGGCTGACGACCGTCCACCGTGACCAGGTAAACAGTGGTGCTGTCGCGCGAGAAACCCACGGCCGTGCGCGGGTGACGAACATTTTTGAAGTTTTCGCCTCCCTCAACGCTGGTTTCAATCGAAACGCGACCGTCCCGGACGATCCTGGGAAGCCCTCCCAGCGCTTCGAGGACCGGTTTGCGCAGCGGGGTGAGTTGAAAGAGAAACGTCAGCGTGTCCGCCAGGTGGACGTGTTTGAGCAGCAGGTTGCGAGAAAAGCCGTGACCCGAAAGAACCAATCCGTTGCCTGGGATGACGACGTTGCCGTGGACGCTGTCCACTGCGACGACTACACCGCCGAAGGGTACCCCCACACGAGCTGAGTCGGTGAGGCGAACCGTGAATTCGGCTCCCCAACGATTGGTGGCGGTAGTTGGGCCTCTGTAGCGGTTGTAGACCACCAGCTCGTCCGTGTAGCGTGTGCCGTTCACCCGGTGAATGCGTAGTGTGTCTCCCCCGGATGTTACGACCGATGCGGCCAAACTGAGGCGCGAAATGAAGGGCTTCTTGTTTTCGGTCAGACCAAACACGCTGCGGTAGCTGGGGTTCTTGAGGACTACGCCGCGGAGAACCTGCACACCCACGGGAACGCCGTCTTGGGAGAAGAAATCCCCGTTGATTGCACCCACCACCCGGTGTCCAGGTCGGCTTTGACGGCGGGCCAGAACGCTTGTCAGCTCACGTCCTTCGACGCGGTTTCGCGCTTTGATCGTTTCGAGAGTGGTGCTGGGTTCACGCAGATCGACTTGAAGCACGTGGATTACCCACGGACCGTCGGGGCTGCTTTTCCACGAGTGCACAACGCCGGGTGCGACCGGTTCAGTCCCGTCCCAACCGGAGTTGCCTTTGGTGGGAAACGCAAGAAGCAGTGCCGGAGACAGCAGAACGCTGATTGCGAACACGGAACTTGCGAGCTGCGCACGGAAGAGCCGCTGGAAGTTGGGCATGCTGGGTTCCTTTGGTTAAAGGCAAAGGTCGGTCGCGCGGGTAGTTTAAGGCTTCGTTTCGACAGTCGCAAGTGAAAAGCACTCCGGCGTTTTCCTCATTCTCCGGTGGGAACTCGTAGGCATTTCAGAACAACAGGGCCGTTGCTGGTCGGGTGGTGGCCGAGTCAGGACGGGGGGCCAGAAATCGGTCGGTGTCTCCGCGGGGGATTCCAGGCTGTCCAGCGACAGCCAGCACCTGCTTTCGGCAAGCTGCTTTGACGTGCGAACGACGCAAGAGTCTTGGGCACGCCTTAGGTCGAGTAGCCCGAGCCCCGTTTGGCGAGGAGGGATTCGTGAACGATTCCGGGCGGTCCCGCAGATTCCCCTACGGAGGTGCGCGCAGAAAATCCGGGAAACAACGACAAAAAACTTGCATCCGTTGCTTCGTTTCTTTAACTTTTTTCAGGTTGCGTCGTCCTGTAGGCTCAACTCAAGGAGGAAACCACGGCACGTCGCGCGGCAGGTCGGTCGAAATTCCGCTTTCCCCCTTCGGCCCTTCGACTGTCCTTTCGCTGACGTGACCCACCGCACTGTGCCCGGGCAGGGTTGCCGCCGCCGGCTGCGTTCCCCATCTGAACTCTCTTCCCTGTCGGGCTCCCGGATCGACGACTCAGGGAATCTCGCAAGCAGGAAGCGCTTGTAACAGCTCGCCAAGCCTGGGGGGATTTTTCCCTGTTGCACGAAGCAAAGTGGCACAAAAGCGGAGAGAGCATCCCGAGTATTCGGACTGCAAAGACAGAGGTGTCCCTGGCGGGTACGACAGTTATGTGTGCCTGGGGAAGGACAGTCCGACCAAGCGCTTGGAGGAGGTGATGCTTGTAAGGGCGTTGTTTAAGAGATCGACGGAGTTTGAGCATTGTCCAAAAGGGAGGACCAGGCTGATGAGACGCAGTACCTTCCTCGTGGTGGCGGTTTTTTTCCTGGTTGTGCCAGGACTGGTTTTGGCCGGAACGACTGGGAAAATCGCCGGAAAGGTTGTGGACGCCAAGACGGGAGAACCGCTACCTGGCGCGAATGTGATCATTGAGGGCACCTCGCTGGGTGCTGCCACCGGGGCAAATGGCGAGTACTTCATTATCAACGTTCCGGTGGGCACCTACACGCTTCGGGCCACGATGATCGGCTACCAGCCCCAGGTAGTGAAAAACGTCCGGGTGAACATCGACCTCACGACTCGGGTGGATTTCAAGCTGCCTCAACAAGTAATCGAAATGGGGGAGGTGGTGGTGACAGCCACCCGGCCCATGGTTGCGAAAGAGGTCACGTCCTCGGTACACATCAAAAGCGCCGAAGAGTTCCAGCACCTGCCGGTCACAAACACACAGCAAGTTGTGCAGATTACCGCAGGTGTGGACGGATCCAGTTTCCGCGGTGGTCTGGGTAACGAGGTCACTTACCTGGTGGATGGTCTCAGCATCAACGACCCGATGTACCACACGGCGTCGACTTACGTGAATCTGAATGCTGTACAGGAGATTCAGGTGTCGACAGGCGCTTACAATGCGGAATACGGCGAGGCCATGTCGGGCATCGTAAACATTGTGACGAAAGAGGGCGGCTCGCGAACGAGTTTGGTCTACGAGGTGGAGACCGACAGGGCCTCCGGTCCGTTGTTCGGCGACGAATACGACAACGGTTACGTGAAGAATGAACTTTCCTGGGGAGGTCCCATCCCGTTCCTCGGGCAGAAGTTTCGTTACTTCATTGCCGCCAACACCCTCTACGCCAAGGTCAACAATCCACGGCAGTACGAGTTCATTCACTACGACTGGGACCACAAGTACCCGAACGGGATCAAGCGCAAGTACTACGTCCCCCACAACAAGCGGGAAGACTACGGTTCTAACTTCAAATTCAGCTACCTGCAATCGCCGAACATCAAGTGGCGCTTGGGGGGCTTTCTCAACCGGAACCAGTGGGAACGGCCACTCTACGAAGGGACAAGCCAGACTTCCGAGCGCAGCTACCTTTTCAAGGAAGACGATTTTGATGTGAACACTCAGAAGACTTACCAGGTTTACCTGAACCTCACCCACCAGCTGACGCCGAAAACATTCTACGATTTGCGCGCGGTGCGTTTCCGTACGTTCCGCCAGACGGGGCTTCAGGCCGATCTGGATCGTACCTGGAAAGACTTCTTCAAAGACTACGAGTACCGCAGCCTGGACGAATTTCACCAGCAGGACTGGAGCAATCCGGAGAACCCGATGGGTGTGTACAACATGTTCCAGGCGCGCGACGCCACGGGGCGGATCTACGAGCTGCGCAAGGAGTCGTACTGGGGTGTGAAGCTGGATGCGGTGAGCCAGATCACCCTGAACCACCAGCTTAAGACCGGCCTGGAATTCAACTACCACACAGTTCGCCGGTACCGGAACACGCTCCCGTGGGACCCCGAGCCGTTTCTGCAGATCTACGGCTACGAAGTGCTGGTGGACACCCTGGCTGATGGCAGCGTACGCCGTACGATTCAAGAGTACGACGGCAACGAGAACGTAACCTGGTTGAAGTACAAACCGTTTCATCCCTGGACCTTGGCCTGGTACTTCCAGGACACGATGGAGTACCCCGGCTTCATCGTCAACGCGGGAGTTCGGTTCGACGCTTTCTACGCTTCGGCCGAAAAGCGCAAAGATCCGTACGACTGGTACTCCGAGACCGAACCCGTGAGCGTGAAGTGGCGCATCAGCCCTCGCCTCGGTATTTCGCACCCGGTGTCGGATCGCACCAAGCTGCACATTTTCTACGGCAAGTTTTTCCAGACACCGAATTTCAACGACTTGTTTCTGAATCTGGACCCGTACATCACGCGGTCGTACAGCGGTGTCGGGAACCCGGATCTGGAGGCCATGAAAACCACGTCGTACGAGATCGGAATCGAACACCAGTTAATGGAAGATGTGGCAATCAGCCTTACGGCCTACTACAAAGACATGTACGACCTGATGGGAAACCGGCCGATTTTGGCAGTACCGTTCAACTACATCCACCGCGACAACTACGATTTCGCCAACGCCAAAGGTGTTGAGTTTGTGCTCCGTAAACGGCTGTCGAACTACTTTCGCACCGAAGCAAACTTCAGCTACTGGAAACGGGATCGGCAGATTGTGCCGAGTTTTTCCCAGATCGCGCAGGGCGAAATCGATCCACGCACGGGCAAGCTGTACCCGAGACGTTTTCGCTTGAAGGGCATGTACCACTACCGGGGCAACTGGCAGCTGGACATCGTGTTCCCAAAGAACTTTGGCCCGGTTTTGTTCGGTTTCTACCCGCTGCAGAACAGTTACGCCAGTTTCATCACGACCATTCGCTCCGGCAACTACTACACCCGAACGGATTCGCGCGGAGAGCCCGTGGGAGACTATTTTGCGGCTCAAATGCCCATGCGCTTGCAAACGGACATGGAGATTAACAAGGATTTCTTGCTGGGCAGTGTGCGGCTTTCGGTTTTTGCGAGGGTGATCAATCTGTTTGGGCGCCAGAACATTCTGGGGCTGTACACGCGCACAGGTCGGCCAGACGACACGGGAAAGATCATCAACGAGTCCAACTTCCGGGATGGCATTTCTCGCTGGAAGGACAAAGCGGCGGGAATCGAGAATCCGAACTGGAAGTGGGAGTACGTCAAGGATCTGGACGGTGACGAACACATCTCGGCGCACGAGGAGTATCTGGCTTACAAAGCTGCTTACAAGTTTCTGACGACAAATCCGAGTTTCTACGGAGCGGCGAGGCAGATTCACCTGGGCGTGCGCATCCAGCTCTAAGATGCCATTCCAGGTTCGGTTGACGATGCCGCTCGCCGAACGACCCGGGCGGGCGAATCCCGGAAATGGACGATGATGGCTACGGAGGTTACGATGTCAAGAATCTGGACTGTTTGGAAGCGCACCTTTCTGCCGCTGACTTTGGCGCTTACGTTTGGCGCTACGCTGGCTACTGCCGCGTTTGGCAATGTGGCGCCCAAGTACCGGCGCAGTCTCAGAAAGGTGAGCTCTGACCAGAAGAACGAGTTCGCGAAACGGGCCCACGATGTAGGACGCTTCAAGCTGCCGATTTCCAATTACGGTGTGCACGGTCAACACGAGACGGCAGTGGGATCTGGCGGTGAATGGCCCAACGGCTCACGTGACTACTACATCTTTGGCGCTGGCATCTGGATCGCCGGCAAGGTGCCTGGCGATCCAGAGGGCCGGGTGGCCGTCGGTTACAACCCGAACAGCGCGGCTTTCGAGATGTACCCGGGCACGTTGCCGAACAACGACGGCGAGGTCGGCCCGATGGAGATCCTCTACATGAGCACCGATGGCGAGGACTACGCGAACTGGCCGCTTCGCAACCCCGACGGTACGCCCAAGATTGTGTCGGTGCAGGACAGCTGGGCCACGTACAACGACATGAACCCGGCCTGGACCTTTTCGACCGAGAAACCCCTGGGGGTGCAGGTCATCCAGCGTGGATACGCGTGGAATTACACCACGAACCAGGACATCGTTTTTCTGGAGTTCAACATCATCAACATCACCAACGATCCGCTTTACCCCGAAGCAGCGGCGAAATTTGATCCGTCAACGCCAGCGCCGCCACCGAACACGACTCTAATCGACATGTACATCGGACCGGGTGTAGACCCCGACATCGGTGGAGCCACAGACGACATGCTGGACTTCGATCCCTCCCGGAATCTGGGCATCGCCTGGGATTTCGACGGCAAAGAACCGAATTTTGACCTGGATCTGGACGGAGACGGCGAGATTGGCGACACGGGCGTTCTGGGCTACGATTTCCTGGAGAGCCCGATTGCCGATCGGGATGTGGACGTGAATGGCGACGGCGTGGTAAACGACGACAGCGTAAATTTTGGCACGGCGGACAAGCCAATTTGGGTGAAAGACGTCCACAAAGGTGAGCAACTCGGTCTCACGGCGTTCAAGATCTTCGTGCTGCAGATCGACCCGCGGACGGATCAAGAGCGCTACGATCTGATGGCGGGCTACGACTACCGGACCATGATTCCTGGCGGCGACTCGGTGTACGTGCCCTTCGACGTGGACACCGCACCGGAAGACAAGCGATTCATCCAGTGCACAGGGCCCTTTAATCTGGCTCCTGGGGACACGGCACGCACGGTAGTGGCTATCATGGTGGGTGCCAACATGGACGACCTGAAGCGCCTTTCGGATGTGGCTCAGGCCATCTACGACAACGGTTACTTTCTGCCGCGTCCGCCGATCGCTCCGAATTTGAAAGCCATCGAGGGCGATCGCATGGTAACCCTGATCTGGGACGATTCGCCCGAAACAGCGGTGGATCCCTTTGCTGAGGTCGCTCTGGATCCGAACTCGGTCTTCTACGACCCGAATTACGTGGCTCAGGATTTCCAGGGCTATCGCGTGTACCGGAGTCTCACGGGGGTCCCGGGTTCGTGGACCATGTTGGCGCAGTACGACAAGAAGGACGGTGTGACTGCCCGAGTTGACACGGTGATCGAGCAGGGGCTCAAAATCCCGGTGCGCATTGAGCTGGGCACCGACACGGGCTTGCAACATCACTACGTTGACACCGACGTGAAAAACGGTGTGGCCTACTACTACTCGGTGACGTCGTACGACTACCAACCGGTGAGCACGCCGGTTACCCTCGAAAGCGCCACGGTGAACGCACTTGTGGCGATCCCGCGGGCTGAACAGGCTGGCTACCGTTCTCCGGAGGTGGAAGTGGAACGCTGCGGTGGCATCTCGGACGGCGGTGTGGAAGTGAAGATCATCGATCCGGTAGCCGTAACCGGACATGATTACCAAATCACTTTCACTGACTCGATGTTGGAGCCGATTGATCCGCTGAAGCTTGGCAGCAAAAAGTTCTGGCACGTGAAAGATGTTCAAACCGGGGAGTACGTGATCAAGAATCGCAACTACTTCAACTCTTGGGGCATCGGAGGCGACGAGGCCCTGCCGGTGGATGGCTTGATATACAAGATTTTGGATGTGGAGAAACAGTCCACCAGTCTTACCAAGGTGTTCGGCGAGGACGCTGGCAAAACGCTGGGTATTCTGCCCTACTACGGTGGGCGGAACGTGAAGGCGAACAAGGACTACCGCGACTACGAATTCCGCTACACCGGCTTCACGAACGAGGCTGGTGACACAGTGAACTTCGGCATCCAGATTCAGTCTCTGGGCCTTACGAACCCTGTCAAGAAGCCGTGCCCGTACGAGCTTTGGGACATCGGTGTGTTCACTGACGAGGATGGCGACGGCAAGGACGACAATCCGGACGACGACGTTCGCATCTGGCCGCTGTTCACGAAAATCGGAAATTTCCACTTCATCTTGGACAGCAACAGCCCGGGCACTCGCTACGACGAAGACTTTTTCTCGGTGGCTGCACACGATCCCAACAACACGGACTACTGGCGGCTCAACATGCGCGATCCCCAATCACGCTACGACTGGGATTACCAGATCACTGGCATGCCAGTGAGCCCGGAAGATACCACTTGGGCCGTAGGCGATGTCTGGCGGGTTGTGAATACGGTGCCCATCGTGCCGGGCCCGGACGGCGATTGCTTCCTGGTCAAAACCCAGCAGATCCAGGTAGTAAAGGCCGCCGACGAGCTCAAAGCCATCAAGGTGGTGCCCAATCCGTTCATCATTGCCGACGACTACATGCGTGATCCAGCATTCCCGGAAGTGCATTTCACCCATCTTCCCGCCAAGTGCACCATTCGGATTTTCAACACGGCGGGTGATTTGATCCAGACCTTGCACCACGACCAGCCGGGAATCGACAGCGACGGCTACGAGCCCTGGAATCTGTTGAGCAAGAATGACCAGCTGGTAGCCAGCGGCGTGTACATTTTCCACGTTGAGGCACCCGGCTACGGCGAGTTTGTGGGCAAGTTCGCCGTGATCGTTCGTTAGGAGACCCGGGAAGGGCCGATGAGGAGAATGTCTTCGGGGAGTCAACGATTGTTCGGAGGACGACAATGAGAACGCTGAAGTGGAGCACCGTGGTCGCTGTTGTGCTTGGCTTTGCCTTGACTGGGAGTGTGCAGGCCCAGTTCACAAAGGTCGGTCAGGCCGGGGCGACGTTCTTGAAAATTGAGACGGGCGCGCGCGCGAACGCGATGGGTGGTGCCCAGGTGGCGGCGGTTCGAGATGCCAGCGCGCTTTACTGGAACCCGGCTGGCATCGGTTTTCTTGCCAAGACGTCGGTGCATTTCAGCCACAACGAATGGATTGGTGGCTTGCAACATAATTTCTTTGCTGTGGCGGTGCCAATGCCAGGTGTCGGGGCGGTTGGCGTGGCCTTGACCAGCATGCTGTACGGTGACATGGACGTGACCACCGTGGAGCAGCCAGATGGGACAGGGGAGACTTTTGGAGCCAGTGACTTTGCGTTGACCTTAGCTTTTGCCCGTCAGATGACCGATAATTTCACAGTGGGCATCGCAGTGAAGTACGTACGCCAGAAGATCTGGGACATGACCGCCAGTGGACTGGCCTGGGACATCGGTACCGATTTCCGGACACCGTTTCGTGGACTGCATTTTGGCGCGAGCATAACCAATTTTGGCCAGAACCTGGTTTTTCGTGGACAGCAGTTGCTGATCAAGCAGAAGGAATACACCAACATCACGACAGTGGCCATGTACCAGGCGGAAAGTTTCCAGCTGCCCCTGCAGTTTAAGCTCGGGGTAGCCTACGATGCGCTGCAAAGTGACGTGAACTCGCTGGTTCTCTGTGTGGACGGTGTGCATCCAAACGACAACCTGGAGTACGTGAATCTCGGGGCCGAGTACGGGTGGAACGACATGGTGTTCCTGCGTGCTGGTTACAAATTGAACACCGACATCCAGGGCCTGTCGTTTGGTGGCGGCTTGAATTTCAATGCCGGTGGGGTCGAAGCGTCGCTCGATTATGCCTACTCGAAAATGATGTACTTCGACAATGTGCAGCGTTTTTCGATTGGGTTCATGTTTTGAGCTGCAAGCGGGTGGTTATTGACTCGCAGGCATGCAAAGCTGAAAAAGACCTTGACAAGCATGCGGGAAACACTTAAATTATGTCGCATCGGTGTAAAATCGACAAATCACGTCCACCAATTCAGGACACGTGGAAGGAGGTGATGCCCTTTTCGTCCCTGCTCAGACATGCGCACTGGGGTTGCACATGGCTGGGTGATTTCAAGGGGGCACTCAAAGGGATGAAGCAGTTGTGGCTAACGTGCGGTTAACAAAAGAGGAGGGACGAGAATGCACAGACGGTTAGTGGCAGGTCTCGTCGCAGTGGCGGTGCTTGGCTTTGCGGTCATGGCCGTCGCTGCCAGTGGGAAGTACGGAATTCTCGTGCCGTCCCGTGCGGGCGACAAGAGTGAGGTGATTTATCTGACCCCTGGTGAAGCTGCAGCATTGCAGGGTTCCCCGAAGAACCTGTCGAAGATCTCGGGTACGACGGGCATCATCGACACCATTTACACCGACAAAGCCAATCCCCGCAATGTGAATTTCGGTTTTGCCAGCAACGACACGTTTGCGGCCTACTTCAAACCCCCGGCAGCTTGTATCATCAAGGCGGTAGGCTTCAACGGACACAGCTGGGGCAGCTCGCCGCTGAGCGACGGTGTTAGCGTAAGCATCCGCAAGGCTCTCGGCTACCACGTGAACACCCCGCCGGATAGCGTCGACGGAAATGGCTGGCTTGGTTACTGGGATGAGAACGGCAACTGGGTGCACAGCTCGTTCATGCCGACCCCGCCGGTTGGCGAAATGATCTGGGGCGATTTGCCCTGGACCATTGATGAGAACGCCGTAGAAGAAGTGCCGATGTACTACATCATGGAGCCGGATGTCGGCGAGCAGGATTACTTTGTGATCCTGGTTCCGTACGGTGGACCCGAGGGTGCCTACATTGGTTTTGATTCCGGTGACGTGGGTTCCAACTACTACGCTCGCGGGTTGAAGTACTACCAGGGTTCTGGTACTTCTGGTCGTCCTGGTTGGCACGTGCGTCACTACGGCTGGTGGACCTACTGTATCGTTGAGTTTTACGCCAACACGCCCCCGGCGATTGTGGGTCCGAGCCAGATCGTGAGCACTTACGATCCCAACAAGGAGTTCAAAACCACAGCCACGATTACGGACATCGATGCTTCCGATCCCAACAAGGCCGGCGTGGCTGAGGCGTACGTCGTGTGGACGACGGGTGCGGGTGTCGACTCCGCTGCGATGACCAATGTCGAAGGCGACAAGTGGGAAGGCGTCATCACAGGCGTAAGCGTCGGTGATACGGTAGTTTACTGGGTAGGCGCAAAGGACAAAGGTGACCCGGCACTCTACGCGAAGAGCTCCGCGCGTACATTCGTGATCGGGCAGCGCAATCCGCAAGCGGATCTGCTGGTTGTTTTTCAGTCGCCGCACAATCCGCGTTTCTACACGGACATGCTGGACGAGAATGGCTACGTCTACGATACGTGGAACATTTCCACCACCTACGGGATCGATGCTTCGGTGACCACGGCGGGTTACAGCTCAATCGTGCTCGCTGGCTGGGGCTGCAACACGATCCCGACCCGCAGCTACGAGGGCAACGCGTACGCTGCGTTCTTGCAAGGCGGCGGCAACCTGTTCCTCAGCGACATGGACTACTTCTACACCAACGGCGAACCCGGCAACCGTGACACCACCTTCACCGCCGGCGATTTCGCCTACGATTTCTTCGGGCTTGCTGGTGGTGTGAGCGATCCGACGGACGAAAACGGCAACGCCAACCTCGACTCTGTGTTCACAGGCGTAGAAGGTGACCCGATTTCTGGCGACTGGGCCACCACGCCGTTGCAGATGGCCTGGTACGCCGCTGCTGGTGTGCGGAGCTGGAACTGGACCGACTACGTAACCGCGGGCAACGGCACGGCGATCTTCAAAGCGGAAAGCGGTCACGATGTGGCTGTTCGTTACGACAACGGTTTCAAGACCGTGTTCCTGGCTTTCATGGCTGATGCTGTGGTGGACACGACGGGCGGCGAGATCAATCGTAGCGCTGACTTCGACAAGCTGATGAGCAACGTCTACACCTGGTTTGGCACCCAAAAGAGCACGGGTGTGGCTGAGGAACGCGGCCAGGTTCCGACCAGCTACAGCTTGAGCCAGAACTACCCGAATCCGTTCAATCCTACCACGACGATCGAGTTCAGCCTTGCCAAAGCCAGCAAGGTGCAGCTCAGCGTGTACAACATGCTGGGGCAGAAGGTGGCGACTTTGGTGAATGGCCACAGGAACGCCGGTCACTACAAGGTGACTTTCGATGCCAGCGACCTGCCCAGTGGTGTGTACTTCTACAAACTGGTGGCGGGCGACTACCAGGCCATTCACAAGATGGTGCTGACGAAGTAGGCTTAGTCAGCCATCGCCTGACGCTGCGGTAGACAAAGCCGCCGTTGCCGGCCAGAGCCGGTAGCGGCGGCTTTTTGTTAGGGAGGAGGATTTCCCGGAGAAACGCACCAAAGCCGTTTTCCAAGAACGAGGAGGGAATTCTCCCGCACGTTCTTTGCCGGGCGGCTCAGTGCTTCCCGTTCTTTTTTGCGAGCTCCGTACAGTGAACCCTCAATTTGTGAGAAGGTTGAGTCAAATTGGGAGAAGCTTGCACGGCCGCGGGGCTTGGCGAACCGCTGCGTGGGCGCGCCACGCCTGGTTCCCGCCTTTGCAACCTTTGGCCACACGTGCGAGGGGCCGCTCCGCGAACTCGCGACTGGGTGTCTGCACCGGACCGCTCGGATGCTACCCGGTGCGAGACACTCAGTTTTCTCGGGTCCGTGCCTCTCAGAATGAACCCTGGAGAGACACTCTGAGGACGGAGCCCAGGGCACTGCCAAACGATGCCCACGCGATGTCAAAACGCCCTCTGGCACCGAGCGAGTGAAGTTTGAGGCCGAGGCCAGCGGTTAACCCGCCGACGTTGTCTTCCGCTGCCTGTCCGTTCCAACCCGCTCGCACCGCCAGCAGTTGTCCGAAGCCGTATTCCATGCCCAGATTAAGGTACTGTGGGCGTTCGCGGGGATCCACACCGGCAACCGACATGATGAGCTGCTGACCCTCACCCGGAGACCAGGGAAGCAGTTGAAACAAGTTGGCCGAAAGTTCGATCCGGTAGGTAAGCGGAAGCTGAAATTCCTCGTTCTCGTACAGCAGCTGTCCGGAATAGTTGCGCAGCGACATGGCTACGACCAAACTGCGGATGCCGGTGTCGTAGCGGGTACCGAAATCGAACGCCAACCCCCGTGCCTGGTTCAATTTGCCTCTTTCCTGCAGCTGATCCGCGATGTACGTGTCGTTGTGTCCGAGTTTTTGGTCAACCAGCTTAGCGACGCCACCGATGGCGAACTTGTCCGTCATCTGGATGGCGTAGCCCAGGCCCACAGAAAGAGCCCCGACGTCGTTCAGGTTGCCCGTGTCCTGGTAACCTTTTGGGTCTGTCATGTCGATGATCGTGCCTGGAATGTCGCCGTAATCCATGACCTGAGCGACCAGGGACACTGTACCCCAGTTTCGGACGTTCCAGGCCACGGCCATGTGAGCAACACTCATGTCGGCGAGCCACTTTGTCCAATTGAAGTAGAACCCTCTACCCTCGAGGAAGGCCATGCCCGCCGGGTTGTAGAAGGCACTTGCCATGTCCCCCCGTGCGTAGCCCAAGTTGCCAGCCATTGCTGCCGCGCGAGCGCTTCCGCCGATGCTGAGAAACGTCATCCCGGCCTGGCCAAGTTTCTTCATCTTAGCCTGGGACGGTGAGGCCAGCACGCCAGCGAACAGGCCGAGCAGCAGCAGTCCGATTGCGCCTTTTCTCATGATTTTCACCTCTCCTTTTGAAGGCAATCAAGAACTGAGTTGATGTCTGAGTGAATTCCTCGCAAGCGCGTGCCTGGTTACTCGTCAACGCACAACGACGAATTTGCCGACATGTTTGCCGAAACTGCCTGCGTCGACGACGTAGATGTACACATCGCTGGCGATGTACTGGTTGTAGTCGGTCCTTAAGTTCCACGACTCGCTCCCGCTACCGTTTGTGTGCTCGAGTTTCTTGACGAGGCTGCCTGAACTCGAATAGATGCGAATCGTGCATTTGGGCGGCAAACCGGTAAAGAGAATTTTGTCGGGCTCACCCGGATATGTCTTCCCGCCTACGCTGTACGGATTGGGCACAACCTTGATGTTGTCCATGTCGGCTTTGTTTTCGATGGGCGCGGTGGCTGGCGAGACGCCTTCGGGGGCCCAGCCGGTCCAACACCAGAACCGGCTGCTTTCCAGAGATACGCCCGGATCTTCCCAGTTTTGGCTGCCGTCGTCGAAGGCGGTGAGGTAGTAGAAGTACTGATGTCCGAGACTTACATCGCGGTCGACGTATTTGTGGTCGGTGCCTTCGTAGATGAGGTAGTAGGTGCTGTCGCGCCGGCCAACGGCTCTGTACAGGCGGTACCCGGCAAAATCTTTCACACCGGTGTCGAAATCGGGTTCGCGTTCGGACTCGTCGGTCCAGGAGAGGACAATGGTCGGTCCGTCCACGTCGACGCGGAACTCCGCGGGTGGACGAGGCGGATCAGGTACGTCGAAGCGGCTGCGCCCATCGGGCTTCGGACCGTGTACGTTCCAGTACGCACGCTGTAAGGTTTGCAAAACGGAATCGCGTCCCGTTTTGAATTCGGTTTCGATTTGGTCCATGATTGGACCTGTGAAGTTCGCAGCCACGGCCTTCCCGCCGAGCTCGCGGCATTTTTTCATATCCAGGCCGCCTGCGGCCCAAACCCAGATGACCTCGATGGATTCGCCCGGTTGCAGCTCAAAGGGTCCAATCGATTCGTAGCCGCTCGGTCGCTTGATCGCCGCGTTCACCTCGCGATGAGGCGTGTTCAAAGGCCAGTGTTTGCCCTCAGTGAAGAGCATGTCGTACTGTTCCTGCATCGTGTGCACTTTTTTCCCAAGGTCGTACTCGCGCTCATCCCCGATGATGGTGCAGCGCGGTTGGGTTACGTCATCTGTCTTATCCGTCGGACTTGTCTGGACGTAGACAGGACCTTCAGCAATCCAGGCTGGCGAGAGAAGCCGTACCCACCTCGAGTCTTTGCTTGGATCGCCCCAGTCTTTCTCCGGGGAATTGGCGTTGTCGCCATCGTAGAAGAGGTAAAGCCGGTGGTTGTCTGACCCCCAGGGCTGAATGTACTCGCCGATGGCGTCGTCGGCACCGAACGAGAACTGCCGGCCTGAGTGTGAATTCCACGGGTTGCACGTTTCAGTGTACCAGAAACCGTGAACAACCTGGTTGGCAAGTTCCGGAAGTTGGACCCCCTTGATGTGGCCCGTGTTGGTCAGGGTGATGTCGAGGAGATTGTAGTCCTGGTGCTTGCGTGTGGCGTAGCCGTACGCAACACGGTGCAAGGTGACGCCCATGCTGTAGTCCCATTCGGAAACAACCGCTCGTTCGGTGATCAGATTGGGATCGATTTTGGCGTTTTCGTGGAATTTCAGGTAGTTGTCGCCACCGTCGGGAATGATGTCTTTGCCGTTAACGATGACGCGCGGCGGTGGCCACCGTTGAATTTCGGTCTGGGTAACCGGGTACACAGTGGTCAGATCTGTGCGACCCACCCAGACAGTTGGGTAGTCGTAGTTGTACGTACGGTAGGCACCCGAGGTCCAGTAGTCGTAGTGAATCCCGTTAGGTCCGGTCCAATTGACGCAGCCAGCTACGGTGCCGGTTTTTCGCACATTGGCGTCCCAAATCTCCGTTCCGCTGAAGGCTTCGATTGGGTAGCCACCGGGCCACGCCGCCTGTCTGGCCCAACCTTCCGCGCCGTCGAATTCATAGACCATCCAGAGTCTGCCGATCTTCATGAACGTTTTCGTTGTGTTGGCGTACACCAACGACCAAACGAAAACGATGCTCAGAAGAACCAAGCTCGCGATTCGCTTCCTTTGCATTTTACTGGTCTCCTAACATTGGGTGACACAACGTGGGACGCTGCTGAGAATCGTCGGGTGTGTCCCAGCACTGCTACCAGTCCAACCGAACGCCCAAAAGGAAATTGCGGGGGAAAAGAAACAAAGCGAAATCCTTTTCGGGGGCGATCGGTGCTCGCGGATTGCCCTGCTTGTCTGTCCAGTTGTTGGTGAGGGCGTCCCACGTTTTTTCAGATCCCACCTTGTAGCCGAACGGCTGAATGAGCTGCGTGATGTAGCGCTCTCTTTCGTCGCCACTCAAGGCGCCGAAATTCAGGTGCTTGTTGTTGAAAAGGTTTTTGACATCCATGTAAAAGGAAAGATGTGTACCCTGGCCAACATGCAAGCCCTTCATGATCCGGACATCTGTGTTCCAGTAGTCGACCCAGTGGAAAATGGTGCGTACCTCGCGGATGGGCAGGCCCTCGGGGTTCCAAATGAGGCGCGGACCTTTGCGCCAGGTCTGAACTACACTGACGCGCCAGTCACCCCGCAACGTGCCCCAGTCCGGCGGCGTGTGCAGATCTACGTTGATGTACGACGTCGGCTCGGGTTCGGCACGAAGAGCTACGGCGGAGGGGATGAAGTAGCCGATCAGCGGATCCTGGTAGATCGCGCTGTAGCCGTAGTAGCCGGTCACGGAAGTTCGGTAATCGTAGTTCAGCCAACCGGTCAGGAAACGCCCTCGCGTTTTTTGAAGTCGAACCTCGATTCCGCGAATGTCCTGGTAGTTGTTGTTCCGGGGTGTGTTGTAGGCCGGGGCGCCTCCAGAGCGAGCGTACAGGTAGGTCTCGCCGCACATGTGCGAGCCCGACGCGCCGACAACCCGCAAGTTGCCAATCTGATCCTCGGCGTCTTTGTAGTACACTGTGGCCCGCAGCAGGAAATCTTCCCGAAAGCTTTGCTCGAAGCCGACCTCGTACATGGTCGTTCTCGGGGGATCAAGATCTGGGTAGCCTCGCCAACGAGGTTCCCCATCCTTGGTGCCAAAGGGTTTCGTCTCAGAGTAGATGCCGAACCGCTTGTTGTTCGGGGGCTCCGAGTAAAAGACTCCGTAATTGAAGAAGAATTTCGTTTTTTCGCGAACCGGGTGGGAAATCCCGAAGCGAGGGCTGACGGTGGTCACGGCTTTGCTCTTGACGTGGGGAATTTGGTCGAGCGTCAAACCGGCGGCGCCGCCGCGTCCCCACACGCGCGAGTAAGGATTGTCCGGCGTGTAGACGTACGAATTCGCGTCGAAATGATCCACGCGAACCCCGACGTTTGCGATCATTCCACCGTACTCCACCTTGTCCTGAACGTAGTACGCCCAGCGGAACGGGGACTCGTCGTAGTCGACGAACTCGCCGTAGAGCATCATGGTCTCGTAGATGCGCTCGTAGTCTTTTTCGAGGTGATTCGCCTCCAGCTCGAACCCAGTTTTCACAAAATGGTGGGCATTGAGCTGGCTCGCGAGGTCGACGTTGAGCTGGTTGGTCACGACTCCCGAGGTGTCTCGAATGGTCCCCCCGCCGCTAAGGGCGTAGGCTCCGGTGAGGTCCTTCTCAGGGAGTTCGACCCAGCCTCGAGGGGTTTCGTCAAACCAAATGCCCCCGATTTCCTTCACGCCGTAGGTCCGCAAGCTTCTGGCTGGCGCCCGCCCTGTTTTGGACTCCACCCAGAAACGGTTGTAGCGAACTTCGTAGTAAGTGGAAGGGCTCAGTGTGTGTGTGAGTTTCGCGCCGACTTGTTTCGTCACGTAGTTGATAATGGCCTGCCCAGCCAGGTTGAAACGGTTTTGTTCGCCGGTGCCAGTGGCCAAATTCGCTAAGTCCTCGCCGCCGTGGTACAGGTTGATCGACCAGTCGTTTCCCTGCCAGCTTTGCCCGTTCCCGGAGGTGTTGACATTGCCAAGCATGGCATTGATGACGATTTTTATCGAGGAGTGTGGTTTGAAGTTCAGCTTGGCTTCCTTTACGGAGGACTGGTAGTAGTGGGTGTAGATGGGGAAAGGCGGTAGGTAGCGGGTGAATTTGTAACCGACGAAATAGCCCGCTTCCTGGATGCCAAAGGGTTTGAGGTTAAGGGGACCACCGAAACCCGCGTCGAGAAAGTGGTCTGGCTCGTCTGCGTAGGGCCAGGGCCGGTGGTGCCATTTCCACACCTGCTGGATCTCCTCCGGGGTCCAGTTGCTTTTACCCATGTAACCCTGCGCGTTCAGTTGTTCGGTTCTTTTCTTCCAGCCCTGCCAAAGGACATTGCCTTCCACGTCCTTGACCTCGTCGAAAGAGGCCTTGCTCCCGTAGAGACGGTAAACGTACTCGTCGGACCCGTACGCATCGGGGCCGAAGTGTTTGTGCTGGGGCGGGGCGATTCGGTAGTCGATGGAGCCGGAGAATCTGCGGCCGCCTTCGCGCGTCACAACGTTGAACACCCCGGAGCGCACGTTGCCGTATTCCGCATTGAAGCCACCGCTGATGAGCTGCACTTCGCTGACGGTGGCGGAGTTGATCTGGGTGAACGCTTTCGTGTTCAGACGGTCCATTCGCTCCAGTCCGTCCACTTCGAAGCTGATCTGATCAGACCCACCGCCCCGGATTCGCAGCTCTTCCATGTTGACAATCTGGACGCCAGGCTGGTATTTGAACGTCTCGAGAATTTCACTGGCCGGAATGACTGCCGCCTCCTTGGCCGTGGTCACGATTTGGCTCGACGACACGTCTAACTCCACAGCTGGACGGCGAGCCGTGATCACGACTTCTTTCCCCTGCAAAACCGAAGGAGTGAGCTGGAAATTGAGGAATGTTGTTCTGTCGACATTGACTCTGACGTTGGTCTGACTCACGGTGTTGTAGCCAATCATCGTGGCTTTTACGCTGTAAACACCAGGGGGGACGTTCAGAATCACGTAGTAGCCCTGCTCGTTGGTGGCCGCTCCCATGGTCGTGTTTTCCACCTGGACGTTCACTCCGGGCAGGGGGTCTTTGGTTTTTGCGTCGATTACCTTGCCACTGATCTTGCCGGTGGTGCCAGCAAACAGGCCGGAAGACGCCAGCCCCAGCACCAGGAGGAAGATGAGAGGCAAGATCCGCCAACGGAAGCTTTCGCTTTGTTGCATTGTCGCCCTCCGATTTCGAGAACACTGCGTGTGTTGCGGACCGAACGTCAAGTGAGCGGTTGCCAGTTCGGCCGTCTTTGTTTTGTTGCACAGATCCCTGTGGGGCTCGTCGTCTGTCGCAGGCGGAGGGCGTCCGAGGCGAGCGAGAAGAGGCAGGTTCTCTCGGCGACCTGCTCTTGTTTCTGCGGAGTTCGAGGACGAATTGCGGTCCAGGTGGACGGGCAGGGTTCGGGCGTCGCGAACAGTGAAGGCTGCGGGGAAAGCCCGACCCGAATCGGAGGTCACACGTTGTACTCCCGCGTGGGACATCGGGACACCCCTGTGCGAGAAGAAGTTTCCAGAAGGTACTTCCCGCGAAGCTGCGACCGAGTGAGCCGAGCGAGTTGTTGTGGGTAAGACGTGTGTTTCTGCGAGCAGCCAGTGGCGAGGGTGTCGCTAAAGCCGGGCGAGCGTAGAGGGCGGGTAAGACACGCCGGGCCGCGGGCTGGAAGAGCAAAGTTCAGGACAGCAAATTCACTTCAGAGTTTGATGCAAGGTAACCACGTGCAGAGGATCCCCTCAAACATTCCCGAACCCAAGTGTCGCACAGCCCTGTCTTGGGGGGAAGGTCTCTGCGCGAACCGAACTCCCGAAAAGACCCCGCAGAACGACCCGAGGACGGAGGTTGAAACGGTTTAGCAGCAAAAAACGACAAGTCGTTTACATTCTTTTACATCAAGATAAAAATCCGTCCGTCAACTGTCAAGACTTTTTTGGCAGATTTTCCATTTTACCAGCGTTCGCCGTGCAGTCCTGCCAGGGCTTTCGCGGGGTTTTACGAATGGCTTCGGGGGGCGCGTGGGGTTCTTTGGCTGTGACGCGCCTTGTTCTGTGAGTGTGCCGGCAGCACAGCGTCGCGAGGTCCGCCCGTTGGGCGCGTGTCAACATTGGTCCGTAGGGTTCGATGCCCGTTCAGTTTGGTGACGCATCGAGACCCGATCCCTCGTACACGCTTCGGCCGTGGATTCTGAGTCTGCCGTCGAGTCGGAATGGGAACTGCTCGGATCGAGTGGTGTTGCGTACGTGCCGGGGCTGAACCGGCCGGGCCCGGTACCAGGGCATTCGCAAGACCTGTGCAACCTGTGGTTGTGGGTTTTTGCTTTTGTTGCCTGTGCCTCTGCGCAGCGGATTCCGTCAGCTTCGGTCAGTCGGCGCGTTGCTTGGCCCGATCGCGTTGGTCTGGGATGTTAACGCTTCCGAGTAGGGTCAGCACGTGCTACGCATTTTGTTACGACTCGCCCGCGCCGAGCGACTGGCAAGCTGGACCCTGCTGGTGGTTTTCGCCCGACCAACGCAAATCCCGGTTTCACCTTGACTTTTACCCGGCTTTTTGCTAAAATAGCCTGCTCGAATTGTGGCTTGCTGGGGAACACAAGGGGAACCAAGCGAGAGGTGGACATGGCCAAAAAGTACCAGAATTTTATCAACGGTCAATGGGTTGACGCCAGAAGCGGGGAGACGTTTGAGAACCGCAACCCGGCTAATTGGGAGGAAGTTGTCGGTGTCTTTCCAAAGTCGGGTAAGGAAGACGTGGATGCAGCGGTGGCTGCTGCGCGGAAGGCGTTTGACAAGTGGAAAGCTGTGCCCGCCCCGCAACGCGGCGAAATTATGAAGCGAGCAGGTGATCTCCTTGTCGAACGCAAAGAAGAGATCGCCCGGTTGATGACCCGCGAGATGGGGAAAATCCTGATCGAAACGCGGGGCGACGTGCAGGAAGGCATTGACACGGCTTACTACGCCTTCGGTGAGGGAAGACGGATGTTCGGTCGCACCGTGCCGTCGGAGCTGCCGAACAAGTTCAACATGACCATGCGGATTCCGATTGGGGTGGCCGGGATCATCACGCCGTGGAACTTCCCCATGGCGATCCCGACGTGGAAGATCTTTCCAGCCCTGACTTGCGGGAACACAGTAGTCTTCAAACCTGCGAGCGACACACCTGCCACCGCCACGGTTTTCGTGGAGATTCTGCTCGAAGCGGGTGTGTTGCCAGAGGCAATTAACCTGGTGCACGGTGGTGGGTCCAGTGTCGGCATGGCCATCGTGACGCATCCGGACGTCAACATGATCAGCTTCACAGGGTCCTCGGCGGTGGGCAAGGTCATCAATGCCGCGGCCGGCAAGGATCTGAAGCGTGTGAGCCTGGAGCTGGGCGGGAAGAATGCCCAGATTGTGATGGACGATGCCAATCTCGAGTTGGCCCTTGAGGGTGTGCTGTGGGGTGCGTTCGGCACGACGGGGCAGCGCTGTACAGCAACCAGCCGGTTGATTTTGCACGAGAAGGTCTACGACAAATTCCTGGACATGCTGGTGGAACGCGCCAGCAAGATCAAGATTGGCAATGGCCTGGATGAGTCGGTGGAAATGGGCCCGGTCATCAACGAGAGCCAGCGGGAGATTATTCACAACTACGTGAAGATCGGGCAGGAAGAAGGCGCGACACTGCTGCTGGGCGGCGACGTGTACGAAGAAGGCGAGTGTGCCAAGGGCTGGTTCTACAAACCGACCATTTTCGTTGATGTGAAACCCAGCATGCGCATTGCCCAGGAGGAAATCTTCGGACCCGTTCTGAGCGTGCTGAAGGTTAGCGACCTGGACGAGGCGATCAAGGTTCTGAACGGGACAAAGTACGGCCTTTCGTCTTCCATCTACACGCAGGACGTGAACGCAGCTTTCAAGGCCATGCGCGACATCGAAGCGGGCATCACGTACATCAATGGGCCGACCATCGGTGCGGAGTGCCACATGCCTTTTGGCGGCGTGAAGGAGACGGGTAACGGACACCGTGAGGGCGGCTGGTCCGCTTACGATTTCTTCAGCGAAGTGAAGACCATCTACGTGGACTACTCCGGTCGGTTGCAGCGCGCGCAAATCGACAACCGCTAATCGAACGGACAAAGTCTGCGCCCTACGGGCAAACCCAGCTGTCGAGATGCTTCGGGTTTGCCTTCGGTCTGTGAGGATTGATTGCAGTGAGGCCACGCTGGATTCCCGGCGTGGCCTCTACGTGATGCGGACACAGGAACAAACGGGGCTGCTCATCGCGCTATGGCGCGACTGAGGGTGCCCCTTTGGGAAAAAATGGAGGTCCGGATGGAGGAAATTCGGCCCGACCAGGTTCACGCCATCCTCCGCAAGCACATGCTTGTGGATGGATTCGACATGGTGCTGGATCTGGATCGGAGCAAAGGCTCTTACATCGTCGACGCGCTGACGGGGAAGAAGTATCTCGACTTTTTTACGTTCTTTGCCACAGCTCCGGTGGGACACAATCATCCCAAGCTAAAAACGGCCGACATGCGCAAGAAGCTGTTGCGCGTGGCAGTCAACAAGCCCTCAAATTCGGATTTCTACACGGTCGAGATGGCCGAGTTCGTGGAAACCTTTTCCCGCTACGCCATCCCCGATTACTTGCCTTACATGTTTTTGATCGACGGCGGTGCACTCGCCGTGGAAAACGCGCTTAAAGCCGCTTTCGACTGGAAGGTTCGCAAGAACTTCGAGAAGGGGTACACCGAAGAGAAGGGGCACAAGGTAATTCACTTTCGCGAAGCCTTTCACGGGCGCTCGGGCTACACGCTGTCGCTCACGAACACGAGCGATCCACGCAAATACCAGTACTTCCCGAAGTTCAATTGGCCACGTGTTCTCAATCCGAAAATCACGTTTCCTCTGAACGAGGAGAACCTGGCAAAGGTAAAGGAAGCCGAGGAAGTCAGTCTGCGGCAAATCCGTCAGGCCATCTCGCAAGACCCGGACGACATTGCGGCTCTGATCATCGAACCGATCCAGGGTGAAGGCGGCGACAACCACTTCCGGCCGGAGTTTTTCAAGGCGTTGCGCGGGATCTGCGACGAACACGAGATCCTGCTAATTTTCGACGAAGTACAAACCGGCGTTGGTCTGACCGGGAAGATGTGGGCCCACGAGCACTTCGGTGTGAAGCCCGACATCATGGCGTTTGGCAAAAAAACGCAGGTGTGCGGCATTCTGGCGGGAAGACGGCTGGACGAGGTGAAAGGCCACGTGTTCCAGGAGTCGAGTCGCATCAATTCCACCTGGGGCGGCAACCTTGTGGACATGGTGCGCTTTACGCGAATCCTCGAGATTATTCAGGAAGAAAACCTGGTGGAAAACGCCGCCAGAGTGGGCGAGTACCTGTTGGATGGTCTTCTGGACATGGCTCGGGACACGGACGGCCAGATGACAAATGTCCGAGGACGTGGGCTCTTCATCGCATTCGACCTGCCAACGAAAGAGCTCCGCAACACGTTTCTGGAGAAGGCCCTCAAGAATGGGTTGATTCTTCTTGCCAGCGGTGACCGTTCGGTTCGCTTCCGTCCGCCGTTGAACCTGAGCAAGGAAGAAGCGAGCAAGGGGCTGGAAATCATTCGCAAGACGTTGCGCTCAGTGCTTCCGAAACGGGCTCCGGCTAAGGGACGAAGCCCGAACGACACGCGGTACAAGCTCTGAAAACGAATGGGCCAAGCGACCCGGGTGTGGGCGACGCGCCGATGGCGACAGGTTGGACGCGCACCAGGCTACCACGAGCGCGAGAACCTGCGGAGTGGGTTTGGGGCCTAAGAGCTAGCGGGTTTTGTGGGGGGGACTTGTGTGTCGCGGGGAATTGACGCGGAATGGACCAGATGTGCAGCTTTTGGTACGGTACGGCTGGGAAGTGCAAACAAGCTGACGCGTCGGGCTGTAGCCAGGTGACGAAGTTTGCGCTGCTGCGGAGGCGGGCTGGGCGGTTTCCGTGTGCGGCATGGGTAGGGCCCTGCGGCCCTGTGAGACAAACCAGTTCCCCAACGGTTCTCGGCTGTGACGAGTGAGGGCGTCGACAAGGGTGCGAAGATTCAGAAAGGGACGTTGTACGTCGTCAGCACCCCGATCGGCAATTTGCAGGACGTGACATTCCGGGCCGTGGAGGTGCTGCAAGCTGTGGACGTGATTGCGGCCGAAGACACGCGGCACTCGCGACGTTTGCTCAAGGCCTACGGAATCGAGACGCCGCTCGTCAGCTACCACGATCACAACAAAGAACGGCGTGCCCCGGAGCTTGTGGCACGACTCCAGGCGGGCCAGAGCGTGGCCGTGATTAGTGACGCGGGTACGCCGGGGATCTCCGATCCCGCTTTCTACCTGGTTCGTCTCTGTGCCCAGACGGGTGTACCGGTCAGTCCGATTCCGGGACCAACAGCTTTTGTGGCGGCACTCGTTGTCTCGGGTCTGCCGACAGACAGATTTGTGTTCGAAGGCTTTTTGCCGGCAAAGAAAGGCCGGCAGAAACGTCTCGAACAGCTGGTCGAGGAACCGCGCACGATTGTGCTGTACGAAAGCCCTCACCGGTTGCTCAGGACGTTGCGCGATCTGCACAATTTCTTGGGCGACCGACGAGCCGTTGTGGTGCGTGAACTGACCAAAATTCACGAGGAGATTCTGCGAGGAACACTTTCTGAACTTGCCCGGGTAGCGGAAGGCCGAAAGCTGCGTGGCGAAATGGTTCTGATTGTGGAAGGCTGTACGCGTCGGGCCAGGATTGAAAGCTCCGTCTGACGCTGTGGACGAAGACCAGAGTGAGGCGCCTAAAGTGTCGGAGACGGCAAAGATCAAAATAGACATTCTTCCTCAGCCGCTTAGGGATGGTTTCGTAAGGTTGATTCAGCCGTTGATTGACTTTTTCGTCAAGCTGGAAGTCAACCCAAACGTCTTTACCACTGTCGGATTCGGCCTCAACGTGATTGCAGCCGCGGTGTTTGCCTTCGGGCACATCCACTGGGGCGGGGCCCTGATGTTGCTGGGCGGGGTGTGCGACATGCTGGACGGTCGGGTGGCCCGCGGCACCGGCAAAGTGACGCGGTTCGGCGCGCTCTACGATTCGACCCTGGATCGCTACTCTGAGATTCTGGTTTTTCTCGGCATGGCTTTGTACTTCTTCCAGACAGGCAAAGAGTGGGTTGTGGTGGCGATTTTGGTGGCCATGGGGGGCTCGGTGATGGTGAGCTACGTGCGGGCGCGCGCTGAGGGTCTTGGTTTTGAGTGCAAGATCGGCATCATGCAGCGGGCAGAACGTGTTGTGTACTTGGGCGTGAGCGCGCTGTTGCACGAGGTGTTGCTGATTGTGGCCATCCTGATTGTCGCTGTACTGGCGAACATCACGGCGATTCAGCGGATTCACTACATCTGGTCTCAGGAAAATGGTCGCAAGGGCGACACGTTACCGGAGGGCCAGAGCTTCGACGCCGACTGAGGCAGAACTTACCGGCGGACAGGGACTTCGAAACAGCTGTGTGGTACGCCAATTGGCCTCAGGAAGTCCGCGAAGGGCACGGGTGGGGGGCAGCGAAGCGTTTTGCACGCTGTGGTTTGCGGTTGCGTGGTGCCTTTTTCGATCCTGGATGGCCTGACGGAGTTGGGCCGAGACGACTTTGCAGTTCTGATTTTCGCCTGGTCGTCGCTGTACGATGGTACGGCCAGACGCCAAATGTTTGGTTGGCGCCTGTTTTCGGTGGTCAATCGACGGGTCAATCTGGGTGGCCGTCACAATTTTGAGGTTAGAGCCGGACTTAACCTGGCATGACTCAAGGTGAAAAGTGCCCCTGTGGGTGAGTTTTCCGGCTCCAGAGTGGGAGTTACCCCCAGCGGCGAGTGCGTGTGTCTCAGCCCTGCTGGTGAATTCAAATTTCGGATCGCGCGCACACCGATTTGGCTCGAAGGATTCGTCCTTTTCGAGCGGGCTTGGGCTACGCGTTTTGGCCCTGCTGCTCCCGGACACGGACGTTCCCTTCCCGGCGCAGCCGCGTGTTGCCGTGGAAATTGGGGGACACGTGACGCGTAGGGCTGGAGGCAAAACGCTCGCTCGTCAGGCTGTTCGCAAGCACAAATGCTGATTGGGTGGGGAACCGTACGCCTGCTCGGAAACTGCACTGAGGTGTGAGGCAATGTTGATTCAGGTCTTGCGTGCCAAGATCCAGGGCGCTGTTGTAACGCAGACAGAACTCGAGTACGAAGGAAGTCTGACGCTGGACGAAGACTTGATGGACGTGGCGGGATTGTATCCGAATGAACGCGTTCAGGTTCTGAACCTGAACAATGGAGATCGGTCGGAGACTTACCTGATTCCGGGAGAGCGTGGTTCCGGAACCGTCTGTCTGAACGGACCGTTGGCGCGGCGCGGACAGGTGGGCGACCGGATCATCATCCTTTCCTACGGTCTGGTGCACGAGGACGAAGTCCTGCACTGGAGACCGACCATTGTTTTGCTGGGCGAAGGTAACGAACTGGTGCGTGCTCGGACTGGAAGTTGATTTGAGGTACGAAGCTGTCCGGGCGTGGAACCCGGGCAGACAGGCTGTACCAACAGAAACAGGTAGGAGGAGAGGTCGTGATCGAGAAGGGTGTTGAAATTGCAGAGCCGAAGGGAAAGCTCGGTGTTCTGACGCCGGGCATGGGAGCTGTCAGTACGACGTTCATGGCCGGTGTTGAACTGGTGCGTCGCGGTTTGGCAAAGCCAATTGGTTCGCTGACCCAAATGGGCACGATTCGCCTCGGCAAACGCACAGAGAATCGCGTGCCCAAGATCAAGGATTTTGTACCGCTGGCGGAGCTGGATGACCTTGTGTTCGGTGGTTGGGACATCTTTACGGACAGTGCTTACGAAGCTGCCAAGAAGGCGGGTGTGCTTTCCGACACCCATCTCGACCAGATCAAGGATTTTCTTCAGACCATCAAGCCGATGCCGGCTGTGTTCGACAAGAACTACGTGAAGAAGCTGGATGGGCCGAACGTCAAGAAAGCTGCGAATAAGTACGAACTGGCCCAGCAGCTGATGGACGACATCGCCCGCTTCCAGGAAGAAACCAAAGTGGATCGCACAGTGACGATCTGGTGCGGCAGTACGGAAGTGTACATGACGCCTCACGACGTGCACAACGACCTGGAGGCGTTTGAGAAGGCGATGAAGGAGAATCATCCGGCCATCGCACCGAGCATGATTTACGCCTACGCCTCGTTGATGAAGGGTGTGCCTTTTGTGAATGGTGCGCCCAACCTGACCACGGACATCCCGGCGCTTACGCAACTCGCCAAGGACAGGAAAATCCCGATTGCCGGGAAAGATTACAAGACGGGTCAAACCTTGATGAAAACCATCCTTGCCCCGGGGTTGAAGGCGCGTCTTCTCGGCCTCGAGGGCTGGTTCTCGACAAACATTCTCGGCAACCGCGACGGCGAGGTTCTGGATGATCCGGAAGCCGAGAAAACCAAAGAAGTGAGCAAGCTCGGTGTACTGGACTACATTTTGCAGCCCGATTTGTACCCGGATCTGTACCAGGGCTACTACCACAAGGTGCGCATCAACTACTACCCACCGCGCGGCGACAACAAAGAGGGCTGGGACAACCTGGACATTTTCGGTTGGCTCGGTTACCCGATGCAGATCAAGATCGATTTTCTGTGCCGCGATTCGATTCTGGCTGCTCCGGTGGTACTTGACCTGGCTCTGTTCACGGATCTGGCCCAACGCGCTGGCATGTACGGCATTCAGGAGTGGTTGTCGTTCTACTTTAAGTCGCCGATGACGGCTCCGGGCCTGTACCCCGAGCATGACCTGTTCATCCAGCTCATGAAGCTCAAGAACACGCTGCGTTACCTGCGCGGCGAGGAGCTGATCACGCATCTGGGCCTGGAATACTACGATTGAGAACGCGCACCTCTGGTCTGGCGTGCTGGCGCGTTCCTGGCGGGACGGTGAAGAAAGCAAACTGGGCTGCGTGTGAGCAAGGTTGAACGGGATGCTGAGGTGACGACGGCCCGGCCCGTGCGGCGTTACGTCGCAGCGTCACCTTTGAAGAACATCCTGAAAACCTCCCTGCCGGCGGTGGTGGATCTGTCGTCTCAAACGATCATGTGGACGATTGAGGCCATCCTGATCGGCAAGCTCAGCGCGGCCGATTTCGCCGGCGTCGCCATGGCCATCCAGATCGTGATCCTGTTCTTCACGGTCATTCTGACGTTTGTGGTTGGCAGTTCTTTGATCATTTCGCGCCACGTGGGGGCTGGCGAGGATTGGGAAGCAAATCACATCCTCGGCCAGTCCCTGATGATCGGCGTCATCGTGGCGGTGCTTTTTTCGGCCATCTGGTACGGCGGGGCCGTGTATCTTTTCCAGCTCATTCGCCACGAGGGAACAGAGGCGGCCCGTGCCGCAGGCGTGACTTACCTGCGTACAGTCGCTGTGTTCGGGCCGTTCATCATTTTGAATTTCATCGCTGTGGGCATCGTCCGGGGATCGGGCGACACCCACTACTCGATGATCATCAACGTGCTGATCAACGGCCTGAATCTTGTCCTGGCGCCGCTGCTGATCTTTGGCTTGTTCGGTTTCCCCCGGCTGGAAGTGCGCGGCGCGGCTCTGGCTGTGGGCATTTCGCACAGCGTAGGTTTTGTGGCCACGTTTGTGCTGCTTCGTTCGCACAAGAGCCGCATCTTTCTGTCTTTTCGTGAGCTGACGACACCAAACTGGCGCAGCTTGCGGCGACTGTTTAACGCTGGCTTTCCGACCACGGTGGAGCAGCTGGTCTGGGCGGTGGCGCAGTTCATCATGATGAGCTACGCGGCCATGCTGGGCGTGACGGCACTTGCAGCCCACGGCGTGCTGCTGCGAATTCAAGGCGTGCTCAGCATGATTTACCTCGGCTTCGGGGTAGGCGCCATGACGCTGATGGGCCAAAACCTCGGAGCTTCAGACCGTCAGTTGGCCGAAAGGACGGCTCACACGGCGAACGCGGTGGTCGGCGTGTTTGTGACGGCCATCGTTGCTGCGCTCGTTCTCTTCTCAGACGAGATTGTTCGCCTGTTCGTGACTTCGGACCACCAGGTGGTTTCTCTGGGCGCGCGTGTTCTCTACGTGTTCGCTGTGGTGCAGATTCCCAAAGCCATGGGCGGTGTAATCATGGGGCACCTGCGTGGGGCGGGTGACCTGCGTTGGCTCATGTGGCTGGCGGTAATCAGCTCCGCTATTTTCGAAGTTGGATTCGGCTGGTTGGTCACGTTTATTCTCGGAGCGGGACTGCTTGGCATCTGGTCCGTGCACACGGTTGGCGAATTTGCTCGCCTGGCTCTGAACATCTGGCGGTTCCGCGGTGGACACTGGAAGTTCATCGACATCTGAGCGTAAAATGCCGCGCGGGCTCTTCATTACCTTTGAGGGGATTGACGGATGCGGTAAAACCACCCAGGCCGAGCGGCTCTGCCGACAGTTGGAACGGACCGGGCACGAAGTGCTGTTCGTGCGAGACCCGGGTGGTACACGGATCTCCGAGCGAATTCGAGAGCTACTACTCGATCGCCAGCTTCACGAAATGGCTCCGGTGACGGAGCTTTTGCTGTACGAGGCGGCACGGGCCCAGCTGGTAGCCGAGAAGATCCGGCCTGCGCTGGAGGCGGGTAAGGTCGTGGTCTGCGACCGCTTTTTCGACTCAACAACCGCGTATCAGGGTTACGGTCGAGGGATTGATCTCAGCCTAATTCGTAGAGCTAACGAACTCGGTTCGCTGGGTTTGGTGCCGGACCTGACATTCTGCATCGATGTCCCGGCGGATGAAGGTGCTCGCCGCCTGCACAGACTTGGTGGTGAGCGAGACAGATTGGAAAGCGAAGACCATTGGTTTCGGGAGCGTGTGCGGCGAGGCTACTTGAAGCTGGCTGACGACGAACCCCGACGGGTGGTAGTGCTGGACGGGCTTCAGGAGCCCGACACCTTGAGTCAGCAAATCTGGGCAAGGGTTGGTCCGTTGTTGGCGAATCTGCGTCACTCCGGAGGGAACGGTACGGAAAATGGTGACGCGTAGAACTTGCGGCTCAAGGCGTTGCGGCGCGGTTCAGTGGTAGCCAAGGGGCGAAAAACACCGTGGATTTGATGCCTCCTGCGCAGGAGTGGTTCGATCCCGTCAACGGATGGCGATTGCACAGCAGGAGATTTCGCGGGGGGGCGAGCTTGACCGACGGTGGAACAAAGCCGGTGTTTTCGGGTTGATCTCCCCAAGAAACGGCGAGTGGCACAGCGGTTGCTGTTCAGTTTGGCTGCTGGAAAAGGTGAAGAGGGGGCGCGGTGCTCACGTTCAAAGGAGGTAGATAGGCGTGCGTAGCAAGAAAAATGTTGGCGTCGTCGTTGTTCTGATTCTGACGGCGATCACGTTTGGCGGTTGGCTTTCCACAACGGTCGGGCTAACAGGCCAGGACTACTACGCCAGTGTGCGTAAGAACATCGGCTTGTTCGGACGCGTGTTCGAAGAAGTGACCCAGCGGTACGTGGAGCCAATCGATCCGGACAAGTTCATGCACGCCGGCATCAACGGCATGCTGGATGCTCTGGACCCCTACACGGTGTTGATCGAAAAGGAGGGGAAGACAGAGCTGAATATCATGACCCGCGGTGCTTACGGTGGTGTCGGCATGCGTATCGGCATGCGTAATGGTTGGCCTACGGTGGTTGAACCGCCGTTCGAGGACACGCCGGCCATGCGCGCAGGCATCCGGGAAGGCGATCAGATCATCGAGGTTGACGGGGTCTCCACAAAGGGACTGAGCATTTCCGAGACGGCTGCCAGGTTGCGCGGCCCGAAAGGTACCCCCGTGACAATCAAGATTCGGCGGCCCGGGGTGCCAGAGCCTCTGGAATTTCGCTTGATTCGCGACGAGATCCATCCGAAAGATGTGAGCTACGCAGGAATGGTTCGCGACGGCGTCGGTCTGATCAAACTCACACGTTTCTCGCGCAACGCTGGGAAGGAAGTTCGTGAAGCCGTTAACGAGTTGCGCAACCAGGGAGCGCGGGCCATCATTTTGGATTTGCGCAACAACCCGGGCGGTATGCTGGAAGCGGCAGTTGAGGTGGCGGAGAATTTTGTGCCCAAAGGGCAACTGATCGTGAGTACACGAGGTCGCATCAAAGAGGCCCAGCAGGAATTCCGGTCCAGACGGAGCCCGAGTTGGCCGGAGGGACCTCTGGCGGTACTGGTGAACGGTTACAGTGCGTCGGCTTCGGAGATCGTTTCTGGCTGCATCCAGGACCTCGATCGCGGCGTGATTGTGGGCGAACCAACGTACGGTAAAGGGCTGGTGCAAACGGTGGTGCCGATCTCCCGGGATGCGGCCGTTAAAATCACCACGGCCAAGTACTACATTCCGAGCGGGCGTTTGATCCAGAAGCCAGAAGTGTTCAGACGTGAGCAGGAAGTCCTTCTGAACAAAACCTTTGAGAATGACAGTGCCAAGGTCTACCACACGCTGCATGGCCGCGAGGTACAGGGCGGAGGTGGCATCACGCCGGACGTAATCGTGAAAGCCGATTCGCTCAACGCCCTTGAAATCGCGCTTTTGATGAAATCCATGTTGTTCAACTTTGCCGTCGAATACTCTACCAAGCACCCAAATCTCCCGCGCGATTTTCAGGTGGATGACGCGTTGATCGCTGAGTTTCGCGACTTCCTGAAAAAAAACAAGTTTGATTACAAGGTGGAAGGCGAGGACGCCTACGACGACTTCAAGAAGGAGGCCAAACGGGCTGGATTTCTGGCGTCGCTGGAACCCGGGTTGAAGACCATCGACGAGCGGCTGAAAGAGGTAAAGGAAAGAGAGTTCCAGGAGAGCATCGACTTCATTCGCCAGGCACTGCAACGGGAAATTGCCGCCAAGCTCTGGGGAACCAAAGCCGCGGTGGAGGCAACGTTCGACGACGACAAACAGCTGCAGAAGGCGGTCGCAATCCTGACGAACCCGGACCAGTACACGGCCATTCTTAGCGGTGAGGTGAAGCAGAGTTCCTCGGAGAACTGACGTTGGTTGTGGCGCTTGGCAAGTTGTTCCTGGCCTTCGCCAAGGTTGGGACATTCGGTTTCGGCAGCGGACCTGCCATGATCCCGCTGATCCAGGCAGAAGTGGTAGACCTCCACCACTGGCTCACACCGGAGGAATTCGTGGATGCTCTGGCCATGGGCAACGCGCTGCCTGGACCCATTGCGGTAAAACTGGCGGCCTTTGTTGGCTGGGAAGTGGCGGGATTGCTCGGTAGCCTGGTCGCGATTTTGGGTGTCAGTGCGCCGGCTGCCATTGGCATGCTGATTTTCGCGTACCTGCTCTACGAGCACAAGGACAATCCCCGCATCAACGGCATGTTCATGGCGCTGCGCCCCGTGGTGATTGGCATGCTGGCGTGGGTGGTCTGGACTCTTTTCCCAAGAAGCGTGGCAAACTGGCAAGCTGGTGTGCTCGCGCTGGCCAGCTTCGTTGTACTCACTTTCCTGAAAGTGCACCCGATCCTCGTGATCGTTGTCGCCGCCGGGCTGGGCGTCTTTTTCCTCTGATGTGGGAACAGCGGGGTGCAGTGCCTGTGCCGGCGGAATGTCGGCTGGCTGAGGGGGCAGAACCAGTCGGCTCCGCAGCAGTCTCAGGGTTGTCGCCCGTGTAATCTGCTCTGGGGACGTCCTGCGACGTTCGGACAGGACGAAACCACCGTTGCAAAGCGGGCGCGAAACGGCAAAGGTTCGCTGTTGGCGGCTGTGCGATTCCTGGGAGATCCTGCTCCACTGGATTTTGCGGCTGGATCCCGAGTCGCAATGTGGTTCACAAAATCGGTTCACTTTAGAAGGGGGATCTGGTGGGGAAAACTTGTGCTTCGGTCAACTCTGCGCTTTACGCGAAACGCCTCGCCGCACCGATCCGGGCGCACCTCCCAACGTTTTGTTTCGCTTCCGTCTCAGGTCTGTGAAGGGTCAACGGGCGAAGTGCAGCGTCGCAGAAGACGAAAATTTTGGCGAACGCATCGCGTAGACAAGGCGTAGAAAGATGTCGGATTCAAGGCGTTTTGCCGTTATGATGTGGTTTCTGCGCTGACTGCTGCAGCGGAGGGGCGTTACAGCATGTCGGCTTGGACTGAACAATCGTGACTTACGGTGCTCTCCACGGACGGGTTCTGAAAAACTTGGAGGACGACGATGGCTGAGAAGAAATGGGTGTACAAATTCGGAGGTGGTACCGCTGAAGGTAGCGCCGAGATGAAGAACCTGCTCGGTGGTAAGGGGGCGAACCTGGCTGAGATGGCACGTTTGGGGATTCCTGTGCCGCCAGGCTTCACGATTACGACGGAAATGTGCAAACAGTACTACGAGTCGGGCAACAAATTCCCCCCCGAGCTTGAGAAGCAGGTCAAGGAGGGCATCGAACACATCGAGAAGATCATGGGCTCCAAGTTCGGTGATCCGGAGAATCCTCTCCTGGTGTCGGTGCGTTCCGGGGCCCCCATTTCGATGCCTGGCATGATGGACACGGTGTTGAACCTGGGTCTGAACGACGAGACGGTAAAAGGGCTTGCCAAGAAAACAGGCAACGAGCGCTTTGCCTGGGATTCCTACCGCCGATTCGTTCAGATGTACGGGGACGTGGTTCTCGGTCTGAAGCCGGAATCGAAAGAAGAGATCGATCCCTTCGAAGAGATCATCGATCGTCTCAAAGAGCAGAAAGGCTACAAGTGGGACACTGACCTCACCGTCGAGGATCTGAAGACCCTGGTGCAGGAGTTCAAGCGACTGATCAAAGAGCGGAAGGGAGTAGAGTTTCCGCAGGATCCGTGGGAGCAACTGTGGGGTGCCATTCGCGCTGTCTTCGAGTCCTGGAACAACGAACGGGCCATCACGTACCGCAAACTCAACAAGATTCCCGACGACCTGGGCACCGCGGTGAACGTGCAAGCCATGGTTTTTGGGAACATGGGTGAGGACTCCGCCACGGGTGTTGCCTTCACGCGCGACCCGGCCACGGGCGAGAAGATTTTCTACGGCGAGTATTTGGTGAACGCCCAGGGCGAGGATGTGGTAGCTGGCATCCGCACGCCGCAGCCGATCAACAAGGCCACCAAGACCTCGCCAGATCAGAAGACGCTGGAAGAGGTGATGCCGGAAGCTTACAAACAACTCGAGGAGATCCGGGATCGCCTTGAGAAGCACTACAAAGACATGCAGGACATCGAGTTCACGATTCAGCAGGGACGCCTGTGGATGCTTCAGACCCGCGTAGGCAAGCGGACTGCCAAGGCCGCGGTCAAAATGGCTGTGGACATGGTGAAAGAAGGTTTGATCGACAAGAAGACGGCCATCATGCGGGTAACGCCCGACCAGCTCGACCAGCTACTGCACCCAATGTTCGATCCCAAGGCGGAGAAGAAAGTGATCGCCAAAGGACTGCCGGCTTCTCCTGGGGCAGCAACGGGTCGTGTCGTTTTTCACGCCGACGACGCCGAAGAGTGGGCCAAGCGGGGTGAGAAGGTAATCCTGGTCCGGTTAGAGACGTCGCCGGAGGACGTGGGCGGCATGCACGCGGCGGAAGGCATTCTGACGGCTCGTGGCGGCATGACCTCGCATGCAGCCGTTGTAGCCCGCGGCATGGGCAAGACAGCCGTTGTTGGCTGCGGCGCTCTCAATGTGGACTACGCGAAGAAACAGTTCACAGTTGGCGACATTGTGGTGAAAGAGGGCGACTGGATCAGCATCGACGGTTCGACGGGCGAAGTAATGCTCGGGCAAGTGCCAACGGTGGAACCGCAAATGACCGGCGAGTTCGCTGAACTGATGCAGTGGGTGGACGAAATCCGCAAACTGGGTGTGCGCACCAACGCCGACACGCCGCATGACGCCCAGGTGGCGCGCAACTTCGGCGCTGAGGGCATCGGCCTGTGTCGCACCGAGCACATGTTCTTCGAGGGCGAGCGCATCAAGGCCATGCGCGAAATGATCCTGGCCGAGGACGAAGAGGGTCGGCGGAAAGCCCTCGACAAGATTCTGCCGTACCAGAAGGAAGATTTCCTGGGCATCTTCAAGGTCATGGAAGGCCTGCCCGTAACGATTCGGTTGCTCGATCCCCCGTTGCACGAATTCTTGCCGCAGGAAGAAGAGGCCCAGCGCGAGGTGGCTGATGAGCTGGGTGTCCCGGTCGAGAAGGTAAAAGAACGGGTCGAATCGTTGCACGAGCTGAACCCGATGCTTGGCCACCGCGGTTGCCGTCTCGGCATTGCTTACCCCGAGATCACCGAGATGCAGACGCGCGCCATCTTTGAGGCTGCTTGCGAGCTGACCAAACAGGGTGTAAAGGTGCTGCCCGAAGTGATGGTTCCGCTTGTCGGGACCGTCGAAGAGTTCCAAAACCAGAAAGAGGTCATTGACCGGGTGGCCAAGGAAGTGATGGACAAGTACGGCGTTGAGGTTGAGTACCTGGTTGGCACGATGATCGAGGTGCCGCGTGCAGCGCTGACGGCGGACAAGATCGCAAGCGAGGCCCAGTTCTTCTCCTTCGGCACCAACGATTTGACGCAGATGACGTTCGGGTACTCGCGCGATGATGTCGGCAAGTTTCTGCCGATGTACATCGAGAAGAAGATCCTCAAAGAGGATCCGTTCCAGGTGCTGGATCAGGAAGGTGTTGGTCAGCTGGTGAAGATGGGTGTCGAGCGCGGACGCAGCACGCGGCCCGAACTCAAGGTGGGTATTTGTGGTGAGCACGGCGGTGAGCCCAAGTCGGTCAAGTTCTGCCACCGTGTGGGTATGAACTACGTCAGTTGCTCGCCTTTCCGCGTACCCATTGCCCGTCTTGCCGCTGCGCAGGCGGTAGTCGAGGAAGAACAGGCCAAGTAGGTCTGCCGCGTCGATGTAGCCTGGGCAAAGCGTGTACAGGCTTTCGGGCCTGAAACTGCTTGTTTGCTCGGAGAGCCTTCTGCTGGGGCGGGAAGACCGTTCCGACGGAGCGGAGATAAACGGCAACGCTCTTCCTCGGCTTCTGACGAGAACCTTTTAGTGTGGCGTCCGCAGTGGCAGCGGGCGCCACGCTTGTTTTGGGACACGTGCTTCCAGTCCGGAGTGCGTGTGGCGTGTCGGGGAGGTGCCTTCGAGGAGCAGCGGACCTGCTGAGCTCCAGTCTGGTCGGGACTGCGGGCTCGTAAGAAGGCGAAACCGCTGGGCAGTGCCGCCCGGTTGCCGCGGCTGAAACGCTGCAAGGGGCTTGTGGTGGTGTCCTCGGAGTGGGCGAGAATGTGCTGTTCTTCGCTCTTTGACAGGGATTTCTTGGTAGATGATGAACAAAATCTCGGCGACAGTGACGGGATTGAACCAGCAACTCCAGTGGGACAAGCATGAACAATCCGGTTGGGACAGAGACTGACGTCAAAAGGCTTCGCATCTTTTGCGATTTCGATGGCACAACGGCTGTAAACGACGTGGGGGACCTGTTTTTTCAGACCTTTGCCGGAAAAGAGCGCTGGCAGGAAACAGTAGACCGCTACATCCGTGGCGAGATTACGTCCAAAGAGTACCTGGAGGAAATCTGCGCCGCCAGCCGCTTTGACTCTCGGGAATTCGAGAGATTGCTGAGCCAGCAGACTGTGGATCCGCATTTCCCGCAATTCGTACGGTACTGTCGCCAGCGTGGCTACCCTGTCACCGTACTGAGCGACGGGTTGGACATTTACATTCGTCGAGTCCTCGCGAAAGCCGGCCTTGAAGACGTGGAATTCTACTCGAACAAAGCCGTGCTCTTGGACGGCGGTGTAATCGTGCCGGAACTGCCCTACCACGGGATTGAGTGCGACGAGTGTGCGAACTGCAAAGGCTACCACATCCGGCGACTTCGTGAAGACGGCGATTTCGCAGTTTTCGTCGGCGATGGCATCAGTGACCGACACGGTGTGGAAGCCGCCGACTACATTTTCGCCAAAGGGCCTTTGCAGGACTGGTGTCGAGAGAATGGCTACGCTTTTGAACCGTACACGACTTTTCTTGACGTGCTCCGTGGTGTTCAGCGGCTTGAGTGTCGCCTGGGACTTGGTGCGGATGGCTGTGACGGGTAAACGAGCAGGGCGCAGGAGGCCGAAATGATCGTCGGCATTGTGGGATTACCCCTTTCGGGCAAAACGACTCTTTTCAACGCGCTGACGGGTGGAACGGTAGCCGTGGACAAATTCATGGGTGGCAAGCGCGAGACCCATCGGGCCGTAGTGAATGTTCCAGACCAACGCCTGGAGCATCTGGCAGCGATCTTCCAGCCGCGCAAGGTGACGCCAGCCACTGTTGAGTACGTGGACATGGCACCGGTCCAGCGCGAAGGAGGCTCTCGCTCTGGGCTCGACGACGAGTTCCTCGGCTACATCCGCACCCTGGACGAACTCCTGATCGTTCTTCGAGCTTTCGGGGATGAGTCTGTACCGCACCCGCTGGGGAATGTGGATCCCGTTCGAGACCTGGACGAGCTGATGGCCGAGTTTTTGCTCTCAGACCTGGCGATCGTAGAGAACCGGATCGCGAGGCTTGAGAAAACAGCGCACAAGACGAAAAATGAAGAGGAGCTGTTCGAACTCGAGCTGTTGAGTCGTTTCCGGACAGTGTTGGAGGACAACCAACCCCTGCGCATCCTCGAGCTGGCACCGGAGGAAGAAAAGGTCGTCCGCGGGTACAGTTTCCTGACGCTGAAACCGACCCTGATCGTGGTCAACATCGGGGAGAACGAGCTCGGGGAAGAGCAGCTTTGGCTTGACAAATTCGCCGACGTGGCGGCGGTGCCAAACACGCGCGTCACGGCCGTTTGTGCCCAAATCGAAGCCGAGATTGCACAGCTTGAGCCGGAAGACGCCAGGGCTTTCCTGGACGACATGAACCTGACGGAACCGGCGCGGTCCAGGCTGATCCGCGACTCGTACGAACTGCTTGGGCTCGTCAACTTTTTCACGGCTGGCGAGAAAGAAGTACGAGCCTGGACCATTCGGCGTGGCACGCGTGCCAAGGAAGCAGCCGGTGTGATTCACAGCGATCTGGAGCGAGGGTTCATCAGGGCGGAGGTTGTTCCGTACGAAGACCTGGTTCGGCTTGGCTCATTTGCCAGGTGCCGCGAGGAAGGGGTTTTGCGGCTTGAGGGCAAAGACTACGTCGTCAAAGACGGCGACGTGATCACCGTGAGGTTTGGTGTGTAGAATGACCTGGAGTGGCTGATGGCGAAAAGGATCAAACAGAGCTTGCGGTTGTTCGTTGGGTTGGCCATCAGCGTGTTTTTCCTGTACCTTGCCATCAAGGGGGTAGACCTACACCAGGTTGGACAGGCGCTTGTTCAGGCTGACTACTGGTGGTTTGTGCCGGCCCTGGCGGCTCTTTTCGGCAGCCACTGGCTGAGAGCCGTGCGGCACAAATTGCTGCTCGATCCTGTACACCGTTTCCGCTCAGGGCAGCTTTTCAGCGCGCTCATGATTGGCTACATGGCCAACGACGTGCTTCCGGCGCATCTCGGCGAAGTGCTGCGGGCTTACATCATCGGGAAGAAAGGTGGTCTGCCCGCCAGTCTCGCGCTGGCCACCATTGCTGTTGAGCGCGTGATTGACGTGCTCACCTTGATCGTGATCATGGGGGTCACGTTCGTGATTTTCCCCTTCCCTGCCTGGGTACGCACAAGCGGCTACCTGACGTTTGCCTTTGCTTTGGCCCTGATCGTTTTCTTGGTTGCTTTGCGCAAGTACGAGGGCACGGTTACGCGGTGGGTACGGCGTTTGCTCGGGCCGTTGTCGCGGAAACTGGCGGACAAAGTGGCTGCTCTCATCCGGGAATTCGCTCGCGGCGTTGTACCTCTGCGGCGCAGGCTGGATTACCTGTGGTTGGCTGTCCTGTCGGTCCTGATTTGGGCGGGGTACGTGTTGGTGTTCGTATTTGGGTTTCAGGCGTTTGATCTTTCCCGTGCTTACGACCTGCCCTGGAACGCGGCTCTGGTGACACTGGTGATTACGACAATCGCGGTAGTGGTGCCGAGCTCTCCAGGCTACGTGGGTACTTACCACTGGCTTTGCATGAAATCGCTGGAGCTGTTTGGGATTCCGGCTTCCGCTTCGCTGAGCTTTGCGGTGGCTGTGCACGCCATCAGCTTCCTGCCTGTAGCGCTGGTGGGGTTCATCTTTGCTGGAAAGGAAGGGTACTCCCTTTCGCGAATCAGTCGCAGCGAAGAAACACTGCACAAGGCGGAGGTGCAACTGCAGACCTCTTCTTGAGTCGGTCTGCCAGAAGCCGCGTCGTAAGCGGGTTCAACCCCACCGGAAATGCCTGGCCTTACGCCCTTCCTGAAGGTCGCAGTCCCCATCAGGGTGCCGTCAGGACCCGCGCGGCAGCGAGCACGCTACCGCGGTCTTTGCTGAAAACGTTTACTTGCCAGCCTGCGCCTTCGGTGCCCGTTCCGGTGCTGCAAACCTCAACACGCAAATTCTCAGTTAAACCAGCCGGCAGTTTGAACTGAATTTTCCACCAGACGGGGCGGCCGGTAGCGCCGGTTTCCTGCAGTGCGTCCGTGATCCAGCGGATGTAAGCCACGTTGTTCGCGTGCGCGTTGGTGTCCAGGTCGGAGTAGCGCACGCGGAAATCGACTGTGCCGATCAACACTGCTTTTTCCTGGGGAAAGTCAATCTCTTGAAGCGCTGTACGTGGGTGAAGGATGTAGCGGGAAGCGAAGACCTTCGGGATCGTGGTGGGGCGGGCCGTGGACGTGTTGATGTACACCCACTCGGCCTGTGCACCGCTTACGGGCTTGTTCGTCTTAACGTCCCTGAACAAGTACTGCCGCACAGCCAGAACGCGCGTGCGTTTGCTGATCCAGGTTTCAGCGACGAGGTCTTGTTCCAGGACCCAGGGACGGCGGTAGTCGGCCTCGAAACTACGCATGACCCAGCCGCTTTGGGCGGCACGGTACCAGGCGCTGTTGAAACCGTGCGCCTCGCTCACTGCCACCGAGACGTCCTGCGCCACGTTCTGAACGAACCAGGCGTGCGCCCAGCCCTCAGGCCCGACGTGGTGGCCTTTGACCGAGAAAAGGAACGTGAAAAGAGAAGCGGATTTCGTGGACATCGGCAATCCTCCTGGCGCTGGTTCGCGAATGTACAAAACAGTTGGGCTAATCGCAAACTCCAGGCAGGTTACAAGCGCCGCACTGTCACGGGAAATCAGGACGACCAGCCCGGTTGCGAGCCCCCTGAATTTTGGAACAACGGCCGTGGGGTTTTGCGGTCCACGGGTTTTTTGATTTTGCCAGACGGGGTTTGCTTTGTGTCGCCGGGAGGCAGATGCCTAAGTGAGAAAGCGACCTTTAAGGATTTTCTTTCGGCAGGTTCTGATTGCGTGTTTCAAGGGACCGAAGCCGGTTGAATTGAGGGAAAGGCAAGCAGGATCCGTGCGCTCGGTTGGCTGATGGATCTTGCCGAGCCTGCCTGCCGAAGTCCTTTTTGCACGTGGCTGGGTTCCGTGGCCGCGGCCTCGTGTGCCGTGGCGGTTTGCACGGCTGTGAGGGTGGCTCTCGTTATTTGTTGCCTGTGAGGTGCTGTAATTCGAAAAGCAACGCAGTCCGCGGGAATAATGGCACTTGAACAAAGCGTTGACACAAAGTACCTTTGCCTTGGCAGGGTAGGTGCGTAGTCGGCGGGCACGGCAACCGTCTCGGAGACGACGTGTGTGCTGCAACTTTTCGGAGAACAGGACGGAGGTGAGAATGCGTAAACGGAAACTGGGTTACACGGACCTGGAGTTAACAACTGTCGGACTGGGCGCGTGGGCCATCGGAGGCCCTTGGCAGTGGGGTTGGGGGCCGCAGGATGATCGCGAGTCGATTGCCACGATCCAACGAGCGCTGGATCTGGGTGTCAACTGGATCGACACCGCTGCGGTGTACGGTCTCGGCCACAGCGAAGAAATTGTGGGCAAGGCTATTGCAGGACGGCGCAATGAGGTGATCATCGCCACAAAGTGCGGGCTGGTCTGGGACGCCAGGGGCAGAGTCTCCGGTCGTCTCAAAGCCTGGAGCGTGCGTCAGGAACTGGAAGCGAGCTTGCGTCGGCTCAACGTGGACGTCATCGACCTGTACCAGATCCATTGGCCCAACCCGGACGAGGACATCGAAGAAGCTTGGGGCGAAATGGCTAAGGCTGTGGAGGAAGGCAAAGTTCGCTACATCGGTGTCTCGAATTTCAGCGTAGAGCAGATCAAGCGCGTGCAGAAGATTCACCCGGTGGCGTCGTTACAACCGCCGTACTCGATGTTGCGACGAGACGTGGAGACGGAGCTCTTACCTTTCTGTGCAGAGAATCGGATCGGCGTGGTTGCTTACTCGCCCATGGGCAGCGGTTTACTGACGGGTAAGTTCACCCGTGAAAGGCTACAGCAGCTCCCTCAAGACGACTGGCGTCGGCGCAGCCCCGCTTTCAACGAACCGGAATTCAGCGTAAATCTGGAGCTGGTTGAACAGCTTAGGAAAATTGCGTCCCGCTACGGTCGCTCTGTGGCTCAACTTGCGATCGCCTGGGTGTTGCGCCGGCCGGAGGTTACCTCGGCCATTGTTGGCGCGCGCCGGCCGGACCAGATTGAGGAAACGGCACCCGCCGCCGACTGGGAGTTGCCGCAACAAGTGGTGGAAGAAGTGGAACAACGCTTGCACGAGCGAGTAGAGAAACTCCCGAGGTTGTAGCGTTTTACTCGAGCTGTTGGTGTTGATTCCACAACAAATCCTGGCCGACGCCAGCTCCAAAAGCTGCGCTGGACGGGCAGACCCCTCCGTTTCGCGTTGCCGAATTGGCGTCAGGGGGGCTGTTTTTCCGCAACCCGGCCCGTCACCAGTTTCGGAGGCGTTCCAGCAGAGACCGGTAAGGACCGCTGTGACGCTCAGGACGGAAGTAAACACGGCGCATGTAGTCCAGGGCCCCAGAAACTCGCTCAAAGTCCTGAAAAAGTTGCTTGAACAGCTCGCTTCCGGGAACGGAGAGACTGCTGTCGAATTCGTAGACCTCGTAGTAGGAGCGTTCGCCCTCGCGTGTGTAGAGGCTCATCACGCCGAGCTGCTGCACGTAGTCGCGAAAAATGCCCGTCATGAAAAGGGCAAAGTCGCCCACGTGCTTGCGGATTTCCCGCTCACGAAACGGATCAAATCCCGGCTGACCGATGTGGCTGGTTTCCTCGGCCTCGAGGAGCATGTCCACAATCGTGTTCAGTGTGCGGCCGCGTAGGTCGCGAATTCGGTAAATATTTTCTGTGCGCGCGAAACGAGCGAGCAAGTCGCTTACGTACTCGGCGATCTGGCTGGAGTGCAGGCCAAGGTCCTCGAACGCAACACCCGTCCATTTTCGGAAGAACCGGTAGAGTCCAGCGTCTCTGCGGCGTTCTGGGACCATGATGCAAACCACCTCCTCGAGTGAAGCCTGATCAGTCCGCCTGGAGCAAGCCAGTTCGTACTGTGTTCCAGCCATTTTTACGACGGTCGCGATGCTTCGGATCCGCGAGGCTGGTGCGATGGGACGGGGTAGCGCCGCGTGCAGCCCCCCTCCGAAGGCGCCGCCGCAGCCGGCAGGGCCGCAGTCTGCGAATTGGCGCTGAGGAGGACGTTTTTTCGGCCTGGCGTGTCGATCTGTCGTGTACTCGGCAGGCCACAGCGGAGTTTTGACTGAATCCCGAAAGGTTCCGTGGGTACAGAAACCGCTGCCACGGTACGGCCGGCACTTTGTCTACAAATCCTCCGATCTGTGTGGCAAGTAAGGTTTCCGACGGCTTCGAGCCGTTTCCACGCATTTGACTCTGTTTGCCTGGTGAGCGGATTTTCTGTGCACCGCGAGAAAGGCCCAGCAGTTCATGGCCGTTTCGAATTGCACGGTTTTTTTGAAGGGGCGTTTTGACCTGGAACCCGTTTAGTCGACAACAGCCAGGCCAGGTTGGTGTGTCCGTCAGTTCCCACGTGAAAATGGAGGTAGCGCTGGATCAGGCCGGGGTTGCGTATCTCATTTGAAATTTGTATTTTCGGCTGCCTGAAAGGCCGCAAGGGAGAAACAGAAAGACGACGAGCAAGGAGGGTAAGGGATTTGAGCGGGAAACTGAACGAGACTCTGAAGGAACTACTCAACGAGTCGAAGACGCTGACGTTGGCTTCGGGAACCGGCGCTGAGAGCTGGTCCGCTAAAGTGTACTTTGTGGGTGACGACGACGCGCTGTGGATCGCCCTTAAACCGGACGCGCGCTCGCTGGCGAACATTCGGAAACACCCCGAACGCGTGACGTTCACAATCGACCGCGGTACGCCGGATGTGTTTGCCCAAGGCGAAGGACGCGCGATTGTTTGGGGACCCGTTGATGAGTACCCGGACATCAAGGCTGCGTTGGTGGAGAAAAACCCGGAGATGAAACCTTTCATCGAGGTCATCCCGGGGATTGTCCTTGTCAAAATTGTGCCGGAAAAATTCTACCTGACTGACCACCGGCGCGGCGTTTCTCCACGGCGCGAAATCGTAACGGAAGTCGGGAGCAAACGCCTGCCCCAGAGCAAGTACTGGGTCCAGGTGATGCGCTTTTTCAGCCTCAGTTTTACCACGCTGGCAGGGTTGATTGGCGCGGGGTTTGCGTTGACGTTTCCAGGACATGTCAACTGGGAGCTTTTGCCTCTGGTGCTTCTCGGTGCGTTTCTTCTGCACGTCGGTACCAATCTGACGAGTGAGTATTTCGATTTCGCTCACGGTGTCGACCGTCACGACACATTTGGGGGCACGAAACTGCTCGTTGAGGGCTACCTGCCGCCGCGCAAGGTCCTTTGGGCGGGCATCGCCGCTTTCGCGGTAGGCTCGTTGATTGGTTTCTACCTGACGATTCGCATCGACTGGGTCATCCTGCTCCTCGGTGGGATTGGTGTGGTTGCAGGTTATTTCTACGGCGGGCGTCCGCTCGGGTTCAAGTACCGTGGGCTTGGTGAGGCGATGGTTTTCCTCACTTTCGGTCCGCTGATGGTTCTGGGCTCGTACTACGTGCTAACACAGCATTTCAGCTGGAACGTGCTGTTGGCTTCTGTGCCCATTGGCCTTTTGATCACCGCTGTCCTGTACGCGAACAACACGCGCGACATCCTGAACGATGCGAAGGCCGCTGTGAAGACCGTGCCGATGAACCTCGGTCTGGAACGAGCTAAGGTGCCCTACCTGATCTTGGTGCTGGGTGCCTATTTTGTGACCGTGGTGGCGGTGATTCTCGGGCTTTTCCCGCCTGTTACTCTGGCCGTTCTTGTTACGCTGCCCACAGCTTTGAAGAACGTGAAGCTGTTCAAGAAAATTCAGGCCTTCAACTCCCCGGAACTGCTCACGATGGACCTGCGGACAGCGCAGCTTGTGACACAATTTGGTGTGGTTTTCGCGCTGGCTCTGGTTGTCGAAAAGCTGATCTGATTCAGCGATTGGTATGAACCGCTGCGACAAAGGAGCGATCGCCAGGCTTGCTCTGCCGCTGGCGGTCGCTTTTATTTTGTGGGGGGTCATGTTCGGCTTAGGTGCGGGTAACTTTTGGCTGTTGATGAGCCTCTCGGCAGGAACTCTGGCTTTGTGGGCTGTCGTTCAGGACCAAGCTCAAGTGCTCGGTTTGCTCACCTGGCGCTGGCGATGGCTTCCTCTCGGGGCGGGGTTGGCAGCGGCCCTTTACGGTGTGTTTTGGCTTGGCAACGAGTTGGCTGGCGTCTTGTTACCTTCCGCACACGCGCAAGTCGGCGCCATCTACCAGATTCGAAGTGGAACGGACCCGCGCGTGATCGGCCTGGCACTTGTTTTCTTGATCGCGCCAGCCGAAGAAATCTTTTGGAGAGGTTTTGTGCAGAAAAACCTCGAGCACTGTCGGTTTCAACGCTGGTGGGCTGTTCTGGTTGGAGCGGGGATTTACGCGGCGGTGCACATCTGGTCCGGTAACTTAATGCTTGTGGGTGCGGCGCTTACCGCTGGACTGTTCTGGGGCAGCGTGCTGGCGACGAGCGGGAATTTGTGGCCTGGAATTCTCTCGCATGCCGTCTGGGACGTGGCCGTTTTTCTGCTCTGGCCAATTGGGGGATGACACAGGAGGTGTGAGCTTTTTCTGAGAGCATACCGACGATGGAAGGGTGCAACGGAAAATGATGAGTGCGGCACGGGCCGGTGGGTTGTGGAGGTACTACCTCGCGCGGCTCAAAGCTTCGGAGTATGTTTTCATGATTTTGGTGGCCACTGTGATCGGCGTAGGCGGAGGCCTGACAGCAGTGGCTTTGCGCTACCTGATCGGTTTTTTTCAGTGGGTTTCTTTCGGATCCTGGAACAACCTGCTTGAGGCGGCTCACCGCATCCCGTGGTACGTGTTAATCTTCATCCCCGCAATTGGTGGCCTGATTGTGGGACCGATGGTCTACCGGATCGCCACTGAGGCTCGTGGGCACGGTGTGCCGGAGGTGATGGAAGCTGTGGCTGTCCACGGGGGAGTGATCCGACCAAGGGTGGTCCTGATCAAGGCGCTTGCTTCCGCGGTTTGCATCGGCACGGGTGGATCCACGGGACGCGAGGGACCGATTGTTCAGATTGGTTCAGCGCTGGGTTCGTCCATCGGTCAGGGGTTGAAAGTGTCAGCCCGGCGCCTGCGTACGATGGTTGGGTGTGGTGCGGCTGCTGGCATCGCTGGTGCGTTCAACGCTCCGATCGCTGGTGCACTGTTCGCGGTTGAGATCATTCTGGGCGATTTTGGTGTGCCGCAGTTCAGCCCCATCGTAATCTCGTCGGTCGTAGCCACCGTCGTGTCACGCTATTTCCTTGGGGACATGCCGGCTTTCATCGTACCGCGTTACGAGCTTGTGAGCGGTTTCGAACTGATTCCGTACGCCCTTCTCGGTCTTGTGGCCGCATTTGTGGGTGTGGGGTTTACCACGTTGCTCTACCGCGTGGAGGATGTTTTCGATGCGATGCGCGTGCCGGACATCACCAAGCCAGCCATCGGAGGCCTGTTGGTTGGTGTTCTCGCCTTAGCTTTCCCTCACATTCTGGGCGTGGGTTACGAAACAATCGACATGGCACTGGCCGGGAAAGGCGTTTGGTACCTCCTTCTGGCGCTCATTTTGCTGAAACTTTTCGCCACATCTGTGACCCTCGGGTCAGGCGGATCCGGTGGCATTTTTGCTCCTTCTCTGTTTTTGGGGGCCATGACCGGTGGGTTGCTGGGAACGTTGGTACACCACTTGTTCCCGTCCGTTACCGCAGGTCCAGGCGCCTACGCTCTGGTGGGGATGGGAGCCGTTGTAGCGGCCACAACACACGCCCCACTCACCGCGATGATCATCATTTTCGAGATGACCGGCGACTACAAGATCATCCCTTCTGTGATGGCTGCCTGTGTGATCTCGGTACTTCTGGCTACCCGTCTTAAGCGAACTTCCATTTACACCGAAAAGCTGGTCCGCAGGGGGATCGAGCTGTTCCAACCGCTGGAGTTCAACGTGCTGCGCCGGCTAAGTGTGAAGTCCGTGCTGACACGAGATCCCGTGGTTGTGAACGAGCAGACGCCCTTTCGGAAACTCGTCGACCTGGCGGTAAATTCGCCGCGGTCTGAGTTTTTTGTGGTCAGGGACACCAAGGAGTACCTGGGTACCATTTCCGTGCACCAGCTCAGGCAGGTAATTTTGGACAAAGAGTGGCTGGACGAGCTCATCATTGCCCGAGATCTCGCCGATCCTACGTACCCGTCGCTACGCCCTGACGACAATCTGGACATGGCCATGCGGCTCTTTACGCGTGAGAACGTGGAGGAACTGCCAGTTTTGGACGAGGGGCGCCTGGTGGGATCGGTGCGAAAATCAGACGTGCTCGAAGTGTACAATCGGGAGCTGATGCGCCGCGATCTTTCCAGTGGGATGCACGGAGCGTTGTCGTGGGTGCAACGCACAAAAACGGTAAACCTTGGCGAGGGCTACGTTCTCGCAGAAGTTGAAGCCCCACCCCACTTTGCGGGTAAAACACTACGCGAGCTGAATGTGCGCGCAAATTACGGTGTCGAGGTGATCTTGATTCGAAAATCGAGTTCTGGCAGCAACAACACGGTGGTGCCGTCGCCGGACTACCGCATCGAGCTGGGCGACACGCTGCTGGTTGCCGGGACGAGCGAACAGGTTCAACGGTTGATGGAATGAACGAGGACGATTTCCGTTCTGAGGCAATGGTGCTTCAACCGATCGGCGTCATTCGCACGCCGTACAGGAACAACGCGCCTTACCAACCGGTTGACGGCGACGAGGGGGACTTCCGTCTGGTGCTGGATCCGGTCTACGAGCAGGGTCTGAAGGGGCTTGAAACCTTCCGGTACATCACGGTGCTGTACTACTTGCACCGCGTAGAAGGGGATGTGGAGCTGATCGTCCGACCTCCGTGGGCGGGTGGCGTGACCGTTGGGGTTTTCGCCAGCCGTTCGCCCAACCGGCCGAATCCACTGGGGCTTTCGGTGGTCCGCTTGCTCGGCATCGAGGGGAATGTTGTCCGTGTCTCCGGTCTGGATGCTTTCGACGGCACACCACTTTTGGACATCAAGCCGTACGTGCGCGAGCTCGATTCCAAAACCGACGCCAACTACGGCTGGGTTGAACAGTTCGAGGACCGGGAGCACCTGATTCTGCACATCAAAGGGGTCCCTCACGAACACTGAAGCAGGTGGGCGAATGCTGTGACCGCCTTCTAAGGCGGATTGTGCGGCAGCACCCCTGTGCATCACGAGGTTGGTGTGATCTGGGTACGCCGATCGCTTGCGGCGTTACGGCCCGTGGGCCGTGTTTGTCGGACATCTCCCGGCGTCCTGAAAAAAACACCTTCGCACCGTGATTCCCACACAGACGTGGCAACGCCTGGAGGTGGCTCAGTATGTTGCCGCGTAGAAAAGACCGACAACCAGCAGGTACATCACAAAAAGTCCCACGAAGACGAGCGAGGTGAAGTTGCTGACAAGGGCACCAGCTTTCTCGCCCAACAGCCGTTTAAAGGTGCGCACCACGTGCAGGTACCAGAGAAACACGATGAGCACCAGAGGAACGGCCCCGGCCAGGTAAATGCCGATCATTACCACATGGTTGCGAAGAGGTACGGCTTCGCGGACAACTGTGACCGCCCCCATGGTACCCATTGCCAGACCGAACAGGAATGCCAGAAAAGTGCGGGTGAGCTGGCTGGTTTTCAACTGGACCTCCTGTTTCGAAATTGGACAGTGAAAGCTTTTCCCGGAGCTTGGGCAGAGAAATTCCGACCAGTGCTTGCAAACACCGTGCTAAATCGCGTGGCTCCGTTTGTTCTGGCTGGAGACGGCGACTACTGCGTCCGCGTCTCGTCGGGTGGCGGCGCGCGGTGATCTCGCTGGAGCTTTGCTTTCGTGTCGGTTCCCGACGGCGTGAGCTGGTTCAAGGCGTAAGCCCGGGTTTTGCTGGAAATGGACAGCGTTCGGCAAGGAGGTGTTCAAAATGGAGCGGGTTGGGTTCATTGGTCTGGGGATCATGGGCAAGCCCATGGCCCGGAATTTGTTGAAGGCGGGATTCCCGCTTGTGGTGCACAACCGCAGTCGGCAGGCCGTCGAAGAGCTTGCCGGTGAAGGGGCGAAGCCGGCTCGAAGTCCGGCAGAAGTGGCCGAACAGGTGGATGTGGTTATCACGATGGTGCCAGACACGCCCGACGTGGAACGGGTGTTGTTCGGCGAGAACGGTGTGGTCGAGGGGGCCCGAAAAGGACTGGTTGTGATCGACATGAGCACGATTTCACCTTCCGCAACCCAGGCGATGGCTACCCGTCTGGCCGAGAAAGGCGTCGAGATGCTGGATGCGCCGGTTAGCGGTGGAGACGTCGGAGCAGAGGCAGGGACTTTGGCAATCATGGTGGGCGGGAAGCGTTCCGTGTTTGAGCGCTGCCTGCCGATTTTCGAGGTGCTCGGCAAATCAATCACTTACATGGGTGACCACGGAATGGGGCAGACGACGAAGCTCTGCAACCAGATCCTGGTGGCGGTAACCAATCTTGCGGTTTCGGAAGCGCTGCTCTTTGCCAGCAAGATGGGGGTTGATCCGGCCAGAGTGATCGAGGCGACTAAAGGTGGGGCTGCTGGCTCGTGGCAACTGGCCAATCTGGGTCCCAAAATGGTGCAGCGCGATTTCGCACCCGGCTTCATGATCAAGCTGCAGCAAAAAGATCTTCGCCTTGCCCTGGAAGCTGCTCGGCAAGAACACCTGCCTCTCCTGGGGGTGAGCACCGTCCACCAGCTTTTTGCCTCGTGCGAGGCGGCAGGAGAGGGAGAGCTCGGTACCCAGGCGCTCGTAAAGGCGCTGGAGCGGCTTGCAGGCACTCAGGTGCAGGGGGCTGGCAGAACCCTTTGACCTTCACCGAGCGAACAGGGTGGCTCTGAATTTTCGATTAGCGGGAATATCGATCTCGTCGACGTGGTTCGTTAAGCAAAGCGGGTATTCACCAGCAAGAGGGAGGAAAACATGCGAGGAGGTAGGGTCGTAGCAGCGGGGGTGGCTCTTCTTCTGTCATTGCCTGTCACAAGCAAAGCACAGTACGCCGTCGGCGACACCGTTCGCGATTTCGTTCTCAAGAACCTTCGTGGTGCCGACGTGCGGCTGAAAGCCTACGAAGGAAAAGTTGTTTTACTGAATTTCTTTGCGACGTGGTGACCTGCCTGCCGCTCGGAGGCTCCGAGCTTACAGAAAGACATCTTTGAGGTTTACAAAGACAAGGGGCTTCAGGTCATTGGAATCAACCTGAAGGAGGCTGCCTCTACGGTGGAAACCTTCAGGAACCAGTTTGGTCTAAGGTACCAAATTCTACTGGACTCCCAGGGGAAGGTGTGGAGGCAGTACGGGATGGGGTACATTCCTCACAATGTGGTCCTCAGTCCAGATTGGGTAGTTCGTTACACCAACTACGGCTACGACAAAGCGGCGCTCATCCAGACCATTGAGACCTGGCTCCCGCAGACGGGTGTGAAGGATGAGACGCCCAGGGCTGCGCCCGAAAATTTCCAGCTGAGTGCCGTCTACCCAAATCCCTTTGTGCCGGATGGAAGATCCAGCGCCGCGCGAGTGCGCATCTGGGCCTCTCGAAATGAGCCTGTAGAAGTGGCGGTGTTTGATCTCCGGGGCCGGAAAATTCGATTCCTTTTTCGGGGGCCGGTGGGATCTGGTGGAAGAAGTGTTGTCTGGGATGGCAGGGACCGAAGCGGTAACCAAGTTCCTGCAGGGGTCTACTTGATCCGCGCAAGGTGCGGTCAAGACGTGGCGACGAGACGCGTTGCGGTGTTCCGTTAGTTGCGCGGACTGACGGAGCAGCTTTGGGACGGCAGTGCTGGGGCCAACCACCCTGCGAGGTCTGACCAGGTTTCCCAGGCTGAGCGCAAACGTCGTCGCGCTTTCCCGAAGGTATGTCTACCGAGACGAATTTAAGCTGCGGCAGGGCGGTAAGAAGGCTGCACTGCTAGCCTGGGTCGGTCGTTTCCACGCAAAGCTGAAGAGGTTTTGAGATGCGAACTCTTAGCCGGACGGTTGTTTTGGCCCTCGTTGTTCTTCTCCTGGGTAGGGCGCCCGGGTTCGCAGCTGGGGATTTGAGACGCGTTCCTGATCTTCGAGCACGTTCCCTCGATGGGAAACGTGTGCACTTGAGTGAGCTCACAGAGAAGGGACCCGTCCTTCTGAACTTCTGGGCCACCTGGTGCGCTCCCTGTCAAAAGGAATTGCCCTACCTGGACGAGATTTTCGCCCGCTTCAAAGGGGACGGTTTTTCGCTGCTGGCCATCAGCGAGGACGGTGAGGCCACAGCCTCCCGTGTTCGCTCGCTCGTACGCGGACGACGTTTCCGCTTTACCGTGATCCTTGATCGAAATCAGGAATTGTCGCGTTTGTTTCGCGTGAGTGTGTTGCCCACGAGCCTGCTCATCGGGAAGGATTTGCAGGTTCTCTGGGAGCACGTGGGTTATTCGCCTGGGGATGAAAAAACGCTTGAGGAGGCAGTGATTCGGGCCTTGAAAGACTGGCAGCGGACAGAAGAGTGAACGACTTCGACTTCGCTTTCGACTTGTTGATGAGGGTGACGAGGCTGTTGACAGGTGAAAAGTGCTTCTGTAGCGACGCGTTGATCTTTACGGGAAACCTGAGGTGAAAGGACAGCGGCCAAATAACGCACACAGAGTACGGCGACGGATGAAGCTCTGGTGGACAGTGGCGGGAATCGGACTGGTAGTTTTCCCAACGTGGGGACGGGCACAGCCATTTGACAACGTGCTTGCTGCCAACCGCCTTGAGTACAGCAGGTCGACGGCGGACAATTCGGATGTGTTGCGCGACTGGCTGGACACAGATTTCTGGGCGCAGAATATTCGTTTTGGTTTCCGGTTGGAGATGGCCCAGTCCACCCCGCAGTTGGGTTCGTTCGGCAAAATTAGTCAGCGTTTCGTGGAGGTCCGTCACGGTGGACTGCGGATGCGTTTCGGCAATTACTACGAGAAGATCGGGCAAGGCTTGCTCTTCCAATCTTTCGAGCTGCGCACGCTGGTTTTGGATCGAATCGAGCGTTCATTCGTCCAGGATCGGAACGCGGACGGCGTGTGGCTGGAGTATCAGGGTTCCCGGGCAGATGGGCGTTTTTTCTCTGCGCAACCCCTCAGTCCAGAGACCGGACGACGCGAGAACGTGGTCAGAGGAGCGGACGTCAACCTTTGGCTGATGCCGAGGTTTAAGGTTGGTACGGCGGCGATGCGCTGGTACCCTTCCGACCGGTTTGCTTTTGATCGAGCGGATTTTGGGGCCGTGCGCGCACACTGGCTCGGTGATTTGCTCAACGTGACGTCCGAATACGCCTGGCGGAGCGTGGGAGTCTGGTTCAGAGGTGCTGCTTCGCACGCCTTCTACACGGCAGCGTCGGTCGCTCTGCCGCTTGGGGCTTTCAGTTTCGAGTGGAAAGACTACCTGAATTTCGATCTCCCGTTCAACAATCCTCCGCCGTTGGTGCCGACGCACTCCGTGGCTCTCCTGAATCGGCACACGCATTTGCTGTGGCCGCGGGATGAACGTGGGTTTCAGGTTCAATTCACGTCTGCTCCGGCAACGGGATGGTCCGTGGTCGTGCTTGTTAATCGTGGAGCTACCCACACGAACGCTCCTCATTCGCGTTACCACGAGTGGTTTCTGGACGTCCGCTACGAACAACTTGGACAGTGGAATCTCAGGGCTGTGCTGGATGAAACGTCGGACCACATGTTCGGACGGGAGAGCGTGCGGACGGGGGCAATTGAAGTAGAACGCTACCTGACCACAGTCTGGAGCACATTCCTGGACGTTCAGCTCCAGCGTGTACGCCTGGTGGATGGACCTAACTACTGGAACCAGTTGGTGACGTTCAATCTGGCGAAAGCCTCCTCTTACTCTGTTGCAGTGCAAATCGACCGGAGTTCCAATCCGATTGAGGAGCGGAAGACGCTTCCGGCTCTCGTTTTTTCGGCTACCCTGGACGGACGGCACCAGGCTGTGCTGACGATTGGCTCAAGGCGGGCGGGTTTGCTCTGTTCCGGGGGCGTTTGCGCTTTCGTGCCCGAATTTCGGGGTGTCGAATTTCGATTGAACAGCCGGTTTTAGCGCGCGATCTGGAACCTCCGTGGAAAAGCAGGTTGGACCACGCGGAGAAATCCCGTCCGGTAGGGACGGGGGCAGCGACAATCCCGGCGCCGCGTAGCCTGTCCTCGCCCCACGGTTCAGAACTGTTCTGCTCCCTTTGGGCCTGGGGATTGGCTTCGCCGAGCCCGACGGCCTGTCGAGACGAGCCAGCTCCGTGGCCAGACTCGACGGGTTGAACCTGAATTCGAAAGGATGAGTGGTTTGTTCTACCGGGCGAGCTTCAGCCCCGTTCAGGGTTGTGGGGGCAGATGACGGAATTGTGCTTCCAGTTCCTCTGGTGTGGGCAGCGTTTGCTGCAGCTCCGCCGGCAACGCCTGACCGACCCGGTACGTCGCGACGCCCATCGGCTTGTGCAAATCTCGCAACGTGTACTCGGTCACAACCCGATTCTTGTCTCTGCAAAGAATGAGGCCAATGCTGGGACGATCAGCAGGCCCCCGGAGCAGGTTGTCTACGGCTGAAAGGTAGAAACTCATCTTACCTGCGTACTCGGGTCTGAATTTGCCCACCTTTAGGTCAATCACGACGTAGCAACGCAGCCGGATCTGGTAAAAGAGCAAGTCGATGTAGAAATCCTCTCCACCTACCTCTAACCGGTACTGGCTGCCCACAAACGCGAAACCTTTCCCCAGCTCCAGAAGAAAATCGCGAAGATGGTTCTGAAGTTCTCGCTGGACATCGCGTTCTTGCGCTTCGAGGCCCAGTGAGAGGAAGTCGAAAACGTAGGGATCCTTGATCAAAGAACGGGCCAGGTCGGACTGCGCCGGAGGCAGAGTGGCTTCGAAGTTAGTGACCGCTTTGCCCTGGCGCCAGTAAAGACCGTTCTCAATCTGAAGAACCAGAACGTTCCGGCTCCAACCGTTCTGCAGTGTTTGCTGGACGTACCAGAGACGCTCGTGTGGATCTTTTACTTTCTCCAAGAGGGTGATGTTGTGGTACCACGGAATTTGTGCAAGTACCTCTTGCACAAATTCCTCATTGGGGTAGACCTCCGCGAATGTGCGCATGTACTTTAGATTGCGGGGCGAAAACCCCCTCATCTTCGGGAATTCCCGTTTCAGGTCGCGCGCAAGCCGGTCAATGACCTTGCTGCCCCAACCCTCCCGGCGTTGCCGCTCCAAAATGTCTTTACCGATTTGCCAGTACAAAAGCACAAGCTCTCGATTTACTGAAAGTGCCGCCCGAACCTGTGCCGACCGAATCCGGGCTTTCAGCGCTTCCAGTAGTTCAGCGTATCCAGGGGGCAACAGCACCCTGCGTCTGTGTGCCTGTTTTGCTTGCGTCATGATTTTCCCCTCCTTCCCCGCTTTTTCCAGACCCCAAAGCGGCAAAACGACCGGAATTACTGGTAGATACCGTACTTCTGCACAAGGTCGAGCACGTAACGGTACCGTTCCAGGGATACGTTGTCCGGGACGGAGTGGTCTGAGTGGTAAATGTACCCACCGTCAGCCATCCCGGCAGCGAACTTGATCCGGATCTCCTCTTCGATGACCGCTGGGTCTGGGTGAGCCATTTTCCGTACGTCGATGCCTCCCATGAACGCCAGTGCATCACCGTAGAGCTTCTTGAGCTCCACGAGATCCATTCCTGCTTTGGTTTCCAGAGGCTGGAGACAGTCGAACCCTACTTCGATGAGGTCCGGAATGAGGGCTTTCACGCAACCACAGCTGTGCAGAATGACTTTGAGCCCTCGGCCGTGGAAAAAGTCCACAAGGCGATGGTCGATTGGTTTGATCAGCTCCCGGTAGAGTTGAGGTGAGAACAAGGTGGCGTTCCGGTAGCCCATGTCGTTGAACAGCCAAACGCCGTCGAAGTCGAATCCGCGAGCCAGCATTTCTTCAGCGGCCTGAATTGTCAGATCAGCGACGGTTGCAAACACGTCTCTGATCCAGGCTGGATCTTCCAGCATGGCAATCAGAAGTCGCTCGCTGCCAATTAGGCCCTGGGCCCGGTCGTAACCGGTTACGGCTGCGAACACGCAAAAACGTTCGGCTTCTTTTTCCCGCCGGAAACGCTTCAGCTCCTTTTCCCACTCCACCCGCGAATCGTTCCACGCCAAACGGTGCTTGTGTTCCTCCCACGCTGCACGATCCTGGATCAAAAATTCGTGGTACCCTGGCGTGGACGTCCGGTGTTTCCAGTCCTTCCGGGTCGCTCCGTCCGCGTTTCTGACGATTACAAACTCGTCGGTTTCTTCCACAACCTTTTTCGGGAGCTGGAGCGAGCCATCAAAGCCGAACAATCGCAGCTCGTAGCCGAAGTACTCCTCCGGAATGGCGTTTGCTGGCATGCCTTCCTGTTTCCAGCGGTCGATGGTGGTTTCCCACGGTGCGTCGTGAATGGGCACACGGTCCGGCTTGCGGTGCGAGAGGGCCAGTAGGACACGTTCTCGGGACGTTAGTTCGGTCATCACCTGCCTCCGGAAAGACTTGTACGTTTCAAAGCACCTGGTACTGCTTGGTTCGCAACAGCGAAATGCCGTGATTGAACAGGCCAAACTCGACGCAAACGGGGGTGCCACAGTTCGGGACCGACACGATGCTGAACGCTTCGACGAAGCTACCCGAAAATGAGGCTGTCACTGAGGCAACAGCGCCTTCAGGGAAGCACGAATGCCGGTTTTGTGGAGCAAAACGAATTGCTTTGTCTGACCCAGAAGCTTGTACGCGCTAGCCACTGGCTGAAAGAGCTGTCGAGCTTCCTCGGATGTTACTGGTTCGCCAGAAGGCCAGATGGCTCCGGCTAGAACCAGCCGCGCAGGAGCTGCCAGGGCCAGTAACTGCGGAATGTCTGCTTCCTTCAGGATCCCATGCAGGTAGTACACCCAGTCTACATCGTAGCGGTCGCGTGCGATGTACGTTCCAAGAGTTCCCAAAGTTGCAACGCCGCGAACCCGTCGGTCGAACAAGGGGGTCAGAGCTGCAGAAAGGCCCAGGGGGCCGTCACCTACGAGGAACACAGGCGTTTCCGGTTGGACGTTCTGTCGCTGCAAGGCATCGACGCAGCGACGGTAGTCCCAGACCCATTCGCCGAGAACCGGTTTTCCGGCCACGAGTCCGTTCTGTACAAGGAGGCGCGTCTTCTCCGCCGTTTCACCTACACCCCGAAGATCGACGGCGAGCACGTTGAAATCGCGGTTGTGGGCTTCGAGGACCCAGTTGTCGACGAAAGCGCGCGACTTACCGGCTGAATTCGCCAGGACGACGGTTCCCACCGGTTTTTCTGCGTGGACGAACACGGCCGGAAGCAAAATGTCCCAATCGCTCCAGATGAGCCACTTTTCCATTCGCCAGCCTCGGTAGTTCGTGGTGTCGATGACCTGAACCCTGACCTCACCGGGCTCTTCGGGAAAACCACCAAAGACCTGGTCGCGCAGGAAAGGTAGCACCTTTTTTCGGTAGGATTCCAGCTCCCTTTTTGCGGCGAACTTCTGCGGGTGTTCAAACCGGCGCCCGAAGGCAATCGCAATGTCGGTAAGTGTTTTTGCGTCCTCTGGAAATTTACCGTCTTCCAGAACTCTAAGCTCGCTAAAATCTTCCGTTGGGAGCCACTCAGGACGCTCAGGTACAGCCTCAAATTTCTTGTGTCTGAAAACGTGTTCGAACCATCCGTACATCACCTCCCGGACCTCGCGGTTGTAAGAATGCTTGTCGTAGAAGTGCCGGATGGCGATGCGGTCCCTGGCGTTCAGAGCTGCGTAAACGTCCCGTGTGCGAAAGTACGCTTCGCGGGTCTTTGCGACGGGGAAGATGGGGTCGAGCACGTTGCTGGGGATCAACAGCGCCCGTGGGGCGATGCAAGCGAGCACATCCCACTCGTCGGCGAAGCGCAGGATGTTCGGAGTCCCTTCACAGACACAGCCAATACCGCGGAAGAAAAGGCCATCGAACGTGTTTACCGAGGCCGTAGGCACAGCCGCTGCGATCCGAGTGTCCAGGGCTGCGGTGTACATGGTTTGGTTGCCGCCACCGGATGCGCCAGTGATGCCAATCCGACTTGGATCGACGTCGGACCGGCTGAGCAGGTAGTCGATGCCGCGCATGTTGTCCCAGATCTGCAGCCCCTCCAGCGTCAGTCCTGAAGGCAGCAGGTAGAAAGCGTCCCAGTGACCGGTGAAACGCCGTTCGCCGTAACCGTACTTGTCGATGGTCAAGACGACGTACCCCAGGTTGACGAGACCAACGGCTCGCGCTTGAACGGCGGGCTGAAAACGCCCCTGCGGCCAGTGGCCATGTGGGCAAAAGACTGCCGGATGCTTCTGTTGTCCATCCTTCGGTACGTAGACATTTCCCGTCACGTACACCCCTGGAAGACTCCGGTAGATCAACTTTTGGATGACGAAATTTCCGCGGTCTACTTCCCCGGTGATTCTCGCCTGGAGAGGAACTTTCTTCAGCTGGTCCAGTCCGAAGATGTGCCACAACTGGGCACGCAACGCTCTTTGCTTTTCCCGAATGGCTTGCGGAGTCTTCGGCCAAGCTCTGTGCAGGTTTGCCTCAAATGCCACCCGGCGGATGTGATCCTCCAGCATCTGGCCGTAGCCCCAGCGTAGCACATTCCAGCTTAGCGCTTTGTCGTCCCAGGCACGAAACGGCACGTACTGGGCGAGCGTTGGCGTGCTGCTCGCTGTCAGCAACATGAACACTGCGAAAATGACGCACCCCTGGCGCTTCATGACCTCCCTCCTTTGGCAAAGAAACTAACGGAGTACAATTTCCTGATTGATCCTTGACGACTCGTAAATGGCGAGAATCAACTCGACTGAGCGACGAGCCTCTTTTGCCGTAACCAATGGGTCGCGGTCTTGCTCGATGGCACCGAGGAGATCAGCCACATGTCGGACGTGGCCCAGACCTGCGAGCGCTTTCTCGTCGAGCTTCCCTCCGGCCGGCTCGGCTTCTTCCGCTGGAAGTTTCACTTCAGCAGCGGGGTGATTTTCGTCGCCACCGACAGCCCACTTTGTAATTCTTGATTCCTCGAAAATGATGGTTCCGCGAACTCCGTGGAGCTCAAGGCGTGTTGGCTCGCCGGGGTTTGCGGCTGTGGTGCCGTCGATGGTGCCGAGCGCACCGCTGGTAAACTCCAAAGATGCTACAGCCGTGTCTTCCGTCTCGATTTTACGCGACAGCGTACGGATCTTGGCGACCACGCTGCGCACGTCGCCCATGAACCAGAGCAGCAAATCGATCCCGTGAATTCCCTGGTTCATCAGGGCCCCACCGCCATCTAAGTCCCAGGTGCCACGCCACGCACCGGAGTTGTAGTAGTGCTGACTGCGGAAATACTTGAGGTAGACGCTTCCAAGGATTGGCCTGCCGAGCTCCCCGGCGTCCAGAGCGGCTTTGATCTTTTGGCAAGGCTCGTACGTGCGCCGCTGGAAGACGACCGCAAGCTTGACGCGGTGCTTCTCCGCCGCGTCGATCATGCGGTCGATGCGGTCGAGTTTGATCTCAATCGGTTTCTCGCAAAGAATGTGTTTCCCTGCCGCTGCCGCTGCCAGGACGGGCTCCATGTGGTAGCCGGAAGGGGTGCAGACTGACACCACGTCCACATTGGGATCTCGTAGCATCTCGCGAAAGTCCGCGTACACGCGTGCGCTGCCGTGGGCATACTGTTGATTGAAGCGCTCAGCGCGTTCCCTCTTACTGTCGCAGTAGGCGACAACCCGGGCCCGATCTGCATTCTGGCGCACCGCCTGGTCGTGCCAGTACCCGATCACGCCACAACCGATGATGCCCCAGCCCAGTTGTTCCATCCGGTTCGCTCCGTGCTTTTCTCGCTCTCCGATCTACCTCGTGTGTTGGTCAAACACAGCGTTGACCCGATTTTCCCCCGAGGGAAGTGTCTGGGGTTGGGCTTCCGGTAGTAAACCGTTCAGTCGAAAGGCGTCAACCCGAACTGGCCCACGCCACACCAGGTGGACGTTTGTAGGTAGCGGGTCCCAACGGATGTCGGCAAGACCTTCCGCCACCTGCACCCGTACCCGTTGAGGGCGTCCTGTGCTGTCTCTGAGCGTCCACTCGGAGCTTGAGGTGACAAACATTTCCAGTTCCAGCGGAGACCACGGTTTTTCGCCGACGAACTGGCCTACGGGTGCCCTGCTTACGAGCGCGCCTTCGCGGAGGAAAAGCGGAATCTTGTCCAGGGGCACGACGCGTTCGTGCCAGGAGGGACCTTCCAGAACTTCGCCCGTCCAGAAGTCCAGCCAAAAACCTGGAGGCAAGTAGAAGCGCACCGACCCGCCTGCTTCCAGCACAGGTACGACAAGAAGCCACGGCCCGAAAAGGTACTGTGTGTCAATGTGCCAGGTGGTCGGATCCTTTTGAAACTCGAGAACAAGCGGTCGCATTACAGGAAGCCCCGTTTCGGACGCCTCGTGTGCTGCACTCCAAATGTAGGGCAAGAGGCTGTAGCGCAGTTCGGCGAATGTTCGGAACACGCGTTCTGCCTCTTCGCCGTACTCCCAGGGTTCACGAGGCTGCACGCCGTGGCAGCGACTGTGCGAGTTCAGCAGTCCCCACTGGGCCCAGCGTACGTAGAGCTCTGGACTGGGTTTTCCCCCCTGAAAGCCACCGATGTCCTGACTCCAGAACGGGACGCCGGAAAGTCCGTAACTGAGCCCCCCGCGGAGCACAGCGGCCATCTCGCTGAACGTGCTGAATGAGTCGCCACCCCAGTTCACCGGGTAGCGCTGACTCCCCGCGTAGCCCGAGCGTCCCCAAACGATCCCACAGCCGTTCCATTTTTCTGCGACAGTTTCCCAGACCGTACGATTGTACAGCAGCGGGTAGAGATTGTGCATTTCGTCGCCATGCCGGCCGTCGGCGAACACGGCTTCCCGCGGCACGGCTTCGCCCATGTCGGTTTTGAAAACGGCGACGCCCTGTTTGAGCAGACGACGGTGTTTGTCCTGGTACCACCGAACGGCTTCGGGATTGGTGAAATCCACGACCGCTGTTTCTTTTTCCTCGAAGTCGTGGATGAGAAGGATGTTTCCCTCCCCGTCTCGAACAAAGTAGCCCTTTTCTGCCCCTTCGCGGTACATCGACGAGCTCACGGGTACAAACGGCTGTTCCCAGAGGCACACCTTGAAACCCTGCTGGGCAAGGCCTTGAAGCATCTCCTCCGGGTTTGGAAAGGCCGTTTCGTCCCACTCGAGGTCACAGTAGCGATCCTTGTGAAGCCAAAAAGGGTCCAAATGCAACACGTCGGTGGGAATGCGGTGCCGGCGCAGTTTGGTGGCGATTTCTTCCAGCTCTGCCCGATTCTTGTAGCCGAAACGAGACATCCAGAGGCCAAAGCTCCAGAGAGGTGGCACTGGGGCTCTGCCTGTCAAAGCCGTGTACCGTCGCAGAACTTGCCGCAGTTCGGGACCGTAGATGAAGAACCATTCCAGGCCATCGTTCTCCACGGCGAAACTGGTGGCCGTGAAACTCCAGCTGCCCAGTTCGTACTCGATGCGGTGACTGTCGTGCAGAAACAGCCCGTAGCCGCGAGTTGACATCAGAAAAGGGACGTTCTTGTACGCGCGGTCAGTGGAACAGTTGGTCGTGTCCGAATCCCAGGAGACAACACGCTGTCCCCGTTTGTTCAAAGGCCCGAACTTTTCACCGAGTCCGAAAAGGCCTTCATCCGGCCAGAGGTCGAAACTGGCAAACACCCGGACACGGTTCGTCCTCTGTTCCCGCTGCAGACCCAGCGGGTAAAGGGGGAAATGCTGCTTCAATGGGCCGACGTCGTGCGTCCGCTGAAGCACGTGGCCTCGTTCGTCGCGAATTTCCAATTGCCAGGGGTCCTGTTCGATCCTGACCTCCACGCCAGGCGCCCGAAAAACCAGTGTTTTGCCGCCGCTTTCGACTTTGTGGGGTGCGGGCTCTGGATGCCCGGTGAGCATTTCCGAACAATCGGGCCAGTGCCTGCCTGGCCTGCCAAACCGGAAACGGAGTGCACCGGGTGCCCAAACGGAAACGTCGAGCCACGCCTCAGATCCGTCGCTCAGACGCAGGCTGGTACTGAGGCCGGACGGCCCGGAGTCCCAACCCGTCAGTGTGGTTACGTAGGCAAACGCCCAGCGGTCCGGATTGAAAATCGCCTCCTCGGGGATTTCAAACTGGATGTAGGTGCGCATTTTCTCAGAAATGGCCATGGCATGAACCTTCCGATGGGTTGCGGAGCTGTTAACCTAACATTAGCTGTCGAACTTTGATGCTTCCGACCTGCAGAACGCGATCCAGGACCGAATCGACACGCACCAAGTGCAGTGCCCCAACGTCGCGGAAGTGGACAAACAAGGGAGACCCTCCGTCAGCTGCGAAAAGCACTTGCAGAATGGTAAAGGAGACTCACTGTAGGAGCGAATTGCGTCGAGTCCGTAAACATTTGATCAGGAAGGGCCTGCGAACTCCTCGTCATTTGAGCCTGCTGGCGCGTGCTTTTAGCGTCTTGCTCGGCGGATGCTTGTGGCCAGGCCAGCTAACCAGGCTGGGAGATCCGGATCGTTGACAATCGCTGCGCTGGAGAACAGAACACGGCGCCCGCGAAAGTTGCTCAAGAGGGTTCGAAGCTGGTCCTGATGACGTTTGGCGATCTTTTCTGCTGGCAAATTCACGTACAGGCCGAGCACGAGTACGCGAGGACGCGCTTCGAGAGCCTGCCGGATGACTGGTAACCCGTTTTCCAGAAATGCCTGACCCGTTTCGACGGTGGCAAAGTTGAACCAGCTGATGCCAGTACGGCCGCACACAGCGGCCCCGAGTCGAATCAGCAACTTGCGCCAGATGGGCGCGAAATCCGAATCTCCGTGCGCCAGGATGACCACGGCTTCGGAATCTGGCCTGGTGGAGATTCGCTTGGCCTGCCGGACCAGAGCGCGCTCGAGAAAATCGCCGTAGGCCAGCGTGGGACCAACGGTCACGTGGGCACGCGTACGAACAATTGGCGTACTTTCGTCGGCGAGCTGCTGAAGAACGTCCGGGTCCGCTGATTGCCCCAGCACGTTGGGCAGGTCGCGTAGCGTGTGTCCCGAGGGAGCGATGAAAATGGGCAGAACAAAAACGGAATCGGCCCCTTCGCGCTCAAGGGCCGAAACAGCCTCAGCAACGGTTGGTTTGGCGAATTCCAGAAAAGCAACCGCGACGCGACAGAAAGGACGTTCCCCCCGCTCCTTGAGAACGCTGTCGACCCTGGTCGCCAGGTGCAGAATCGGTTGCGTCCAGCTTTTGCCGGGCGCTCCGTGGGCTACAAGTAAGAGGCCTGCTCCAGGAGCCGCTGCAGACGGTGACGAAGGTAAAGAGAGAAGAACGAGGGAAAGGACCAGGGGTTTCGCCGTGTTGTGCATGACGCACCTCCACGCAAGTTGTACGGTACCCCCGCAACAACGCCGTTGAACTGGACGGTCGGTGTGTAGGTTCGAGCGCCGTGGTCCGGGGTGCGAGCCCTGTCAGCTCGGCAGGTGGGAAACATGCGACACACAGGCACGGGAACGCCCGGACGAAACAGTTCTACCGCGACCAGACGCACTGCCAAAAGCAGAACCACTTCCCACACTTCTCGTGCAGACACGGGTGTCTGAAGTGAAAGAGTCCTGAATTCGGGACACCGGTCCGACGCCACAGTTGAGCCCGTGCAGTTCCTGGATCTGTGCAAAGAAAACCAACCACGGAGCCCTCTTACGAGAGCGCTGAAGTAGTTCAGACGCTTCGCGCAGCGCTGAGGATTCTGTCACCGAAAGTCGGTGGCCTCAGTCATCTGGCGATCCGGCTCAGAACGAGCCCTTCACACCGATGCCCGGTCTGTCCGGCAAAATCAACCAGCCGTCCTTTACTTTGACGCCTTCGAACGGGTCGTTCGAAATGAGCAGATTCCCGTCCAGGTCTGCGTAGTCCACGAGCGGCGAAAGGTGCGCTGCGGCGGTGATGGACAGGGAACTGGCGATCATGCAGCCGAGCATGGTCTTCAAGCCGACGGCCTTCGCCATCCAGATGGCCCGGTACGCCTCCTGAAGTCCACCGGCCTTGTCCACTTTGATGTTCACACCGTGGAAGGCCTCGGCGAGCTTTGGGATGTCCGCCGATGTCTTAACGGATTCGTCGGCAATGATGGGCAGCGGCGAGCGTTCCTTTAGCCACACCGAATCCTCGAACTTGTCAGCCGGCATGGGTTGTTCCACGAATTCCACGCCGTTTTTTGCCAGCCACTCAATTTTGCGCAGGGCCTCTTCTCTGGTTTTCCAACCTTCGTTCACATCCACGCGCAGCGGCTTGTCCGTCACATCGCGGATGGCTTTGAGAATTTCCTCGTCGTTGCCTTTGCCCATCTTGATTTTGAGAATCGGGTAAGGCGCTGCTTCACGCACCTTTTGTTTGATCACCTCTGGCTTGTCGATGCCAATTGAAAAAGTGGTTTGCGGTGCTTTCTTGGGATTGAGGCCCCAGAACCGGTACAGGGGAACACCGAGTTTCTTGCCAATCCAGTCTAACATGGCCATGTCGAGGGCGGCTTTTGCGGCGTTTTGGCCTTTGACAAGCCCGAAAATGGTAAGCTGTGTGTCGACAAAATGCCACGGATCGGCATTTGCGAGGGTGGGGCGAGCCTTCTCGAGCGTCTCCGTTGTGGTTTGCAGCGTTTCGTGGTAGCGAACGTTGTGAGCCGCTTCGCCAAGGCCAAATTCACCGTCGGCCTCAAGCTTCACGAACACGTTGTCCTTGTAGGTGCTGGTGTTGCGGCTGAGGGTCCAGGCGTGTTTCAGAACAAGGCGGATCGGCTTGTAGCTCAAGGTGAAGCCTTTCGTGGAGGCTTTCGCAACGTTTACGCGCCCAAGAAGCCTACCGAAACCGAGACCCGCGAGCGTGAGCCCGGAGATTTCCAAAAATTCCTTACGAGACACGTTCATTCCGAGACCTCCAAACGGGTTTGCTTGAATGAATCACTGCGACTGAGTCCAAGGTCGGGTTTGCACAACGATGGCCGCTGTAGCCCTTGTTGTTCCGACCCAAACGTAGGCGTGAAGTGCACAGCTGCTCGCACTGTCAGCAGCGGAGGCCGGGTAACAATCCACGCCTACCTGGCAGCGGTACTGGCGGCTCTGGAAGGCACGCCCAGCACCTCCAGTAGGTCCAGGGGGGAATCGATCAAGTAATCCGGCCTCAAGGCTAACAGCACGGTTTTGGGACTGTACCCGTAAGTTACGGCGCACGTTGGCATCCCTGCACGGCGTGCTGCAAGGATGTCGTTGTCGGTGTCGCCGACCATGAGTGTCCGGGCAGGTCTTGCCTCCAGACGTTGCGCCGCAAGAAGCAACATGTCCGGTTCGGGTTTGACCCGCTGAACATCCTCAGGGCCAACAACGGTGTCGAAAAAAGGCATCAAACCGAGTTGATCCAGGATTTTCTCCGTGTACACACGGGGTTTGTTGCTCGCCACAGCCTTACGAATGAAATCCAGTTGCTGCAAAAGCTGAATCACACCGGGGAAAGGCTGCGTGTTGTCGAGGCAGTGGTCGGCGTAGTGCTGGCGGAAAAGGCTGATGAATTCGTCGAAGCGGTCGAGCTGCCCCTGGGGAAGGACGATGCGAGCGAAATTGTCCGGACCAGGCCCGATGCTTCGCTGGGCTTGTTCAAGGGTAATTTCGCGCAATCCCATCAAGCGCAGGGTGTGGTTTGCCGAGCGCCACACGTCTGGTGCGGTGTCCACCAGTGTTCCGTCAAGATCGAAAATGATGGCTTCAAAATCCAAGCGTTCGATCTCCTTGTGTGTTTCGGGGTCAGCGGGAGTGAAGCTGAACGAATCGGCGGATGGAACGGTCGTACGTCCGTTCGACGTCGTCCGGGAAGAAACACGCTGGCAACTCGCCGTGTGCCCTGTGGTACGCGATGCACTGGCAGCAGTAGCCCTTCCGAGAACATGGCTCGTACGTACAGTTGCAGCGGCTAAGATTCTCCTGGTAGTGTTTGCACTCTGCCATCCCTGACCTCCAGAGTTGCGACTGAACAGAGTGAGTACGTTGCGTCAAACAACCATCGATTTGACTTGCCGCAGAATTTAGCGAACCCCGCGGCCAACCGCAAGCAGCAAGTGGTCAGGGACTCGCCTATTTTCCCGTGGTAACTCGCGGACCCGTTAGAGCGGCTTGATTCTTGTCGGCAAAACCGTTTCCAGGCTAAGGGAGGAGCTTAAGGATCGCTCTGCACTTCGGCCTGGGATTTCCAGTTTTTGACCAAGCCTGGTGAAGACCAGTTGAAGCCGGTTGGGTTTCGAACCTGCCTTAGCGGGTTTACGCATGAAATAGCCCGCGAATTGAATTCCCGGGCACTCTGGAAACAGTCCAGAAGTTCCCTCTTTTCTCTCGCCGAGAAAACGCCTCTTCGCCAGCGGGTTGCCCAGGTACACACAAGCTGGTCAGATTGGCCCCCCGGATCTTCCGGTGAGCTTTCGAAGACCTGGAAGAACACCTCGGCTGTCGCTTGCGAATTCGCCTTTCAGTCTGGGCCACATCCGAGCGGATGTTCCCTGCTGCCCGACTGAGGACGGAACTTCTACTTTTGTTTCTGGAATGCTTAGCCGTGGAGCGCTGGCCACGTTCGGGAGGCAGCGGCCACGTGTACGGACAACGTTGTAAGAAAGTTGTAAGAAAAAGGGCAGCTGACTGTCGGTCGATCAGGGGGGCCAAATAGGGTTCTCCCGGGAATCGGCGTCACCTGGACGGCCCACACCAAAGCAGATGAGCTCAGGGCGCTTTGATTCTCGCCGAACTGATCAGGACTGGAAAGGCATTTTGCTCCGGGAGGGCAGGTGTCCTGGCGGTGCTGGAACAGGGCTCAGCTCGGACATTTTTCGACGTGGGCGGGAACCTTTGGCTCCTAACGTGGGTAGGGTATTGCGGCCGGGTGCTTGGATCGGAGACGGTTTTTTCCACGCGGTGGCGTTTTTCAAGTGTGGCGGGTAGACGAGGGAGACCGCCGAGAAACCCCTTGACTAAGCCGGGGATTTTTCTAAATTCACCGACGGAGAGGTGCCGGAGCGGTTGAACGGGGCGGCCTCGAAAGCCGTTGACCTGCTTAGTCGGGTCCGTGGGTTCGAATCCCACCCTCTCCGCCAGCAAGCCGCCTAAACGGGCGGCTATTTTTGTGAGTAGTCGACTGTACCGGCTGGGAGCTGATTTTGGGTGTGGCCAGGACTCGACAAGTCCCGAAAGTAGCTGCGCCGGATGCGGGGAAACGCGAGGAATCCGTTCGTCCGTTCAAGGACGAGGCGGAGTATCTTGAGTGGCGGGACCGGTTAGCGGAAATCTACCAGGCTGCCTACGGCGACCTTGAGGAGTACGCTTACACCGATCGGGATCGCGTGTTGAAGTACCTGGACTGGCTGTACTACGGCGATCCGACACACTTTTTTGTGGCATGGAACAAGGACGGTGAGCCCGTGGGATTCGTCTCGGCTCACACGAAGTGGCAGGACGAGACGCTTGGGCAAGTCGGAAACATCCACGAAATGGTGGTGGTTCCTGCCTACCGTGGCCATGGTGTGGGACGGCGGCTTTTTGAAACCGCTGTGCGCGCGATGGAAAGGGAAAACCCACGCGTAATCCTTTGGGTGGGCGAAGGGAACACCAGGGCTCGGGCCATGTACGAACGTCACGGCTTTCGCGAGATCGGCCGGCAGGGAAAATGGATCAAGATGCTGCGCGAATCCTCCGCAGGCTGACGGACCTCGTCCGCATTCCAAGCCCGACCGGGCAGGAGCGTGAAGTCCAGCTGTGGCTTGCCAGCTTCCTGAAGGAGCTTCACTTTGAGGTCAAGCTGGAGGAGGTGTTGGCTGGACGGCCCAACCTGTACGCGCGTCGCGGGCGTTCGCGCTTCTTAATTGCCACACACGTGGACACCGTCCCCGTGTGGGGCCACCCACAAGGTTTCAACGCCGTGGTCAAAGACGGGCTCGCTTGTGGACGCGGTGTTGTGGACACAAAGGGCCAGATTGCCGCTCTTCTGGCGGCCCTCGAAGCTGCTGGCCAGGGCGTGGGGGTCGCGCTGGCTTTCTTTGTGGACGAAGAGAACGAGGCGAAGGGCTCCGAGGGATTCGGGTGGCCCTGGCAGGACCAACTGGAAGGGGCCGTGGTTCTGGAGCCGACGGATCTCGGCATCGCTGTTGCACAGGCTGGTACGCTGGAACTGACGGTCACCGTAGCTGGAACTGCTTCGCACGGCGCCACTTTCCGTGAAGCAGACAACGCGATCCTGAAGGCCCTGGACTTGATCGCTGAGCTTAGGCGGTTACCCTTCTGGCGTTCGAGCAACAGTCGCTTTGATCAGCTCGGTGTGAACGTTGGACGGATCGAAGGGGGACTGGATGTGCAGCTTACCCCCGATCGCTGCACGTTTCAGATCGATCTTCCCGTGCTTCCCGAGCACGGCCTCGACGCTGTGCGAGACGGCGTGCTGGCAACTGTGGAGCGCTGGGGGGCGCAGTACGAGGTTCACCACCACGATCCACCTTTTGTGACGTCGCCGGAGGCTGCGGTGGTCCGCGAACTCGTGCGTGCCTACGAGGTGACCACAGGCTTACCCGCGCGTCTGGTGGGCATGTCCGCCTGGACCGACGCTCAAAATCTGGTGAAGGCCGGTCTCCCCAGCGTCATTCTGGGCGCCGGGGAACTGGCAGTGGCGCACACGCCCTCCGAGTGCGTCAGCGTCGAGGCGCTCACTGTGTTGAGCCGGGTGCTCCGCCAGTTTCTCGAGGGTACCGTGCCGACCGACCTTTCTGGACTGCGCTCACCCTGAGAAAACGGATCGTCGCTCTGGCGGGTTTTGGCTAAGCCGTTTTCTCCGGCGACCACGCCGGCGGAGAAAATCCGGGTACCGTTTTCCTGAACTTGGACCGCCTGGGATTGGGCGCGGTGTCCTGACAGGGTAGAGGTGCCAGCAAACCGCTTTCCGCCGTAAGGATTGGGTCTCCAGAGCTTCGTCCAACCCCGTGGCACAGAAGCATTTTGCGAAGAGGCGTTTGGCGTTCCAATGCAGCCGACTTAGCTGCGGAGTGCAAATCTACAGGATACTGCTCAGACCTCGTTTTGCGCTAAGGGCGCGTGAGCGGGGAAAACGTGGCGTTTTCCTCGAAGAGCCGAGGACGGCCCCTGCGACGAAAAGCACTTGATTTGCTGCCTCCTTTGGCGTAGATTGGTCCTCGGAGTCTGTAGATGTGAGCGCGATTCTTGTGTGAATTCGACCGGAATCTCGAACGAGCCTTCCCCTCATGCCGCGTTCCGATTTTTGCAAACGTACGCTTGCTTTTCTGCTCGGGATGGGACTGTTTGTACCTGCAACCGCAGGTCTCGGCCAGTCGCTGGAAGGCATCAGCATTTGCGTGGATCCCGGGCATGGTCCGGGAAATCAGAATCAGGGACCAACGGGCCTGCACGAACACACAATCAACCTCCAAGTAGCGCTCAAGCTTCGCGACTACCTGAGAGCAGCGGGGGCCGACACTGTCATCCTCACGCGAATTCACACGAACCCGTCGCTGAGCCAGCGCGAAGACATCGCCAACCGGGCCGGTGTCGACTGGTTTCATTCGATTCATCACAACGCAGAGCACGGGAGTGCGCGCTACACGCTGTTGCTTTACGAGGAGCTGGCAAATCACCGGCCGCAGTGGCCCGGCCAGGCCGACGTCATGAGTCACATCATGGCAGCGGAGATCTACCACGCTCTGCGAACAGAGTCGGCACGCGTGTACGGCGACTACACCTTTTACGGCATCCCTTCGCGCCTTGGCGTGCTGAACGATCTGACCATGCCGGGCGAACTGTCCGAAGCAACGTTTTTTGATCACCCCGTTGAAGAACGTAAACTTCGTAACCAGGGATTCTTGCAGCTCGAAGCGAAGGCGTTGCTGCAAAGCTTCCTGCAGTACTACGGCCAAGAACCCCCGATAACCGGTGCCTTAGCAGGCATTGTTTCGGACATGGACGCGGGTCGGCCACTGGACGGAGCCAGTGTTCGTGTGATGCCTCTGGACACAACGTTGACCACCGATCATTTCGGCAACGGATTGTACGTTTTGGCGGATCTTGACCCGGGCCTGTACGAAGTTCTGGCAGTCGACTCCTTGCACGAGCCAGCTCGGGACACTGTGCGCGTGAGCCGGGGCCAATTTGCGTTCCTTGATTTCCGTCTCGTTCCCGTGACGCCACCCACTGTGGAGACCGTTTACCCACAGGACGGAGCAAGGGATGTCCCCGTCCAAACTTCCTTGGCCGTGCGTTTCAGCCGTCCGATGGATCCGCTCTCGGTCGAACAGGGGTTGGCCCTGGAGCCGCCGGTTCACGGCCGGTGGAAATGGTCCGATGATTCTCGCCAGGTCGTTTTTACACCCCGCACGCGGTTCGCTTTTGACACAGAGTACAGGCTTTTGTTGACGGAGGCTTGCACGGACCGCTACGGGCACCCGTTGGACGGTGACGCGGACGGACAGCCCGGTGGGGATTTTGAAGTCCGCTTTCACACAGCGCCGCTGGACACAGCTGCGCTCGCCGTGATTGACTTCGAGCCTGCACGTGAGGACACGGGCGTTGTGCCCGGGCACATTCTCTGGGTGCTTTTCAACAAACGTCTGGATCCCCACGTTGTGACCGACGACGCCGTGCTTCTGATGAGCCACCGCCGCATCCGCGTGCCCGTGGCAGTGCAGTACTCGGAGCAAATGATCGACTCGAGTCGTGGCTTCGTTGGCGGAAGACTTGCTGTGTTTGCCCTTCGCGATCTGGAAGCGGGTCTCGGCTACAAAGTCGCTGTGATGAAGAATCTGAGCGACCTGAGCGGGGGACAGCTTGAGAACTACTTTCGGTGGGATTTCTACGCTTCGTCCAGGCCGTTGTACCCGGTGATTCTGGACGATTTTGCTGCCGACACCTTGGCCTGGTCGCTGGAAGTCGAGGGCGACAGCTCTGCGATTTGTGTCGACAGTACCGCCTTCGAGCTGGTCCGTGGACCTGCGTACGGTGACAGCGTGTACGGATTGCTTCGCTACCGTTTCGACGTTCCTGGCTCCGTGTTGCTCATCAACCGGGAGAAACCGGCCGCCTGGCTTCCGGAAAAGGTGGCACGCGATGAGATGCTGACGGTTGCCGTGCGCGGTGACCAGAGTGGCAACGTGCTCTGCTTGGTCTTCCAGGATCTGGACGGCGAGGAGTACTCCGTAGCGAACAAGATCGACTGGGCAGGCTGGAAATCGCTGGAAGTGTGTGTCGGTGAGGACCTTGTTCCTGGCCCCGGTGGCAACGGGCGCGCCGATGCCGACAGCTTGCTCTTCCTGGGGTTGCGCCTTGAGCAAGCTGGGCAGCTTGCCGGTGAACTGGGATTCGACCGCCTGGTACTACTGGCTCGTTCTCCCGCCACAGCCGTTCTCTGGCACGACCGCCAACGGCGAGAGAGCGCACCCAAAGAATTTCGGTTGGCACCCAACTGGCCGAACCCTTTTCGAAGCGCTACGGAAATCAAGTTTTGGATTGGACCGGGAGCGGTGGGACGTGAAGGTGTGCTCGAGGTAATCAACCTGCTTGGTCAACAGGTGGCAACCCTGTGGCGTGGCCAGACGACGGAAGGCTGGCACCGTTTCACCTGGGACGGTCGCGACGGAAGTGGACAGGACCTACCCAGCGGCATCTACTTTGCCCGTCTGACCGTTGGTGGGCAGATTCAAATCGGACGGCTGGTCCTGCTTCGGTAGCCGGCTGTTTGACCGGGAGATCTCGGCTTGTGCGAGCGGTGGTGTGAAGTCGCGCACTGAGTTGATTTCGCTCTGGGAAATGGTGCCGGGTCCAAGAACTCTCGTGGGAGAGTTGTTTGGTTCTTTGGTTCCCGGTTTTGCTAAGAGGCTCGCCAGTGGCGAGCCAGTGCTTTTTCTTGGCAGGATCCTGCGCCCTGGCGGGAGGGGGTGAGTCAGCAGCACTTCCTGAAGAGACAGGTCCTGGTTTCGTTTCGCGCTTCCCACAACGCCAGCAGGATCGATGTTCACCGGCTGCGGAGGGGTTGTCCGCAAGGATTTTTCGGCCAAGGGGTGACGCTTGGTCAAGCTGCGGGCGAGCGCGAAACCGCGCGTTGTTTTGAGTCGTGCTGGACAGTGTGCGCGAGCTCATAAAGGAAGCTCGCACGGGAAACTCTGCCTGACGGTCTTCGTTAGAGAGAAGCGGGTTCGGCGGATGTCGAGCGTGGTCAGCGCCATCCGTGTGGGCGGGCTCCATTGTGCCGGAGGAGGCGGCTCTGGGGCCACGGGTGCTGGCTGAAGAAAAGAGCGCACAGCGCATCGCCCTGGAGGCGATGCCGTAGCTGTTTCTTGGCTCTGAGTGTGACATTCTCGAGGAGGTTTTTGGAATGAGTTTTCGGCGTACGGGATCTGCTCTTGTTTTTCTGCTCGGTTTAGCCCTGAGCGTGAACGCTTTCGGCAAGCTGCGGGCAGTTGGACCGCCTGTCAGACTCTCCCCGGAGGGAGAAGCCCTGGCGCACCCGGTGTGGAGCCCAGACGGCCGCTGGATTGCTGCCACACGGCCGAACTACCAGGGCATCTGGCTTGTGGCAGCGGATGGTTCGGGGGTCAGGCAACTGACCGATGCTCTTGGGGCAGGATTTGGCATGTCTTGGTCGCCCGACGGTCGCGCGATTCTGTGCCGGGTTAGTCGCGAGCGCAACAAGAGGCGCGAACACGCCGTCCAGATCATCGATGTGGCCACCGGACGCGTTACTCAGCTGACGGACTGGCGGAAACGGATGGCTGGGGTGCCTCGTTGGGTGGGAGACAATCAGGTTGTGCTTTTTGCCGCCGAGGAGCTCGAGTCTTGGACGGTTGGTTCCAACGGCAAAGTTGAAGCTCTTTCCCGGGTACCGGAACGAACGTTCTACGCAAAAGGGAGTGCGATTTTCCGTGTCGGGCGAGAGAAACCCCTCTTCCAAGCTGACGGCGAAGGCTACGTGTTGAATCTTCGCCCGTCTCCTGACGGACAACTGTTAGTTTTTGAGGTCTCTGGCGGAGACCTTTTCGTGGTGAGCTCAGACGGAAAGACGTTGGTGGACCTGGGTCCTGGAAACCGGCCACGTTGGTCGCCGGACTCGCAGTGGATTGTGTTCTTCGTTGCGAAGGACGACGGCCACCGCTACTTGGCTTCTGACCTTTACGCTGTGCGACCCGACGGTTCTGAACGCGTTCAGCTGACTCGCACTGCGGACATGCTGGAAATGGACCCCTGCTGGTCGCCTGATGGCCGACGACTGGTCTTCCACGACGATTCTACAAACGCGATCTACGTACTGGATGTGACTGCGAAGTAAGAGAACTGGAAGGTACTTGGAATGCACCTTACGAAGTCCACAACGCTTCTTGCTTTGATTACTGCGGGTCTGGTGACGACGGCGCTGGCGACCGAGCCAGATCTTTCGGGCCTGAGTTTTTGCCTTGACCCGGGGCACGGCCCGGGGAATGCCAATCACGGTCCAACGGGGGTGTACGAGCATGTGATCAACCTGCGGGTGGCGCTTTACCTGCGCGACTATCTGAACAGCGCGGGCGCCGACACGGTGATCCTGACGCGAACCAACAGCAACCCCACCCTGTCCCAGCGGGAAGACATCGCGAACCGAAACGGGGTCGACTGGTTCCACTCGATTCACCACAATGCCTACAACGGTCAGCACCGCTTTACGCTGGTGCTCTACGAAGAACTACACACCTCCTCCAGTTCGCTGGGGCCGCAGTGGCCCGGACAGGCCGACGTGATGAGTGAAATCATGGCTCGCACGATTTACGAAGGGCTACGTACGTCGGGCTGGATGGCCCGAGGCGACTGGTCATTCTACGGCGGGCCCAACGGCGGCTGGAATCTGGGTGTGCTGAATGATCTGACCATGCCGGGCGAGTTGTCCGAGGCTACATTTCACGACAACCCTGTGGAGGAGGCCAAGCTCAAGAACCCGGATTTCCTGCGTTTCGAGGCGCGCGCCCTGTACCATTCGTTCCTTGAGTACTACGACGCCGGAACAATCCCTACGGGAGCTCTGGCGGGAATCCTTTACGACACCGAAAGCAACACACCACTGAACGGAGCCACTGTGTCCCTCTTGGAGGCTGGTCTTCAGTACGTGACCGATGACAACTCGAATGGCTACTACGCTTGGGACGGCCTGGAACCCGGCACGTACACGCTGGTTGCTTCGCGGAAAGACTACGACCCCGACACCACAGTGGTTGTGGTGCCTGAAGACACCTTTACTTTTCGCGATTTTCGACTCACCTCCAATGTGCCGCCACTGGTCCTGGCTACCAGTCCCACGCCTGGCGCCGAGGGTGTGCCAGTCACGTCAGACGTACGCATCAAGTTCAGTCGGCCCATGAACCGCCCCTCGGTCGAAGCGGCTTTTTCGATCTCCCCAACGGTGAACGGTTCGTTCTACTGGTTGAATCAGGGCAGGGTGCTGCGCTTCAAACCGGATGGGCTGTTACAGTACGGCACGCTCTACCAGGTGACCGTGGATACGACGGCACGAGATCTGGGTGGGCGAGCGATTGACGGAAACGGAGACGGCGTGGCGGGTGATCCCTTTGCCCTTGTGTTTGAAACAGCAAGCCGGGAAAACAGCCGAGCGCGTCTGTTCTGGAACTGGCCTGCTGACGGCGACACCATGCCGAGTCCGAACGGCGTGGTTTCCGCCGCGTTCAACAAGGTTCTTGATTCCGCGACGGTGACTCTGGACGCTTTCAACGTGATCGACGTACTGCGCCACGCGGTAGCGGGCAGTCTGGTGCTTGATGTTTACGGCGACAGCAGCACAGTTGCGTTTGTGCCGACCGAGGGTTTTGAGCCCGGTGGACGCTTCATCGCGCGTGCTTTCACAACCTTGCGCGACACAACCGGCTTGCCAGTGCAGGAGAACACGGTGTGGCGTTTCCGCGTAGCCGACGAAAATTTCGTCTTGAGGACGTTCGACGACTTCGAGTACCTGACCAACTGGCACGATCCGGAGTGGTCCGGCAGTACGAGCGGCACAGTGCCGGAGTCCACGAGCTTTGAAATCAGTACCGAGCACGTTCTGTTCGGCGAGGGTGCAGCTCGTCTCAAGTACCAGTTCGCTGACACAAGCGGTTTTATCCGGGTTTTCTTCGACGACATCCACGATCCGCTGGCCACGCCCGGTAAGTTCGGCCCCAGCGATGTCCTGGAGGTCTACATTTTCGGGGACGGTTCCGGCAACGAGTTCCGCTTCTGTCTGGATGACAACGAAAGCGGCTACGAAGTGTCACGCTGGATCCCGATTAACTGGATCGGCTGGCGGCTCGTAACCTTCGACGTGAAGCGTGACTCCGTGTACGGCTGGATCACCGGAAACGGCAGGATTGACGGACCCAATCTGGACGTGGACAGTTTCCATTTTCGGTGTCGCGGAAGATTGAGAGGCGCCATTTACCTGGATCGGCTGATGGTGGCGCGCCGTCTGCCAACGGGCGTGGCCACAGCCTTCTCCTCTCTGCCGTTGCGGTTTGCGCTGAGTCCTGGCTACCCAAACCCGTTCAATCCCAGTGTGCAGTGGACTCTCAGCGTGCCTGGGCCTGAGGCCAGAAACGTGCAGGTGGCCGTGTTCGATGTGCGAGGACGCCTGGTGCGAATGGTCGCGGACAAGACGTTCACGCCCGGACAGCACCTTTTGCGTTGGAACGGCAAGGACAACGCTGGGCGTAATCTCCCTTCGGGGGTCTACGTGGTGCGCGCGAAACTCGGCGACGAGGTTCGAATTCAAAAAGTTACGCTGGCAAAGTAACTCGCTCGGTGCGGGACCGGAAGGAACAACGTTCCGCGCGTGCAACTGTGCCACCGGAGCGACTGGTAGGGGTGCCGAGATTGTGTCGGCTGCCCAATTTCGGTGCCTTGGACGATCCGGCTCGGCTGTTCAGGAACCACAGGGGGGCGCTGTTTGCGCTCGCGCTCACGCCTACGGTGTCATCCGAAGGGCGAGCTCTGCTGGCTCAGACTTCCTTTCGTGGGGCTGCTAAGCCGGCGGTCGGGTAGCGCTGGACTCAACTTGGTGGAAGGGGGGAACTAACCGGTTGAAGCGATCTGCGAGGCTTCTTGCCACTGTTCAATCAGATTGTTCCAGTTTAGCCTGAAAGTTGGGTTCGGTAGCAACTCCGCTTCGAGTGCGAGCCAGTCGTGCGTGTCGTCACCGAGGAGCGGGGTGAGCCTCACCAGGTCTTTCTCGGTGGTGACGACGGCCTGCGCACGGGTCTCCCGGACCAGCCGTCTTACACGAGCGACGTCGCGTCGGGTGTACCAGTGGTGGTCCACGAAAGCTGCAGTGTGGGTGACCACGGCTTCGAGACGGGTCAGGGTTTGAAAAAAACTGTGCGGGTTGGCGATGCCTGCCACGGCGACAACACGCTTGCCGCGCAGCCAGTCGACGGATTTACGACGGCCGGACGGCGAAATGAGGCCGGTGAACGTGTAGTCGGCGCAACTCAGGGGGGCACTGGAACGCCGTCGAATCTGCGCAACGAGTTCAGGCGCTTGTTCCAGGCTGTGGCAGTGGGTCAGGACGATCTGGCTGGCGCGTCGAAGCGCACGGAGTGGTTCGCGTAAAGGTCCGGCTGGCAAGAGGTAGGCGTTGCCAAACCCGACCTGTGCGTTGACCAGTACGATGTCAACGTCTCGGTGTAACCGGTGGTGTTGAAAGGCGTCGTCGAGGAGAAGGGCTGTACAGTCAAAATGTCGCTCAGCCTCGCGGCAGCCGCGGGATCGATCCTCGTCCGCGATTACCGGCACACCAGGCGTTTTGAGGGCCAGCAGCTGGGGTTCGTCGCCGGATTCGTACACGTCGGCAAGAATCTGCTTTCCGTTCGACACGACCACGGTGCCGCGTGATTTTCTGCCGTAGCCGCGGCTCACGATCCCAACGTTCACGCCACGGTTGGCGAGCTCCCGTGCAAGCCACGCGGTGAAGGGAGTTTTGCCGGTCCCGCCCACCGTCACGTTCCCCACTGAAACGACCAGAGCGTTCACTCGTTGCTGCTTCAAAATGCCGGATCTGTAAAGCGCGGAGTGTGCTCTGACTACGCCTCCGTAGAGCCAGGCCAAAGGCAGAAGTGGCGAGCCGAGCAGCTTACTCTCGAAAAAGTGCATCGGCGAAAGCTTCTTGTTCAATCATCTTTTGTTCCAGCTCTTTCCCGGCCCGAAGTACCTGACGGAGGGTCCACGTGCGCGGCACGTAGAACGGGTCACCGTAGACGGCCACGCACTTGGCAAACGGTTTCCACAGTGTGAAACGGTCCCAGCTGTTGAACGTGATGTAACGGTCGCAAGCGAAGGTCAGGGGCAGAATGGCAGCGCCCGTTTGTTGGGCGATGAAAAGTACGCCCGGTTTGAGCTGGTGACGTGGGCCAGTTGGGCCGTCGGGGATGATGGCCGCGTTGGCGCCAGCGCGAATAGCCCGCACCATCTCGTTGAAAGCTTCGCGCCCGCCTCGGGTACTGCTGCCGCGGACCGTTGTGTAGCCAAGTCGCTGGATGGTCTGAGCGATGAGCTCGCCGTCCCGGTGCAGGCTGACCATGGCGCAAATGCCCTCATTTCGGTGCAGGTACACTGGCAGCAGAAGTCGCCCGTGCCACACGGCCAGGATAAAACGCCGGTTCTCCTCGCGGAGACGCAGCAAGTTCTGTCTGCCGACGAAACGAATGCGGGCCGATCTCCCAAGGCCGAGAACAAGCAGCCACGCGAACTTCGTTCCGAGCGTGAACAACAGGTCGGATCGTCTCTCGCTACTCACCTGATGTCGCTCTCCGTGCTGGCGAATGCGAGCGTAACCCCGAACGCGGGGATCCTCGTACAAACGCTTTTTGTCTCAGACCCCAGCGGTCCCGGAGCCCTTTTCCCCGGACAGAAGTTCAAGGGCCAGACCCGCGGCTCGAGCGGCTGCCCCGGGTTGCCCGAGTTGTCGACGCACATCGAGAAGGTTGGCGCGCATCTGGTTTCGCAACGCCTCATCTTTAAGCAGCGCTCGTACAGTCTGCGCCAGATTCTCGGGGGTGAAGTCGTGTTGCAAGAGCTCCGGCACCACCCGACGGCCGGCGACCACGTTCACCAATCCGATGTAGGGCAGTTTCACCAGGCGTCTTGCGATGAACCAGGTTGTGGGATTCACTTTGTACACCACGACAAACGGGGTGGCGAAGATGGCCGCTTCCAGTGTAGCTGTACCCGAGGCAACCACCAGGGCCGAAGCATGCCGCATCAAGGCGTAGTGCCCCTGCCGAAGCAGTTTTACACCCGAGGGCCAGGATCTGACCGACGCTGTGTACGTACCTTCACCGAGACCAGATGCTTGGGCGACCACGAAACGGGTGTTGGGTAGCTGGCCGCCGATTAGCTCAGCGAGCTCGAGCATCACGGGCAAGTGACGCTGGACCTCTTGCCGACGGCTCCCAGGGAACAAGCCAATCAGTTGGGCGTCCGGATTTACCCCAGCTCGGGCACAAAACAGCTCGCGCGGGGTTTCGTCGTGAGCCAGGTCCAGAAGTGGGTGACCCACGAAGTGTGCATCCAGCCCGTACTGACGGAACAGGTGCTCTTCAAACGGAAGAATGACCGCCAGGCGGTCAACGCGTTCGACCATCTTCTTGATTCTACCGCTTCCCCAAGCCCACACCTGAGGGGCAATGTAGTAGAACACAGGGATGTCCCGTTCCTTGGCTCGCCTGGCGAAGCGCAGGTTGAAGCCGGGGTAGTCCACCAAAATCACCAATTCGGGTTGCAGTTCGTCGAGGAGGTGGGTCATCCGGCGCGAGACCTGCCGAATGAAGGGAAGGTGTCGCAGCACCTCTGCGAACCCGAGAAAAGACAGCGCTTCGACCCTGTACACCGCCTCAACCCCTTCAGCGCGCATCCGGGGGCCGGCGATCCCAACGAAGCGCAGCCCCGAAGATCGGCGTTTCATTTCGCGCACGAGACGGCTTGCGTGAAGGTCGCCGGACGTTTCGCCAGCGACGATCAGGACCGTGCGTTCCATTTCAGAAAACTTTCCAGCGTAGCAGGATCAACAGCGTGATCAGTGTAAGCGAGCCGAGCGTGTGCCGCTCCGTGCGAATGGCCCTGTGGAGGGGCTGCGGGTTCAGGGCACTTGCGCCAGACCACGCGCGAGGTCGAGGAAAGAAGCGGGGGACACTGGAGGCGTAGGCCCTGTAGGCTTCGCCGAAGCGCCCTCGGAGGTACTCCTCCTCAAGCGAGATGATGAGTCCGTACTGGACGGTGAAAAAAGCAAGGCAGACGATGAGCATCCAGGGCATCCACGCCCAGGCGGCCACGCAAATGCCCAGGGCGTTGAAAAGATTCCCCAGGTAGAGCGGGTTACGGAGGTGCGCGTACGGACCGGCTGTCACAAGCTCGTCGCCACCGACTCCTGACGTTGTTCGGGTTGCTCCTCCAGCGTAGCGGACTGCCCAGAGCCGCCAAAACTCGCCGACAAGCATCAACCCCACACCCCCGAGAATGGACCAGACCGAGGGTCTCGCCAGGATGAGGGCAAGAACCAGGAGGGGAATGGGTGTGTAGCTTCGGTTGTTGAAGATCTTCTCGCGAAGGTCAAACTTGGCCATACCTTCCGTTCCAGTGGCGTTTGTTTTCGACTTGACACGTGAGCATTTCGCATACTCGGATTGGCGCGACTCAAGCGGTGCCCGTGGTTGCCGGCCGAGTAAGCCGTCTTTCCATTTCGGTTCTGCGGCTAACCGGGGTGTGCCCGTCTTTCCGGCGGACCACCCCAAGGTGGCTCTTGAAGTTGGTGGCTCCAGCTCCGCCGCTCAGACGGCGGTTTCCTGCACGATCCGCTCGATTTCCAGGGCCACTTCGAGCGCGCGTTTTGCTTCCTCCCCTGTTACGCCGGTACTTGGCTCTCCACGCACAGCTTTCAGGAACTCGCGGAGTTCCGCTTCGAGTGCGTTGATTTCCGGTGCGGCCAACCGCTCGTACGAAATGGCTCGCTTCCTCTGGCCCCGGTCGATCTGTCCGAGAACCAGTCTGGCATCTTTGTCTGGGGGTGGCGCCTCGTGTTCTTCGAGACGAAAAACCTCAGTTAGCCCCTGGAGCATGTCTACCGAAATGTACGCGTTGCGCTGGAAAAGCCGCAGCTTGCGCATCTTCCGCTGGGAAATGCGGCTTGCTGTCACGTTGGCCACGCAGCCGTCTTTGAACTCCAGGCGGGCGTTGGCGATGTCGGCGTCGTCGGAGACGACCGCCACTCCTCGGGCATCAATCCGACGTACTGGCGAGGTTACCAAACTGAGGATCAGGTCGATGTCGTGAATCATCAGGTCCAGGACGACGGGCACATCGGTACCCCGCGGGTCGAACGGCGCAAGCCGGTGCGACTCGATGAAACGCGGTTGCAACTCTACTCCACGGAGCGCAAGAATGGCAGGATTGAAGCGTTCCACATGCCCTACGTGCAGTACCAGGCCCCGGTCTGCAGCGGTTCGCACGATTTCGCCCGCTTCCCCCAAGGTCGACGCCAGCGGCTTTTCCACGAGGCAGTGCACCCCGGCAGCCAGAGCCTGCGCTGCCACGTCCCGGTGCGCCGTCGTCGGTACCGCCACGCTCACCGCTTCGACATCTTCAAGCAGCGCCTGCAGGGACGGGTAGCTCCGCACACCCCAGCGCGCTTCAACCGCGCGCATGCGCTCGGGGACAACGTCCCAGGTGCCAACCAGCTGCGCGTCCGGAATATTCAGGTAGTTTTGAACGTGGTAGGTGCCCAGCTTGCCTACGCCGACAACACCGACGCGTACTTGCTGCATGCCAGCTCTCCGGTTTTTCTGGGCAAATTTACGCAAAAGCGGGCCCCAAACAAAGCGTTTTGTCTTTCGCGAGCTCCCCGGTTTGGCCTGGAGTTGGTCTGAACAATCCCCAGTGCTCCACAGCGCATGTTGCCAGTCGATCAGTCTGTACGCAAAGCGGGACCACCGGCCCCGGAGCTCAAAGAAGACTCCACGTCGCGCCGTGCGTCTGGTTGATTCCTTACGCCGAAACTCGCGTGGTTTCCCCGGGGCGGACCTGCTCCGCGGGTCCACGGATCGAGTCCCGGACGGCTTTGAGAGAGGTCGAGATTTCTGTCTCGACGCGAAAAGAGGGGATGCCTTGATCTTCAAGATCGGTCCCCAGGACAAGACCAGCCAGAAACCCGTTGCGATCCGAGTCCGCGCCACCGGAACGGTCTTGGGAGCTCGCCCTCACGGCGTCTCGGGGCTCCCCTCGGTCGGCTGTTTGCGTTGGATCCACTGCTGTCACGGTTGACCTGCGACGTTCGCTGAAGCAGCGGTGGACACGGCAGGTGAGCAAGCCAGCACTGCCTTACACAAGCATCCTGACGCGGCTTCAACCGGTCCGTGGTGGGCACCTTACCGGTTTGCGTTGCACGAGTCCACCGCATGCTGGATTCTCGCGGCGGTACCAATCGGCCGAAAACTCAAAGTTGCTTGGCCCGGGGGCGGTCTGGAGGCTCAAGGCTCACTTTGAACAGAAAACGCCCGGAAGACCGGGCGTAGGGTGCTTACCAGGCGTAGGCTTCGGGTGCCGGACCGCCGGGGCCTGGCCAAATCTTGTCCAGTTTGGCCAGGATCTCATCCGAGAGCTTGATTTCCACGGCGCGCGTTGCTCCCTCAAGCTGCTGCAACGTTCGAGGGCCGATGATTGGTGCGGTCACGGCGGGTTGGTGCAGCAACCACGCAAGTGCCACGTTCGCGGGTTCTTCGCCCAGCTCACGACAGAGAGCCTCGTATTGCCCCAGCTGATCGCGCAATTGTGCGGCACGTTTCTGCGTGGATTCCTCAGCCCTGCGCCCGCTTTTCACCTTGTCCAGGGAGCCCGCCAGCAGACCACTTGCCAGTGGGCTCCACGGGATGATGCCAAGCCCGTACGCCTGGCACGCGGGGATTACCTCCAGCTCGATCATCCGGTTGGTGAGGTTGTACAAACTCTGCTCGGAGACCAAACCCATGAAATGGCGCTTCTGCGCTTCACATTGAGCCTGGGCAATGTGCCAGCCCGCAAAATTGCTGCTCCCAACGTAAATGACTTTCCCCTCGCGCACGAGCTGTTCCATGGCCTGCCAGATCTCTTCCCAAGGTGTGTCGCGATCGATGTGGTGCATCTGGTACAGATCGATGTGGTCAGTCCTAAGACGTCGCAGGCTGTCCTCACAAGCCTTGCGGATGTGGTAGGCCGAGAGCCCGCGATCATTCGGCCCATCGCCCATCACACCGTACACTTTGGTGGCCAGCACAATTCGGTCGCGCCTTCCACCGCCCTGCGACAACCAGCGACCGATGATCTGTTCGGTGATCCCCTCGCCCTTCTTCCACCCGTACGTGTTAGCGGTGTCGAAGAAGTTAATGCCGAGCTCAAGAGCTCGGTCCATGATTTTAAAAGCATCCTTCTCGCTCGTGTTCGGACCGAAGTTCATGGTGCCAAGGCACAGTCTGCTCACTTTCAGCCCTGTGCGTCCCAGTCGCGTGTATTCCATCTGCCCTCCTCCTTGCAGTTGTCAGGCTGTCCCCAAGTGCTGCTCGCTACCGAAAAACACCAGTGGCCACGGCCACGTGTGTGAAGGGTTTAGCGGGCTCTGCCCGCACACTCTGGACCACGGTCCTACTCAAGGTGCATTTGGAAGATGGCTTTTGTCGTGAATTCTTTGCGGGTCGCTCTGCGCGCGCCACCCGGACTACGTTCGTCCCTCGGCTTCCCGGCGCAAGGGAACTCCCCTGTAGGTCTGGACCGCGCTCGCCGCGCGGGCGAATCCTACCGCCCCGAAGCAGAAAACAGCAGCACGGAGCCGTGAATCCCTTCGATGATCATCTGCACGGCGATCACCGCCAGGATCAAGCCCATCAGTCTCGTGATGATGTTGATCCAGGATTTGCCCAGACGCTCCAGGAGCAGTTCGCCGTAAACAAAGGCGACGTAGGTGGCGAGCGCTACGCCGAAAAACACGCCCAGAACGATCCCAATGTGAAACAGATCGCTGCGGTCCCCGACAAAGGCGATGGCTGTGGAGATGGTGCCCGGCCCGGCGAGGATCGGTGTTGCAAGGGGCGTGACGGCAATGCTCTCGGGATCCTCGTGCTCAATCGGCTCACCCTCGGGTGGGTAGTGCTGACGTGAGCGCCGCACATTCACGAGATTGTAAGCCACCATGAACACAAGGATGCCGCCCGCAATCCGGAAAGCCGGTAGCGTGATTCCAAAGAGGCGAAAGATGATGTTGCCGGAAACGGTGAACACCGCAACGATGAAAAACGCGAGCGTGGTGGACCGCTTTGCGACCCGAAGCTGGGCAGAGCGATCCAACCCATCAACCAGGCTGACGAAAATGGGGACGTTCCCGATCGGGTTCATGATGGCGATGAACCCCATCAGAACCTGCAGGGTGAATTGAAGCATGCCAGTGCTCTCCTTCCCGAGAACTGTCGGGTCCGCTGCAGCAAGCGTCTCCCGAACTCCTTGGACACGTAGCGACTTCACGAGGACTTACGTTTGTGGGCGCATTTTCGTTCCGCCTGCAGGGTCCATTCGGTTCTACTTTCTCGAATGCGAGGCAGTTCGCCCCGCGTCCGGTCTGGCTGGCGTGGGGAAGGATTGGTTTGCAAGGGAGGACACGGAACCAGGCCGAGCACCCTGACGTTCGTGCGGCTTGCGCTTAGCTGGGCCGCAGACGCAAAAAAACAACAGGCATCCTCGCGAGGATGCCTGTTGTCGTCCGGAAGATGACCCGGCTATTCAGGTGGCCGCCACCATCCTGGTGAGTCCTCTTACTCGGGTTTCCAGACCTTCCAGACCTTACCGACAAGGTCGGGACCCGGTTTGAGAGTCTTTTTACCGGGTTCCCAGCCGGCCGGACAGACCTCGCCCGTTTTGCGGTGGTACTGGAAAGCCTTGATCTGGCGAATCAGCTCATTCACGTTGCGACCGACCGGCGGCGCTAAGACCTCCATTGCCTGGATCACCCCATCCGGATCGATGAGGAAGCGACCGCGGATGTTGACGCCCGACTTGGGATCGTAGACCCCGTACATGCGGCCAACTCGTCCGCCCCGGTCAGCCAGCATCGGGAAGGGAACACCGCCTTTAACCATTTTGGAAAGCTCGATTTCCTGCCAGATCTTGTGTGAGAAGCGGCTGTCGGTGCTGATGGCAAGCACCTCCACGCCCAGCGACTGAAGCTCTTTGTATTTGACGGCGACCGCCGTCAGTTCCGTCGGTCAGACGAAGGTGAAGTCGCCGGGGTAGAAGCAAACCACTACCCACTTGCCGCGGTAGTCAGACAACTTGATTTTCTTAAATCCGCCGTTCACGTAGGCCGGAAGTTCGAAATCGGGTGCCTGGCTGCCTACGCGCGCAAGCATGCGCTCCGCTTTGTGCTCCTTCACCATCTGGTGTTTCATTGCCTTTTGCGGAGCGGCAAAGCTGGTGTCGCTGGTGCGCGGGGACAGCCAGAACAAGCCCACGAGGAAGAAGAGCCCGATGGCGGCTGCAATTGCGCGACCTGTGGTCTTGTTCATTCCTGTCACCTCCTTGGTTGGTTTCGTGGCGGCCACATTCGAAGCCGAGTTGAACGCCCGCTCAAATTGCCAATCCCAAACGCGGGCAACCCACCCCAGGCAAAGCGCCTGGAGCGGGGATGGTGATCCCATCTTTTAAGACTGTGCCCCCTTGTTTTACTGTGATCCCGGTACTCCGGCGGAACGTGTTGGCTGTCACTCGCGTTCGTACCGGAGAAGAACAGCGTTCGCGACACTCGCTCAGTCCAGCGAAACGTCCGGTCGCCAGACTTGCCAGACGTTGCCAACCAGATCAGGACCCGGCTTAAGCGTCGTGCCGCCCGGCACCCAGTCGCACGTTGTCGCTTCGCCGGTGTGCTGTGTGTGTTGCAACGCCTGGAGCTGTCGAACGAGTTCCTTTACGCTTCTACCCACGGGTGGGGGCAAGAGCTCCACGGCTTGCAACACGCCGTCTGCGTCGACGATGAAGCGTCCGCGAATGTTCACGTGTTCCTGCTCGTCGTAGACCCCGTAGAGGGAGCCGATGGTACCGCCTGTGTCCGAGAGCATCGGGTAGGGAATCCCTCCCTCGACGAGTTTGGAGAGCTCCTGCTCGTGCCAAACTTTGTGTGTGAACTGGCTGTCGACGCTGATGGCCAGAACTTCCGCGTTAAGGGATTGAAGCTTGTCGTAGACGGCGGCAACTGTCGCCAATTCGGTGGGTCAGACGAAGGTAAAATCCCCTGGGTAGAAGAGAAGCACCACCCACTTGCCACGGTAGTCCGAAAGCTTCACGTTCTTGAAGTTGCCCCGGTAGAAGGCTTTCGCCTCGAAACCCGGGGCCGGCTGGCCGATCTTCAGTGCCATTCCCGACCTCCTTTTCGTTGAAGACACACACTCTGGACTGCCAGGAATTAGTAAGCATTCTCAATGTCGTAAATTTGGGGGACTTTGTCAAGAATTTTTCTTGACAGGAAACGTCTGGTTTCCCAATCGGTTCTGCGGAGCTGACAAAGATGGCTTGTGTGTGGCCGGTGAAGCAGCCTCCGAGGTCGACAACGTGGCCTTTGGTTTTCGCTGAACGCTCGTGGCCAGTTCCCGTCGTCAAAAGCGCTCGAGGTACCCTGGCAACCTTTGCGTACCTGACCAGGTGAGCGATCACGGGGCTGACGGTTCAGCCCGAACGGTGTGTACAGGCTTGAAGTTCCTGTGCACGTCGTGACGTAAGACGGAAGCGAATGGATGCGTGCAGGAAGGGACTCGCTCTCTCCGGCTGGTGGCAACGGCCGCGCGTCGTACCGCTTCGGGCGCTCTCGAGGGACGCACCAGGTTGCCTCACGAGGATTCTCGGGTTCTTTGCCAGCGGGAAAGCGTTTTCTCCCGGGATGACCTGGTTCTTCTCTGCGGAATTGTTTTCGGACCAGAACCGAAAGTGGTCCTCGCCCTGCATTGTGCCAACATGTGGACGTCTGGCATCACTGCGGAGGAGAAGGACGTAAGACGGGGCCCTCTCGCGTTGAAGCGAACATGCCCCCGTGCGAAAACTACACCCCGGCGCTCGAGCAAGGAGCGACGTGTGCGACTCCCCAAACTGCGTTTCTCAGGGGCCACAAAGTCGAAGGGGCTCGAGAATTCTTTTTCGTGGTCGAAACATTTCCGCCCGTTGACCGGGGACGGTGGCATCGGTCCTCTCTGGTGGCAAAGGCAGCGTGCCCCTGATTGAGCAACAGCCACCACGTGTCGTGAGGCTGGCAGGTGAAAAGCACAATCCAACTGCGCCCTTCGGCAATCGGCACAACGAATCCAATCCCGAACAGCCTGCCAAACACAGGGCACAATTCACCTCTGCCCTTCAGCGACCCTTTGCCCAGGTGGCACTTCGGTGCGTCAAGCTGCAAAGGGCTGCCCGTCTGGACCAGACCCCCTGGAAGAGACATTGTGTTGGGCGTAGGACCTACTCAGCGTTGTGCAGCACGTCAACGCCGCCGTAGGGGACCAGCGGCAGTTTTGGACCGGTGCCGCCGTTGCTCTTCCAAACGTCCACGATCCAGGGATTGGCGGAAGTCGGGATGTAAAGCAATCCCGCTTCCGGCGCGATCACAGCACTGCTCCCCGCACGCCAGCTGTAGCCCACGCCGCTGTGGAGTTCCACCAGACTGTGTCCGTTTGCCTGTCCCCGGTAGTAACGGTTGTAGCCCACGCCGCCGGTACCGAAGAACGTCCCGTCCCGGTCAGGGGCGAACGCCAGGTTTGCCTGCAACCGCAAAATGATTCCCGGGAACCCCCCGACCGCGAACTTGAGTACGGTGTTTGTCCCCAAACGCTGGCTAACAACGCCGGAAATGCACGGTCCGCCCACGAACTCGAGTCGAACGCCCACGCTGGTGTCTCCCGCCGAAGCTGGTGACGAAAAGGCAACAGCGAGCATTCCCACAACGAACAGCACTACCTTGAGCGGCTTCACAGGTCCTCCCGTCATTTTCTGTCAAACGGGTGTTGTGTGACTTGTCCTGCCGAAACCTCCGGTGGCATCGAGAAGCCCGCCGTAGGTTCGAGCAGATGACAGCGGCTAAAGACGTCGATTTCTCCTGGAAGAGTGTCGCCTGGCGACACTCCAGGGACAGCTCAAGCCCGCTACGACGTTCTCAACCGCAGTTTGTGGAGCCAGTTCAGCAGAAACAGGAGGCCAATGAGGGTGAGGGAGCCCGAAATGGCAAGGTAGGCCGTCCAGTGAAAACGACCCCAGGTGGTCACCAGGTAAAGGAAGGCAAGCGCGACGAACACGGCCGCCCCGATCCACTCCCAACGCCAGGCCAGAGCGAGCACGATCAGCACGAGGTACACCGGGGCCAGGTGAATCAGAAAAGCCGCAACGTTGCGCCAAAACCCTGTGCCCTGCGCGAAAGCGTCCAGGGCGAAGAGACTGAGGAAAAGCGCGAACAGGATGCAGAGGGAACGGGGAGCCCAGTAAAGCAGCTTGTTCGTCTGGGGATTCATGAGATCCTCCTCAGGTTTGATGAGCGCTGCGTTTGCCAGGCTTTCCGCGCGTCGCCAGTGGGCAGGCGCAGAATGGTTCCGATGCCGGGCTGCAAGGAGGCTAAAGCGCGTGGAAGCCCGTCGCTTCCCAATTAACGTGAAAGATGCCCAAATGTTGCTCGCTTTCTGCGATTTTCTTCGGGTGCCACCCGTCTTACGTGCAGCTCTTCCGAACGGTCTGCAGGAAACGAAAAGGCGCTGACCCGGACGGTGCCGAAAAAAGAAGGTCAACTGGTTCCCAAGCTCGCACAAATCATGCCTGAAGCCTCCTTCCCCCCGTGCTGCGACGCGTTCCCGTTTTTCGGAGCGTTGATCTTGTTGCTACGCGAATTGTTGTCTTACCGAACTGGACCGGTGGTTGTCTCGAGCTTCTCCCAGTCCAGTTGCGAACCCCAGGCGCTGTGGGGGATCAGAAAAATCACCAGGGTGACGACAGAAGCGACGACGACCTGCCACCGAGCCTGGCGATTACCCCGCAGCGACCACAGTGCCCACAACCAAAAAACGAGGGCGATCAGGGTCTTGTTGTCTGTGAGATCCCAACCGAACGGAACACCTGTCCACCACTGCCCGAAGGCAAAATACTGCACGGCCGGGCCGAGCACAAAGCCACCGACGAGCAGCAAAAAAACAGCTGTAACGGAGTATTTTTTCGTGGCTTTCCCGTCGACCAGAGCTTCGAGACCGGCGCGATTGGAAAAAAGCATGAACAGGAACATGGCCAAAATGTGAGGCACAAGCACGCCAACCGGTACGTGTCCTTTGAAGCGAATCACAGCTGGTTTTTGGGGAAAAGCTACAGAGGTTTCCCCTTTGCGGAGTTTGACCTCGTACTGGAGTTTTCCCGCCGGGGGCTGATGAGGTAGTTCACCGACCAGCGTTTCACCCTCTCGCCGCATGGAGAGTACTTGCCAGGGTTCGTCGCTCGGGTAGTGCTTCCAAGCAATTTGCCCCGTTACGTTTGTGTCGGGAACAAAGATGCGAACTTCCTGGCCCCCTGGGCCCCCGTGTGAGCGGGGCAGTGCACACTTGATTTCCTGGCCGCTGAGCGTCACGCTCACGCGCAGCGGGTGGGTGGGCCCGGTGGCACGCTGATAATGTGCTGCAAGCAGAGTGATTACAACCGCCACGAGCCACAAAAACCAGGAACGCTTCTTCACGTCGGTTTCCCTCCTGTTTTTAGCTACTCAGTGCAGTTGCAGCCTACAGAATCTGCCACAAGGCTTTCAGCGCTGCGTCGTCAGGATGCTGGGTGCCTTCGAACACGATTTGCACCGGCCGAGCCCCGTCATCCTCGTCGACCGGGAAGATTGAGGTGTTGAGGAGCCGCGGTTCCTTGATCAGCGCACCGGAGCTGAGTCCGAAAGCCGCTGGGTCGGCCCCTGGATTGCTCCCGCGTTGCCGCTTCGCGGATTGTTGTCTCCCCAACGGTGCTTGTTGGCCGGAGCCTCAGGTTGTACGGATCGAGCGAGTAGATGCTCACACAGTGGACCACGTTGGGATTTGTCCTTCGTGTTGGCGAAGCTGACGTAAGAGTCGGCTGTCTCAATCAGTAAACGAAACGGGGACAGAAGTTATTCCCGGGACTCTGGAATGCGCAGTAGCGAGGGAGCGAACGTGGAACTCCGGCCAAAGATCTGAGCAGAACAGCGGGCTGGAGCAGAAGTCGAGCAGGAAAGCTGAAGATTCGCCTCACCCTCGCCAAAGCGCTTCATCATCGGATTTCTCTGCAGACTTCTTCGCTGACCTACGCCCGCCGCCCGAGGAGTTGACTGGTCAGAACCTGAAGCTGCAAGCGGGCATCGGACTCCGGCAGTGCTGCCAGGTGGTGCTGTGCTTTGTTGAGGAGTTCGGCCGTGATGGATTCTGCGGCGTTCACCGCGCCGGAGTCATGAAAGAGCTGGACGACCTGTTCCACTTCTTCTGCTGTGAGGTCGCCACGCCGGTAAAGATCGACGAGCCAGCGGCGCCTTTCTTCAGGTGCGTGCTGAACCGTGTGGATGAACAAAAATGTTTTCTTCCTGCTGCGGACGTCGCTGGCCTGCGGTTTGCCGGACACGCTTGCGCTGGAAACAACATCGAGCAGGTCATCCTGAATTTGGAAGGCGAGACCCAGATTCCAGCCGAATTCCCGGAGGGTGCGAACAATTCCGTGTTCAGCACCTGCTGCCAGGGCGCCCATCTCGCAGGAAACCGCGAAGAGTCGCGCCGTTTTCTTCCCAATCATTTCGAAGTACTCGGTTTGCGAGACAACAGGGCGCGTTTCAAACTCTTTGTCCAACGCCTGTCCCTCACAAACTTCCAAAATTCCTTCCGAGAAAACGCGTCCAATTTCTTGGAGTCTTGGTGACGTGCAACGAAAGAGTTCACGAAACGCGAGCGCAACCAGGCCGTCCCCTGCCAGGATGGCTGTCTCTTCGTCCCACTTCACGTGAATGGTTGGGCGACCGCGCCGTAAAGCGTCGTGGTCCATGATGTCATCGTGGACGAGGGTGAAGTTGTGCATCAGTTCTACCGCCACGGCGCAGTCGAAAGCCTGATCCGGGGTTCCGCCCGCAGCCTCCGCGGACAACACGACGAGCAACGGTCGCAGCCGTTTCCCACCGGCTTCGAGTGTGTAGCGGACGGGGGCGTAAAAGGAAGCTGGGGTGGTTTTCGAGGACAGCTCCAACAGTCGTCTTTGAATGAGATCTCGTACACGCGCCAGGGTGGTTTCAAAGGTGTCGTTCATTCGGGGCCCATTCGGTAGTCGTTGACTCGCTGTTTGCAGATGGTGGTGTGTTACTCTGCCGGTCGTTCCCGCGGCTTTCGATCGATCCTTCGCGGAACCTTCCAAACGAGCTTCCTGCGACTTATTTAAAAGGGGTAGTATTTGAGTGTTCGCCGTACTTTCTCTGCCAACGCACAGTTCAATCTACCGAAAAGCGGTTAACTTTTCAAGGGATAAGTGGGGCTTAGAGAATCCCCAGTTTGCTGTGGGAACTCACGGACACCTCAGAACGGCTTGGCTCTTGCTGGTAAAATTGGTTCCAGCACAGGAACTGAGGGAGCGCTCTGTGTTTCCGGCGGGGGCTTCCGCTTCCCGGGCGCTCTGGAGACAGTACGGAACTTCCGGCTTCCCCGTCCTCACAGGGGGGCCTAACTGTACGGGCAAGGTCCGACTTCTGGGCACAGCGAAAGCTCAACGGCAACCGTTACCTGCCGTGCCCCCCAATGTATTCGCGTGGGACCCCCGAGAGGTGGGACTTGGGAGTCGCCCATTTCCCTCCGGGGGCTTTTGGGCAACTGACGGCACCTTAGCTGCTGCCTGTGAATGTCCTGAACAGGCGTAGGGGGCTCGAGGGGGGCGGAAAGCGAATTTGTCCTGTCCGGCGCAAGGCCCCGTGGTGCTGTGATCCACGGGGAGCAGCTTCGTGCCGAGTTCGGTCACTTGGCTGGGTTAGACCCCCCTGGTTCCCACGCTTCCGTGTGGGTTTGCTCGCGAGGCGACAGGATGTTACGTGTGTGAGGGTTCGCCGTGGGGAAACGCACGCAGCAGTTCCGGCTTGACACACAGCGGGCTCTTTGGTAG